>JAYKIS010000018.1:0-4551 GCA_035286125.1 Candidatus Sericytochromatia bacterium
GTCCGCGAGCCGGGACGGCACGATGCGTGGCATGGCGGCGACCTACAGCCGATCTACGAGGAAGAACGGCACCGCCGCCGGCCCCGTCCGGTTCAGCCGGCCGTTCCCCGCAGCCACGTCCAGCACGTCATGCAGGAAATCGTGGTGCAACTCGGGATGGTCGGGCAGGACCTCCCCGGCCAGTGACCTCAGGGCCCGGATCCAGTGGATGGGCCCGATGCCCTGGTCGAAGGCGTTGTAGCCCTGTGGCTGGTGCCGCATCCAGTCCATCAGGGCCTCGAGGGCGACCGTCGACCGGTAATGGCCATCGCAGGCGTCGAGAAGCTGCGTCGAGACCTGCTGGATGGCGTGGGTGTTGGCGCACATTTCCTCGAGTATGAACTGCCCCGTATGGCGCATGAATTGTTTCTGTCGATGCCAGGCGGGATACAGCGGGAGGCCATGGCGCAACTCCAGTCGTGTCACGGCAGCCTCGACGACATGGTGGAAATACTCGTGGTGCCAGACCTTGTCGAAGAACAACTGGCGCACCCCTCCCACCGTCATGTCGCAATGTCCCTTCCGGGCCATCCGGGCATGCAGGCGCTGGGCCACCGCCGTGATGGCGCGTTCCCGGACATAGATCCCCCACCTCTCGGGGCGATGGCTGTGGTAGCCGCAGTACCAGCCGATGATCTCGGTCGCCGGATTGAGGGACCGATACTCTCCCCGGCTGTAGGGATCCTCGGGGTGGCCCGTCCACCAGTCGAGGAAGATGTCGGGCACAGGGGCAAGGCGATACGCTCCGGGCCAACGCACAGGCTCCAGGTCCAAGAGCGGGACTTCGAAACCGGGGCGCGTCCGGTGGGGCGGAAATTCGAGTGGATCCGCCGGGGGCACCAGAGCCCCGATGCGCCCCAGTTGCTCCATCACGCCATTCAGGTTCGGGCGTCTCCTAGGCATCGTATTGCTCGCTTTCGTTGATCGTGCAGGCCCCTCGGCCGCCCCACCACCTTCGTCTGGAACGTGGGGCAGAACGTGCAAGGGTCCGCGACATATCGCCAGCAGGTGAAACTGAGGTTGCGGACGCTATCTGGGGACCGTTGGCTCGCCCATCAATCCGCAGCCGGCGGTCTCCGGTAGCGCTCCAGCGTCCCTGCCACCACCGCCTGCGCGCGTGCGCGCAACTCCTCGGGCGCCACCACCTCGGCCTCGGGCCCGTAGGGAAGCACGGCCCGGATGATGTCGAGCCCGTCGGCCCCGTAGGGAAGCTCCAACTCGAGGCCTCCGTCCGGCAGGGGCGTCACCCTGGCCTCGGGGTGCCATGTCTCTTCGCGAATCCACCGCGCTGCCGCCGCCGAGAAGCGTACCCGGGCCCACTGCCGTCCGGCCCGCTTGTGCTGCCCGAAGACGCCTTGAACGTCGCTGAGCGGGTCCTCCTTGGCCACGTGCGCCTCGAAGTCGAACAACCCGCCCAGGACCGGCAGGCCCCGGATGCGTCCCAGCGCGAAGTTGCGCCGCTCCTTGCGGAAGCGGCACCACGCATACAGGAACCAGTTGCCGTTGATGTTGTGCAGGACGAGCGGCTCGATGACCCGCGGTGTCGGTTCCTCGCGTTCCTTGGCCTGATAGACAAGGTCCAACGTCCGGTCGCTCACCATGGCTTCCAGGATCAGCAGGAACACCTCCCGGTCGGGGGGATGGTGCTCGTGGGTCTCGACCGCGAGGCGCCCCGCAAGGCGGCCGTACTTGCCGGGCAAGAGCGCCGCCAGCTGGCCCGCGAAGGCATCGCCGTGGCGGACGCCGTGGCCCATCAGCGCAAGGCCGCACAGCAGGACGTGGCTGGCAGGATCCGTCATCCACAGCGGGGGCAGTTCCACCGCACGGCAGCCCTCGGGGTAGTAGTAACCCTTCTTGGAGGGATCATAGGCAATGGGCGCGCCAAGGTGCCGCTCGAAGCGCTCGATGGTCCGCCGCGCGGTGTCGACCGAGACCCCGAAGACCTTGGCCATCTGCGAGGGACGGGGATAGCGTCCGGCCTTGAGTTGCTCGTTGAACCACGCGTAGCGCGCCCAGATACCGCTGTCGCTGTCTCCACCGCCCAATGTGACCTGCCCTTCCGTGCCGGGACTGTCTGCATCATTCCCGTTGCGCCAGCGGCTCGCCATGCCGGGATTCGGTTTTCTTGACCCGAACCCTTGAAATCTCCGTCGACCCGCACCAGATTGCTGATGGGGGCCTGCCCCGCCGCCGGGCAGGGCGCAAATCCCGGGAGGACCCATGAACGGATGCGACGCGGCCACCCCTTTCCCGCCGGACCTGTTGGCTTCCGGAGGGCTGAATTCCGAATGGGCCAGGGCGGCCTTCGCCGATCGTCTGGCCGCCTACCCCACCCATCCCCGCCACGGCATCAGGAACGCCTTGTTCGCCCAACTGGAGGATATGGCCGGTCGCCAGTCCGCCGCTGGCTGGCCCGACATGCCCGAGGCCTACCGTAGCCTTGCCGTCTCTCGGAGGCTGCACCTGCAATCCGGACTGCCGCAGGACCTTCGCGGGGCCGTGGCCTACCAAGCCTACTACTTCGCGCTGTCTCCCAAGGCTCGTCGGGCCGCACGTGCCCGTGACAACGGCGTCCATTTAGCTTGGTGCCCTTATTCCACCTTCTTTGTCTGAGCCTTCGCCAGCCGATCCTGACCACTGGTGAGGTCAGTTCTGACGGTGGGCTTTCGAGTGGTTCGGAGCACCCTCCAGGGCTTGCCGGAACCGCAATGCAGCGAAGCAGTGGCGGTGATGGGCAGTTCGCCATTGCGTCCAGGCAGCCTGAGCGCGGTATCTTTGTGGCGTTTACCTGCCATGCCAAGGGGTGTCTCGGAGGGCACCGGTATCACCTGGGTGCCGGGCAGCGACGCCTTGGCCGATCCGAACTCCGGCGCTACCGCAGGTTTCTTCCGATGCACGCCCTTTCGGACACCGCCGGAACATCGAATAGAATTGCGGCTGAGGCATAGAACGCTACGTCCGAGGCCTCGTTACCGAAGTAGCCGGTCGCGCTGTACTCCACCTCTCCAAGGAAGTCGACGGCAGGTTCCGGGCGTCCGTCACCCGGCTCGCGATACTTGCTGATCCACGGGGGGCGAACCAACCACGTCACGTCGTCCGATTGGCGAACGTCCGCGTGGAACTCGATCGGCAAATTTTGTCTGAGGCTTGCGCCCCTGAGGCGCTTTTGCGTGAAGACATGCCGTTCCTTCGCACTGGCCGCGCGGTGTAATCGCCAACTGTCGCCACCATTCGTCTCGAAGACGTAGGGGACGACGCGTGGCTTGATTCCCGCAAGCTCCAGGGCGCTTGCAATAAGGCGATCCCGCCCCTTCAGGCAGGGAGTAGGCAAGCCCTCGGCATCCGGTGGCTGTTCTCTGTCACTCGGGACCACGTACAGGTGCAGGCAAGGGATACCGAACCTGCCGCCGTCCGGGACGAAGTGCGGGTCCGAGAGGGCCTCGGCGAGGACCGCTGCGAACATTGTCCCGGCTTCGCCAAGCTGGCTGTGTCCGTTCGTTCCGGCAGAGGGGGCGGGCGTCCCGCGCCGCAGGTCGTACGTCAGCGTTGCCCGGCAGCCTGACGTGACTTTCTCGATGTGGTGGTCGACATCGCCGAAGAAAGCGGCCCATCGTATGCGACGAGCGTCCCTCGCAAACTCCAGTGAACCCGGGCACGTTTCCCAGTCAAATGTTGCGCGCGCTTGCTGCTCGACGACCAGCCGTCCTCCGCTGAAGGCCAGCGGCAAGCAGATAACCAGCGTTCCAAAGACGCCAGGTTCGCGAGGCGTATCCTTGTGGGGGATGAAGTGCCCCCCCGGACCATAGAGATTGAGCGCGTGGAGCTCCGCATCCGGCGGTGCCTCGTCGTCCGGACAGAGTGCCGCACGAACCTGGTGCAGGATGTCGCGAAGGGCTTCGTCCAGACCTTCGACCGCGAGCGAGCCGTCGCGAGCGTAGAGTTGCTGTCCGAGGCGCACGCGTGCGTCCGATCGGGTCTTCGCTCCCTCCCCGAATGATGCGGGGCCACACCAGGCGCGAAGCTTCCTGCCGACATGGGTCGGTCGCCAGCCGATATGCTCTGCAATCTCGAGTCGCTTTCCATCAGGACCGCGCAGTGAGAGCGGGGCCGCAACTTCGACCTCGCCACCGCAGGCGAAGATCGAGTCTAATGCCCTTGCGCGTTCGGCCAGCCTCAAGATCCAGCCCCTCGTCTGGGCGTCCTGCGGTTTCTGTCTCAAGGTTGGTCGTCCGTATCAGGTGCGTGATGCTGCGCTGATGGATGTCGCTGCCCGCTGGGGCTCGAGCAGCCGACGACCTCAGGCCTCGGCGACCTCGAAGCCCGTGATGTTTCGCTCCTCGCGGCTGAAGGCAATCCCGACGAGGGTCACGGTGACGCCGGGGGCACGGTACTTCTCGGCATAGCCGCGGGCCTGCAGTTGCTCGAGCGCCCGGCCATCGGGCACTTGCTCGACGACCTTGAATTCGAAGAGGTACACCCGCTGCCCCAGCCTGAGGGCAAGGTCGATGCGTC
>JAYKIS010000019.1:0-30041 GCA_035286125.1 Candidatus Sericytochromatia bacterium
ACCTGGTCGGGCAGGGCCCGGACTTCCTGCAGGCAAAGGACGTCCGGGGCTTCCTCGGCGAGCCAGGAGGCGAAGCCGTTGCGGGTCACGGCACGGATACCGTTGACGTTCCAGGTCGCGATTTTCAGGGGGTTTGTCCTTCGGACCGCCGGGTCAGGGAAAGGCCCCCCGCCCGATGGGGCGAGGGGCCGGAACCGCAGGCGGGGAGCCTACTTCTGGAAGGGCATGTACTTGGTGGAGCCAAACAGGTTGCTGCCACCGAAGGTCCCGTTCTTGGCGTAGAACTTGATCTGATAGAGGTAGTTCCCAGCCGCAAGGCTCGAGTAGGCGGAAACCGTCGTCAGGTCGGCCGATGTGGCACCATCGCCGACGACCTTGCTTGCCTTTGCCGACTTGTTGGTATCGAAGATCGCGATCTCGTAGGTGGCCTCGAGGTTGGGGATCCGCGTGAAGGAGAAAGTCCCATTGGTCTTGGCATTCAGCGCGGGAGTCGGTGCCGGCTTCCACTTGATGTCCATCGTGACCATCGGGTTCATCTTGTCCGGGTTCGTCTTGGCAACCACGGGGGCGCTGACGAAGAGGCCCGCCACGTTGAAGTCCGCATCCGTGACGGCGGAGGCGTTGCCATCGTCCCAGATCAGCTGGACCGCCTGGGCGTCAGGAATGTTGCTGAAGGAGAAGTAGCCGTTCTTGTCGCTGTCGGCTGTGACGGAAGAGCGCGAGCCGCCTACGGTCTTGTACTGGATGTTGAGGGACTCACCCGGCGCGCCCCCTTCGAAGAGGACCCGACCGGTGACGGTCGCGTTGCTGGGGAAGCCCGCGAAGGCGATCGGGGTCGCCGTTGCCGCTGGCGTGGGCGTGGCTACGGGCAGGGTGGTGCCGAGGCCGGCGCCGGTCGGGTCGCAGCCAGCGAGGGCGGCGGTGCCCGCCACGAGGGCTGCGGCAAGGAGCTTCTTCTGGGACATCTCGGGAACGATTCCTCTTGCTTGACCCTGCGCCATTCGGCAGCAAGGCGTGGGATTCGATTGGGTGACGTCGCGCATCGCCTGCAGGTTCCACCGGCGAGCGGATGCGTCATGATGGCCCCTGCGGGCCGATCCGGCAAGCGCGACGTGCCCGGGTTATCATGGGCGCGTGGAATCCTCTGTCTATGTGCCCCTCCGCCAGCAACCCGCGGCGGATGTCCTGGCCGAACTCGCCGAGCCCCAGGGGCCGGGCGTGCCCGGGGCCGGTGCCCTGCTGCTCGCCACGGCGGCTTCGCTGCTGTCCCGGTCGGCCCGGGTGACGGGTCGCCAGCCGACCTACGAAGCGGTCAGCGAAGAGATGGAGCGTGATGCGGAGCGTGCGCGGGCGTTGGCCGATCGCCTGCTGGTCCTGGTGGATCAGGACGCTCAGGCCCAGTTGCGTCTGACGCAGGCACGGATGCTGCCAAGTGCCACGGCCGAGGAGGCTGCCATCCGGATGAGCTGCGTCGATGTTGCCCTTCAGGGGTGGGCGCGGCTCTCGCTGGCGACCCTCGAGATCGGCGTCGAATTGGCGATGCTGGTCGATCGGGTGCTGCGGTACGGGCACCCCGCATGCCTGGGTGAGGCCCGGCTGGCAGCGCGCTTGCTCGGGGTCGTGACCGAGGCCCTTCAGGATGCGGTAGAGGTTCCCGCGCGTGCTGCATCCGAGACGGCATCCGAGGCGTGGCGCACGGAGGCAGGCGAACTGGTCGGGCGGATCCTTCCCGTGCTCGCGGCCCTGCCCGACGTGCCCGTCACGGCCTGAAGCCGCGCGGGCCGACCTTCAGGAATCGCCCGGCAAGTCCCCGCCACCAAGGCGGGAAAAGTCGCTGGGCTTGACGTTCTCGAGGAACCGTCGGAAGTCCTCGTCGTCCGAACGGCCTGCCGGCGCGCCTTCCTCACCTTCCTGGCGGATGGGGATGCCGGACTGTTCGAGCACCTCTTCGGCCACATTGATCGGGGCTTCGGCGCGCAAGGCCAGGGCAAGGGCGTCAGATGGGCGGGCGTCGACACGATGTTCGCCCCGCCGGGTCTCGAGGACGATCTCCGCGAAGAACGTCTTTTCCTTCATGGCGAGGATGGAGACCTCGCGAATCGTGGCTCCCAGCTCGCCGACCGTGGCGAGGAACAGGTCATGCGTCAGTGGCCGCGGCGTCTCGACTTGCTCCAGTCCCATCAGGATGGCGTTGGCCTCGGGTTCGCCGACCCAGATGAGCAGGGCACGCTTCTCTGCCAGATCCTTGAGCACCACGATGGGGCTTCGGGACTTCGGCTCGAGGATGATGCCGGAAACCTTCATTTCGACCATGCCGGCATCATAACCCGCCCAGCCGCGCGCCGCACCAGTCGGACGAATCAGCCCTCGAGCAGGGGGGTTTCGAGCGCCTTGGCGAGGGCTGCCTGCCAGACCTGCTTGAGCGGGATGGCCTTGGCTCGTGCGGCTGCCACGCAGTCGCGGTATTCGGGGCTTACGCTGGCAACCTGCCCGAGGTGGCGGGCGACCTTGACCCGGATGGGACCGAAGTCCGTTTCGAGCGTGACGATCTCCCGCGCGAGCGCCCTGCGCCGTACGGCATAGCTGCGGACGCCCAGAGAGGTCGTCTCCGTCAGGATCAGTTCCTCGCAGGCCTGGCGGCACGCCGGCGGTGCAAGCACCGTCAGCTTCACGCCCGGCCGCCCCTGCTTCATCACGATGGCCGACATGAAGACGTCAATGGCTCCGGCCTCGAGCAGGCGCTCCGTCAGGTAGCTGTAGAACTGGGGGTTCTGATCGTCGACATTGGTCTCGAGCACGGCGAGCTCTTCGTCGCGTTCGGGGCGCGCCGTGCCCGGGCTCTCCGGGGGGGTGGCCGAGACCGGGTCCGTCTCGCCGATCAGCAGCCGGCAGACATTGGGCAGGCGCCGGCCCGTACGTGTCCCGGCCCCGGTCCCGCTGGCGAGCAGCCGCATGGCCGGCCGGCGGCCCCAGTCCTCGGCCAGCGTGGCCAGCAGGGCGGCACCGGTGGGCGTGACCAGTTCGCCTTCCTCGCCATTGTCCGTCGTGGGCAGGCCTTCGAGCAGGGCCACGACGGCGGGAACGGGCACGGGCATGATCCCGTGCGCACACGTCACGGTGCCTGATCCCAGCGGCAAGGGCGAGCTTGCCAGCCGCTCGATGCCCAACTGGTCCAAGGCCAGCACGAAGGCCACGACATCCACGATGGCATCCACTGCGCCGACCTCGTGGAAGTGGACCTCGTCAGGCGTCGTCCCGTGGACGCGGGCCTCGGCGACGGCCAGGCGATGGAAGACCTTCGAGGCCCGGGCGACGAGACTCCGCTCCAGGCCCGAGCGGACGAGGATGGCAAGGACATCGCGCAGGTGGCGTTCGGGCTGATCCTCGGGAGCCTCGACAATGAACCGGGTGGCGAGCAGGCCGTGCTCCTGGCGTTTTTCCACGCGGATGGCCAACGGACCCAGATCCAGGCGGGCCAGATCCGCGCGCAGGCGTTCGAAGTCGGCACCGGCGTCGAGGGCCGCGGCGACGAGCATGTCCCCGGCAGCCCCGTTCAGCGCATCGAGGTAGCCGACTTTCACGAGGACCGCCCGTCGGCCACCATGGCGGCGAGCATGCCCGCCCCGAAGCCATTGTCGATGTTGACCACGCCCACGCCCGGCGCACACGAGTTCAGCATCCCCAGAAGGGAGGCCAGGCCGCCGAAATGAGCCCCGTAACCCACGCTGGTAGGGACGGCGAATACGGGGCGAGAGACCAGGCCGGCGACGACCGAGGCCAGGGCTGCTTCCATGCCGGCCACCACGACGAGCGCGACGGCGCCGCGCAGCACGGGCAAGGCTGCCAGGACCCGATGCAGTCCCGTGACGCCGACATCGGCGACGCGGTCGACCCGGACCCCGTGCAACTCGAGCGTGAGGGCGGCCTCCTCGGCGACGGGCAAGTCCGAGGTGCCGGCGGAGACGACGGCGACAGGACCGGAACGGGGCGCGTCGGGAAACGGTCCGTGCAGGATGCCAGCCTCGGGGCGATGGACCAGACCCGGATAGCGCCCTGCCAGGTCCCTGGCCGTGGAGGCGTCGATGCGGGTCACGAGCAAGGGAAGGGCGTCTTCCAGGCGCCGAGCCACGATGGCCTCGATCTGGGCCGGCGTCTTGCCGGCACCGTAGACAACTTCCGGGTAGCCGGTGCGGAGTGCCCTGTGGGTGTCGATGAGCGCGTCGCCGACCTGTTGGACAGGCATGACGGCCAGGCGTTCGAGGGCATCCGGGATAGCCATCCGGCCGGCTGCCACGGCAGTCAGCAGGTCCGTCACCTGCTGGCGATCGAGACTCACGCGGACACCGAGCCCGTCTGGCTGCCCATGGGCCGGTAGCCGGCAAGATCCAGCGTCACGTCCCGGTAGCCCGCCTCCGCGACCACGCGGCGGATGTCTTCCCGGTGGTCCACGACCCATGCGAAGGCTTCCGGCAGGACCTCGATTCGGGCCAGTGCGTCATGATCACGAACCCTGTGACCTGCGAGGCCCAGGCCTGCGAGGGCTGCTTCGGCCCGACCGACCCTGTCGAGACGGGCCAGCGTCACCGGGGTGCCGTGGGGGAGGCGCGAGGCCAGGCAGGCATTGGCCGGACGGTTCCAATCGGGGAGGCCCAGGTGCCGGGCAACGGCCCGGACCTCGGCCTTGGTCAGACCCTCGTCCAGCAAGGGGCTGGCGACATGGTGGCGTTCGGCTGCGACAAGACCCGGCCGCGTATCGCCAAGATCCTCCGCGTGAACGCCATTGGCCACGAACGAAAGGCCTTGTTCTTCCGCCAGGTTGCGCAGCGCGCCGTAAAGGGCGTCCTTGCAGTGGAAGCAGCGTTGCGGGTCGTTGGCGAGATAGGCCGGGTTGCGCATCTCGCCCGGGTCGAGCAGGTGATGGGGGACGGCGGCCAGCGTTGCCACGGCCACGGCCGCCTCGACTTCGGTGGCCGCGACGGAAGGGGCCCGGCTGGTGGCCGCGTGGACCCGTCCGGGCAAGACGCGTGCCGCGATAAGCAGGACGACTGCGCTGTCGACGCCTCCCGACAGCGCCACCAGCGCCGAAGGCCAGGCGCCGATACGCCGGGACAGGCCGGCCACGAGGTCTTGGGGGGTACGCACGATGCCAGTGTGGCACTGCGCTGCCCGAGCCTCAAGGAAGTGCGTCACCATCGCTGGGGGCGGTCTCGTGGGGATAGACCAGAAGGGCGTTGTGGATGGCGCGTTCCTTGCCATCCTGCGGGTGGTTCATGACGCGTTGGCGGATGGCCATCGTGCTGGACGGACCGCCATCCAGGTTGACGGCGTCCCGGCAGCCGGCCTCGCGCATCAGGCGGGCCAGCTCGTACAGCGTCATGCCAACGGAAATGCCCGGCCGGGAATCCACTGTCGCCAACAGGATCTCCTGGCCTCCCATGTAGCCGACGGCTGTCCGTGCCGAACGGCCCCGGGCAATGTCCGGGGGCAGGCGCTCCTCGCGGGCCGTCACGCGGACCTCACCGTTCTCGACAAGGGTGGGGCCCGCGGCGATGGCGTGCCAAGCACCGGCAAATCGGCCGGCCAGTTTCGCGTAGATCACGACGCTCGTGCCCTGCGTCAGGCGGTTTCGCATCTCATAGATGCCTTTGCCCTGAATCGAGATGACGTGCCCCTCTCGCGGGATGAAGCTGTTGCCCGTAGTAACCTTCAATACCTCGCCTTCCCTTGAGATGGCCCACTCCCGCCGGCTGGGATCGGGGTAGGTGCCTGTCCGGGAACCCCAGTGGGGCGTGTAGAGGGTGATGCCGCCCTTCAGGGCCGGGCGATTGACGGCTCGCGCCGTCCAGACCTTGCCGCTGTCATCGCCGATGGCCACAAACATCTTGGCCTGGCTCGTGAAGCAGGTTCCGTCGCGGCGGATCCCGAAGACGGACCGGTTGATGAACGAACCGGACAGGATCTCGCCGTGGCTGAACAGCAGGCCGATGGGAGCCTGAGTCCGGGGAGAGAAGAAACTGCCGTTGACCCCGGCCAGGGCGCCGCGTCGCCGGACGATACGGGAAAGCGTGTCGAGTCCCCGGAAGGTCGACCTGTAGGCCGGTACGGGCGTGACCGTCACCCGACCGAGGTGTGCCCGCAGGAAGTGCATCGACAGGGGACCCGCGTCCGTCCACCGGGAAATGCGTTGATACTGGAGGCCGGTAGCGAGGTCGATGGTCGAGCCGCGAGTGACCTCACGCGGGATCGTGAAGGCGATGCCGTTCTCGGTCACAGTCGGGACCAACTCGGGCATGGGGAAGCGCCAATGGATGTCCAGCAGCAGCGTCTGTCCGCGGTGAAAGAGGGTTACGAGCCGGATGGGACCCCGCGTGAGCACCTTGTCGATTCGGTACTGGCGGGACGCACGGACGGTAAAGTTCCAGCGAACACCGTCCGCCAGGGGCTCCCGACGCACTAAGCGGGGCATGTCGGCAACCATCTGGAAGCGCGTCTCCCCCTTCATCAACTTGAGCTGGAAGGTCGCGCCCAAGGCCGGCAGGCCCCGGACCCACAGGACCAAGGCCAGCAGCAAGGGGAGCCAACGCCCCGGGGCGAGGCTCACGCTTCGGAGCGTGCTTGTTCCCGCGCGTCGAGGGCGTCGAGCAGGACCCGTGCTCCCTCGGCGGTACAGGCGGCATGGATCACGGCGACGTCGACCCCCAGCCTGGCGGCAAGGCGGCTGGCCTCGAGGCGACGTTCGACCTGGCGGCGGTGGTAGCGGAGCACGTTGGGGGCCTCGTCAGGCGTGAAGCGGCGCATCGTGTCCTCGATATGCAGGGCGAGGTGATCGCCAAGCTCTGCATAGAGGTCCTGATAAGTCAGGCCGAGCGACGGTTCGACGAAGGTCAGCAGCTTGCGCATCTGGGGCTCCGGAGGGTGGAGAGGGGTGCTGCCATGGTTATGGCCAAGGGAAGCTCAAAACTTGTTTAACTGGAGGTTAATCGCTGCACGAGATCCTGGTGCATGGCCTCGAGGCTGGCGTCCTCGCCCATGATGAAACGGGCCAGGATGGCGTGCATGGGCAGGAAGTCCAACGCCAGTCGTGGAAACCGGACCGCATGGTGGAGGGCGTCCGCGCGCTGGACCCAGTGCCCGCCCAGGTCAGCCAGCAGGTCCTCACCCAGCAAGGCGCCCCACTCGAGTGCCATGCCTGCCAGGGTCTCGTCGTCGGGACGTTCGGGCCAGTGGGCTGCCAGCGTCTCGAGGTTGTCGGCTGTGTCCTCCGAAGGGCTGTTCCACGTCACGCCGAAGGCTTCTGTCAGATTGTGGCGAGCTTGGTGGGCCCACTCGTCCAGGGCCTCTTCGAGGCCGGGTCGCCCCTCGCCATAGCGGGCATCGGCCTCGCTCGAGGCCAGAATGAGATGGGTGGCGGCCTGCGCCAGGCGATCGGGCTTGGGTGCGGTCATGGCGTTGCGGGTGGCAGGACACGGAGCGTGGCCTCGGCCACCTGCTCCAGGGTGAGGGACTTCATGCACGTCACGGCCTCGCACGTCGTGCGGCGCCTGTCCCACAGGCACGGCCTGCAGGCCAGGTCCTGGACGTGGACGGCTTGGTGGATCGTGCCGGTGGGGACCAGCTTCTGGGGATCGGTAGGGCCGAAGAGCCCCACGGTCGGCGTACCCGTGCCGATGCCGATGTGCATCGGGGCCGAGTCGACGGCCACGAGCGCTCGTGCACGCCGCACCAGCGCCGCGAACTGGCCGAGGCTGCGGGTGTGGCCATAGGCAAGCACCAGCCGGGTGCTGGAGGGCATGCTGCCGAGCGGGACTGTTTCGGCAACAGGGGTGTGTTCGGCCGCGGCAGGATGTTTCTCGAGGTCGGCCATGATGGTCTTGATGGCCACGTCGTCGTCAGGGCCGCCCGCGAGGACGACGTGATGGCCCTGATCCAGAAGCAGCCGCGCCAGCGCTCCCCACGACCGAGGGTCCCACGTCTTCTGGATGCCACGCTGGACGGCGATCCTGGAGGAACCCGGATGCAACAGCACGAAGGGTGCCCCGGCGAGGCCCCGGCTGGCCAGGAACTCATCCGCCCATGCCTGGTCGTGCGGGGCCACGATGACCTGGGGCAGTCGTGCAGGCGCATCGACGAAGGGCGTCACGATGTCGTGGTACATCCCGGCGGCATACTGCGCCGTCTGGAGCGGGACGGCATGCGTCAGCAGGAAGCTCAGCGCGTTGGCCTTGTAGCCGCCGCGCCACGGGGCCCCTGTCAGCCGCAACAGCAGCGGCATGACCATCCTGCGGCCCGACGCGATCGCGAGGTCGAACTTCCGTGCCCTCAGGTCGGCGACCAGCCGCAGGAAGCCCGCGAGGGTGGGGCGGTCCTTGGCCGCAAAGGTCACGACTTCGTCGATGACCGGGTTGAACTGCACCACGCCCTGAGCGCGGGGTTCGACAAGCAGCGTGATCCTTGCGTGGGGATAAGCCTCGCGCAGGGATTGCAGCGCGGGGAAGGCCAGCAGCACGTCCCCGATGCCCCCGAACTGTACGAGCAGGATGCGTCTGATCGTCGCGCGGTCGAGATCTGCGGTCACGTCCAGGCCTCTCGCGAGGACTGGGGCCAGGTCGCCGATACGGCGACCCACCACCAGAAGGCCAGTTGGACCGACGGACGGAAGAAGACGGTGTCCACGAGTCCATGGACACACAGCCCGAGGATGGCTGCCGTGACGGCCGCCGCCCATGGCCATGATTCCGGAGTCCACGCGGGGCGGCGCACGACGGCGACCACCAGGCCGAGGAAGGCCATGAGCCCGATCAGTCCGGCCTCGGCCCACCACTCGAGGAAAATGTTGTAGGCACCCAGTGCCTCGAAGCCCGAAACCATGTAAAGCGCATACGCGTGCCGGAACGCGTCGTTGCCGATGCCGACCCCCAGCCACCAGTTGTCCCGGATGAGCGCGAGGGTCGCCCGCCAGACGTTGGTCCGGAAGACGTTCGAGGAATCCCCCGTGACATTGACCATGCTGGCGACGCGGGCCTGCAGGGTCGGAACGTAGTGCCAGAGCACCCATCCGGCAACGACGGTGGCCGTCAAGGCGAGCGCCAGCCCGGCCGCCCGGGGCAACCCGCCTGTACGGCGCCTGGAAAGCAGCCATGCGCCACCCAGCACCGCGGCCTCGCTGGTCAGCGCCAGGTAAGCCCCGCGCGAGTAGGTCACATACAGGCACGCCGGCACGGCGACCAGCGCACCCCAACCAAGCATGCGGGGCAGGCCTCGGCCGGCCATGGCGAGGGCGAAGGCAGCAGGCCACGCCACGGCCAGGTAGGCCCCCATCAGGTTGGGATTGCGCAGGCTGCCGTAGACCCGTGTCAGGTGCAACTCGGATTCGGCGTCTTCCCAAGTCGCAAGGGGCGCAACCTTGATGCGGAACTGATAGAGGCCGAAGGCCGCCTCGCCGAGTGCAGCAAGCACGAAAGCCGTCGCCATCGCGCCTCGGGCGCCAGGATGGTGTGCCATCAGCCGCCGGAACGACCAGTAGGCGAGGCCGTAGATGGCGAACTTGGCCAAGCCCTTGACCGAGGCCGTCAGGAAGGGAGAGCCCAGCGTCGCGATGAACAGCGAGGAGAAGAACAGGCCCACGGGCCAGGCGAGGCGGGACGGGGGGAAGACCTCGCCGGGACGGGAGAGGGCCCAGCAGCCGGCCAGCAGGGCCAGCAGCAGGACAAGGGCGGCGTTCATGCCCGTACCAAGCCACGGGGAAGCCAGAAGAAGCAGGGCGGCTGCACCCAACGTCACCTCGGGGGCGTGACGCGCCACGAGCGAGGTGGGGACCCAGGGGCCGACAAGGCGCTCGTGGAATTCACGCAACGCACCCAGGCGGGCGGCAAGCATGCCGGTGGCCGATGTCACGGTCACGGGCGAGCCGGGACCCCTGACGTACGGACGTCGATAATCGAGCCACGCAGGCGGTAGGCAAAGCCTTCAATCTCGATCGGCGTGCCGACCTTGACCTTGCTGTCCCCGAACACCACGCCATCTTCCGTCAGCATCGCCTTCTCGCGGATCGTCACGACGATGTCCTTGCCGAAGGGTTCCGAGGGATCGGGCAGGGCCACGACGCTGCGGCCGTCGGCCGACGGCACCGCGGTACCCCTGGGGCGGGCCTGGACGGACGAGACGGTCACGGCGCTGTAAGGCACGTTGCGCAGCGTGATGAAGGTCTTGTCACCGGCCTTGATGAGGCGCTCGGGATGGGAGACGGCGCCCCGGATAAAGCAGTCGATCTCGACCGTGGTCTCGCCGCGGACCTTGGCCGCGATGCCGGTCTTGCCTGCCTTGGCGGCCCCGAAGGCGACCAGGGCGGTCGCCAGTACGGCGAATACCGTCATGTCGAGCAGATTCAGGCGGGAGCGCGGGGCGGTATCGGACATGGAACTACTCCGTCGGGGCTGGGACTGACGTGGTGGGGGAAGCGAGGCGCTGGACGATGCCGGTGGTCGATCGGCCCTCGAGGAAAGGCAGCAGGGCGATGCGGCCGCCCACCGCGTGGACGGCTGGCGCCTCGGGCAGGGTCTCGGGGCGGTAGTCGCCGCCCTTGGCGTAGATCTGCGGGCGAAGGGCCTCGATGACGGGCGTCGCCGTGGGCGTGGCGAACAGCACGACCATGTCGACGGCGCGCAGCCCATCAAGGACCTCGGCCCGGTCCGCCTCGGCATTGATGGGGCGTCCCGGGCCCTTGAGCCCGCGTACACTGTCGTCGCTGTTCAGGCCCACGACAAGGCGTTGGCCCAGGGCCCGCGCGGCATTCAGGTAGCGGACGTGTCCGGCGTGCAGGATGTCGAAGCAGCCGTTGGTGAAGACGACAGTCTCGCCGGCCGCCTGCCACGCCGCGACCTGCTGACCGGCCGCATCCAGATCGGGTGCGATCACGCGAGGTCCTCCAGGCCCTCTGCCCATCCGAGGGCTGCCAGCAGTTCCCCCGGCGAGGTCGTGGCCGTGCCGAACCGCCGCACGACCTGCGACGCCGCCAGGTTGGCCAGGATGGTCGCCTCGCGCCACGTGGCTCCCGAAGCGCGCGCCAGGGTGAGCGTCCCGACCACCGTGTCCCCGGCACCCGTCACGTCGAAGACCTCGGATCGGTTGAAGGCCGGGATGTCGATCCGGGGATGGCCTCGCTCGAAGAGCGCGATGCCGAGGGCACCGCGCGTGATCAGCACGGCCTCGGCTCCGGTTTCGGCGAGCAGGCGATCCCCGGCACGCTGAAGGCTGGCCTCGTCCGAGATGGCGAAGCCCACGACGGCCTCTGCCTCGGGCTGGTTGGGGGTCATGGCCGCCACACCCCGGTACGGGGCAAGCTCGCCCTGTGCGTCGACCACGACAGGCTTGCCGGCTTGCTGCGCCAGCGCCAGTGCCTGGTCCCGGATGTCTGGAGCCAGGACGCCGTTGCCGTACTCGGAAAGGAGCACGGCATCGACCTGCGGAAGCAGCCGCGCGTAGGCCTCGAGCAGGCTCGCGGACACGTCTGCCGGCAGCGGGGCGTCGGACTGTCGGTCGACCCGCACGATTTGCTGTGTGACGGACTGGTTCGAGGTTGCCGAGATCCGGGTCTTCGTCACGGTCGGCCGGTCCCCGGCAACCACCAGGCCCGAGGTGCCGACCCCCACCCGGCCCAATGCGTCCCGCAGGCCCTCTCCAGTTGCATCAGCCCCCACTACGCCCACCATCTCCGCCTTGCCGGCGAGAGCCGCGATGTTGGCTGCGGCATTGGCTGCACCACCCGGCACGAGGCGGGTCCGGGCGTGCCGCAGGATCAGCACGGGGGCCTCGCGGCTGATGCGGTCGATGCGTCCCTCGAGGAACTCGTCCGCGATCGGGTCGCCCAGCACCATGACCCGTGTGCCCGCGATGCGGTCGAGGACGGTGGCGAGGCTCTGTGGCGTGAACACGGTGGCGATCCTACTCCTCGAGCGCGACGGCGTCCTGCCAGTTCCCCGAGGCCTTGGCCCGCAGGTAGGCCTCGATGAAGTCGTTGATTTCGCCGTCGAGCACCTGGCCGGGATTGCCGGTTTCGCAGCCCGTACGGTGGTCCTTGACCATCGAGTAGGGGTGCAGCACGTAGCTGCGGATCTGGTTGCCCCAGGCGGCATCGGTATGGGCGCCCTTGAGGCCAGCGATCTTCTGCTCGTGCTCCTCGCGGTGGCGCTCGAGCAATTTGGCCTTGACGATGCGCATCGCCGTCTCACGGTTCTGGTGCTGCGACCGCTCGTTCTGGCATGCGACGACGATGCCGGTCGGAAGGTGGGTGATGCGGACGGCAGTCTCGACCTTGTTGACGTTCTGGCCGCCGGCACCGCCCGAGCGGTACGTGTCGATGCGCAGTTCGACGGGGTTGATGTCGACGGGTTCGCTCTCGGGAATCTCGGGCGTCACGGCCACGCGGGCAAAGGCCGTCTGGCGCTTGGCCTGGGCGTTGAACGGCGAGATGCGGACCAGGCGATGCACGCCCTTCTCCGCGGCGAGGCGGCCATAGGGGTAGGCGGCCCCGGAGACCGTCAGCGTGGCCGACTTGATTCCCGCCTCGTCCCCGGGCGACATGTCGAGCAACTCGACCTTGTAGCCGCTGCGCTCGGCCCAGCGGGTGTACATCCGCAAGAGCATCTCGGCCCAGTCCTGGGCATCGGTGCCACCGGCTCCTGCGCTGATCTCGAGGATGGCCGGCTGGTTGTCGTAGTCGCCGCCCAGAAGTTGCTCGACCTCCCAGGCATCGAGGCCCTCGCGCAGCTTGGCCACACCTGCCTCGATTTCCGGCAGGACCGAGTCGTCGGCCACTTCCATGCCCATCTCGATCAGCACCTGGGTGTCATCGGCCAGACGCTCCCAGCCCAGCAGGCGATCCAGTTGGTGCCGCATGTTCGTCAGGTCCTGCATGGTGGCCTGCGCCGTGCGGGAGTCGTTCCAGAAGTCGGGGTCCGAGGCCTGGGCCTCGAGTTGCGCGACGCGTTTGCTCAGTTGGTCCGGGTCAAAGATGCCTCCTGGCTTCGCCGATGCGTTGCTGGAGGGAGACGAGGTCGTTGCGGAGTTCGGGGAATCCCATGGGCTCGATGCTTCAGGCGGTGGGGGAGGCTGAGTCGTCCTCGATCTCGACCATGCCGGCAGTCGGTCCCGTGAAGGCCCCGGGCATGTCGTAGACGATCTCGACGTGGAACAGTTGCTGGACCAGTTCGTGCTGAATCGTGCGGACGAGGTCCTGGAAGTGGTCGTAGGCCTCGCGCTTGTACTCCTGCAGCGGGTCCTTCTGACCGTAGGCACGCAGGCCGATGCCCTCGCGCAGTGCGTCCATGTCATGCAGGTGCTGGATCCAGCGCCGGTCGATCAGGCGCAGCATCAGGTGGCGGGCCATCTGCTGCATCTGCTCGGCACCGAACTGGCCCTCGCGCAACTCGTAGGCTTCGAGCACCCGCGCCCGCAGGTGGGCCTTGATGTCCTCGACGGTCCGACCTTCCAGCTCCTCGCGGGTCAGCAACCTCGAGGCCTGCGGGGAGGATTCGGCCAACGCCGCCCACGCGAAACGGGGCGCGGGAGCCGACTGCCGCGACAGGAAGGGCGACATGCTGGCGATCGCCTCGTGCAGACCCTTGAGGTCCCACTCGTCGCGATGAAGCGCCGGGTTGACGTACTGGTCGACCTGGCTGTTCACCACGCGCTGGATGAAGGTCCGCAGGTTGCCCGAGAACTCGAGGCCTTCGAGGACCTTGCGGCGCTCGGCATAGATGATGCCGCGCTGCTGGTTCATCACGTCGTCGTATTCGAGGACCTGCTTGCGGATATTGAAGTGGTAGACCTCGACCTTGCGCTGCGCCCCCTCGATGGAGCGCGTTACCATCGGGTGCTCGATGGCCTCGTCGTCCGGCACGTTGAGCCGGTCGAAGATGGCGGCGACCTTGTCGCCGTTGAAGAGCCGCATCAGGTCGTCGTCGAGCGCCAGATAGAACCTGGTCGAGCCCGGGTCGCCCTGACGGCCCGCGCGTCCACGCAGCTGGTTATCGATGCGGCGGCTTTCATGGCGCTCGGTGCCGATGATATGCAGGCCACCGATGGCCAGGACCCGCTCCTTCTCGGCCGCGCACGTCGCGTAGGCTTCCTGGCGGAACGTCTCCAGCTCGGGGCCCGTCAGCAAGGACGGGTCCTCGTGGCCGGCCTGCCGGATCAGGTCGTCGAGCAGGCTCTCGGGGTTGCCGCCCAGGATGATGTCCGTGCCCCGACCCGCCATGTTCGTGGCGATGGTGATGGCCTTGTAGCGACCGGCCTGAGCAACGATGCGGGCCTCTTCCTCATGGTGCTTGGCATTCAGCACCCGGTGGGGCAGGCCGCGCTTCCGGAGCAGTTCGGAGAGGGCCTCCGAGCGCTCGATGCTGACGGTGCCCACGAGGATGGGGCGACCTTCCTCGTGCATCTTCGCGATCTCGTCGGCAATCATCTCGAACTTGATGCGGCCGTTCTTGTAGACCACGTCCGCCATGTCCCGGCGCTGCACCGACCGGTTCGTCGGGATGACGGTGACCTCGAGGTTGTAGATCTTGCCGAACTCGGCCTCCTCGGTCGCCGCCGTGCCCGTCATGCCGGCGAGCTTGTCGTACAGGCGGAAGTAGTTCTGGAACGTGATGGTGGCGAGCGTCTGGGTCTCGTCCTGGATACGCACGGACTCCTTGGCCTCGATGGCCTGGTGGAGACCGTCCGAGTAGCGGCGTCCCACCATCAGGCGACCCGTGAACTCGTCGACGATCACGACTTCCTCGAAGCCCAGTTCGGGGTTCAGCTTGACGACGTATTCGATGTCGCGGCGATAGAGTTCCTTGGCCCGCAACGCCTGGATCAGGTCATGGGCCACCGAGGGATTGGCCGGGTCGTAGAGCTGGGCCAGGCCCAGGATGCGCTCGGCGGCGGTGATGCCGTCCTCGGTCAGGATGATGTTCTTGGCCTTCTCGTCGACCGTGTAGTGGACGTCGCGCACGAGCCGTGGCACGGCGGCGGCGAGGATCACATACTGGTCCTGCTTCTGGTCGATGGGGCCGCTGATGATGAGCGGCGTCCGGGCCTCGTCGATCAGGATCGAGTCGACCTCGTCCACGACGGCGAAGTTGAGCGGACGCTGCACGCACGCATCGAGCTCCTGCGCCATGTTGTCCCGCAGGTAGTCGAAACCCAGCTCGTTGTTGGTCGCGTAGGTGATGTCCGACTCGTAGGCGGCGCGGCGCTGGGGCGGCAGGAGGTGGTGCTGGATCAGGCCGACGGACAGGCCCAGGAAGCGGTAGAGCTGGCCCATCCATTCGCTGTCGCGGCGGGCCAGATAGTCGTTGACCGTGACGACGTGGACACCCTTGCCCGACAGCGCGTTCAGGTAGCAGGGCAGCGTGGCGACCAGCGTCTTGCCTTCGCCGGTGCGCATCTCGGCAATCTGGCCCTTGTGCAGGAAGATGCCTCCGATGAGCTGGACGTCGAAGTGACGCATGCCGAGGACCCGCTTGCCGGCCTCCCGGACGGTCGCGAAGGCCTCGGGCAGCAGGGAGTCGAGCGTCTCGCCCCGGGATATCCGCGCGCGGAACTCCGCGGTCTTGCCCCGCAGTTCGTCATCCGTGAGCTGCTGCCACTGGGGTTCGAGCTGGTTGATGCGCAGCACGAGGGGGCGCACGGCCCGCACCTTGCGCTCGTTGGCGTCGCCGAAAATCTTCGCGATGAGCTGAAGCATGGATTTCATCCTACCATCGCCACCGGGGTCCGTTGACCGCCGCCCGGCGCTTCGGCTATGATGAGGCTTCCTGTGCCTTTTGCTGGAGCGTCTACATGAAGCCTGACATCCACCCCGAGTATCACACCGTCACCGCGACCTGCGTGTGCGGCAATACGTTCGAGACGGGTTCTACCCGCAGCCAGATCCGCGTGGAAATCTGCGCGGCCTGCCATCCCTTCTTCACCGGCACTCAGAAGATCGTCGACACCGAGGGTCGGGTCGAGCGCTTCATGAAGAAGTACAACCTGAAGCCCGGCGCCACGGCCGTCGCCTCCAAGAAGTAGCCCGGGAACTCGGCGCCCATGTCGGGTCCCGTCGACGCGCCTGCCCTGATCCAAGGGGGGCGCGTCGTCGTTCTGCCTCCCCTGCCGCCCGAGCGTCAGGCTTATGCGCTTGCGCGCTACAGCAGGTCGGCCGATCCCATCGAGGCTTCGCTGACCTGGGTACACGCCCATTCGGCCGAGCGCTTCTGGGAGAAGTTCTACTTCGACTACGGTCACGCCTCCATTGCCGATCTCGGGCACCTCGCGATTTGCCTGGAAGGCCTGTCGGACCTGGCCGCGGCCGAGGTCCTGCATGACGGCCTGATTGATGCTCAGGCCCGGTCCACCCGCTATCAGGACTTCAGCCGGGTCCCGCTGGTCTGTCCTGCCGAAGACCCCGCCATCCGCGAGGCCGTCCGGGCTGCGGGGGAGCGCTTGCGTGCCGCCTACCTCGAGGTCTTCGAGGCCGAGCGCGCTGCGCTCGAGCAGCAGCATCCACGCCCGGAGGGCATGCCCCCGGATGTCTATGGTCGCAATCTTGCCGCCCGGGCCTTCGATGTCGCGCGCTACCTGTTGCCGGTCGCGGCGTCGACGGGAGTCGGGCTGGTGCTGAGCGTGCGTACGCTCGAACGTCTGATTGGCCGCCTGGCTGCAAGCAGTCTCGTGGAGTGTCGCCAATTGGCCGAGGCGCTTGCCAAGGCCTGCCGCGAGGCCCCGGATGGTACGTGGTCGCGTCTGACGGGCGAGGCGATGTCTGCCGAGCCGCTGGCGCCAACCCTCGCCCGGCATGCCCATCCCCATGCCTGGGCGGCTCGTGTCCGCGAGCGTGCTGCTGCCCGGGCAACGGCAGACGCCGAGGCCCTCGATCGGGCGCTTGACGCGTGCGTGGCCCCGTCCGTTCCTCGTAGCCTGCCCGGCGATGCTGAGGCGTGGCGCGAGCATGGCCTCGCCGTGGCCGCCGGCGCCGCCGGCGAGATCGATCTCTTGCCGCCGCACGAAGCGGATGAGGAAGCCTTGGCCTCGCTCCTCTACGCGGCCGTACCCGGCCGTTCGTATCGCCAGGTCCTGGCATGGGCGAGGGCGCAGGGACCGGTCCGGCGCAGCAACCTGCTGTCCGAACTTCTGGAGGGCAGGGGGGGGCATGACGACTGGCCACGCGAGCTCAGGGTCGGGCATCGCTACGTGGCCGAGTTGACCCTGGACTGGGGCAGTTTCCGGGACATGCACCGCCACCGTCGCGGTGAGCACCTGGTACCGCCGCTCGATCTCGACGCCGGTGCCTGCCTGCCGGTTCACGTCGCGGACCCCGACAACATCGGGCGAATCCGCCGCGCGGCGGCCCACGCCGCGGAAGAGGCCCGCGCCATCGACCGCATGGACCCCGGCATGGGCGTTTACGCCCTGCCGTTTGCCCAGCGGACCCGTACGCTCTTCCGGATGGACTGGGCCCAGGCGCAGTACATCGTCCAGCTTCGCACCGGCCTCAAGGGCCATGATGCCTACCGGGCCGTTTCCCATGCCCTTGGCGTCGCCATCGCCGCAGCGGAACCGGGGCTTGCCGGGTTCATGCGGTGGACGGACCCGGCCGAGCGCGAGCCGCTCGTGCGCTGACGGTACCGAGGAAGCGTCATGGACAAGCGGACACCGGTCGCGGACCTGCAGCCCGGCATGGTGCTGGCCGAGCCGGTCTTCCATCCGGCGACGCTGCAGATGGTCTGGAACATCGGGACCACGCTGACGGAGCGGCATCTCGCCTTGCTTCGCAAGATGGACATCGAGGGCATCCGCACCATGGACCTCGCCGGTGCCCCTACCTTGCGCAAGCCCGCCCCCGATGCGCCGGCCGCTCCCCCTGCCCGGGGTGCCGGGGGCTTGCCGCCTCTCGTGGCGCGCGGTCCCGTCCAGGACAAGGCCGGACCCGCATCGCCTGCCTCTCCTTCCGTGCGTCCCGCCGGTTTGCCTCGCACGGCCGGGCGCCCGCCCGTCGCTCCCCGGGCCATCGGTGCTCCGCCCATGGCCCAGGTACGGGGCCGGGCGGACGGCACACCGGCGATGCCTTCGTGGATGAAGTTGCCGACGCCCTTGCGCTTGCCGCAGCGCATCCGCGAGGAAGTGCTGCAGCGCAACCTGTCCGTGGTCAAGAACATCACCCAGCAGGTTCGCCACGCGTCCCGCATCGACATCGGCAGCGTCGATCAGGCCGTACAGACCACCATCCGCCGCATCGTCGAGGAGCCGGAACTGATCCAGAACCTGGTGGATCTGCGCATCTACGACGAATACACCTACACCCATTCCGCCAATGTCATGAGCCTGGCCCTCGTGGTGGGCACGGCCATGAAATATCCACTTGAAAAGCTGCGGATGCTGGGCATTGGCGCCCTGCTGCACGATATCGGCAAGACACTGGTACCCGAAGAGATCCTCAACAAGCCCAGCAAGCTCACGGAAGAAGAGTTCCGCATCATGGCCACGCATCCGGCCAACGGGATCATGATCCTGGGCAGCTACCAGTGGGCCAACAACGACATCAAGAACTGCGCCTTCCAGCACCACGAGAAGATAAACGGAAAGGGCTACCCGATGGGCCTGAAGGGCGATCAGATCGCCGAGATGAGCCAGGTCGTCTCGATTGTCGACTTCTATGATGCCTTGATCTCGGATCGCTGCTACAAGAAGGGCCTGCCGCCCGACCTCGTCTACCAGACCATCATCAACGGCACCGGAACCCACTTCGACGCACGCATCGTCAAGGCCTTTCTCAAGTACATCGTGCCCTACCCTGTCAATGCCGAGGTCGTCCTGTCCAACGGGATGCATGGCCGCGTCACGCGGGTCAACCGCAAGAACCTGCTGGCCCCGGTCGTCCTGGTGGAAGGCCATGGAGAGGTCGACCTGATGAGGACCGCGAATGTCACGGTGACCCAGCTCAAGAGCGCGCCCAAGCCCGGCACGGGCATGCTCAACCCGGCGGTCCTCGGACGTTGAGTCGGCCCGAACGCCGCCCTTTGTCGCGCTTCCTGGAGCAGGGCCTGTCGGGCGCTGCCGGGCCAGGGCGACGCGTGGTCCTGGGCAAGGAACGGGCCCATCAGCTGGGACGGGTCCTGCGCTTGGTCGCCGGCGACGAATTGGTGCTGGTCGACGGCGCGGGTTCGGCCTGGCGGGCTGGTTTGCGCGATCTCTCACCCAGGGAGGCCGTCGTCGAGCTTCTCGAACCGGCCGAAAGCGCCCCGGAGTGGAGGCGGCCCGCCGTGCTGGCCTGCGCCGTCCTCAAGGGTGATCGTCAGGAGTGGTTGCTGGAAAAGGTCGTCGAGTTGGGCTTGCCTGTGTTGCAGCCCTTGCTGACGGCACGGACCCTCGTTCGACCGGTTCAGGATGGTGCCAAGCTCCAGCGCTGGGACCGCCTCGTGGCCGAGGCCACCGAGCAATGCGAGCGTGCCGTGCGGATGGAGCTGCGGGAACCGCTGCCCTTGTCGTCGCTTCAGGTGCCGGTGGGCTGGGCCCTGCTGCTGGTCGATGAATCGGCACCAAGCGGGACGGCTTCACTTGAGGCGTGGCAAGCTGCCGTGGCCGATGCACCCGGAGTCGTGGCGTGCGTCGGTCCCGAGGGAGGCTGGACGTCCGATGAGCGCCTGACGCTCCTCGCGCGCGGGGCCGTGCCGGTCTCGCTGGGTGGCACCATCATGCGTGCCGAGACGGCGGCGCTCGCCACGGTGATCCGCCTCGGCTTGCTGCTGGCCTGAACGGCCCGCTCAGCTGCGTGCGCGGTCCGGTCCCGGGGGGAAGGGCAGAAGCTTTCCCGTGGGTTCGCGGCGGACGGCCGTGACCCAATCCATCACGGCCTTGCCGAGCGCTTCCGACCGATGGCGGACCACGGCATGCTCGTCGATCAGGGAACCGACGATGGGCTTGACCCCCAGGGCGTCGAGGGCGCCGGGATCCATCCGGACCGGCATCTGGCCCTTGACACGGTAGGCATCAAGCAGCACCTGAGGCAATTCGTCGTTGACCAGGACCCAATCGAACAGGTCGCGTCCACCCACGCGCTGCAGGGCCGCCACGTGGTCTGCGACGCTGTAGCCGTCGGTCTCCCCCGGTTGCGTCATGACGTTGCAGATGTAGATGCGGGGTGCCGAGGAACGCCTGATTTCGGAGAGAATTTCGGGGATCAGGAGGTTGGGCACGATCGAGGTATAGAGGCTGCCCGGGCCCAGGACAATCGCGTCGGCCTCACGGATGGCCCGCAGGGCCTCCGGCAGGGCCGCGGGATCGTGGGGCTCGCACCAGACTTGTCGAATCGGAGCCTTCGAAGCCGAGATGGCACTCTCGCCCCGCACCTCGGTGCCGTCTTCCAGCCTCGCGGCCAGCGTGAGCGCATCGAGGGTCGCCGGCAAGACCTGGCCGCGCACGGCGAGGACTCGGCTTGCAGCCTGGATGGCCTGCTCCATGTCGCCGGTCAACTCGGAGAGCGCTGTCAGGAAGAGGTTGCCGAAGCTGTGTCCCTCGAGGCCACCTGTCTCGAAACGATAGGCGAAAAGGTCCGCCATGAGTTTCTCCTCGCCGGCGAGGGCGAGCAGGCAGTTGCGGACATCACCTGGTGGCAGGACGCCCAGTTCGGTCCGGAGTCGGCCCGATGAACCACCGTCATCGGTCATCGCGACGATCGCCGTGATGTGATCCGAGTGGACCTTGAGGCCGCGCAGCAACGAGGCGAGCCCCGTGCCGCCCCCGATGGCGACCAGACGGGGACCGCGACGCGGCCTGTTGCGGTAGAGGGAGTCGACGATGGACGGTGCCGCCGGTGTGGCCCGGACGGCAACGGCGACGGCCCGGACGACCCGACGACCGGCCCAGAGGCCGAGGCCCAGCCCGAACAGCAAGCCAAGGCTGCCGCAACTTACCATCCAAGGCGTCAGTTCCTGCCCATACCGCATCTGGCGATAGGCCGCGATGGTCAGCAGGATGAAGCCGCCACCCTGGACCACGAAGCCCAGAGCTGCCAGCAGCAGCCAACGCTTAAGGCCCATGCCCGGAGTCAGCCACTTGCCGAGCGCACCCATCAGGAGGCCTTGCCGCCGGTCGCGGATGCGGACTCTGCTGCCGGACGCTGGATGTCCCGGTGAGTCTCGACGACGTTGGGGTGACCTTCGCGCAGGATGGACGCCAGACGTTGAACCATCGCGACACTGCGGTGCCTGCCGCCGGTGCAGCCGATGGCCAGGGTCAGGCGTGTCTTGCCCTCGGCCCGGTAGTGGGGGATCAGGAATTCGGCCATCTCGAGGAAACGTGCGAGGAACTCGCGCGTGACCGGGTGACCCAGGACAAAGTCGCGCACGGGTGCATCCAGGCCCGTGAAGGGACGCAGGACCGGGTCGTAGTGGGGGTTGGGCAGGAAGCGGACGTCCATTACCAGGTCGGCGTCCAGCGGCACACCGTGCTTGAAGCCGAAGCTGACGACCGTCACCTGCATCGCGGCCTGGACCTGATCCGGAAGGACGTGGGCGGACAGGATCCGTTCCTTCAACGCGCGCGCCGAGAGATGGGACGTATCGAGGACGTCGACCTCCCCCATCGTGCGGATGCCTGTCAGGCGGGCGCGTTCCGAAGCGATGGCCTCGACCAACGAACCCTCGCCCCACATCGGATGGCGGCGACGCGTCTCGCTGAAGCGCCGGTAGAGCACCTCGTCGGTGGCCTCGAGGAAAAGCAGGCGGACGGGTTGGCCATGGCTGCGCAGGGCTTCGATGGTGCTCTTGAGCTCATCGAAGAAGCCACCGCCCCGGGTATCGATGACCACGGCGATCTGGGGATACCGCTCCCGCGTCAACTGGACGAAGGCTTCCAGCAGCGGAGGAATCAGGTTATCGACACAGAAGAACCCCAGGTCCTCGAAGCAACGCAGCGCCTGCGTCTTGCCCGCCCCGGAGAGGCCCGTTATGATCTGGATGGTTGCCTGACGTGCCACGACCCTCATCTTTGCACCCGGGCGGGTCGGGGTCAAACGTCCTGATCCGCATGATTGCGAGCGACCTCGACGGCACGCTCATCGATCACGGCGGCCAGCTTGCCGGAGCGGTGGTCCAGGCCTTTGCAGATGCTCGGCGTCGTGGCTTCAAGGTCGTGCTCGCGACGGGTCGTTCGTATCCCCAGGCCGTGCCCTACTGGCGCCGACTCGCCCTGGATACGCCGCTCGTGGCGGCGCAGGGTGCCGATGTCCGGCATCCTGCCACCGGCGAGGTCCTTTGGCAGCTCCTGATTCCCGAGGCTACCGTGACGCTGGCCGCGGGGGTGCTCAGGGCGGCTGGCCTGATGGTGGGGCGCTACAGCCAGGAGCAGTTCTGGCATGAGGGGGTGGCGGACCCCCTGATGGAGATGTACCTGGCCCGGGTCAAGGCACCCGCGCGGATCGTCCCGCGCATCGAGGGCCTGGGGGGCGATGCCTCCAAGGTCGTGGCCCTCGGCCCCCCGCCCCTGGTCACCGAGGTGCTGGCCGAGGTGGCGCGCCTGCTCGACGGCCATGCCGAGGTCCTGCGCAGCCTGCCGTTCCACGTCGACATCGTGCCTCCCGGCATCACCAAGGCCACCGCCCTCGAGCACCTGGCACCGATGCTGGGCATTGCCGGCTGGCACGAAGTGATGGTCTTCGGGGACGCGGACAACGACCTGACGATGATGCGCAAGGCTGCGGTCGGGATCGCTGTCGGCGATGCGACGCCAGCTGTCCTTGCGGCCGCACGGCAACATGTCCCGCGGGTCGGCCTGGGACCCGCAGGGGAGATTGATCGCCTGCTTCGGGCCGACGGGATCTGGTCCTTAAGCTCTTCTTGACGTCACCACAGGGCGTTCTGGGGCGATGATGACCCTATGGTCGTCGATGCCGTCCGTCGCAACGGGCCGGCGCGCGCTGCGGCAGCAGGGCGCGAGCGGGTCGGGCACGGGCCTGCCGTGCCGCGCCCCGGCCTGGGCCGGGATCGCTGGTTGCCCTTAACGCGCCCGGCCGAACCCGTGGGATGCGAAGATGGTCCTTTCGCGCCGCTACGTGTCTTTCCCCCGCGCCCCGAGGGGCCGCTGCCTGCTTCGGCCTTTCCCGCCGCGTGGGCCGAACTGTCACCCGGCGTGCGCTATGCCCGGACGCTCGTCAACGGTCAGGTGACGCACGCCCTGGTCGTGGAACCGGGGACTCCCGTGACCTTCTGGGTGGGGCCGGCTGCCGAGGGCGGTCTCGGGACGCAGACCGTGCGGCAGATGGCCGTGGGCCGCGTGGCTGCCGTCAACGGATCGTTCTCGACGCTGGCTGACGCGTCTGTCAGCCGTCCCGTCGGGCCCACGGTGGCCCGCGGCGAGGTCCGGGTCGACGCGGCGACCATCAAGTCGGGCTGGGGCGCAGTGCCCCGAAGTTTTCTCGCCAGAGACGCCGAAGGGCGCTTCTTCACGGGCGAGGCTGGCGCCGGCGAGAAAGCGACGGCGCTGCTTGCACGCCTGAAGGATCAGGGCCGGCAGGTCACGGATCTGTTCGGTGGCAATGGTGTGCTGCTGTCAGGCGGGCAACTGGCGGACGAACGGGCGCGGACCGTGCAGGGCCTGAATGCCGGCCAAGCAAGCCGTTCCGCCAATGCCAGAACCGTTGCGGGCGTCACACCCGAAGGACGCCTCATCCTGCTGACGACGGAGGGAGATGCTGCCGAGGGCCGTGGCGTCGGCGTGCACGAGTTGGGCCAGTGGTTGCTCCAGGCGAGGAACCAGGATCCCGCACTCAAGGTCGATGAGGCGGTCATTCTGGACGGCGGCGGGACGGCCGCGATGGTCGTACCGGGTCGTGGCGTCGACAGCCGGGCCGGACTCTACCACCGCCGCATCACGACGGGCCTCGTGATCGAACGGGCCCCGGCACGCTGACGCGTGGCCACGGCCCCGAGGCCCTGGATGATGCGTCCCCGAACCCGATGACGGGGCGGACAACACGCTGTGTCCCAACCGCCTGCCGGGAGGTGCCACTCCATCCGGCAGCCGCCGGGGTGCCACGTCAGCACCCGGAAACGATGTGGATGCTCGACGAGGGCCTGGGTCGCGTGGACGGCAAGGTGGCCGATGGATGAACTGGCCGCGTGGTGATAGTGGCCGCAGAGGGCCCCCAGAACGTTCGTGCCGGCTGTCGCAAGCGCACGAGTCACGCGTCGGGCATCCCGCTCGGCAAAGCGCAGGGCCTGGGTGAAGGGCAGGGCCGGAAACGGGGGGTGATGCATGGCCACCACGATGTGCTCGTCGTCATGGCGCTTGAGCGTCCGGCGCAGCCATTGTGCCTGGACGCGACCCAGGCGACCTTGCCAGCCCTGGTAGCTTTCCTCGGCCGAGTCCGTGGTGTCGAGGACCACGAGGCGATGGCCGTGCGGCAACGGCACGGTGTACCAGGGCGCACCCGAATGGGAGAGGCCGTGGTCTCCGAGGGCGTCGATCAGCCTGCGTCGGGCAAGGTCGGCCCTGGGGCTCTCCACGTCGTGGTTGCCGAAGGCCGCGAACCAGGGATGGCGCAATGGCCTGAGTTCGCGCCGGAATGCCGCCAGCGTCTCGCTGTCGTGCTCGGACTGGTCGAAGATGTCGCCGGTCAGCACCACGGCGTCCAGGTCAAGCCGGTTGAGGGCCTGCACCGTACGTCGCAATAGCTCCGGTCCCTGGGGCCAGCCGGCCCTTGGCTCGAGTGCGAAGTGGAGATCCGACAGGTGGGCAACGCGCAGCATCGGGGTGAGTGGCATGCGCCATGACTACCCCGACCGGGCTTCGGACTCATCGGCCGGATGGCCGATGCCGACTGGGCGCGAGGCTCTTGGGTCGTCAGACCCGGGGCCGGCCGAACACCCCGAAGGCTGCACGCTGGGGGGCGGCCTCATGCCGGGTGACGGGGGGCGGGGCGGTTGGCGTGCCCTGGTGGAGCACGAGGATGGTCGTGTCGTCGTAGAGGCCCATGTGGCGCTGGTGGGCCAGTTGCGCCGACCGCAGGTGCTGGAGCGTATCGCGTGCGCCCTGCCTGTCCCGAGCCTGAAGCCAGCGGGCGACGCGCTCCTCGCCGGCCCGTTGGCCATTGGGGTCGCGGGCATCGGTGATGCCGTCAGAAAGGGCCACGACCTCGTCGCCCGGGGCGAGGTCCAGCATGAACGGCCGATAGTTGGCCTCGATCGGGGCACCCAGCGGCAGGCCTGTCGCCGGGACGGGCACGCCGTTGTGCAGCGGTTGCGGGTTGCCGGCGTTGAGGCCCACGAGTCGTCCTGTGGCCGGGTCGTGAATCATGTAGGTAAAGGCCACGAACATCCGGGAGCGCTGCCCTTGCTGCCGCCGCAGCAGACGGTTGACGGCCCGCACGGCTTCTGCCGGATCGTCCGGATGCTGGCTCGCCACGGCCCGGAACAGGGTCAGCGTCACGGCTCCCAGCATGGCGGCGGGCAGCCCCTTGCCCGAGACATCTCCGACCAGAAGGCCCAACTTGCCCCCCGGCAACTCGAGGACGTCGTGGAAGTCGCCCCCCATCTCGAGGGCTGCTTCATGCCAGACGGCCAGATCGGCCCCCGGTGGGGCCGGCAGCTTGTCGGGCAACAGGGATTCCTGAAGCTGATGGGCGATCTCGAGTTCCTGCGAAACGCGTTCCTGGACCTTGATGCGATCGAGCAGCAGCACGTTCTCGGCGGCGAGCGCCAATTGGGCCAGCAGGTTGGCGAGGAAGGCCTCGTCCGCCGTCCCGTAGTCGAGTTCGGATTGCCGGGGGCCCAGCGTCACGATGCCCAGGGGCTCGGGACCCGGGGCGAGCGAGTAGGTCCGTGCGATGTCGGGCGTTCCCGCTTGCCAGATGCCCTGGGCCGGGATGGACAGGCTGACGAAGGTCGGCCGGACCGAGGCCTCGAGCGCGGCATGCAGGGCGTGGAAGAGTGTTTCTGCCGTTGCGGCGCCACGCGTCTGGCGGCCGAACTCGGCCAGGACCTGGTCCGGTTTGTAGGCCGACCGGTCGAAGATCCGGTCGATCTGCTCGCGGACGCGCCGGGAGAGCGGTTGGAACGCCAGGGCCAGCAGGGCTGTCGCCACCGACGAGGCCACGGGGCTGTTCTCGAGACCGAGGGCCTCGCCCGCGTTCGAGGTCAGCAGAGCCATGGTGCCGACGTAACCGCCACCGAGGATGACCAAGGTCAGAACATACTGCAGGGTCCGGCGCAGCACGACCTCGATGTCGAAGAGCCTTGCCCTGACAATGGCGTAGGCAATCGAGGCAGGAAAAGCCGCGAAGCAGAGCAGGGTCGCGCTGTAGGCCAGGGTTTGCAAAGCGGGGTCGCGGACGGCCCAGACGACGGTCCAGGGCAGAAAGGCCACCAGGGCACCCACCAGGGTGATCTGGGCCTGGCGGCGGTGCAGCAGGTTGCGGGTGCGCCACGCACGGAGGGCGAGGCTGGCCAGCAGGGTGACGGTGGCGAGGAAGGCGAGCAGGACGGTGCCCTGCCACACGACGAGCGTATACAAGTGGTGGTCGGCAGGATTGCCGGTGGCGCGGGCGAGCGCGACGATGGTCAGCAGGCCCAGGGTCAGGGCGGCCACAGCGAGGGTCGTCCTGAGGAAACGCTTCCATATCGGTTGAGAGAAACCGGGCGATGGGAAACCTGCGGCCAAGGCCAGGGCGGACCAGGCTACACCCTGGAATGCCAAGTACCCGATCGAGCCCAAGCGTCCACCAAGGTCGAACTCGACTCCGGTCAGCAGGTACAAGGCCAGACTTCCATGGAAGACCAGAAGAGGCCCGTTGGCCGTGGCCCCGGGTGGGGCGCGCAGATGGGTTGCGGTGGCCAAGGCCACCAGGACCATCCAGAGGAACAAGGCCGGTAGTGTCGTGTCGCGCCAATCGGCCCACGTAAAGCGACCGAGGCGAAGCGGCAACGATTGGGTGGCCTCGCCGCGTAGGATGGTCAAGGTGATCTTGTCGCCGACAGCATGCTTCCGGATGGCCGCCTCGAATTGGCGGTAACTGGCCATTGTGCGGTTGTCGATGGCAAGTACCTGGTCTTCAGGTTGAATGCCGGCCCGGGGGCCTTCCCACTGTGGCTGATTGAATATGGAGACAAAGAGGGCAGGATCCAGCCGGAAGCCGTGGAAGGTCTGTCCTACCCATCCCAGGGAGGTCACGAGGGTGACGACCAAGGCCATCGTCTGAAGGCAGAGATGCAGGCCCGCCACGACTCGGCGCGTCACGAACGGCACTCCAATCGGCGTTCGGCCAACCTCAGATCGAGAGCGACCTGAAGGGCCTCTTCAAAGGCCGAAACCACTTCTGCAGGTTGCGTGGCAGTCAGGGATCCCATCAGGCTGTCACGCAGTTGGACCAGGCGAAGCCGCACAGTGGCCAGGACCATGCCGTCGGGAGCCGGTTGCTCGAGGCCAAGGCCTTCGAGGGTGCGCATCAGCAGGCGCCAGCGATTGCTGCCCGGACCGGCTTCGGTTGCCGCATCGAGATCGCTGCGCCACTGCAGGGCCGCACCCAGTTGCCTGCCCCATCGGCAGTAGTGGCCGCTCCAGGTGGTGTCGCCGGGACTGAAGCCTGCCAGCATCTCGAGCATGCCCCCCAAGGTGGCACCCGTGCGGCTCTCGAGGCTGACGACGAGTTGCCTTGCATGGGCAGACTCCGGGGCGAGGTCCGTGGCCTGAGCCTGCACAAGCTCCTCGATGGTCCGCGCAAGGATGGTCAATACAGCAGATGGCTGCGGAGCAGTACGAGCCAGGTCCATGACGCGGGCAAGGCCTCGCATGCTTGTCAGCGGAGCCAAGAGGCGATGGGGTTCGAGGTCCAGGTCACCGTCCTGCAGATCGTCGAGGATGTCGGCAGACAGATAGATCTCACGCCAAATCGATGTGTGCAGACGTCGCAACGGCTCCGGGACACGCAAGGCTTCGTACAGGCGCTGGGGCAGGTTATGAAGCGGCCACCTACCCGAAGTCGTGATCCGTTGCCACTTCTGATCCAGCGCCTGCTCGAAGCGATCAAGGACAGGATGGGAGCCCAGGTCTTCAGCCAGCGATCTGCGCCTCCAACCCCGCCTTCATCACCCCGTAGTTGTCCTTGCGCAGGATCAGGTCGATGTTCTTCATGTGGCCATTGATTTCCTTCTGGTCGCCGCGTGCGAGCAGATCGGACCATGCCTGGAACTCGGCCTCACCCAGTTTATCGATGGCACTGTTGGCGCGCGCGACCATCTTGGGGTCGCCGCTGTCGTACTTGATCAGGCCGAAGAAGGCGCGCTTGGGCCACATGTCTTCCATCATCCGGACAAAGGTCGGGTGGTTGCCAAGCGCATACACCACGCTCTTGGTGCCCTTGGCCAAGTCCGCCTTGATGATGGCCTGCATTTCGGGGCTCATCTTGGGCAGCGCCTTCTGAAGCTTTGCCTTGATGTAGTCATAGCGCGCCTTGGGACTCTGCTTGAGCCAACCGGCCCTGAGCAGGGACTTGGGGCTGTCGTTGACGATTGCCCGGAACATGTCCTGCAGGGCCTTGACATCGTTGGACCTGATCGCGTCCTTGGGCGCGATGGCAACGCCCCGGACATCGGCAACCAGTTGGGCCCGAAGGGCGGGGTCGGCAAGGATTTTCATCTCGCCGGCAGAAAGCCCCTTCAGGGCATTGCCAAGCACATCCGGATTACTCTTGAAGGCCTCGAGTGCCTCCACGTTGCCCGCCATGCCCCGCAGGCTCTTGATGACACCCGCAAGGCCTGCCGTGTTCGGAAGGCTCCCGGCAGGGAACTGGGCACGAATCCTGTCGAGTGTCTCGGGATTGAGCCGAGAACTCGCCAATTGGTCGACAGTGGCTTCGAGGCGTTCCCGGGCCATCTCGGGATCCGGGCCTTGCATCCGCAGCATGTCTTCTACGGAATAGGCCTTGCGAGTCGCATTGATGTAGAGGAACTTCTCGGGGGCTGCGGCCAGCAATTGTGCCGGATTGCTGAGGTAGGTACGGTAGCTTTCCGCGAAGTCCTCGTGCGGGGCAGATTTGGCATATTCCGATACGAAATTGTCCGTGCGCCCGGGCTTGTCGTTGCCCTGCGAGGGGATCGCGTTCATGTTCCTGTCGTAACCGTTGGCGATGCTGCCATCGGGACGCGTCCACTGGGACAACTTGCCGAACTCGCGAATCTCGCTGGCGTCCCAGCGCCCCTGGCCTTGGACGACATGGCCAATCTCGTGAAGGACCACGGACCTCAGATCGTCCGGGGTATCGCGACCGGGCAGGCTCGAGACGGCGTCCGAAATCCGGATGCGCGTGACGCCGTTGACATTGTTGGAGTAGAAACTCGCGTCTCCGAAGGGCTCACTGAGGTTGGTCGTTCCGGCCGGAAAGTTCTCGAACACCGTGTTGCGCAAGGCCGCACGATCCGAGGCGGGTACCATCCGCAAGGCGTCCCGGACGGCGATGGCTTCCTGCGTAGTCCAGGCGGCGGGGGGGGCGGTAATGAATCGGGAGCCCGTCTCCGGAGCCCCACCAAGCATCCTGTCGATGTCGGCCGCGATCTCAGCCGGTGTGGGCTCATTGATGCCGCTGCGGACATCCTGGGCCAACGGACCCGTGCGGACGAGGGAGTCCTTTTTCAGCAGCTGGAACTTGTCGTCGGGGGCGGAGAGCCCACCCGAATCCTGCGCCAACTGACCCGTACCCTTGAGGGGTGCGGTATTGCGGCTTCCGCCAGGGCCCTGGATGTTCATCGTCACCCGCGCGCCTTCCTTTCCAGCATGCCTTCACATTGTCCTTACCCGTGCCTCGGGACCTTCCCCACCAATCAAGAATTTCACGAAGGGCCAAAGCTTGACGCTCGCACCTACTCTCCGGCATGATGGTCAGACCTTCAGCGCATGCGCTCATAGCTCAGCCGGATAGAGCGTCTGACTACGAATCAGAAGGTCGGGGGTTCGAATCCCTCTGAGCGCGCTAGACGGGAAGCGGGTTTCGGCGATTGCGCCGGGGCCCGCTTTTTCGTTGGGGGGAC
>JAYKIS010000020.1:0-39711 GCA_035286125.1 Candidatus Sericytochromatia bacterium
TGCCTACGCTTACCAAGGAAGAGATCGTCGACGCGATCGGCGCCATGCCCCTGCTCGAGGTTGCTGACCTCGTCAAGATGATGGAAGAGAAGTTCGGCGTCAGCGCGGCTGCCCCCGTGGCCGTGGCCGCGGTCGGTGGCGGTGCCGCCCCCGCCGCCGAAGAGGAGAAGACCGAGTTCGACGTCATCCTCACCAACGCTGGCGACAAGAAGATCCAGGTGCTCAAGGTCGTGCGCGAGCTGACCGGCCTGGGTCTGAAGGAAGCCAAGGAGCTGGTCGATTCCGCACCGAAGCCCGTCAAGGAGAAGTGCAAGAAGGAAGAGGCCGAGGAGCTCAAGGCCAAGCTCATGGCCGAAGGCGCCACCGTCGAGATCAAGTAGTCTCGACGTTCGTTCCTACCGGGCCTCCGGCGCTTGCGCCGGGGGCCCGGCTGTTTGGGTCTCCGCAACGCGGCCGAGCAGGACCCAGGCCCAAAGCTTGAGCGCGCAGGGCAGCCCGGCATAGACGATGCCCAGAGTGACGAGGGCGAGGGTCGTGTTGGCCTTGCCGGTCTCGAAGCCGACGAATTCGAGCAGGGGCAAGCTGATGGCGCTGGCAAGCGCCAGGTTGATCTTGCCGGCCGTGCCCATCAATCCGAAGGCTCGGCCTGCCAGGTGGGCGCGACCGCCCTTCGCAAGGCTGCTCGCCACCATGGCCGGCGGCAGGGCCACCTCGGCGCCAAGGGCGAGGCCGGCGGCCACGCAGACGGCACCGTAGGCCCACGTGGATCCTGCACCCAGGAAGGTCGCCCAGACAAAGGCTCCGGTGGCCAGCAGGATGGCTTCCTGCCATGCACGCCGGTGCCCGACGGAGGTCGCCCTGCGCGTCCACCATGGCATGCCCGCTGCGCCCGAGAGCATGTACACGATCAGGAAGACGGGAAGCATCGTGCCGGCCTCCAGGCGATCCTTGACGTAGAAGACGACGGTCGAGGCCGGCAGGGCGCTAGCCGTTCCATTGACCAGGAAAACGGCCAGCAGCCGCCGGAAGGTCGGATCGGCCAAGGGGGCCACGGTGGACCTCCAGCCTGTTTCCTCGGGCACCGGGGGATGCCCTTCCGGGCCTGCCCCGCCGGTGCCTGTCCCCGGTGTCATCAAGGCCGGCAGGGCCAGTGCGGGTACGGCTACGAGCAGGCCGATGGCCATCGGGGCAAGGCCCTGCTCGGGGTGCTCCGACCCGCCAAGGACATGGGGCAGGACAGTGGCGGCTAACGTGCCCACCAGCCCGAACGCCTCGCGCAGGGTCCAGATACGCGTGCCTTGCTCCTCCCCGGCTCCCCAGTGCATGGCGAGCGCCGTGTGGGCAATCGACGCTGCGCTGAAGGACACGGTGAAGGCCGCCAGACTGCCAGCCAGCCAAGGCACCGGAGGGACTCCGGCAGGTGGGCGGAACAGTGCGGCGACGGACAGCGCAAGGCACGGCGCTGCAAGGGCCAGAATTCCCCTGGGGCCGATGCGCCATTGATCGCAGCCGCGTCCGATCCACGGATCCAGGACAGCGTCGGCCAGCCGGGCACCCAGCAGCACGATGCCCATCAGCCCGAGGCCCACCCCAAGACCGCCATAAAGCGTCGGTAGCCACAGGAAGACCGGCAGGCTGCAGAGGGCAAGGACCGAGGCGAAGGGAGGATAGGCGATGATGCTGGTCTGCCGGGGCATCTTCCCTCCGCGGGGTGTGATCCGTCGCCTTGCGGTGACGCGCGCCGTTGGCCAACATGGGACCATGCCTTGGGTTTGTGGACCAGCAGGGGCGGAAGGCCATCGGGGCCCTGCGCCAGCTTGCCTGTTGGGGACCGTGGCCCTGGCCGTCGTTCTGGCGGCCGGTCCGGCCCTTGCGATGCCACGGGGTGCGGTACTCGGCCCGGACAGACTCGCGCGTCGCGGGGGCTGGGCCTGGTTGCCCCGTGCGCCGCGCGTAGGTCCCCCGCGCACGCTCGAGGATGAGCGCGCCCTGGTCTGGCACGCGCGCGGGGCGCTCCACGCCGGGCAATGGGAAGAGGCCATGCTCGCCTATGCCGCCGTGCCCTTCCCGAGTCCCTACCATCCCGAAGCCCTCGAGGCGCTCGCTTGGCTGCACGTGCGCACGGGACGGCCAGCCCGGGCGAGAGCTGATCTCGAGGCCCTGCTGCCCACTGTGGATGGCGCACGTGCCGAGGCCGTCCGGGCCGAGTTGGCCCGCCTTTGCCTTGCCGCGGGTGATCCCGCTGCTACCTTGCAGGTCCTGCGCCCGACGCTGGAGGCGCCGCGTGGTTCCGGTGCGACCGAGGGTCACGCTGCCGCCCTCGTCGAGGCCATGTGGCTCTCGGGCCTCGCGGCCAAGGCAACGGGCCACGCCGCCTTTGCCCTTGGACGTTTCCAGGATGTCGCGCGATTGGCCCCTGCCTCGCAGCGGGCCGGACTGGCGCAACTCGAGGTCGTGAACCATCACTTGCGGATGGGGCGTCCCGGTCAGGCGGCCGATTCATTGGCCCGATATGTTGCCGGCGGTTATGCCGAGATTCCGGGCGTCAACCTGCCAGCCACGCTGGCCTTCCTGCGGGGTGAGGCGGCTGCCCGCGAGGAGGACTGGGCCCGTGCGTCGGCTGCCTGGGAGCAGGCCGCCAGCGACCGGCCCTTGCGGGATCACGCCCTCGTCGGCCGCGCATGGGCCCTGTGGCGCCTGCGGCGGACGGACGAGGCTCTGGGTGTCATCGGGGTCTATCGCCGCGAGGGCTGGGCCGGGTTGCTGCAGGCACCGGCACGCTACCTCGAAGGACGTCTGCTCCAGGATGCGGGCCGCTTGGCCGAGGCCGACGCGCGCTACCAGGAGGTCGAGCCGCTCGGGGTCGCGGCATGGTCGGAACAGGCCCTCTTCCAGCGTGCCGGGCTCGCCTTGCGCGGGGGACAGACGGGCGAGGCCCTGGCGCTCGCGGCCACCATCGTCCGCGATCATCCCGGCGGCCGGATGGCGTCTGCGGCCCTTTGGCTTCTGGCCGAGGCCCAGCTCAGTCAGGGCCGCACGGCCGAGGCCATTGTCAATTACCAACGCCTGGCCAGCCGTTCCGACGCTCTGATGCTGCTCGGGGGCAAGGGCGCGGCCGTGGTCTTCAAGTTGGGATTGGCCTTTCTGCGGGCGGGTGATGATGCTGCTGCCGAGGCCGCCTTCGCCAAGGTCGGAGAGCCGGCCATGCGGGCCGAGGCCCTGTTCTGGCAGGCCGAGGCCGCTTCACGTCGCGAGCGGCACGGCGAGGCGGCGCGCCTTTATCAGGATCTGCTGCGCGACCACCCCGAGTCGCCCCGTGTCCCGGACGCCTGGTATGGCCTTGCGTGGGCACGGCTCGACATGGATGAGGCCGGGCCTGCCGCCGCAGCTTTCGAGGAGGCTTCCCGGCGTCTGACCGACGGGCGTCGACGCCGGGACGCACGGTACCACCTGGGCTTGCTGCTGCTCGATGCGGGCCGGCCGAGGGCGGCACGGGTCCTGCTCGCCGAGATTGCCGCAGGCTCCGATGCTTCGCGGGGGGCCGAGGCGGCCTGGTGGTTGGCTGAAGCCATGGCCGACGAGGGGGACTGGGTGGCTGCTGCTGCCCAGTACGGGGCCTGCGTCGCCATAGGTGGCGAACGCGGCAGGCAGGCGCGGCGCCAGCAGGCGGAGATGCTGCAGAAGGCGGAGCGGTGGGCGGAGGCCGCGGCGGCCCTGGATGCTCTCCTCGAGGATCCCGATGCGGACGTGGCTGCAGGCCGCAGGGAGCGTCTGGCGGCAGCCGTCGCGTGGAGTCGTGCCGGTGTGCCCGATCGGGCGGCTGTCCACTACGCCCGGTTGGCCTCGGAAGCCCGTGGCTTGCCCGAGGAGCAGGACCAGTTGTGGAAGCCGCTGATCGAGGCCCAGATCGCAACCGGGGCGTGGGCGGGAGCCGGCTCCCTGCTGACGGGCGTGGCATCGGCCAGTCCCTGGGCTGACGGTCTGCTGCGTCAGGTGGCGCGCGGCCACGCCGCTTCCGGTCAGTGGCGCGCTGCCGCCGCGACTTGGGCCAGCTTGCCTGTGCAGGATGCGGCCAGCCGGATGGCCCGGGTGGAAGCCCTCGAGCAGTCCGGCGATCGGATGGGAGCAGCCGAATGTCTCGAGGAGATACTCCTGCAGCAGACCGATGCACGGGATCCGTTCTGGGAGCGCTTGTGTCGCAACTATGCCACCTTGGACCTGCCCGAGCGCGAACGGACCACACTCGATCGATGGATGGCCGAGGCCTCCGCCGACATGGCGGTGCGGGCCGCCGCGTGGATGGCCTATGGCGAACGCATGGTACGCAGGCAGGACCTGGACGAGGCGGCCTTTGCGCTCCGTGCAGCCGTACGCGGCCTGCCCGTCGGCGATGCCCACTGGAAGGCCCGCTACTGGCTTGCCTCGACGTTGGTCACGCAAGGCAGGCTCGAGGATGCCGAGGTGATCCTCAAGCCTCTGGCAGACGGGGCGTGGCCCCGGGACGTGTCATCGGGCCTCTCCGCGTGGCGCGCGCAGGCGCGGCTGCTGCGGGGCCAGGTCCTGGAGACCCGCAAGGACTGGGACGGTGCCGAGCGCCTGTATACGACCCTTGCCGGGGAGAAACTCGCCCCCGCCGCCCAGCGCCGCGAGGCGGAGGCCCGCCTGGCCTTCATCCGGCAGTTCGTCCGTCGTCCGGCCAAGGGGAAGCGCTGATGCGGCTTGGCCTCCGGCTGGTTGCCGCGACAGCGGCCCTCACGATCCTTGCGCCTTTATCGGCCTTGGCCGCAGAGTCCGAGGTCCTGCTGCCCGTCGCCCTCGAGGCCAGCGCCTCCGCAGCCCAGGCAGGCCGTGAGGCCGAGCGGTTGCCCATGGAGCTGCCCCCCATCACGGTGACGGGACGGCGCCTGCGGCTGCCCCAGGCGCGAGGTCGCAAGGTTCGTCTCGACGACCCCGACCTCGCGGGCATGATCGAACCACCCCCCCCTGTACGACCCTTGTCCGGCTCCCTTTCCACCCTCGTGCTGCCTGTACCCCTGGAACGCGGGCGTGAGGGCGATTCGGAGGCCGATGCCGAGCCTGTGCCCGCCCTGGGCCAGCTCGAACTGGCCCTTGGGGACGCGTTGCTTGGTGGGCCCTCGACGTGGCGGGGCCGGATGGGTGGGGCCGCGGCATGGAGCACGGGTGGTTTCACCTTGTTGTCCGATGCACGCGCCGAATGGCACGCCCTCGACGGCTGGTCGACGCTGGCCCTCGACCAGCACATCGCCCACGAGCGGGGTGGTTGGGCCCAGTTGGGGTTCGAGGGCGCGCATCGGCGCTCTGGTCGTTACGACCTGACCCGCCAGGTCGTCGAGGTCTCGGCCGGCTGGGACGAGGCGCTGCCTGGCGCAGTCCTGACGTTTTCGCGAGCCGAACTGGCCAACCAGATCACGGTGGGGCCGTGGCGCACGACAACGCGGACGACGCAGGCCCGTTGGCAGCTCGAAGGTACGCGGACCGTCACGCCGGGCGCGTTGGGGCTTCCCCTGCGGCTGGATTGGACCGTCGGGCAAGTCGGGCATTCGCGCGAGGAGGACACGGCCAACGACGGCATGGTGCTTCGGACGATGGTGGCGGCCGAGCCATGGACGATGCCTGTCGCCGACGTGAATCTCGAAGCCGGCCTTGGTGCAACCCAGCTGGGTGCATCGAGCTACCTGGACCCGGCCTTGAGGCTGAGATGGGAGCCACGCCTGCCCGGTCGCGCTGCCGAGCCGGATGCCTGGCATCGCCCGCTTCAGCTATGGTCGGGCCTGTCGACACACGCCGATTGGCCGACCCTCGCGACCCTGCTTAGGCGACGGGACCCCGTGGTTTCGCGGTTGAGCCTGCGCCCCGTTCGTGTCGAGCCGCGCTGGGAAAGCGGCTTGTCATGGCGCTTGGCACCCGAGCTGTTCCTGAGCGGCGAAGCCTCCTTGGCCCGCGTCCTCGATCCCGTCGTCTGGCGTGAGGCGGGCGGCGGCCTCTGGTCGATCCAGCAGGATGCCCGCTGGCAGGCTCGGACCGAAGCACGCCTCGCGTTGCACTGGCAGCCGTGGGAAACCTTCGCCCAGCAGGTGGAGTGGGCCTTCGAGGACCTGCCTGTCGCCGGGGTGCGCCACCAGGAACTGCGTCTTGCCCATGATGCCCGCTGGGCCGGCGACTGGGCCGTCGGGTTCGATGTGCTTCTTGAGGCGGACCATTTGTCGGGTGCATGGCTCGAGTCGGGCAAGGCCGCAGAGGGCTCCGCCGTCCGCATCGAGGGTACGGTCGGCGTTCCTGTCGGCGCGTCCTGGGAAGTCTTTGGCCGGGCGACCTCGTGGCCGATCGTTGCGCTGCGCGAGCCGGCACCCGGCTACTACATGCGTCCGGCGCTGCTCGTGCTGGGCGTCTCGAGGGGCTTCTGACGATGGCTGCCTTGTCCCGTCGCCGCAAGGCCCGGCCGGACCCGGAAGCCTGGGGCCTTTCGCTGCTGGTCCATGCCCTGCTCCTGATCTGGCTGTTCTTCTGGCCTCGGCCCGAACTGCCGCTGGTCCTCCCGACACCCGAGCCCCTCGTGGTGGCCCTTGTCGACCTCGGGGGGCCTGCAGGCGATACCACGCGTCCCTTGGACGGTCTCCCGGCACCGGGTCCCGTGCAGGCGCGTCCAGCAGCCGAGCGACCGGTACCGGCAGACGCTCCGGCGCCCCGTCCCGAAGCCGCGGTTCGTCGCCCCGTCGCGTCGCGTCCGGCCGCCCGTCCGGCCCGCGCGCAGACGGCCCCTGACCCACGGCAGGCCGAACCCGAACCGCAGGTGGATGCGCTTGCGCTCGAGCGTGAGCGGCAGCGGCGGCGCCTCGCCGAGTCTGCGTTGCCGGGGTCGGGCGAGGGGCCCTCACAACCGGACGGCCAGCCCGGTGGTGCGTCAGGCGGGGCACCCGGGGGGGCCGTCTCCACGGGTACAGGCGCACGTGGAGACCTTGCGGGCCGACGGATTCTGGAACGGCCCGAGCCGGATTACCCCCACGAGGCGCGTGCCCGCCTTGCCGAGGGCAGCGTCCGTGCCGTCATTCGGGTCGCGGCTTCCGGTGAGGTCGTGTCGGCGCGCATCCAGCGTTCCTCGGGGGACGGGACGCTCGATGCCGCGGCGCTGGCGGCTTTCCAGCGCTGGCGATTCAGTCCCCTCGCCGGGGATGCCCCGGATCAGGAAGGCTATGTCTCCGTCAGGTTCCAGCTGCGATGACCGGGGATTCTCCCTCGGTGCGGGCGTGAATCCAGGCGTTCTCCCAGTCCGTGCGGGCCGTCGGCGTCCACGGCAACCCGAAGGTCGTGGCCACGGCCCGGGCGATGCGGTCACGGCAGGTCTCCGGGTCCCCGGGCGGCCCCGCGGGCCAGAGCACATCGGGTTCGGGCGTTCCCGGTCCCAGGACCCGGGCAAGCGACCATGCCGCGGGCCAGAGCTTGATGCTGCCGTGCTGAAGCAGCACCGTGCCCCTTCGGACCTGCGCCGAGCCACCAATCTTGCGCCCGGCGACCGCGAGGTCGGCCCTGCCCGGCCGCGCAAAGCAGCTGGCACGCGCTGTCGTTCCCGTCGTGTCGCTTCGGATCAGTGTGGCGGGGAAGCCCTCGGCGTTCAGGGCCTGTGCCAGGCGCTCATTCAGGCGTCGGTAGTCCCCGAGCACGCCCTCTCCTGCCGTCGCCGCGACGACGGCATAGGTGACTTCGGAGGCATGCAGGACGGCCTGTCCCCCTGTCGGGCGCCGGACGATCCCGATGCCGAGGCTGGCTGCCCGTTCCTCGAGACCAGTCGGTGCCACCTGGTTCCGGCCCAGGCTCAGGCAGGCCGGCTCCCAGCCGTAAAGGCGCAGGGTCGGGCCCGTGATGCCGGCGGCCAGGGCCTCGAGCATGGCCTCGTCTGCCAGCATGTTCCATCGCCCCGGGGCAGGCGGGTCGGCGATCAGTCGCCACGGGAGCATCGTCACGATAGGATCATGGCATGCGGTTGAGCGTGGCCCAAGCTGCCCGGGAACTGGGTGTTTCCGTGGCGGAGGTCCGGGCTTGGGAACGGGTCCTGAACCTGCGGTTTGCCAAGGATCGGCAAGGTCGGCGCGTTGTCGGCCCCCGAGACCTCGAGAACCTGCGCGTGGTGGCCGGGTATGTCGCCGAAGGCCGGACCCTGGATGAGGTCCGCGTGCTCCTCGCACCCTCGTCGCCCCAGGTCGAGACGAGGCCCGATCTCGAGGAGGTCCTTGCGCGCCTTGTGCAGCGCCAGGATGCGATGGAACAGCTTCTCGCCGGTCAACATGCCGCGTTGCAGGACCTGCAGGGTCGCTACCACCAGATCGCGGCCGCTCATGAGGCCGTCCGGGGCTTGCTTGAGGCGCCGGGCATGGACCCGGGCCGCTTGCAGGCCCTTTCGGACCAGATCTCGGAGATGGCTGCAGCCGGTGTCAGCCGCATGGCCCAGTTGGAGGCACAGTTGGCCGAGGTCCGCCAGACCCTGGGTCAGGTTCCCGAGAGTGATGGCCCGGAGGCCTATGCGTCCCTGCGGCAACGTCTCGAGGAACTTGAGACGGCGCGCCGCGCCGAGGCCGAACTTCACGAGCAGGAGGATGCCGTCCGAGGCGAGGCCCTCAGGAAGCAGCTTGCCGAGTTGGAGCATGAAGTCGCCCAGAAGGCACGCCGTGCCATGGACGACTCGATGCGCAGCCTCCAGCGGCGGATGCTGGACCTTGAGGCGGCCCTTGCGAACCGGACGGAAGACGGTCCCGGCGGCAGCCCCGAGTTGGGCCTCGTCGAAGGTGTCGTCCAGGCCTTGCAGGCCGCCGACGCGCGTCGACGACCCTGGTGGCGTTTCTGGGATTGATGCCGGGTGTCAGGCGCGCCAGCGCAGCACGGGCTTGCGGGCAGCCAGCACCTCGTCCACGCGCTTGATGGGCGTGGTGTGGGGAGCCTGCTGCACGACCGCGGGTGTCTCCTCGACCTCGCGGGCGATGCTGCGCATGGCCGAGACGAAGCGGTCGAGCGTTTCCTTGCTTTCGGTCTCGGTCGGCTCGATCATCATGGCTTCCGGCACGATCAGCGGGAAGTAGATCGTGGGCGGGTGGATGCCGTAATCGATCAGGCGCTTGCCCAGCAGCAGCGTGTTGCAACCCTTGGCCTTCTGGCGGCTGCCCGACATGACGAACTCGTGCATGCAAGGCTGGGCATGGGGCATCTCGAAGGGTTCCTTGAGCTGGGCCTTGAGGTAGTTCGCATTGAGCACGGCATCCCGGCTGACCTGCGCGAGACCGTCCGCCCCGTGGGCCAGGATGTAGGCATAAGCCCGCACGTGCATGCCGAAATTGCCGAAGAACGCCTTGACCCGACCGATGGTCAGGGGCCTGTCGGCGTCCAGGCGGTAATTGCCCGAGGCATCCCGCGCCACGATGGGCACGGGCAGGAAAGGCTCGAGGGCCTTGCCGACGACGACGGGTCCCGAACCCGGCCCCCCTCCCCCGTGTGGGGTTGAGAAAGTCTTGTGCAGGTTGAGGTGGACGACATCGAAGCCCATGTCTCCGGGGCGGACCGTGCCGAGGATGGCGTTGAAGTTGGCGCCATCGTAGTACAGCAGGCCACCGGCTGCGTGCACGGCCTCCTGGATTTCGAGGATGTCCTCCTCGAAGAGGCCGAGGGTGTTGGGATTGGTCAGCATCAGGGCCGCGACCCTGTCGTCGAGCTTGGTCTTGAGGTCGGCGAGGTCGACGAGGCCGCGGCTGTCCGAGGCCACCGTCACGACCTCGAAACCGGCCACGGCTGCCGTCGCCGGGTTGGTGCCGTGCGCGGAGTCCGGCACGAGGACCCGGGTCCGCCTGGCGTCACCGCGATGCTGGTGGTAGGCCTTGATCATCAAGATCCCCGTCAACTCGCCATGCGCGCCCGCCGCCGGTTGCAGCGAACACCGCTCCAGGCCCGTGATGGCGCAGAGCCACTGTTGCAGGTCGTACATGATCTCGAGCGCGCCCTGCAACTGGGATTCCGGCTGGTAGGGATGGATGTTCGCCAGTCCGTCGAGGCGGGCGGCCCACTCGTTGACCTTGGGGTTGTACTTCATCGTGCACGACCCGAGGGGGTAGAAACCCTTGTCGATGGCATGGTTGAGCTGCGACAGGCGCAGGTAGTGCCGGACAATTTCAAGCTCGGACTGCTGGGGCAGCGCCGGAGCCTCGCGACGCAGCATGGCTGCGGGCAGCACCGCCGAAAGGGGTGGCGCCGGCACGGCTGCCTCGGGGATCACGACGCCCCGACGGCCGGGTGCGCCCTGGCCCAGGATGACGGGCTCGAGCAACTCAGGCATGGAGGGCCTCCTGGGGGCGCTGTCCCCCCTGGGCGGTGACGACGGCGGTCAGGCCGGAGACCAGGGCCTCGAGGTCCTCGGCGCCATTCATCTCCGTGACGGCGATGAGCAGGTCGTGAGTGCGTTCGGGCCACCACGTGTCCAGGGGCAGGCCGGCCAGGACCCCCATGGGCAGCAAGGCGTCACGCACGGTGGCGGCCGGGATCGGCAGCGTCAGCACGAACTCGTTCAGGAAGGCACTGTCCGGGTTTGCCAGGCGACAGCCGGGCAGTGCGATCAGGCGTTCGGCAAGGTGGTGTGCCCGAAGCGCCGAAGTCGTGGCGACCTCGCGCAGGCCCTCCGGGCCGAGGAGCGCCAGGTGGATGGTGGCGAAGAGGGCATTCAGCGCTTGGTTCGTGCAGATGTTGCTCGCGGCCTTTTCGCGCCGGATATGCTGTTCGCGGGTCTGCAGCGTCAGGGTGAAACACGGGCGGCCCTCGGCGTCGACGGACATGCCGCAGATGCGACCCGGCAATTGCCGGATGTGCGCCTCCCGGCAGGACATGAACCCGACGTGCGGCCCACCGAGCGACATCGCGTTGCCGAGGCCCTGTGCCTCGCCCACCACCAGGTCTGCACCCCAGCGGCCCGGTGCCTCGAGGACGCCCAGTGCCACGGGATCCGCGACGACGACCAGCAGGGCACCGGCGGCGTGGACCGCCTCTGCCAGGCCCGAAAGGTCGGCTACCGTCCCCAGGACCCCGGGAACCTGCACGATGAGCGCGGCCGTGTCCGGCGTCAGGGCCGCCGTCGCGGCGGCGACGTCCGTCAGGTCCGACCGGGCGGGCAGGCTGTCTATCCGCAGGCCGGGCCCCTGACCATAGGTCCGGGTGACAGCCTCGTACTCGGGGTGGACGGATCCGCAGACCAGCACACGTGGACGACCGGTCACGCGCACGGCCATCAGGGCGGCCTCGGCCACGGCGGTGCTGCCGTCGTACATCGAGGCGTTGGCCACATCCATGCCCGTCAATTCGCAAATCATCGACTGGAACTCGAAGATGGCCTGGAGCGTGCCCTGGCTGACTTCGGGCTGGTAAGGCGTGTACGCGGTGTAGAACTCGGACCGGGATGCCACCTGGTCTACGGCAGCGGGACGATAGCGATGACCGACGCCCGCCCCCAGGAAGCTCGCCTGCTGGCTCGTCGAGACGTTGCGGGCGGCGAGGCGCGCAAGGCGCTGCTGGATCTCGGCTTCGGCGTGGGGACGTGGCAGGTCGAGCCGGACCTCCCGCAGCGCCTTGGGGATATGGTCAAGCAGGGCATCCATCGAGGGAACCCCGATGGTGTCGAGCATGGCCGCCCGGTCGGCCGGCGTGTGCGGGAGGTAGGCGTAGGTCATCAGTGGCTCGCGATCTCGGCCTGATAGGCGTCTTCGGTCAGCAGGGCATCGAAGGCGGACGGGTCGGCAGACTCGATGACGACCATCCAGCCCCGATCCATCGGATCGGTGTTGAGCAGTCCGGGGTCCTGCACGACGGGATCGTTGACTTCGACGACCGTGCCCGCGACCGGCATGTACAAGCTCGAAACCGCCTTGACGGACTCGACCACGCCGAATTCCTCGCCGGCGACATACGCGCGACCGACCTTGGGCAGTTCGACATAGACCACATCGCCCAACTGCTCGGAAGCGAAGGGCGTGATGCCCACGCGGAAACGGTCTCCCTCCTTGCGGGCGTATTCGTGCGAGGTGGCGAAGCGAATCATGGTGTCCTCCGGGGGGGCTGGGTTGCAGGGCGGCGATAGAAGGGCAGGGCAACGATACGGGCAGGAACGAGGCGCTCCCGCACCCGGATCGAGACGGTCTGGCCGGGTGCATGGTCAGTGGGCAGGAAGGCCGTGGCGACCGGATGGCCCAAGGTCGGCGAGAAGGTACCGGAGGCGATCTTGCCGATGACGCCGCCGTCCGGGCCCAGAACCTCGTAGCCTTCACGGGCGGGAGCCCTGTCCTCGAGGACGAGGCCACGCAGCCTGCGGGCAGGTCCCTCGGCCTTCTGCCGGACGTGGACATCGCGGCCCAGATAGGGGCCCGGGTTGCGCACCGCCCAGCCGAATCCGGCCTCGATGGGGGTGGTGTCGTCATCCCACTCGTGTCCGTACAGGGGCAGGCCCGCCTCCAGGCGCAGCGTGTCACGGGCACCCAGGCCGCAAGGGACGGCGCCCTCGGCGATGAGCAGGTCCCACACCTTCGCGGCCTGCTCTGCCGGCACCAGCACTTCGAAACCGTCCTCGCCGGTATAGCCTGTTCGTCCGGCGGGGCATTCGAGGCCAGCCAAGCGAAAGGTCGTGATGCCGAACGAGCCCACGCCCGAGACGTCTCCGCCCGATAGCCGTTCGAGGGACGCCGCGGCCAAGGGACCCTGGACGGCAATGAGGGCCCACGCGTCTGACACGTCCTCGAGCGTGACCTGGCCATGGGCCTCGGGAAGGTGGCGTTGGAGCCACGCCCAGTCCTTGTCCCGGTTGGCCGCATTGACGACGAGCAGCAGGTGGTCGGCGAATCGGTAGACGATGAGGTCGTCGACGACGCCTCCCGTCGGCCGCGTGAACATGGTGTAGACGGCATGGCCCACGGCCAGGGACTCGAGGTTGGCCGGGACGAGGCAACTCAGCCATTCGCGGGCTTCAGGTCCGCTGACCTTGAATTCGCCCATGTGGGACACGTCGAAAATGCCCCAGGCCGTGCGCACGGCCTGATGCTCGGCCATGATCGAAGTGTACTGGACGGGCATCGACCAGCCCCCGAAGCCCACCATGCGGGCGCCCAGCGCCACGTGGCGTTCGTGCAGGGGAGTTTGCCGCAACGGTGCGGTTATGGTCTCGGTCACGCGCGACATCCTGAGTGTCAGGGACCCGGGACCGGTCCCTTTCCCTCATTGTAACCCGCCGCGCCTTCCTCGGGGGGAATCAGAGCCCGGAAGGTCCCCGATACCGGTTCCGCATCGCGGCGTCGGTGCCTCCCTGGGTCGCGATCCGGGCGTAGATGCCTGCCGCCTCGGTGGGGACCCTGCGGTAGTCGGCGTTGCGGCAGTCCACGGAGTAGAGGCCGAACCGGGGGCGATAGGAACCCCATTCCCAGTTGTCCGTGATGGACCAGTGCACGTAGCCGAGCACGGGGACGCCTTCGGCCCTGACCTTCTCGAGTTGGGCCACGTGCTGGACCAGGTAGGCCTCCCGGGTCCAGTTGTCGTCGCGGGGCTTCAGGTCGTCGGTTGCGAAGCCGTTCTCGGCGACCAGCACCGGCAGGCCGGTCCACTTGTGATAATTCCTGACGGCGTGGTGGAGGCCCTGGGGGTAGACTTCCCACTGCCATGCCGGCTTGATCTGGAAGCCCGGGCCGATTCGCCAGCGGCAGTAGTAGTCCAGCGCGACGTAGTCCAGCCACTTGGCCTTGTTGCCCGCGGGACGCTGCGCATTGAACATCCAGTCCTTGCCCAGGTCCTCGGGAATGTCCGTCGAGGGTTCGGGCTGGGCCTTGAGCGACAGGCTGTAGGCCGCGGCATAGTTGTTGAACGAGACGCGTGCCACCGGATCGGCAGCGTGGATGGCCTTGAAGGCCGCCTGGTGGGCGAGGACGAAGTTGCGCGCTGCGAGCAGGCCGCGACCCACGTCCTTGCGTCCGGGAGCGATGGCGCCCGTGACGTAGGAACCCCCCAGGAACACGTTGGGCTCGTTGAAGGTCAGGTACCACTCGATGTCGCGGCCGAATTCACGGGCCACGAAGCCGGCAAAGCGCTCGAAGGCGTAGACGGACCGGCGGTTCTCCCAGCCGCCGTAGCGCTGCTCGATCCACTTCGGGTAGCTGAAGTGCATCAACGTGACGATGGGCGTCAGGCCGGCCTCACGCATCGCAGAAAGCATGTCGTGGTACCGGGCCACCGCCTGCGCGTCGATGCGGCCCTCCTCGGGCTCGATGCGCCCCCAGTCCAGGCTGGTGCGGAAGGCCGTCAGGCCCATGCCCTTGGCCAGGGCGATGTCCTCGCGGTAACGATTCCAGCCGTCGGCCGCGGCGCCCGCCCGCTCCTCGGTCTTGCCGGCCAGTTCGAAGGCCAGCCATTGCGTCTGGTCGTTGTTGCCCTCCCACTGGTAGGCGGCGGTCGAGACGCCCCAGAGGAAGCCATTGGAGGCCCTCGTCGCGACTTGTGCGACATCGGTGGCGAGCAGGGAGCGGCCGGGCGCAACGCCGCAGGCCGCTGCCAGCAGCGCCGCGAACGGCGCGAGGCGACGCAGCAGGGGGACGAGGCTCTGGGTGGCTGGCATGGGGAGGTGGTTAACTTCCGACTAAGAAGACCCTAACTAACGTTTACCTAACAGATTCCGAGGCGCTTGGGAAGGCCCTTGGGCCATATTCTCCGGCCTTGTTGGCCGAGGTCTCCCGAACCCTCCCCGGGCAACGTGCGGGGAGGGAGGGGGCGCCGATGACGCTAGCGACCCGCCTGTACACCGGGCTTGTGCCGGTGCTCGTGGCCTGTGGCATGGTCGTTCCGCAGCCCTTGGACCCGCCTGCCGTGCCTGCCGGCGTGGTCGCCATGGCCGCGGATGGCGGCCAGCCCTGGGCGGCCGTTCCGGACCTGCCGCCACCGCTGCGCACCTGGGACATGGGCAGGACGATGGCCTACTGGCCGGCCGATGCCGGGACCTGGCAAGACTTGCTTGGGCGTCTCGGACGCCTGCCGGGCGTGCATTCCGCCGCGCCGTCATGGACCCATGGGGCGGACACCCTCCAGGCGCCCGACCTGCCGGGAGACCCCTTGCTGGATCGCCAGTGGGCCCTCGCGCCGGGGCATCTGGACGCCCGATCGGCGTGGGCCCGGGGCCTCGACGGCGGGGAACGCATCGTGGCCGTCCTGGACACGGGTGTCGATGCCGACCATCCGGACCTCTACGGGCGGGTCCTGCCGGGATGGAATACCCTGGCGCATGACGCCGATACCCGCGACCGAGACGGTCATGGTACCCACGTTGCGGGCATCCTGGGGGCCTCGGGTGCCGACGGCGTGGGTGGTGCGGGCCTTTGCTGGCGTATCCGCATCCTCCCCGTCAAGGTCATGGACCGTGGCCGAGGGCACGATGCAGCCGCTCTCGAGGGTTTGGCCTGGGCCGTTCGGCACGGGGCTTCCATCGTCAACATGTCGTTGAATTCGGGAGACATCCGTCTGAGTCCGTTCTACGAGCGCGCCGCCACCTGGGCGAGGGACCAGGGCGCCTGGGTCGTCGCGTCCGCCGGAAATGGCGGGGCTGCCGTTACCCAGCCGGCCAACACGCCTGGCATCATCGGGGTGGCGGCGGTCAACCGGGAGGGACGACGGTGCCCGTGGTCCAACCACGGTGCCGGGGTGATGCTGGCGGCGCCGGGCGAGGGCATCTTGTCCACCCTGCCGGGTGGGCGCTGGGGCCTTGATTCGGGGACCTCCATGGCGGCACCCTTCGTGACGGGTGCGCTCGCGATGATCCTCGAGAGCCAGCCCGGTGCGCCGCGGGAGCGGGTGCTCGCCCTGTTGCGGCAGACGACCCGTCCTGCAGGGGATCCGGGCCTCGGGGCCGGGATCCTCGCGCTGGATCGCCTGCCCTGACGATTTTCACAAGGCCGGCATCCCGGCGCAGGCCGGCCGACATCCCGTGAGGCCCATGCTCAGGCGCATGTGCCCGCCCACCCAGAGCCGCAAGGCCATCCTCCTGCTTGGCCTCGCCGTGTCCGGCTGCGTACCGATCGACCCCGCCCTCCCGCAAGCCGGAAGCGGAGCTGCTGCTGCCCGGCCTGAAACGGCGCCCTCGCCATCACCCGCTCCGTCACCCGCCGCGACCCTCCGGCCCGTTCCCACTCCCTCTCCGTCGCCGCCAAGTTGGGCGGAGCGCCTGGCCAAGGGGAAGATCCGGACCCTGGGCATACCGGACGTCTTGCTGGCGCCGGCAGGTCTATGGGCGAGCGCCGGGGAGGTCTGGTTCGCAGACGCAGGTGGGCATGCTGTCTGGTCGACGGACGGGACCGGGCTCATCAGGCGTATCGGGTGGGGCGCCCAGGGCTGGTCCGGAGACGGCGGCTCCGGACCGGAGGGGCAACTGGCTGCCCCTTTCGCAGGCTGCGCGTGGCTTGGGGGACACGTCGTCGCGGACTATGGCAACGGGCGCCTGCGCACGCTCGACGCGACGGGGCGTCTGGGCACGGTCGCGTGGCCAGGGGACCTGCCCATGCTCCAAGGGCCTGCGGGGCTCGCGCAGGATGCCGGCGGTGCCCTGCTGGTCGCGGATTACGCCGGCAACCGGCTGTTTCGTCTGCGTACCCGGGATGAGGGCGAGGTCCTGGCCGGGACGGGCGCGGCCGATGTGGCGAGGCCGGATCGCCCGGCACAGGGGGGGACGATCGATCATCCCCTCGGGGTTCTGGTCCGGGAGGACGGCCGGATCGTGGTCGGGGAGGGGGGAAGCGGCAGGCTGCTCGAAGTGGGCGTCGACGGGACCTGGAAGGTCGTGGCAGAGGATCTGCCCGAGCCTTCTGCCCTGGTCGAGGACGGTGCAGGCGGCTTGATCGTAGCCAGTGGCGGCCTCCACCAGATCGTCCACGTGGCTGCCTCGGGTGTCCGCAAGGTGCTGGCAGGAGAGGGACCGGCCGGTGCCTCGGGTGACGGTGGCGCGCCACCGCTGGCCCGCTTCGTGCGCCCTGCTGGACTCCTCGCGTGGCAAGAGGGCCTCCTCGTGGCGGATCTCGGAACGCGGAACCTGCGGTGGATCGAGCCTGCACCGTGATACCCTCGGGGCGTGGGCAAGGGACGTACGGGCCGCATGCCGGCGACTCCGAGGGGCTTGGCCGTCCAGAAGCGGCTGGCTGTCACCGAGTCCGGAGCCTGGCCCGACCGCTTGCTCGAGGACCTGCCCGCGGCCTGGCCTGAACGGGATCGGGCTTTCCTTACGGCCCTTGTTCAGGAAACGACCCGTCTGGAGCGGTTTCTGGACGACCTGCTCGCGCCCTGCCTGAAGCAGCCGCTGGACCGACTCGATCCGCCTGTCCGCGAGATCTTGAGGACGGCCACCGTCCAACTGGCGGCCATGGACCCGGTTCCGGATCATGCCGTCGTTTCCGAGGCCGTGAAGTTGGCCCGCCAAGTGACGCACGAAGGCGCGGCCCGCCTCGTGAATGCGGTGCTGCGCCGCGTGGCCGGGGCAGAGGACCGGTCATGGAGCCGTCGCCTGGACGCGATGGCCGGGGCCGACCCCGAGGCGCTGGGGCCCGCCGCCGTGGCACGTGCCCTGTCCTTGCCCGATGACCTGCTCGCGCTGTGGTGGGACGAGCGGGGACCTGCCGACGCCCTGGGTCTGGCGCTCGCGGCCCAGCGGGCGACGCCCTTCGCGTTCCGTGCCCATGTCCCGCGAGAGACCCTGCTTGCGCAGTTCCTGCAATCGGGCCTGAAGGCCGAGGCCGGCCCCCTCGTGCCCGAGGAGATCCGCGTTTCCACCCCGGGCCGGTTGCAGGATCTGCCCGGCTATGCCCAGGGCCACTGGGCGGTCCAGGGCCCGGCGGCGATGCTTGCCACCCACGTCCTCGATCCCCGGCCCGGGGAACGCATTGCTGATCTGGGTGCCGCCCCGGGGGGCAAGACCGGGCACATCCTGTCCCGCCTGGGCGGCCGAGGCACGGTGGTCGCCGTCGATCGCCATGGCAGCAGGCTGGATCGGCTGCGCGCCAATGCGCAGCGCTGGCAGCTGGGGATGCCCGAGGTCATCGAGGCCGATGCCGCGGACCCCGGGGCGCTGCAGGCGGCAGGCCTGGTGCCCGGTTCCTTCGACAAGGTCCTGCTCGACGCACCTTGCTCGGGCTTGGGTACGCTCTACCGGAAGGCAGACCTGCGCTGGCGCTGGTCGCGCGCGCGGACCCGGGAGCTGGCGGAACTGCAGCAATGCATGCTGCGCGCGGCTTTCGGCTTGTTGCGGCCCGGGGGGACCCTGGTCTATGCGACCTGCACCCTTGCCCGCGACGAGAATGAAGGCGTGGTCGCATCCCTGCTCGCCTCGGAGCCGCATGCCCGTGCCGGGGACCTGCATCCCTGGCTGCCCTCGGCGTGGTCGGGGGAGGCTGCGCGTGGCATGATGACGATGATGCCCCATCGCCACGGCACCGAGGGCTTCTTCCTCGCCCGTATCGAGCGCATGCCATCTTGACCGAACCCGAACGCCCCCACCTGCCAGGCCTTGCGGCCGATCGGCTCGAAGCCCTCGTGGTGTCGGCCGGACAACCGGGCTACCGTGCGCGCCAGCTGGCGCGATGGGTCTTCAAGGAGGGCTGCTTCGCCCCGGAAGCCATGAGCGACCTGCCGGCCGCTTTCCGGGAATGGCTGGCCGGCAACGTGGATGCCGGTCGCCTGCGCCTGCTGCAGCGTCGCGAAGCCCGCGACGGCACACGCAAGTACCTCTTCGGGCACCGGGACGGGACCCTCGAGTCGGTCCTGATGCCCTACGGCGAGGGGCTAGACGGTCCGGACCGCGTGACGGCCTGCATCTCGACGCAGGTTGGCTGTGCCGTGGGCTGCGCTTTCTGTGCGACGGGCCTTGCCGGCTTCCAGCGTAATGTCACGGCAGGCGACATGGTCGAGCAGGTGCTGCGGATGCAGGCCGAAGCCGGCCATCGCATCACCAACGTGGTCTTCATGGGCATGGGCGAGCCGTTTCTCAACTACGACGAGACCCTGGCGGCCGTCCACCTCCTGAACAAGGCCGTGGGTATCGGCATGCGGCATCTGACGCTGTCGACTTCGGGCATCGTGCCCGGCATCCGCCGCCTCGCGGCGGAGCGGCTGCAGCTGACGCTGGCCATTTCGGTCCATGCGCCTGACGATGCCCTGCGGGATCGCCTGGTACCCATCAACCGGAAGTATCCGCTCGCGGACCTGCGTGAGGCGATGGTCGACTACTTCGCGCAGACGGGACGCCGTTTGTCGGTTGAATATGTCCTGCTCGACGAGGTCAACGACCACCCGGATCAGGCGCGGGCCTTGTCCCGCTGGATCGGCGACCTGCCGGTCCACGTCAACCTGATCCCCTTCAACGCGACGGACACCGTATTCCGTACGTCGCCACCGGCAAGGGTGCGGCAGTTCCGCGAGGTGCTCGAGGCCGCCGGTCATCCCGCGACGGTGCGTCGGGAGCGGGGTGCCGAAATCGACGGGGCCTGCGGCCAACTGAGGCGCCGGCACGAGGAGGGCCAGCCGGTGGAGTCCGGCAAGGCCTGATGACCGGGGCCATGCCCGTCACCGAAGGCACGGTCGTCCGCCGGGTCAACAACGTCTTCTGGGTCCTTGCAGGGGAGCGAGAGTGGGCCTGCCAGGTGAGGGCACGCCTGCGCAAGGAGCAGGGTTCCGTGATGATAGGCGATACCGTCTGCATCGAGGGCCTCGATGCGGCCAACGGCATCGGTGTCATTGCCGCCATCGGACCCCGGCGGAACACGCTGCATCGACCCTCCGTGGCCAACGTCGACCAGGTGGTCGTGGTCGTGGCTTCGGACGAACCCGAGTTCCAGCCGGCGACCCTGGACAGGTTCCTTGTGCTGGTCCACATGAGCGGCCTCGAGCCGCGTATCGTCTGGACCAAGACGGATCTGGTCGCCGAAGCCGTAGCCCGGGAACGGGTGGAACGCTATCGTGCCGTGGGCTATGCCGCCACGGCCGCTTCCGTACGCCGCGACAACCTCGGTGAACTGCCGGCCTGGCTTGCGGGGCGCATCACGGTTCTGGCCGGCCCCTCGGGCGTGGGCAAGAGCGCCCTCGTCAATGCCCTTTCGCCGGGCCTCGCCTTGCGCGAGGGTGAGGTGTCGGTGCGTTCCGGCCGGGGGCGCCATACGACGACCTACGCCTCGCTGCACCCGGTCCATGGCGGCCTCGTCGCCGATACGCCGGGCTACAGCCACCTGGCCTTGCCCCCCTGGCCCCCCGAGGACCTGGCGTGGGTCTTTCCCGAGGCGGCACCCCACGCCGCAACGTGCCCGCTCTCCAAGTGCAGTCACCGCACGGAGCCCGGTTGCCGCGTCGTGTCTTCGGGAGCCCTTTCGGATACCCGTCGGGCGTCCTACCTGCGCTTCGTCGAGGAACTCGACGAGGCATGGCGCCAGCACCAGCAGAGCAGCCGCAAGAACGAGAGTGTCACCAAGTGGTCCGGGGGGGCACGGGAGGGCGAGGGTCGGCGCCTGGTCCGGCTGCCCGGGGAGGCACGGGCCGATTCGCGGCGTTTGGCCAACCAGAGGCTGCGGGATCAACTGGACGACGCGGCGGATGACGCCGGAGAACCGGTCGAGGAGGCCGTGTCCCCGTGGTACGATGACCCGCGCAGGAGGGAACGGCCGTGACAGCCAGCGCCGGTTGTGTCGCCTTGGTCATGGCTGCGGGTAAGGGCACCCGCATGGCTTCCGACCTCCCCAAGGTCCTCCACGAGATTGCCGGCGAGCCTCTGCTGGGCTTCGTGCTTGCACGGCTTGCCGAGTTGCGGACGGCCGGGCTCCTCGAACGCGCCGTCGTCATCACGGGTCACGGGTCGGACCAGGTCCGCTCCTATCTCGGGCGTCGCTGGCCGGACGTGGCCGCCGTTCTCCAGGAACCCCAGCTGGGCACGGGACACGCCGTGATGCAGGCCCGTCCGGCGCTCGAGGGCTTCGAAGGCAGTGTGCTGATCCTTAACGGCGACGTGCCCCTGCTCGAGACCGCGACGCTCGAGGCGATGCTTGAGGCCCACGCCAGGGAACAGGCGGAACTCACCTTCCTGACGGCCGTGATGCCTGAACCGGCGGGGCTGGGGCGCATCCTTCGCGACGCGGATGGCCGTGTCGTGCGCATCGTCGAGCACAAGGACGCCACGCCCGATGAGCGGGCGATTACCGAGATCAACGTCGGGGTCTACCTGGCCTCCTGGCCGGCGCTGTCCCGGGCGCTGGACACCCTGGGCACGGCCAATGCGCAGGGAGAGTACTACCTGACGGACGCGATCGCTGCCCTGGTTGGGGCGGGGGCGCGCGTGTCCAGCCATACGCTGGTCGACTGGACCCAGACGGTCGGGATCAACAACCGTGCCGAACTGGTCGCCGCGGGGGCCCTGTGGCGGCAGCGGCGGGCTGCCTACTGGCTGGAACGGCAGGTCACCATCGAGGACCCCGCCACGACCCACCTCGGTCCCGAGGTCTGTCTGGGCCCGGATACCGTGATCGAGCCCTTTACCCAGATCTACGGGCGGTCGGCGACAGGTCGGGGCTGTCGCATCGGCAGCCAGAGCCGGTTGCAGGACGTCCAGCTCGGGGATGGCGTCGGTGTTCGCTCGTCGGATCTGGCGGATGCCGTGATCGGGGCGGGGACGCAGGTGGGACCCTACGCGCGGATGCGCGATGGCGTCGACGTGGGCGAGGGAGCCCGGATCGGGAACTTCGTCGAGCTCAAGAAGGTCGTCTTCGGTGACGGAGCCAAGGCCGCCCACCTGAGTTACCTGGGGGATGCCACTGTGGGCGCGGCCGCCAACATCGGCTGTGGCACCGTGACGTGCAACTATGACGGGGAACGCAAGCACCCGACCACCATCGGGGCCGGTGCCTTCATCGGGACGAACAACACGCTTGTGGCTCCCCTGGTGGTCGGTGACGGCGCCTATACGGCAGCCGGCTCGACCCTGACCCGTGATGTGCCCGAGGGTGCCTTGGCTCTCGGACGTGCCCAGCAAGTCGTGAAGGAGGGCTGGGTGGCCCGTCGACACGCACTCTCCCGACCCGCCACGAGGACCCCTTGACCGTGACCGCCCTCGACGCGTCCCTGACCACGCAGCCTGTTGCCGGCCAGGGCACCGGGCGCCCTCTCAAGATCTTTTCCGGGTCGGCCAGCCCGGGTCTGGCTGCGGAGATAGCCGGCCTTCTGGGTTTGCCCGTCGGCCCCGTCAAGATCGCCAACTTTGCCGACGGCGAGATCTATGTCCAGATCCAGGAGTCGGTGCGCGGCGCGGATGTCTACCTCGTCCAGCCCATCTGCCATCCCGTCAACTACAACCTGGTCGAGCTGTGCATCCTGCTGGACGCCTTCAAGCGGGCCAGCGTCCATCAGGTCACTGCGGTGATTCCCTACTTCGCGTATGCGCGCCAGGATCGCAAGGCCCAGGGGCGCGAGGCCATCACCTCCAAGCTGGTGGCGGACCTGCTGACGACGGCAGGTGCGAGCAGGGTCGTCTGCCTGGACCTGCACGCTCCCCAGATTCAGGGGTTCTTCGACATCAACTCGGACCACCTCTATGCGACGCCGGTCCTGGCGAGGTGGATGGAGGAGAAGCGCAAGCCGGATCGCGAGATGGTCATCGTGTCTCCGGACGTGGGCGGGGTCTCGCGGGCCCGGGTGTATGCGAAGAAGCTGGATGCTCCGATCGCCATCGTCGACAAGCGTCGACCCAAGCACAACATTGCCGAGGTCATGAGCGTCATCGGCGATGTCCGGGACAAGACGGCCGTCATTGTCGACGACATGATCGATACTGCGGGGACGCTGACGGAGGTCGCACGCCTGCTGGTCCGCGAAGGGGCTGCCGAGGTCTATGCGGCGGCGACCCATGGATTGCTTTCCGGCCCGGCCATCGAGCGGCTGGCCGAGTCACCCATCCTCGAGTTGGCGATCACCAACAGCATTCCGCTCGAGCCCTCCCGCAAGCTGGACAAGATTACGGTGCTGTCCGTCGCCGACCTCCTGGCCCAGGCCATCGGCCGCATCCACGAGGATCTGTCCGTCTCGATGCTTTTCGAGTAGGGCTAGGATGAAACTGGTCGTTGGCCTCGGCAATCCGGGCGCCGAGTACGCCGGGACCCGGCACAACGCCGGCTTCATGCTGCTCGACAGGCTCTCTGCGCGCTACGGTGGCTTGCCACGCAAGGAAGCGCGCTTCAAGGGTGAGCTTGCCGATGTGCGGATCGCAGGCGAACGGGTCCTGCTCCTGTGGCCGCTGACGTACATGAACCTGTCGGGCGAATCCGTGCATGCCCTGCAGGCCTTCCACAAGGTTGCAGCGGGCGAGATCCTGCTGGTATCCGACGACATCGACCTGCCCGTGGGCGGTCTGCGCTACAGGCCCCGGGGGTCGGCGGGCGGCCAGAAAGGCTTGCAGTCGGTGATTCGGCACCTCGGCACCCTGGAAATCCCGCGTCTGCGTATTGGTGTGGGTGCGCGTCCCGAGGGCTGGGATCTTGCGGACTGGGTACTGTCCCGGTTTCGGGGCGAGGAACAGGAAACATTGGAGGGTGCGCTCGTCCGCGCTGAAGACGTCGTCGCGCGTTGGGTTGCCGGCGATGCCGATGAGGCCCTCATGGCGCTGGTCAACCGGACGGTGCGGCCAGCCTGACCCTTGGCACCCGGGCGGCCGCGGGTTATACCTGAATGGCGCCTCCGTAGCTCAACTGGTAGAGCGCGCGATTTGTAATCGCGTGGTTGCGGGTTCGATTCCTGTCGGGGGCTCTTCTTTTTGCCCGGGCCGAGTCAGATGACCATGACCTCATGCGTCAGGCCCTGGCTCTGGAACCGGTCTGCTCGGAGCGGCGTGATGTCGAGGGTCGGTGTCTCGCCGCGCACCAACTGGCTGACAATCTCGCCCGCTGCCGGGGCGTGCATGAAGCCGTGGCCGCTGAACCCTGCGCACGTGACCAGGCCGGGTACCTCGGCATGGGCCTCGAGGATGGGGTGGTGGTCGGGCGTGACTTCGTACAGGCCTGCCCAGGACGTGGCGATGGACGCCTCCTCGAGGCGAGGCATGCGGTGGATGGCCGCTTCGACGATGGCCATGACGAAGTCCTCGTCGACATCCGTCCGGAAGGCCGGGGGCTCGTCGTGCCGGGCCATGCCCATCAGCAGGCCCTGCCCCTCGGGGTGCATGTAGAGGCCCGAGCCATTGTCGACCATCATCGGGTCGCGACTCGAGATCCAGTCGAGGGCCCCCGTGGTCGTGATGTGGCGCCGGACAGGCACGATGGGCAGGTCGAGGCCGACCATGCGGCCGACCTGTGCGGCCCACGCACCGGTTGCATTGATGACGTGGGGCGTGGCGATGTCCCCGCGGATCGTCCGGATGCCTGTGACCTTGCCACCTTCGAGGATCAGGTCCGTCGCGCCGCGCTCCGTCTCGACACGCACGCCCAACTCGCGCGCCCGCTTCAGGTAGCCGAGCAGGAAGTCATTGGGATCGGCAATGCCGTCCGTAGGGCACCATGTGGCGCCCACGAGGTCCTCGGTCCGGAGGTGAGGGACCCGATCCCGGACCTGCTCGGGTGTGAGCAGGTCGACTGCAAGTCCGTGGCTGCGTTGCAGGGCCACATTGCGCTGCATCCGTTGCCAGTTGTCCTGGGTGGTCGACATGAACATGTAGCCCACCTGATTGAAGACCGCGGCCACGCCCATTTCCTCGGCAAAGGCCACGAAGCGCGGCACGCTGGCCAGCGACAACGCAATGTTGACCGGCGTCGTGAACTGGGCGCGGATACCACCCGCACATTTGCCCGTGGAGTCGGCCCCGAAGAGCTTTTCCCGCTCGAGCAGGACTACGCGGGTCATGCCATGGGCAGCCAGATGGTAGGCGATGCTCGCCCCGATGATCCCCCCACCCACGACAACGGCTTCTGCGGTTTCCATGATGCTCATGATGACCTGCGGGCGAGCCTGCTGTCACCCGCGACGTGCGGGGCGGGTGTTCAATCTGCCGGGGCCACGTATTCGGGGTTGGCGTTCTGCTGCAGCTGGCGAAGCATGTTCTGCAACTGCGCCATGTCCTGGCCGCCGCCCTGGGGCAAGCCCTGCGGCATCGCATAGCCGGGGGGCATCGCGGGCATGGCCGGCATCGAGGACATGCCGCCCCCGCCCGGCGCGGCCGGGATCGACAGGTCCTCGACCTTGGCCCCGGCGGGGACCTGGAACCAGGAGTCCGGGGTCCGCTGTGCCGTGAGCGACCGGTACTTGGCCGTGGTCACACCAGAAGCCTGATGGACGGTCGCCAGCACCGGCATATTGTTCCAGAGCCACTGTTCCACCCGGGTGCGGCCATCGGGGCTGGTCAGCTCTGTCCCTTCGCAAAGGCGACCTTCGACGGTCTTGCGGCCCAGCTTGCGGGTCCGGAAGCCACCGGTCTGGCCGTAGCTCATGCTGCTGACACCCAGTGCATCGTTGCGCACCCGATACCAGGAGCCGAAGACCTCGACATACGACACGTGGTCCACCAGGTTGCTGATGATGACCTGATGCTCCCCATTGGGCGTGCCGGAGAGGGACTCGAGGCGCATGCGCCCGGGCACGTAGTTCAGCCGGTAGACCACGCCCTTGGCCTGGGCGTTGTGGACCTCAACCTCGGCGACGAAGGGTGGTGCCTTCTCGAGGCCCGGCAGCACGCCCGGCATCTCCTCGGCTGCGGCGGGCGCGGCCACGGTTGCGGCGAGCAGGGGGGCGGCCAACCAATTGATGTGACGCACGGGTTCCTCCGGTATCGGGACATACGCATCATGCCCGGGCCTGTCCGGGCTTCGGTCTTCATGGATGAAGCGTGGATGAAATCTTGCGCGCGCCCCGGCTGGCGTGGCGATGACCTCCCTGTGAAAGATGCAGCCGGGGGGGCGCATCGGGGAATCTACAAGGGGGGCACGACCATGGGTGGCATTGCCAACGTAGTCAGCGGCATTCAGCAAGGTCTGCAGGCCATGGGTGGCATTTTCGACGCCATCGGCCAGTTCGTGCCCCAACTGAAGCAGGTGGGCGACATGTTCAAGCAGGTCAGCGGTGCCTTTGATGCCTTTGCCCAGATGACCGCGAAGATGGAGGCGATGAACCAGGAGCGGGACCAGCAGAACAATGCCCAGGTGGCACCCAGGGCCCCGGTTCCGGCGCAGGTGGCGCCGCAGGCTGCGGCAGCCTGAAGGCAATGCGGGCGGGAACTGGCGGGGATGGTCGGGGGGCCATCCCCGCCGGTCGTTTGGGCAAGGTGCTGACGAGGCGGATTAGGCCAGCGTGAAATTTAGCGATGTGTTACGACTGCCGGGCAATATCATGATCAGGAAAGCGGTGCGTTGAATGCACCACAGCAAGTATCTTCAGGAGGTGGCGACATGGGCGGCATTGCGAATGTGGTCAGCGGTATCCAGCAGGGCCTGAAGGCCTTTGGTGGTGTGATGGACGCTATTGGCCAGTTTGTTCCTCAGTTCAAGCAAATCGGCGACATGATGAACAAGGCTGCGGACGCCTTCTCGGTCATGTCCAAGATGGGCGAAAAGGCTGAGAGTGAGGAGGCGGGCAAGGACGCAACGAAGGCCAGCATTGCTGCTCCAAAAGTTCCCCCGGCTGCTCCTGCTCCGAGCACCCTTGCCGAAGCGGGCTACAACAATGTTCAGGAAGTTCAGGCGCACAGGAGTGCGCTCGACAACGTGCTGGCGAACATCAAGGCGGGCAAGGTCGATGCAGCGTCGATGCTTGGCGCGCTGGGCAAGTAAGGACGTTCGGTTCCGCCTCGTTCCAAAGTTGGCAGGCCGTATCCAGGGATACGGCCTGCCAACTTTGGGGAGTCTATAGTGGTTTCGGCTTCAGGGCTTGGGTCAGGCTCCTGGGCTTCAACGCTGCTTGAAGTCATCCAAACTGCGCGCTCGAGGGGCGACGAGCCCCTTGTGGGAGGTGCATAGGGGGCACCGGAACATTCAGGTGGGGGGCATCGGTAACATCTTCGATACGCTCGGGCAGTTCGTGCCGCAGTCAAAGCAGATCGGGGAGATGTTTGAACCGGTCAGTGGTCCTTGCGATGGGTTTGCCAGGGAGACGGCCAAGTTGGAGTCCTCCGATCAGGAACTGGACACGCTGACCCATGTCCAGGCGGCTGTTCGTCCCCATCCCTTGGCTAGGCTGCGCAGGAAGCGGAGGCCGACGATGAAATGGGGATGAAGAGTTGTGTTCCGGGACGTTCTCAGGCCGATGGATCTCTTGCAGGAACCAGCCGGGGGGCTGGGAGAGCGCTGAGCAAGGGGGGCGTGGAAATGGGTGGAGTGGCAGGTATCATCGGCGGTATCTCACAGGGCATGCAGGGCCTGGGTGGGATTTTCGACGCGATTGGCAAGTTCGTGCCCGAGATGCAGCAGATTGGCGGCATCTTCCAGCAGTTGAGCGGCGCCTTCGATGCTTTTTCGCAGATGTCGGCCAAGATCGAGGAGATGACGGCCCAGCAGGATCAAGGGCGTAATGCCGGAGCCCAGATGCCTCAGGCACCGGGAGCCTTTCAGCCCCAGTTCGGTTGAGCCGATCCGGTGGCGCCATGCCGGCGGCCCACTGCAACCGGGGGGCCGCCGGCACGTGGTTTTCACCGTCCGTGCCAGGCGTTTCTGTCTTGAGCATCCTGCCACGCGGGTATGAAGTCCTTGATTCCATCACAAGGTTGCCGCAGGCTTTACGGTCATGAATGAACTCGTCCCCGACCTGATCTCCGTAGAGGAGTTCTCCGCGCTTCCCGAAGGTGAGCAGGAAGCTTACCTGGAGGCGCGTCGCCAGGACCTGGCCCAGTTGATCAAGAAGGCTGAGGGTCGAAAGGCCGTCGTGATGAAAAAGGTCCTGGATGCGATGGCCACCCAGAACGCATTCATCGCCACGCTTGATCAGGAAATCGCCTCGTTTCGCTCGATGAAGGCCGCGTTTCCCTTGGACCCGGCGCAGCCAGGCCTTCTCCGTTGGCACCATCACATGGACCTTGGCATCGAACTGAAGCAGAACCTGCGCACCAAGTCCCTGCTCCGCATCGCGGACATGACCGAGGACCTGCGATCGCTCGAGACCAGTTTCGCCGATGGCATCCAGGTGGATGATCCCCAGCAGACGGTGGCCTATCGCAAGGCGGACGCCCTTGCCGATCTTGCGGCCCTGCGCTTCCACCTCATGGAGTTGGCCGTGGTGCATCGGTTGCTGGCGGAGGTCCTGAAAGTCCCCTTTCAGCCTGAGGAGGACGATGTGACCTGGCGGGTGACCCAGGCAGCACTGCCAAAGGCGGCCAATGCCGGTCGCGCTGCCTCGGGCGCCACGACCACCAGTGGCTTGCCCTCTTCGTCGGCCGTACCCGCCGCGACGTCCAAGGGGCTGTCTTCCTTGTCCCTCGACGACGGGGGAGGACTTGTTGGCCTCGGGGATCCCCTGGCCGGTCTCGGGGGTGGGGGGACGGGCCTCGATGGCCTGCCGCCGTTGCCCGCTGTCGTTCCGCTGGCTGAGGTCGAAGGTGAGGTTGAGGATGCGGCTTCGCCTGATGTCGATGGGACGGACGGCAACTCCGTGGCGGAGGCCGGGGACCCGAGCGATGTTCCTGATCCTGATGGAGCGGCCGAAGCGCCGGTCTTCGATGACTTGAATTGGGTGCCTGATATTTCGGACACCCTCCGGGTAGAGGCGCGCGAGGCCCTGGAGGCGTTGTTCGCGGGCAACGTCGAGGCGCGAATCAGAGCGAGCGCGTTGGCCGATTCGCTCTTCGAGGCCCGCGCAGACGCGCACGTGGCGAGGGTCCTGCTCAAGGAGCTGGTGTCCGGTTCGGTCGGCCAGGCCGCCCGGATCCTGTCCATGCCCGTGTGGACGCAGCTTGATGGGCGGGTCACGGCTGTCCTCGGGGCCCACAAGCTGGTGGCCGAGGTGCCCGAACTCGCCCGGCTATTTCCGGCCGAGACCGACCTGCGCGATGAATGCCTGCGTTACGGCTTCGAGCCGCCACCGGCGGACTGATCGTGGCGCCGCGTTCCGCCGGCCTGTTCGATGCGCCGGAGGTCCTTCGGGTCCTGCAGGCCGGTGCCACCCGCATGGGACAGCCCTTGGGCACCCGTTGGATGGAGGCCGGGGTGCGGCGCTTCGGCGATGCACCGGGCTGCATCTGGTTCGAGTCGGATGCGGCAGCCCTGATCGATCGCCATGGCCCGTTGCTGGTCGTCAGGGCTCTCGAGGTGCCGACCTGCCTGCCGTGGTTGCCTGACTTGCTGATGCAACCCGGGGTTGCTGCCGTGCTTGTTCCGGAGGAGGCCATACTCGGGCTGCCGGGGAGCCCGGCCTTCGAGCGTCTGCCGCTGCCATCGGGGTACCGGGCCTACCAGCGCGTGGCCCATGAATACGACCTGTCCCGGGCGCCGGCCGTGCCGCGGGCCTTGCCGGACGGTTATGACCTGCGGCCCCTCGAACCCGAGTCCTTTGCCCGCGTCGGGACCATGTTGTCGTCCGTCAACGTCGGCAGCCTGAACGGTGTCTATCTGACGTTTCCGGACTGGCCCACGCCAGACCGTTGCCGTCGCCTGCTGCATGCCTTGCACGACGCGCGGGATGGCGGGGTCCTGGGTGCAGTTGCCTGGCGGGGTGACCAACCTGTGGCGGCGATCCTCGGCATGTCCGAGGACGACGACACCGTGCTGCTCTACGAGATCGCCGTGCGCCTCAGGCATCGGCCGGCCGGACTGTCGGGCGCCCTGCTCGATAGGTTCAAGCTGGCTGCGCGCGACCTGGGGCGCAGGCAACTGCGTTTCCTTACGGTGGCCGGCGTACGGGGAGTCGAGGCCTTGTTCGACCCTGCCGAGGTCCAGTCGCGTCGAGTCGACAGGCTCTGGTTCGGTCGCCGGCTCGACGCCGAGGCTTAGTTCAGGCTTCAGGGTTCCTTGGGGCCACCTTTACCGAAAGAGGCTCCGCGACGGCGATGGAAGGGGTGTCGCCCCCCCGTAGCCGAGGTGCCGTGATGATCGCTTCCGTGTCGCATCGCCCGATGGTCTTCCGCGCTCAGGTTGCCGCCGGTGGCTCGCCTACTCCCCCGGTCGTCGCGCCGGTGGCCGCACCCGCGATGCCCGCCACGCCCGCCCCGCAGGCCCCGGCCGCTGCCGGGGGCACGATGGTTGTGTTGCAAGGTTTCTTCGCAAAGGCGATGGAGGTCGCGGGAAACGTCTTCCGTGGCATCGTCAACTTCGTGAAGCGTCTCTTCGGGCAGCCCGTGGATGATGCGGCGACCACCTTGACGCCTCAGGACCGCGCGCTCGCTGCCCAGTACCAGCTCCAGCCTTCCAAGTCCAACCTCGATGCCTTCCGGGCCGAGGTGGGGACTTATGCCGGCAACGGCACGCTGGGTCCCGGCACGGGCAATGCGGACGCAGTGCTCCAGTTGCGGGCGGCGCTGGGTCGGCTGGGCTACCAGGTCTCGGCATCCGGTGGATACGACGAGCCCCTCGGGATCGCCGTCCAGCGCTTCAAGATGGACAACAACCTCCACCAGACCTATCGTGCGGCCAACGGTCAGTTCGCCATCAACGAATACGCGACGCCTGAGGTTCTGGCGGTCATCCTGCAGAAGCTGCAGCAGCCGCGCTGAACGTGATGTGCACGGGTCCCGGCCTGAATGGCCGGGACCCTTTTTCATGAGCCGTTGTCGGCGGCGAACAGGTCGAGCTGATCGACCGTGCCGGTCTCCCGGGCAGCCTGACGAAGCGACAGCGAGAGGCGGTTGCGCCGTTCGATCTCCGTCAGGACCGTGCGCGCCCGTTCGAGAACCTGCGGCGGCAACCCGGCGAGCCGCGCCACCTCGAGGCCGTAGCTGCGGTCGGCCGCGCCGGGAACGACCCGACGCAGGAATACGATGCCGCCATCCTGTTCCTGGACGAGGACGCGGTAGCTTCGCACGCCCGGCTGGCTGCGGCTGAGCGCCACCAACTCGTGGTAGTGGGTGGCAAACAGCGTGCGGGCCCCGACCCTCGCTGCCAGGTCCTCGGCCACGGCCCAGGCGATGCTGATGCCGTCGTGTGTCGAGGTGCCGCGGCCAATCTCGTCGAGCAGGATCAACGCCCGGGGTCCTGCCTGGTTCAGGATGGCCGCGGTCTCGTTCATCTCGACCATGAACGTGGATTGCCCCGTAGCCAGGTCGTCGACGGCCCCGATGCGGGTGAAGATGCGGTCCACGAGTCCGATGCGCGCCTTGCGCGCGGGCACCCACGAACCCATCTGTGCCATCACGACGACCAGTGCGGCCTGGCGCATCCACGTGCTCTTGCCGCTCATATTGGGGCCCGTGACGATCAGCAGCCGTTGTTCCGTCGTGTCGAGGACGAGGTCATTGGGCACGTAGGCCCCCGGAGGCAGCAGGCGCTCAAGGACGGGATGTCGTGCGTCCTCGAGGACCAGCGCCGTGCCGTCGTCGACGGTCGGCCGGACCCACTGGTGCCGCACGGCCTGTTCGGCCAGGCAGACCAGCACGTCGAGGGCCGCGAGGTCCGCGGCAAGGCCGAGCAACCGGGTGGCGTTCCCGGCGACCTGATCGCGCAACGCGCTGAAGCGGGCGTACTCCAACTGGTGGGCCCGACCCTGGGCAGAGAGCAACTCGCCCTCGTGGTCCTTGAGCTCGGGGGTGATGTAGCGCTCGGCATTGACCAGTGTCTGACGGCGCTGGTAGTCCTCGGGCACGGCATCCCTGTTGGCGTTCGTGACCTCGATGAAGTAGCCGAAGGTCCGGCTGTGACCGATCTTGAGATTGCGGATGCCCGTCCGCTCGCGCTCCTGCTGCTCGAGGCGGTCGAGCCATCCGTGGCTGTCCGCGACCATGTCCCGCAGCCGGTCCAGATCCGGATCGATGCCCTGGCGAATCAGGCCGCCCTCCGTGAGGCTCGCCGGTGGCGCATCGACGAGGGTCTGCTCGAGCACGTCGGCCAGTTCGTCCAGCAGCAGGTCCGGCTCGGCCAGTCGGGCAAGGGGGCCATCCGAGGCCACGCCGGCAAGGCCATGCGCCAGGTCGGGCAGGACCCGCAGCGAGTCCTTGATCGCCACGAGGTCACGGGCCTGGGCCGTGGCCGATACGGCACGATTGGTCAGGCGTGCCACGTCGCGCACCTTGGCCAGCAGCGCCGTCACGACCTGACGTACCGCCGGTCGGCCGACCAACTCGGCGATGGTTGCCTGGCGCTCGGCAATCACGGCGAGATCGAGGGAGGGGTGCAACAGCCACTCACGAAGCAGCCGTGCCCCCATGGCCGTGCCCGTCTGGTCCAGCGCCTCGAGCAGTGCCCCCCGTGCCTGGCCGTCCCGTGCGGTCCCCAGCAGCTCCAGATTGCGTTGGGTCGGGGCGTCGATGACCATCGTCCGGGACCGATCCAGCCACTGGATCGTCCGGAACGCCGGCAGGGACCCGCGGCGTGTCTCCTCGAGGTAGGCCAGGATGGCGCCACACGCCCCGGTTGCATCCGGGCGATCGCGAAGGCCGAAGCCTTCGAGGCTGGCCACGCCAAACTGGGATCGGATGCGCCCTTCTCCGCGGTCCGGCACGAACCAGCCATCAGGCCGCGGCGTCAGGCCCGGTCCGTCGGGGATGGCGGCACGCCAGGCGCTGTCCCAGCGATCGGGTGTGAGCGTGAACGGTCCCCTGCCCCAGGCCAGGGCTTCCCAGAGTGCCGGCGCCACGGGCAGCAGGATTTCGGCGGGTTGCAGCCGCTCGAGCTCCTCGCGGACGGCTTCCGGATCGGCCAGTTCAGTGGCACCGAAGGTCCCGGTCGAAACGTCGCAGGTGGCCAGTCCCCAGCCATTTCGGCCCCTGCGAAGGGCGACCAGCCAGTGGTGGCGCCGCTCGGAGAGCTGGCCGGACTCCAGCAGCGTGCCTGCGGTGACGAGGCGGGTGATATCACGCTTGACGAGGCCCTTGGCCTGACGCGGGTCTTCCAGTTGCTCGCAGATGGCGACGCGATTGCCCTTGGCCACGAGTCGTCCCAGGTAGCCGTCGAGGGCGTGGTGGGGCACGCCCGCCATCGGGACGCGATGAGGCCCGCTCTCCCGCGCTGTCAGGGTGATCTCGAGGTCCCGTGCGGCGATCTCGGCGTCCCCGAAGAACATCTCGTAGAAGTCGCCCATCCGGATCATGAGCAGGCAGTCCGGATGCCGGTGCTTCATCTCCAGCACCTGTTGCATCATCGGCGTATAGCCGTCGGCACCGGGTCGAGGATAGCCGTGGACGGACGGTATCAACTCTGCTGCTGCTGTTGCTGGATGCGCTTCTGGACGGCCATGGCCTCCTGGACCTGGGAGGGCCGGGCGTAGTTCATCTCGACCAGGATTTCGCCCAGCCACATGTAGCGGCCCTTGCGGGCCAGCTCGGACTGGCGGCGCAGCGCGGCTTCCAACTGGACCTCGGTAATGATGCCCTTGGCGACCATGTACTCGCCCAGACGGAACTTCTGGCTCTTGAACTGCTCGGCGACGTCGTCCTTGGCCACGAACCGCAGGAAGCCCTGCTGCTCCATCTCGTTGGTGAGCTTGACGAGCTTTTCGCCCAGGATGTTGACGCTCTGGCCGATCTGGTAAAGCGTGAGCTGGCCGTCAACCTTGCCGAGGAAACGCCAATTGTCGCCTTCGACCTGGACGCCGCGCATCGCGAAGTTGGTCTGGATGGTACGCAGGGTGACACGACCCTTGTCCGTCAGTTCCGGCACCCGCGCAAGTGGCCCTGCGCCCGCACCCGCCCGGAAGGGACCCTTGGAGGCTGCTGCCTGACCCTGCGGTGCACCTGCCGCGACGAGGCCACCGCTGGAAGGCGCAGGCGAGGCTGCGGGCGGTCGGGCTCCCGGAGGCCCTGCCGACGGTTGACCCCCACCCGGCGGCGACGCGGGAGCGCCTGCAGGGGCTCCCTGCGGCCGACCCATCACGCCTTGCAGGTGCCGGAAGATACCGGCGTTGTCCTGGAAATTCTGGAAGTCAGGCTGGGTCGCCGGCGTGTCGGCCGTACGGACCCCGAAGCCACCCTGACGCCACGTCACGATCTGTTGCAGGGCGGCGAAGCCCTGTTGCGAGGCCGTGCTCGCCGAGACCAGGCGTCCTCCGGCGAGGCCGAGGATGGCGCGCTCGCGGCTTTCGATCTGGATTTCGGCAGTCGCCTTGACGGCTTCGAGAAGGCGAATCAGCAGGTCCAGGCGAAATAGGCCCAGATCTCCCGACAGTACTACCTTGCTCAATGCACTCCCTTTCACGCCCCGGAATTATACACAGGGGGGATGCGATGGTAACTCGTCACCGCATGAAGTTCGTTCTTGCCCTATCCTGCGGAGAGAAGACGGGTACGATGCCCGCGCCAGAAGGAGCCAAGGCGGCCACCAGATAAAGCATGTCAACCCGTTATGAACAGCAAATCGAGAAGCTGGTCGCGTACGTCCGGAAACTCAACCAGACGGTCGAGGAACGCAATCAGCAGCTCCATTATTGGCAAGGCTACGCCCGCAAGTTGCGGGACGAGCGCCAGCGCCTCGGGCAGTCGATGCTCGGGCAGGTCCGGCGCGTCCTTGCTGATGTCGCTGCCCGATACCGGGATGCCTCGACCGAGGTGTCGCGCCTGCGCCAGTACGTGGAGAGCTTGAGAGCCCTGCACCAGCGGCGTGAAATAAACTTGCGCAATCAGTTGGACTATGCGATGGCCCGCATCGACGACCTGTCACTCGAGCGGCGCCAGGTGCGCGACGAACTGACGGCGCTCAGGAGGCAGGCGCAACCTGCACCGCAGGCTGCGGCACCTGCGGGTGAGACCGAACTCCTGGCCCTCAAGGACGAGGCCCAGAAACTGCGGGGCGAGAACCGGCGGTTGGCCGGCGAGCTGGATGCCATCCACCAGCAGGTCGCCATCCAGGAGCGCCAGTGGCAGGACCTGATGCAGCGTTACGAGACAACCATCGCACGGCTGGCACAGACCGAGGAAGCCCTCGACAAGGCACGGCATGGGCTGGGCGAGGTGCTGGCCAGCCAGACGATCTCGACGGCCCGCGAGGTGGACGACCTGAGGTCCCTCGTCATCTCGCTGCAACACCAGACTGCAGACTTGAGAGAGCAACTGGCAGACTCCCAGGATGCCATGGACCAGCAGGAGCGGTTCATCGCCTTGCTCAAGCCCGGGATGAAGCCGCAGGTTCGCCCACTGCGCAAGGAGGACCCGCCCGCGACGGAAGAGGGTCCGGGGAACCAAGCCGATGCACAGGCCTGACATCCTGCCCCTGATTCGCGCCAAGCGCGATGGGCAGGCCTTGTCCCGCGAGGATATCGAGGGCCTGATCGCGCATCTGGGTACCTACCCCGATTACCAGGTGGCTGCCTGGCTCATGGCCTGCACGTGCCGTGGGCTCTCGCTGGACGAAACCGTGGCGTTGACAAGGGCGATGGCGCACTCTGGCGAGGTCCTGGATTTGTCGGATGTGCCGGGACCTCGCGTCGACAAGCACAGCACGGGCGGAGTCGGGGACAAGGTCACGCTCGTGCTTGCGCCGCTCGTTGCTGCAGCAGGGGCTACCGTGGCCAAGCTGTCCGGACGGGGGTTGGGCCACACGGGTGGCACGATAGACAAGCTGGAGAGCCTCGGGTCCTTCAGGACGGCGGTCGAGCCCGAGCATTTCAAGGCCCAGCTGCGGCGCCTTCGGGTTGCTGTCGCCGGCCAGTCGCGGGGCATGGCGCCGGCCGACGGTCGGCTGTATGCCCTGCGTGACGTGACCGCAACCATCGAGTGTCCCGGCCTCATCTGCGCCAGCATCCTGTCCAAGAAGATTGCGGCGGGTGCCGACATCATCCTGCTGGATGTGAAGACGGGGCGTGGCGCATTCATGGAGACCGAGGCCGAGGCCGAGGCCCTTGCGGGGATGCTGCGTGAGGTCGGCGAGCGCCTGGGGCGCCGCGTCATTTGCGTCGTCAGCGCGATGGGGCAGCCGTTGGGGCGCAATGTCGGCAATGCCCTCGAGGTGGCCGAGGCGATCGAGACCCTCTCCGGCGGCGGTCCCGCCGACCTGCGCGAGCTTTGCCTCGAACTCGGAGCGCAGCTTTGCGTGGCGGGAGGTCTGGACCCGGATGCCGTCACGGCGCGGACCCGCCTCGCCGGACTCCTCGATGACGGGACGGCCAAGGCCCGTTTCCGCGAGCTGGTTGCGGCTCAGGGCGGGGACATCACCCTCGTGGATGAACCGGAGAACCTGCCGTCGGCTCCGCTGTCGACCCATGTCGTGGCCCGGACGGCCGGGACGGTGCTGGACCTGGACGCGCGATGCATCGGCGATGCCGTCGTGGCGCTGGGAGCCGGCCGCCGCACCAAGGAAGACGTGCTGGACCTCGGGGCGGGCGTGCGGTTGCTGGCCAAGGTCGGAGATGCCGTCCTGGCCGGACAGCCACTGGCTGAGGTCCGGGCCTCGGACCCGGAGCGCCTCGAGGCAGGGCGGCACGCCGTGGAACAAGCTTACAAGACGGGTGAGGGGCCGGCGTCGCCGCCACCGCTCATCCACGCCATCTTCGGCGGCATCCCCGGATAGGAGGGCCTGATGCTCGGACGCGTCTTCTGGATCGTGCTGGATGGTGTAGGTGTGGGCGAGTTGCCCGATGCCCCGGCCTTCGGGGATACGGGTAGCAACACCCTCGGCAATACGGCCCGCGTGGTGGGCGGACTCAGCCTGCCCACCCTGCAGCGCCTCGGCATGGGCAACGTGACGCCGATCGTGGGCGTGGACCCGGTCACGACGCCCCTCGCTTCCTGGGGACGCCTTGCCGAGCGCTCGCCCGGCAAGGACACCCAGACGGGCCATTGGGAGATGTGTGGCCTGCCGCTCGATTTCTCGTTTCCCACGTTCCCGGACGGCTTTCCCCCGGAGGTCCTCGAGGCCTTCACCAAGGCGACGGGTCGCGGCATTCTCGGCAACAAGCCGGCATCCGGCACCGATATCCTGACCGAATTGGCCGACGAACACCTGCGGACGGGCAAGTGGATCCTCTACACCTCAGGCGACTCGGTTTTCCAGTTGGCGGCCCATCAGGACGTCGTCCCCCTGGAGGAGCTGTGGGAAGCCTGTCGCAAGGCCCGCGAAATCCTGGACGGGCCGTGGCGCGTGGGCCGTGTCATCGCGCGGCCGTTCACAGGCAGTCAGGGCAAGTGGGCCCGCAACCAGGGCGGACGGCATGACTACTCGGTCCTGCCGCCCGGGCCGACCGTGCTGGATCTCGCAGGTGTCAAGGGACACAAGGTCATCGGCGTCGGCAAGATCCACGACATCTTCGCGGGCGTGGGCGTGGCCGAATCCGTGCATACGGCGGACAACACCCAAGGCATGGACGCGACGATCCGGCTCGCCGGTGAGGCACCCGAGGGTTCGCTTGTTTTTACCAACCTGGTGGATTTCGACAGCATGTACGGCCATCGCAACGATCCGCGGGGCATGGCGGGTGCCCTGGAGGCCTTCGATCGCCATCTTGCCCACTTGTTGCCCCGCCTTCGTGAGGGCGACCTGCTGATGATCACCGCGGACCATGGCAATGACCCGACGGATGTCTCGACGGACCATACCCGTGAATACATCCCCGTGCTTGCCCACATGCCCGGTGTCGCCGGGCGTCCGCTGGGCGATCGTGCCGGCTTCGGGGACATGGGCGTGACCATCGCCCAGGCCTGGGAGTTGGGTGGGAACCTCGTGGGCGACGGTTTCTGGCGGGAGCTGGGCGCCGCCGTCTGACGCCGGGGTGTACGATGGGTCATGTAGGGGGCGTCCCGGGGGGGACGACCGAGGAGGATGGCCCGTGCCCGAGATGGATGAACTGAAGCAGAGCGCCGAAAAGCTGGCGCAGACCACGCGTGAGAGCGCGGAGCGCATCGCCGAGGCGGCGCGCGAGACGGCTGGCGTGGGTGTGCGCGTGCTTCGCGACACCGTGCATGGCCTGGTCAAGGACGAGGCGACCGTCGCCAAGATGAAGGAAATGGAAGAGGCCTTCGACAAGCAGGTCGCGGAAGCCACCCGCCAGATCGAGGAAGGTGCACGCAACCTCATGGCCTTCTGGCAGCAGGCTGCGCGTCAGGGCTCTGGTGAGCCCGCGGCGCAGGAGCCCGTGACCCGCATCGAGGTCGAGGTCAAGGCCGAAGGCAAGGGCGAGTAGGACTCGGCCTTGCGGCTCTGGGCGATCCTGCCTGCCGCTGGCGCCGGGGTGCGCCTGGGCTTGGGTTTCAACAAGGTGCTGGCTCCCCTCGGGGGCCAGCCCTTGCTGTATCGCACGCTCGAGGCGGTTACAGCCTGGCCGGGGCTCGAGGGCGTGGTCCTGGTCCATGCGGCCGGCGAGCGCGGTTTGCTCGAGCAGGTGTTGGGCGTCCGCTCCTGGCCTTGGCCGGTTCGATGGGCGGAGGGGGGCGCGACGCGGGCGGCGTCGGTGCGTGCGGGGATGCAGGAGGCAAGGACCGCCGGTGCCACCTGGGTGGCCGTTCACGACGCGGCCCGTCCTTTCGCTTCCGCCCCACTTGTCGCGGCCATCGTGGCTCGGGCTCGCGAGGCCGGTGCCGCCATCCCTGGCGTGGCTGTCGCCGATACCGTCAAGCGCCTAGAGCCCGGCTCGGACCGGGTTGTGGAGACGGTCCCCCGGGACGGCCTGTGCCTGGTCCAGACGCCCCAGGTGGTTCGGCTGGACGACCTGAGGGCAGCTTACGAAGAAGCTGGCAGGGCCGGATTTGAGGGAACGGACGAGGCGTCGCTGCTGGAAGCGGTGGGACTGCCAGTGGTCGTGGTCGAGGGGGACCCCGACAATCTCAAGGTGACGGGCCCCGGAGACCTGGACCGGGCCGACCGGATCGGGCTCAGGCTGGGCCGATGGTCAGCACAACCGGACAGTGGTCCGACCCCATGACGTCTGGCCGGTGCGCGACCGTCGACACGCGGGAAGCCAATGACCGAGAGGCCAGGAAGTAATCGATGCGCCATCCGATGTTGCGTGCACGCACGCCCGGACGGTTGCTCCACCACGTGTAATGTCCTGATTCTCCCGGGTGTCGGTCCCGGAAGGGGTCGACGAGGTCGCCTTCGCTCAGGAACCGGTCAATCCATGCGCGCTCCTCGGGAAGGAAGCCGGTCGTGCCCTGGTTCGCCTTTGGGTTGGCCAGATCGATCGGCATATGGGCGGTGTTCCAGTCTCCGCAGATGAGAAACTGCTCGCCCCGGGCGTGGCCGGCCCGGACCTCGTCGAGCATCGCGGCGTAGAAATCCAGCTTGTAGGGGACGCGGTCCAGTTCACGCCCACCGTTGGGGACATAGACATTCAGCAGGCGGATGCCATCGGGCAGGTCCGTCCAGATGGCCCGTCCTTCGGTGTCGAATCGCTCGAGCCCCAGGCCCGTGCGACTGTTCCACGGCGCACGGGTCCAAGTGGCGACGCCGCTGTATCCCTTGCGCTCGGCCGCGTGCCACACGCGGTGCCATCCGGCCTCGGCGAGGGCTTCGGCCGGTACCTGGTCGGGCAGGGCCCGGACTTCCTGCAGGCAAAGGACGTCCGGGGCTTCCTCGGCGAGCCAGGAGGCGAAGCCGTTGCGGGTCACGGCACGGATACCGTTGACGTTCCAGGTCGCGATTTTCA
>JAYKIS010000021.1:0-20883 GCA_035286125.1 Candidatus Sericytochromatia bacterium
AGCTTTTGCAGAGCTCTGCCTTACCACTTGGCTATGCCGCCGAGGAGAGCGGGCGACGAGGTTCGAACTCGCGACATCAAGCTTGGGAAGCTTGCACTCTACCAACTGAGTTACGCCCGCAACGCCGCTGGCCTAATACTGATAGCACAGCTTCAAGGCCGTGTAAAGGACTCATCCACGAGGCCGGTGCAGCCACGCCATCATCAGGGCAAGGCTGGCCCAAGCGTGCATTGTGACGATGCCGACATCTGCCAACGCGCGGAAGAAGGGCTCCGCCACGAAAAGCAGTGGCAGCAGCAACGTGTCTGCCACGCCCTCGATGCCCAGGATGGCGACCACCGTGCCGAATCTGGCGAGAACGAACCGGGCGCTCTGCCGGAACGCATCAAAGGTGCCCGTCTGCTCGGCCACGAGAATCTGCTTCCACCCAGAGAGCAGCAGCATGGCAACGAGAAAGAGCAACGCCAGCGCCACCATCGCCCACGCCCAGGGCAGCATGACCTCGAGTTGCTCGGGCAGGGGCAACTGGTTGGCCTTGAGCCGCTCGCGCATCGCCGTGAGCAGACTCTCATTGGGCAGGGGGAAACGCGTCGACAGCCCTCGGATCGTGCCCCCGACGACGAGCAGGGCGCCCAACAGGAGCAACCCGTGGCCTACGGCCAAGCCCGTGAAGTGGCGTCCGACGCCTATCAGAAAAGCCTCGCCGGGGCTCGCGGGTTCGGTCTCGCCCTCCTCTGCCGCAGTCTCGCGGGATAGGGTCCCTGATTCGGGAACCCCGGATCCACCGGGTGCTTCATCGCGGCGATTCGCAAGGTGGTACGCGGCGCCCATGAACCCGGCAGTCAATGCCAGGTGCAGCAGCATCGCACCCGTCAGGAGCAAGGGCTCGGAAGCGCCTGCCGTCGCCGTGACAAGCCGAAGGGCGATGCTGCTGACGAGGAACGGGGCCGCCAGCCATGGCGCCTGCCGAAAGGCACGGTTCGTCTGGTGCAGCACGTGGCTCAGGGGTAGCATGGCATTCCTCTGGGGCGCGCCACCCGGCGCGGCCCTCCACCCAAGCTAACCATGAACCTCGTCGACGCCCTTGTCCTGGGCACGCTGGGCCTGCAGATCCTGAGGGGTCTGGCAGGTGGCTTCGTGCGCGGTTCCGTGGGGATTGCCGCGTGGGTGCTGGGTGGCCTTCTCGCCTTGCAGGATCCAGGCCTTGTCCCGGGCCTCGCCAGAGGTGCGGGCGTATGGCCCATGGGGCCCGGGCCCGCGGACCGGGTGTTGACCCTTGTCGCCGTCGTGGTGTTGCTCAACGCCGTGGCCATGCTGCTCAAGTGGGCCATCCACAAGACGCCGCTCGCAGGCGTCGATCGTGTCCTCGGTGCCTTCCTCGGTGCACTCACCGGGCTCGTGATTGTCTCCGTCCCGCTGGTGGCCATCGCCCAGTTCCCGCTGATCAGCCAGATTCCCGCTGTCCGGCAGGCCCTGGCCCAGTCGTGGTCGGTACCGCGCCTCGAACCGCTCATTGGCGAAGTCACGGCAGCAGCCACGGGCTGGATCAGCCCCGTTTCACCGCCTGCATCCGGAACGCCGGCGCCAGCGACCCGACCTGCCGCGGGGCAGCCTCGGCGCGGGGGATGACGAGGGTTCGCATGCCGTCCCGGACGAGGCAGACCTCCTCGCGGACGGGACCCATGCCCGAATCAAGGCACGCTTGCCTCTTTGCAGGATGGTGGCTGGCCACCGCGAGCCGCGCGGGTGCATTCGGATAGCCCCGCAAGCGACCCATGGCGTGGGCCATGATGTCTCCGTAAAGCGGTACATGGCCCGGATGGACCGTCAGGTGCATGAGGTGGGGGCCTTCCCCTCGCAGCCGCGCCATGACCTGGAGGTGGGCCACGATTCCGTGCAGGGGATCCTCGACGACGAAGGCGAGGTTCTCGACATCCCGCCACGGCGCCTGCAAGAGCCCCGGGATACCGACATCGGCTACCTTGCCGAAGGCCTCGGGGCGCCGGCTGTCGATACAGCGGACGGGAGCGGGAGTGGTGATCCGCTCAAGCTCCAGGATGGCAGGCCTGTCGGCGGTTCGGGCCGGTCGCCATCCAAGCGGTGGCGCCATCGGCTCGGCCTGCCGGACGGTCTCTTGCGATGCCTCGAGGCAGGTGACCCGGGCATAGCTGCGGAACCCGCGGCTGCGACTCAGGCCCAGCAGGCCGTCGTGCCGGACATCGCAATGCAGGGTGACAGCAACGGCACCCCGCTCGCCGTAGAAGCCGATGATGCGATCCATCAGGGCGCCCCCGAGTCCAAGACCCCGCATGTCCTGCCGCATCACCATGCCCTCGATGTGCCACCTGGTGCGCGCGCGGTTGCCGGGCAGGGTTCGGGCAACACCCAGCACGAGGCCCTCGCGGACCGCCACCCATAAATGGCCGGCCTGGCGGTCCGGCCGCGGCAGCCACTCCAGCACCTGTTGCACCGGGTCGCCGGACCGCGGCCACAAGCCAGCCTCGAGGGCGGGCAAGCCCGACCCCGAACCCTCGGGTTCGGCGACCCTTGCCAGCAGGTCACGAACGCCAGGCAAGTCCAGGACGCCTGCTCGGCGGACCGAGGGGCCTTGGGGGGCGCCGGACGAAGCGGACACGCTGGCCTCCGTCAGGCCATGCACCCTCGGGGCAGGTTCTTGACCGTGCCCGGGTGCAGGCGGAACATGAGTCGGGACGGGGGCGCGAAGCCCCTTGTACGGCATCCTAACGCAGGGAGGGCGGGGTGAGCAACGCGGACTCCCGCACCATCAGCGAGCATCGCCGTGCCCGCTATGAATACTTCGTCCTCGAGACCTTCGAGGCCGGACTGGTCCTGACCGGCACCGAAGTCAAGTCCCTGCGCATGGGCAAGGTGACGATGTCGGACGCGTGGATTCGCATCGAGGACGGCCAGGCCGCCCTGCTGCAGCTTCACATCGCTCCGTACGTCCTGGGCAACCGGTACAACCACGACCCGCTTCGTCCGCGCCCTCTCCTGCTCCACAAGGCCGAGATCCGGCGCCTTTACGGCACCATCAAGCAGGACGGCCTCAGCCTGATCCCGCTGCGCCTCTATTGGAAGGGGCAGCATGCCAAGCTGGAGTTCGGACTTTGCCGAGGCAAGAAGCTTCACGACAAGCGCGAGGCCATCGCAGGCCGGGATGCCCGGCGCGAGATGGAGCGGGCCATGAAGGGCCACGGCCGCTGAGCGCACGGTCCTTGACCCGGTTGTCCCGACCGCGCTAGCATGACAGGCCCGCCGGGGTTCCGGCGGTTTTTCTGGTGAGGCAGCTTTGATGGTCATCGACGTGGCATCCCTGAATGCCGCTCCTGATCGGGAGTGGCGGGGAGCCTATCGCGAAACCATCGAGGTGACGCCGGATACCGGGCTCATGACGGGTCCTGTGGTCGGCGGTCTCGTGGCTACCCTTTCTTCAGACGGCAGTTCCCTGTCCTTTCACGGGGACTTCCAGACGTCGATGCGGGTGGCTTGCCATTGGTGCGCGGAGCCCTACGACCTTGACCTCGATGTCGAGGTCGATGAGGTCTTCACGGTCGTGTCCGAACCGCCTGTCTCGATCGAGGTCGAGGAGACGGTCTGGGCACGTGGCGGCCTCGACGTGGACGATCTCGTGCGTCAGCATGTAATCCTGTCCTTGCCCGCCCGCCAGCACTGCGGTTGTCCGCTGCCCACGGCCCAGGACCTGCCCCCCCTCGATCCCCGCTGGCGGAAGCTTGCCGACCTGGGGACCCCCCGCCCGGAGGAGACCGAAGACCATGGCGCAACCTAAGAAGAAGACCACCAACTCCAAGCAGTGGAGCCGTCGTGCCCATTGGAAGGCCAAGGTCACCAACCTGACGACCTGCTCCAATTGCAGCTCCAAGATGATCCCCCACACGGTGTGCGCCGCCTGTGGCTACTACAAGGGCGAGCAGATCCTGAAGGTCGTCCAGGCCTGACGGGCTTGGGTCGTCCCGTCACCATCGCCCTCGATGGGATGGGCGGTGACCACGCGCCTCTCGAATTGCTTCGGGGGGCGCGGCTTGCCGTCGGGCGTGATCCGACGCTGACAGTCCGTATCCACGCCACGCCGGAGGTCCTCTCGGGACTTGCCGACGATCCGACGGGGCGTCTCGTCGGCTGTCCTTCGGGTGAGGCACCGGGTATGGCTGAGGCCGCCGGTGCGGTCCGGCGGCAGCCGTCCTTATCCGTGGTTTCCTGTCTCAGGGACGTCAAGCTGGGTGAGGCCGATGCGGCGGTCTCGGCCGGATCGACCGGTGCTTTCGCAGCCGCAGCCGTGCTGACGCTCGGGCGCCTGGGAGGCATGCCTCGCCCAGCACTGGCGGCCATCGTGCCGACACTGTCCGGTCCTGCCGTGGTCCTGGACGTCGGGGGTACGGTCGACAGCCGTCCAGAGTGGTTGCTGGACTTCGCCGCGATGGGCACGGCCTTGGCAAGGGTTGCCCTCGGGATCGCCGAACCGCGCGTCGGGGTGCTCAATATCGGAGAGGAGCCCGGCAAGGGTGATGCCCGATCCCTGGCCCTGTATCGCGCCCTTGCCGGGCGCTCCGATGCCGGAACACCCCTCGGAGGCGGAGCCTGGGTCTTTGCCGGCAATGTCGAGGGTCGGGGCGTCTTCCTGCCCGAGGCAGACGTTGTCGTTTGCGACGGGTTCGCGGGCAACATCTTCCTGAAGACAGCCGAGGGAGTGGCCCAGCTCGTGACGGCCCTGCTCAAGGATGCTGTCGGTACCCTGCCCTGGTGGCGACGCCTCGCGGCTACCTTGATTCGTCCCGCATTCCGTTCCGTCCGTGACCGGTTGGACCCTGCCGCCCACGGTGGTGCCGTCCTGCTTGGGGTGCGCGGCCTGTGCGTTGCGGCCCACGGCAGCAGTCAGGCGTCAGCCGTGGCCTCGGCGCTGGCTCTTGCTGCCCGGTCTGCGAGAGGCCATCTCCATGACCGGCTGGCAGAGGGACTTTCAGCCTGCGAAGCCATCCACTACCCAGAGCACCCGGAGGTCCGGTCCTGATGCATCACGTCGTCCTCTCCGGGGTCGGGTACTACCTGCCCACCCGCGTCGTCACCAATCGCGACCTCGAGGCCGTGCTCGACACGACTGACGACTGGATTGCCTCCCACACGGGCATACGGGAGCGTCGCTTCGTCACGGACGATGTTCACATGAGCGACATGGCGACGGCGGCGGCACGGCAGGCCCTGCTGCACGCCGATGTCGATCCCGCCGACGTGGACCTCGTCATCTGCGCCTCGAGCACTCCGGACTATCTCATGCCCGCGACGGCGGCCATGGTGGCCCATCGTGTCGGCGCCGTCCGCGCGGCTGCCTTCGACATGGAGGCAGCCTGCTCGGGCTATGCCTATGCCCTGGTGGTGGCCAGCCAATTCATTCGTTCGGGCATGTACCGGCGGGTCCTTGTCATCGGCGGGGATCTGCTGTCCCGGTTCCTCAACTGGAAGGATCGCGCGACGGCCATCCTCTTCGGCGATGGCTGCGGGGCTGCCGTGCTCGAGCAGGGATCGGAACCCGGCATCGTGGCCGCGCGCCTCGGTGCCGATGGCAGCGGAGCGGAGCACATCGTCATTCCCCTGGGCAGCCGGGTCCCGCCCGTGGGCGACCCAAGCCGCCACGAAGTCCGGATGAAGGGCCGCGAGGTCTACCGCTGGGCCGTGGGACTCGTCCCGAGACTGGTGCAGGAGACCTGCGCCGATGCCGGATGGACCATCGCCGACGTGGATCATCTCGTGCTGCACCAGGCGAACCTGCGCATCCTCGAGGCGGTGGCTGAACGGCTTTCTGTCCCCATGGAAAGGTTGGTCCTCAACATCGATCGCATGGCCAATACCAGCGCCGGCACCATCGCCGTCGCCCTTGCCGAGGCAGCCGGCCAGGGGCGCTTTGCGCCCGGGGACAAGCTGTTGTTGGCCGGCTTCGGCTCGGGCCTGACGTGGGCCGGCGTGGGGCTTCGCTGGACGATCACGCGGCCATTGCCCCAACATGACCCCAGATGGTCGGAACCCGCGCAGCCATGATCGCCTATGTCTTTCCCGGACAGGGGGCGCAGTTTGTCGGCATGGGGGGGGAGATGTTCGCCGCCTGGCCAGAGGCGCGGGACGTGGCCGAGGAGGTCGCGGAGGCTGCGGGTGTCGACCTGCTGCGCCTTATGGCCGAAGGCCCCGCGGACGTGCTCACGATGACGCGCCACGCCCAGTTGGCCCTGTTGGCCTGCGGCATGGCCGCGGCCCGTGTGCTGCGAGGGCTCGGGGCCCCTGCGCCCGATGTCGTCGCGGGCCATTCCCTGGGGGAGTACACGGCCGTGCAGGTGGCCGGGGGGCTTGACGTGACTGCGGCGGCAAGGCTCGTGTCGGTCCGGGGGCAGGCGATGGCAGAGGCGCCTGCCGGAACCATGGCCGCCGTACTCGGCATGGAGGATTCGGCTCTGGAGCAACTCTGCAGCGAGGCTCCTTCCACGGTCGTCCTGGCCAACCGAAATGCTCCGGGCCAATCCGTCATCTCGGGCACGTCCGAGGGAATTGCCTGGGTATCCCGCGAGGGTGCCGCCCGAGGCGCCCGCAGGATCCTGCCCTTGCAGGTCTCGGGGGCCTTTCATTCGCCTCTTATGGAATCGGCGCTCGCCCCGCTCTCCCGTGCCCTGGCGCTGGCGCCCTGGCAGCCGTTGGCGTGTCCGGTTGTCCACAACGTCGACGCCACAGCCAATACGGACGCGGCGAAGTTGGCGGACCGGCTCGGGCGCCAGTTGGCCGCCGGCGTCGACTGGGTCGGGTGCGTAAGGACGATGTCGGCCATGGGCGTGACAACCTTTGTCGAACTGGGGGCAGGCAAGACGCTGTCTGGCCTCATCCGCAAGATCCTGCCCGAGACCCGGGTGCTGTCGGCCGCCACGCCTGCAGAGCTCCATGCCGTGGCGGCAACCTTGACCGGGGCCGGTGTTCCCGCATGAATCAGGAACAGCCTGTCGCCTTGGTTACCGGTGCCGGACGCGGTATCGGCAAGGCCGTTGCCCTCGCCTTTGCCGAGGCCGGATACACGGTCGCGGTCAACTATGGCCGCTCGGCCGAGGCGGCTGCCGAGGTGGTCGGGGCCATCGTCGCGGGTGGTGGCGTGGCCAGGGCCTTCGGTGCAGACGTTGCCGATCCGGCACAGGTGGACAGCCTCTTCACCGAGGTCCTCGCGTGGTCGGGCCAACGTCTAGACGTGCTTGTCAACAATGCCGGCATTACCCGGGACGGGCTGGCCCTGCGGTTGACGAACGAGGCGTGGGACGAGGTCATCGACACGAACCTGAAGGGCGCCTTTCTATGCGCAAGATCGGCCGTCAAGCCCATGATGAAGCGTCGCAGCGGCTGCATTCTGAACATGAGCAGTGTCGTGGGTCTGGATGGTCAGGCCGGTCAGGCCAACTACGCTGCTTCCAAGGCCGGCCTGGTGGGCCTTACGATGGCCCTCGCCAAGGAACTTGGCTCCCGGAACATCCGGGTGAACGCGATCGCCCCGGGATTCATCGTTTCGGACATGACCGAGGCGCTTGATCAGGCCGTCCGCGACGCATTGCTTCAACGTCTGCCACTGTCGCGTTTCGGGGATCCAGCAGAGGTCGCCGACCTCTGCGTGTTCCTCGCGACGCGCGCCCCCTACGTGACGGGCCAGGTCATCCGCGTGGATGGCGGCCTGCACTTGTGATGGAGGAAATACCCATGTCCGAGACCGGAACCGTGAGCGGCCAGGAACTGTTCGAGCGCATTCGCGCCATCGTCGTCGAGAAGCTGGGCGTCACCGCCGATGTCGTGACCCTCGAAGCCAGCTTCCAGGAAGATCTCGGTGCTGACTCGCTCGACACGGTCGAACTGGTGATGGCCGTCGAGGAAGCCTTCGACCTGCAGATTCCCGATGAGGCAGCCGAAGGCCTGACCACGGTGGCTGCCGTCGTGTCCTACGTCGAGGCCAACAAGGCCTAGGTCTTCAGGTCCGGGATCGGGGATGCCGCGAGGTGTCCCCGGTCAGGAAGCAGGACTCCGCATGAATCGTGAACCAGTCGTCGTCACGGGCCTTGGCCTTGTCAGTCCCTTGGGCTCGACGGTCGCGTCCTTCTGGACTTCCCTGGTTGCCGGGCAATCCGGCATCGGTCCCCTGACCCGCTTCGACGCATCGGACCTGCCGGTGCGCTTCGGTGGCGAGGCCAAGGGCTTCGATCCGCTGTCGGTCCTCGGTGCCAAGGATGCGCGTCGCCTGACCCGGTTCATCCAATTTGCCGTCTGGTCGGCTGTCCATGCGTGGCGGGATGCCGGTCTCGAAGGCGTCGATTGCGACCGTGATCGTGCCGGAGTCTTCATCGGTTCCGGCATGGGGGCGCTGGACATGCTCGAGGAAGAACACCGCAACCTGCTCGACAAGGGCCCGGGGCGTGTGTCGCCGTTTCTCATCCCGGGAGTCATCGTCAACATGGCGGCCGGTGTACCCGCCATGCACCTCGGGCTCAGGGGGCCCAACCTCAGTCCGGTCACGGCCTGTGCGTCCGGCGCCCACGCCATCGGCGAAGCGGCCCGGACGATCCAGCGGGGCGATGCCGACATCATCCTTGCCGGTGGGGCCGAGGCTGCGATAACACGTTTGTCCTTGGCCGGCTTCGCTTCAGCCAAGGCCTTGTCCACCCGCAACGACGATCCGGTCGGAGCCTCGCGGCCCTTTGACCGTGGGCGGGACGGCTTCGTCATGGGTGAAGGGGCCGCCGTGCTGGTCCTCGAGCGCCTCGGTCACGCGAAGGCGCGTGGCGCGCGCATCCTGGCCCAGGTCGCGGGCTATGGTGCTTCGGCCGATGCCCACCACCTGACGGCGCCGCCACCCGAAGCGGACGGCATGCAGCGGGCCATCCTTTCGGCGATCCGGGATGCCGGGCTCTCGCTGTCGGACATCGGGTACATCAACGCCCATGGCACCTCGACGCCAGCCAATGACAAGGCCGAGTCCGCCGGGCTCAGGGCGGTTTTCGGGGCGGCACTCGACGGTATTCCGGTTTCATCCATCAAGTCCATGACCGGTCACCTGCTCGGGGCCGCGGGTGCCGTCGAGGCCGCCGCGACGGTTCTGTCCCTGCATCATGGTCTCCTGCCCCCCACCTTGAACTATGCGGACCCGGACCCGGAATGCCCACTCGACGTGATCGCCGGAGCGGCCCGTTCCCGGGCAATCCGTGCGGCACTTTCCCAGAACATGGGCTTCGGCGGCCAGAACGCTGCCCTGGTGTTCAGTCACCTTGCGCACTGATCGCCTGCACCGCCCCCTGCAGGACCTGCTTGCAGGCCTGGCGCTTCCTCTCGATACCGACGTCCGGCTTCTGGAACAGGCCGTGACCCATCCCTCCTACGCGGCCGAGCACCCGGACCGTCCCCACTACGAGCGTCTCGAGTTCCTCGGGGATGCCGTCCTGAAGCAACTGGTTGCCGAGTGGCTGTACGAGACCTATCCCCAGGATGCCGAGGGCCTGCTGTCCAAGGTCCTGCACCGGATGGTCTCCAATGCCGTGCTTGCAGAGGTCGCCGCAGGTCTCGATCTTGCGAGCTACATGCGCCTGGGACGTGGCGAGGAGCGTACGGGCGGGCGTGAACGGCCCAGCAGCGCCGCAAGTGCCTTCGAGGCCGTCGTGGGGGCCCTTCATCTGACATTGGGACCCGGGGCCGCCCGGATACTTGTCCGACGCCTCCTGGCGGACCGCCTCGAGGTCATCCACGGTGCACCGGATGCGGACAACCCCAAGGTCGTTCTCGCTGAATGGTGCCAGCGCCGCCACGGCTGCCTTCCCGAGTACCAGACGCTGAAGGAGGTCATGCTGTCCGCATCCCAGCACGTGTTCGAGGTCGAGGTCCGTCTTCATGGCCGTGTTCTCGGCCGCGGAGAAGGCGGCAGCCGGCGCGCTGCGGAGCAAGCGGCAGCACGCAGGGCTCTCGAGGGATTGGACCGCTCCCAGGCCCAGCGCCGCACCCCACGGCGGACCCGTACAGGACGACTGCAAGCGCCATGACACTGATTGCCCCGTCCCTTCTTTCGGCTGACTTCACGCGTCTCGCCGACGAGGTCCGCTCCGTCGAGGAGGCAGGTGCCGATTGGCTCCACCTGGATGTGATGGACGGGCAGTTCGTGCCGAACCTGACCTTTGGCCCGCCCCTGATAGCCGCACTTCGGCCCTTGACCCGGTTGCCGCTCGATGTCCACTTGATGATCGAGCATCCGGAGCGCAGCCTCGAGGCCTATGTCCGGGCCGGAGCAGACCGGGTCACGATTCACGCGGAGTCGACCGTCCATGTCCAGCGCACGCTTGCGGCGATCCGGGCCCTGGGGGCTGCGGCGGGCCTGGCGGTCTGCCCGGCGACACCACTCGAGTGGTTGGTGGATCTGCGTGATGATCTTGACCAGGTCCTCGTCATGTCCGTGAACCCGGGATTCGGAGGCCAGACCTTCCTGCCGGCAACGTGGGACCGTCTGCGCCGTCTTCGTACGATGTTGGCGGACCGAGGAATCCTGACGGTGGTCGATGGGGGAGTCGCGCCGGAAAACGCGGCCGACCTGGCGTCAGCCGGTGTGGATGTCCTGGTGGCAGGCAGCGCGGTGTTCGGCCAGGCGGACCGCAGGGCGGCCATCGCGACCCTGCGCGGCTGATCGCGACCTTGCTCGGCTGACCGAGACCTCGCCGGCGCGATCCGGTTACTGCGGCGCATCGGGCAACTGGCCCAGCAACTGCATGGTCGTGCGCGCCGGGCCGTGGCGCCGTGGCGCGGGTGGTGCACCCTGCTGCCCGTCCGGCAGTTCCGAGAGTTCGGGCAAGGGCCGGGTCAACGGCAGGACGGTGCTCTCACCGGGCAGGAATCCGGTCAGCGGCAAAACCGTGGCCGGCTCGCCGACAGCGGGGGCCTGTTCGTCCACGGTGGCCTCGGATGCTACCCACGCCCGCAAGGCGGCAGCCGCCACCGCGGCCATCGGGATGGCCAGCAGCAGGCCGAGCAGGCCCGCCACGCGGGTACCCGCGAGAATGGCCAAGATGATGACGACGGGATGCAGCCCGGTTGTGTGGGCCATGACCCTGGGGGAGATGAGGTTGTCCCGCACCTGCTGGATGATGACGGCGACGACCAGCACCTTCCACCAGATGCCGCCCCCTTCGAGCAGGGCCAGAAGGACAGCCGTCCCGATGCCCACATAGCTGCCGAACATCGGCACGATCTCGCACAAGCCCCAGAACGCGGCCGCAACGACGCCATAGCGCATCTGGACCGGCGGCAGGTTGAACGCGAGCATCGCAGCGACGAGGACGATGGAGGCATTGATGAGCTGGCCTCGGAAGTAGCCCGCGAGCCCGCGGTCCATCTCGCGCCCGAGGGACGCCAGCCGTAACCACCAGCGCTCGGGCAGGAAGGGGCGCGCATCCGCCCAGAGCCGGTCACCATCCTTCATCAGGTAGAAGGCACACACGAGGGTCATGGCGAGGTTGAAGAGGTTCAGGACGCCGGATGCGAGGAGACTGCCAAGGTTGCCCGTGAGCCAGTTCGTCATGGACTCGATGCGGGGCAGTAACCACGCCGAGGGATCGAGGCGAACGGCGATATGTCGCCTGGCCAGGACCTGCTGCACGTCTGTCAGCGCCACCTCGAGGCGACCCACAGCTCCAGGCAGGGCATTCACCAACTCCTGGACCTGATGGACGACAAGGGGCACGAACAGGTAGCCGATGGCCACGAGGACCGTCACGACACCGAGCAGGACAATAAGGATCGCCGAGAAGCGCGACACCCGAGCCGACAGGGGATCGACCGCCATCTGCAGCACGTACGCGAGCAGCAGGGCCGCCACGAGGATGGTCACGGTATCCCCGAGGTAGCTCAAGGCGAGCTGGCCCACCCACGCAAGCCCGAGCCACATCGCCACCGTGCCCACGTGGTGGAAACGGCGTGTCCAGGTGTCGCCCGACTGCTGCACGTGCATGCCCCTATCTACCCCGTGGCGCCTCAGGTTCGGCAGGTCCTGTCCCGAGAACCCTGCGGCGGACAGCCTGGCCCCGGAGCGGCCGGTCCGCAGCCGTTGCCAGCCAGGCTGCCACGCTCGCCGCAAGAAGCTTGCCATCCCCAGGCATCGGGCCCTCGGGGCAGCGCAACCATCGACCCAGCGGGTCGCCCGGGCCACAGCCGGCGGGTAGTCGGGCCACGTCCAGGTCGGGTGCCTCGCCCAAATCGTGAAGCAGCAACCACTGCGCCTCCGTCAGCACGCGATCGACATCGGCACCTTCGGCCAACGCACCGAGCAACCCGTCAATGCGATTGAAGAGTCCCTCCTGGGGCAACCCCTCCGGCCAGATGGCCAGGACAGCCTCCGCGATGCCCATGCCTGCCATGATCCGCTCCAGATCACGGTAGACACCGGTGCCCGCCTCCCGCGGTGAGACACCCGAAAGGACCGGCGGCCCCCCCCGGTTCCCGCCCGCCAGCGTCAGGTATCGGCGACCCAGGGGCTCGAGACGTCCCCCCCAGCGATTGCCGGGCTTGGCCGCGCCTCGGGCAACGGCAGAAAGTGTCCCTTCTTCGCGGCTCACGGCCTGCACGAGTTTGTCCTGCTCGCCCCAGGGACGGGTGCGGAGGATGATGGCGGCGACGTCGCGCGAGCCCATGACGCCATCCTACGCCATGCGTCGGCGGCCGTCTCGATCGTGCTATGGTTGAGCCCGCGCGATGACCTTGCCTGACCTTGCAGACCGGTTGCTGCCGTGGTTCCGGCAACATGCCCGGGCGATGCCTTGGCGAGGCTGCGGTGACCCATGGGGCATCCTCGTTTCGGAAGTCATGCTGCAGCAGACGCAGGTAGCGACGGTCGTGCCCTACTGGCGGAACTTCATGGCCACCTTTCCGGATCCTGCAGCCCTCGCGAGGGCCGGCGAAACCGAGGTCCTGAAGGCGTGGGAGGGCTTGGGCTATTATCGTCGGGCACGGATGCTCCAGCGGACGGCCCGTGCCCTGATGGACCGCCATGGTGGCCTGTTGCCGCGCACAGCCGAGGCCCTCGAGGCCTTGCCGGGCATCGGCCCCTACACGGCCGGTGCCGTGGCTTCACTGGCCTTTGGCCAGGCGGTTCCGGCCGTGGATGGCAACGTGCTCAGGGTCTGGTCACGGTGGCTGGGCAGCCGGGAGCCCATCGACCTGCCACGGACCCGGGACCGCTGCGCAGCCTACCTGCAGCCCCTGATCCCCGTCGCGGCGGCGGGGGCCTTCAACGAGTCCCTGATGGAACTGGGGGCCACGGTCTGCACGCCTCGGGCACCGGCCTGCGATGCGTGTCCGATCGCTGCCGATTGCATCGCGCGTCAGGAAGGAAACCAGTCCCTGCTGCCCGTCAAAACGGGCAAGATTCGCGTTCGTGCCGTCGTGTCGGTCCAGTTGGTCCTGCTGGGCCCCCGCGGGGCCTGGATTGCCAAGGGCCCTGCGGATGGCCTTTTGGCCGGACTTGTCGCCCTCCCCGGCATCTGGATAGACATGGCGCATCCGGCCAGGTCCTCCGTCGTGGCGCCGGCACCTGTCCTCCAGGCCCTGGCTACTTTGCAGACCAGGCTGGATGCGTCCCGAACCGAGGCGAGTCTCTTGCAACGCTTTCCGTTCCGCTTCACCCACCTGCATGCGGATTTCTGGGTCTATCGCCTTGTCTGGCACGACCCCGACCGTGATCCGCCCGGGGAGGGGCGCTGGGTCTCCGTGGAAGAACTGGGCGACCTGCCTTGGCCGACGGCGCTGCGACCCGTCCGTGACGCCCTCCTGGAGCCCTTCTGAAGTGCCGCCGCGCATGCGGGGCCTGTTGCTGATGGCAGGTGCGGCCCTGTCCTTTGCGGTCATGGCCGCGGCGGGAAAGCAGGCCGGCACGGTCCTGCCCATGCTTGCGGTGGCGTTCTGGCGCTCATTAGGCTCGTTCATGCTGCTTCTTCCCTTGGCCGCAACGGGTGTCTTCTCGTGGCAAGTCCGGGACAAGAGGGGGCTTGGCCTGCGTGCCCTGAGCGGGACAGCCGCGATGGGCTGTTATTTCTGGTCGCTGGGACGCCTGCCGCTTGCGGAAGCCCTCCTCTGGTCCCACACCAGCCCCGTGTTCACGACCCTCCTGGCTTGGTGGCGCCTGGGAGAACGTCCGGGCTGGCGAGGCGTGCTGGGGCTGTTGCTCGCGTTGGCCGGCATCCTGGGTGTCCTCCGCCCTGATCTCGGGCAGGTTCGGCCCGAGGCGCTCGTGGGACTTCTGGGCGGGGCGCTGGCAGGACTTGCCTACACCCAGGTCCGCGCCCTGAAGGACGAGCCGACATGGGGCGTGGTCCTGAGCTTCATGGGCCTTGCATCCCTGTTGCTCTCGCCCGCGGTGGTCATGGCAGCCGACGGCTGGCCCGACGCGTCGGTGCTGCCTTGGCTGGCAGTGGCGGCCCTCGCGGCCACCGTGGCTCAGGGCCTGATGACCGCGGGTTATGCCCTGGCGCCGGCCGGTCCGGCATCCGTGGCCCAGACTTCAGCCGTGCTGCACGCCATGTGGCTGGGGGCCATCGGCTTCGGCGAGCCGCCCGTGCCCGGTCGCTGGCCCGGTGCCTTGGTGCTGCTTGCCGGCATCATCCTCGCGGCGTGGCCGACGAGTGAAGGTGGACGCCATCTTTGGGTAAGGAAATCGTGACACGTGTCACGAGGGTCCGCGATGGCCACAGAGTCGGGACTGGAGTCCGCGTTTGCTGCCGAACGCCGGATTAGGGCGAGGGACTACCTCGCCTTGGGGCGGCGCCTGCAAGCCGACGCGCTCCCCTGCGAAGACGATGACCAGCGCCGGGGCCTGCTGCGCGGGGCCGTCGCCCAATACAGGCGAAGTCTCGAGTTCCATCCTATGGCTGATACCTTGGCCTTGCTCGCCTGGTGCCATTGCCTGCTGGGTAACCTCAAGGCAGCCATCTCCTGCGGGGAGGAGGCCATTCGTCTCGATCCCGCGTCCGGGCATGCCCACGCGGACCTGGGCGTGTACTACGCTGAGGATGGCAGGCTGGAAGAGGCAGCAGATGTCCTCAGGCTTGCCTTGTCGCTGCCTGCGCAACCCAAACCCCACATTGTGCACTACAATCTGGGGCGGGTCCTGCTTCGCATGGGCGGAATCCCACTGGCCGTCCAGGCCTTCGAGGATGCGCTCGATCAGGCGCCCGGCTTCGAAATGGCAGCGGCCGGCCTCGCCCACGCGCGCTTGCTGCGGCAGAGACTGCGCGCGTCCCAGACCGGGGAACCCGTACCCACCTCACCTGATCTTCCACCTGGATTCTGAAACCCATGTCCGTCGCGTCCCTGTCTGTACTCCCCTTTTTCCAAGGCTTCACGCAGGAAGACCTCGAGTCCCTCGTGGTGGTCATGCAGGCGAGGACCTACGCGCCGGGCGAAGCCGTCTTCGCGGAGGGCGTGCCGGATGACGGGGCCCTGTTCATTGCCCTCAAGGGCGGTATTCGGGTGTCGATGGCCGGCAAGGATCACCAGCAATTCACGATTGGTCAGGCTCGTGAGGGGACGGTCTTCGGCGACATGTCCTTCGTGGATGGCCAACCGCGGTCCGGAACCGTCACCGCGATGACCCCGCTGGAGACCCTGTCGCTGGCCCGCGCCTCCTTCGAAGTCCTTTGCCGCACCTCGCCGTCCGCCGCGCTCAAGCTGATGCGGCGTCTCGCCCAGTTGATCAGCATGCGTCTTCGCAACGCGGACAAGTTCGTCGTCGAGGCCAAGACGATGGCCCAGACCGCTCCTCCGAGTCCCCCCGAGCCCCCCCGCACCAAGGTCGTCTCGCGTGGCATCGGCGAAATTGACGAGACCAGCCAACCCAGCGTCTTTCAGCCGGTCACGCGCCTGGAGCGTACCGAGAAGGCGCCGGCGGGCGGCCTGACGGAGCGTGACATCACCGAGCGGCCGGACGTGTTCCGGCGCTCCTGACCGGCAGCAGGGCACGCGACAAGGCCAGCCCGGCCACCACCAACGTCCCGATGATGGCGGGTTCCGTCCACGAAGCGCTGGCAAGTCGATTCAGCACGTACCCGAAGGCCCGTCCATCCAGGCCAACCTGGCGTCCCCAGGCCAGGACCCAGGCGCCCCAAGCCGCAATGCCCGCCACCAGAGGTCTTCGGGTGCTCCTGTCGTGCGTGGCGGCGCAAACCAGCAGGATCGGGCCAGTGCCAAGGAGACCGGCCCACGGTTGCGTGAGCACCACACAAAGGTGGCCCAGTGCCCCCACGAAGGCGCCCGCAGGGTCCAGTCTGCCGTCTTCGGGCGATCGACTTCTTCGGGCGCCAAGGCGCGCTATCACACCCAAGCCGACAAGTGTGACCAGGCCGAGCAGGACCAGCGGTTGGCCTGAGGCCGCCATCCAGTCCACGCCGGGACGTCCCGTTTCCGCGGTCCAGTCACTGCGTGACGCCGCGAGGCCCAGCAAGCCGAATGCGAGGATCGGCAGGCCGAAGCAAGCCGCGAGGAATGCCCCGCGACCGGCCGCCGCCCGCGGTCGCGGGACGCGGCCCGCCATGCTCGCAAGCAGCAGGGGAAGCACAGGCAAGGCCGCCGCAGCAGCAAGAAGGTTGCGTGTATGGCTGCTTTCGGCGGGTGAGCCCACAACCGGTCGCGAAGCCAGCCACCCCAGGGCAGGAGCCAGCTGCGCGGCGCGCTCCTCGAGTGCCGGGGACAAGATGACTTCTCCGGTTCTCTCCGTGGGCGCCGGGCCGCCGACGGCCAGGTGATGGCGCCTCCCCCGGGACTCGCCCTTATGCCCTTCGGGTTCGAGCCCGCCCAGGCCGAGTACCCGCGGCGCCACATCGGCCAGGAACGAGGCCTCGGGCGAACCGAGTCCCGAGCGATTCAGGGTCAGCAGCAGGCCCGCAGGCAGAACCGGATGCCGAAGGTCACCTGCACTCCCTCCCCTGTGGCCGAGCGGCCTGCCGGGCCAACCGGCCGAGGCATCGACGACCCAGACCTCGGGATCGACGACCAGCCTTGCAAGGGCTTCGGGAGGTCGCCGCAAACCCAGAGAGCGGCGATCCCGGCCACCCGCCAGCCACCATGCCACGGGCTGGCTCGACGAGGCTGGCGGCAGCCACGTCGCCGCGGCGACGAAGGCGGACAGGGTGACCAGGCCCATGGGTTCCGGCGCCGACCAGTCGAGTGCCACGACCCGGCGCGGCACCGGCAGGCCGGGGGCCACGGCAAGCAGGCTGGTCTGCTCCACGGGCTTGGGCCGGGTGTCGTCAGGAAAGGTCTGCCGAAGGACCACCCAGCCGGCGGCGGCCAGCCGTTGCTCGGCCCAGTCCAGGTGGACGCCGCGCACACCGGGGCCTGCCGCGGCCAGAAGATCCTGTCCCTGGCGCAGCAGCCGGCGAGCCCTGCGCGAGACGGCGTCCGCCTCGGTAGCCTCGAGCGGCCGGGCCTGTGCCCCGTCCTCCCTTGTCTCGTGGTCGGGGGCAAGGGCAGGCCAAGCCAGGAAGGCCGACACGAGTGCGGCCACCCATGCCAGCAAGGACACTCGAGAGCGGGACATGCGCCCCAAGTGTAGCGTGTCGCGCCCATGCTAGGATGGCTGCGCGCCAATCATCCGCCACAGGGTTTCCCGATGTCCCGACCCACCTTGGTGATGCTCGCTGCCCTCGTCGTCGGCCTGGGCGCCTTGATTCGTCCCGTCGCGGCGACGCCGGGTGCCTCTCCTGCCATCCTGATCGGCCTGCAGGCCCCCATGAGCGGGCCCTTGGCCAAGCAGGGCCAGGACCTGGAGGCGGCGGTCCGGATGGCCCTCGCCGAGGATGCCGCGAGCGGCAAGCAGCCCTCCATCGGCCTGCGGGTCGCCGATGACAAGGGGGACCCGAGGGAGGGAGTCCTGGCCGCACGCCAACTGTTGGCCTCGGGTGTCGTGGGTGTCGTAGGCCCCTGGAACAGTGGCGTCACCCTGCCGGTCACGGCCGAGGTCTACGGTCCGGCAGGGCTCGCCGTCCTGACGATGTCGACGAATCCCCGTATCACGGAGCGCGGGCTGCGGCAGGTCTTCCGCGTGATCGGGCGGGATGACCGGCAGGGACGCATCGCGGCAACTGAGGCGCTCAAGCTGGGGTGTCGTTCCGCCGTCGTCCTCGACAATCGCGCGGCCTATGGCAAGGGCCTTGCCGATGCCTTCGCGCGTGCCTTCGCAGCCGGAGGGGGCACCGTGCGCCTTCGTGAGTCCGTGACCTCAGGGGACACGGACCACAGTCCCCTTCTTGCACGCATCCGCAGCCTCCATCCGGACTTGCTCTATCTGGGGAGCGAGTATCAGGATGCCGGTCCCCTCGCACGCCAGTGGCGGAAGCTGGGCGGTGGCAAGACGCGCCTGTTTGCCGGCGATGCCGTCCGCGATCCTCTCTTCATACGCCTGGCCGGTGCCTCCGCTGCCGAGGGCACGTTGGTCACCTTTCCGGAACCGACCGATCCGCGTTTCGAGGAACGCCTGCGTGCTCGGGGCCGTGAGCCCGGGGCCTTCAGCGGTCACGCCTACGATGCTGCCCGATTGCTCATCCACGCGATCCGCAAGGCCGGTCCCGGAGCTACGCGCCAGGCCGTCGCACGTCATGTGGGCACGGTGTCAGGCTTCCGTGGCGTGACCGGCCGCATCGACTTCGATCCACGGGGAGACCTGAACCGTTCGGGTTTCATGTTGTGGCAGGTCCGAGAGGGCCGTTTCCAGGTCCTCCGATGACAGCCGCTCCTGAATCGGTGCTGTCGGTAAGGGGTCTGAAAAAGGCGTTCGGGGCCGTCCAGGCGCTGTCCGGGGTCGACCTGGAGGCTCGGGCAGGAGAGGTGCTGGTCCTGCTGGGCGAGAATGGTGCCGGCAAGTCGACCTTGCTCAAGACCCTGTCGGGCATGCACGTGCCGGATGAGGGCGAGATCACCTTGCGGGGCAGGAGCCTGCCCTTCGGGCAACCTGGGGCCTGCGAAGCCGCAGGGATCGTCACGATCTACCAGGAGTTCAACCTGGTCAGGGACTTGTCCGTCGCCGAGAACCTCTTCCTGGGCAGGGAGCCTCATCGCATGGGCCTTGTCGACCACCGCAGGATGCGGCAGGAAGCCGGCCGGATGCTGGCACGGGTGGGCCTGGATCTCGACCCGACCAGAAGCGTGCGAACGCTGGGGGTGGCGCAGGCCCAACTGGTCGAGATTGCCAAGGCCCTATTTCGCCTCGATCTCTCCGGAGGCGGGGTCCTCACGCTGGATGAACCGACCGCGGCGTTGGCCGATCATGAGATCGCGGTCCTTCACGCGTTGATTCGCGACCTCAAGGCCCAGGGACTCGCTCTGATCTACATCTCGCATCGCATGCAGGAGTTGCGGGCCATCGGTGACAGGGTGACGGTGCTGAGGGATGGTGCCTCGGTCGCCAGTGGCCCGCTGGCCGACACGGATGACGATGCGCTCATTCGCGCCATGGTCGGCCGGGATGTGGCGACCTTGTATCCCCGGCGCGAGGCTGCACCGGGGGCTCCCGTCCTCGAGGTCGAGGACCTGCGGGCGCCGGGGTTCGGTCCTGTTTCCCTGACGGTTCGCCAGGGTGAGATTGTCGGGGTGGCTGGCCTGATGGGCTCTGGCCGCACCCGACTGTTGCGCCTGCTCTATGGCGATGCGCGCCCCACCCACGGAATCGTGCGTGTCGCGGGCAAGGCGCTTCGGGCCACGGCAGGGCCAGCGCGAGCCGTTGCTGCAGGTATCGGCCTCGTTCCCGAGGATCGCAAGAACCAGGGGCTCGCCCTCGGCATGGCCGTCCGCGACAACCTGGCTATGGCCACGATGGACCGCCACGCGAGATGGGGCTTGCTCGACCGTGGCAGCCTGGCCCGGACGGCCACGGACCTTGTCAACCGGCTGCGCATCCGCTGTCGGGACATCAACCAGCCTGTGGGACGCCTCTCCGGTGGCAACCAGCAGAAGGTGGTTCTCGGTCGCTGGCTGGCGCGGTCAGGCCCTGTGCTGCTGCTGGACGAACCGACGCGGGGTGTCGATGTCGGGGCACGCGCCGAAATCTACCAACTCCTGGCCGACCTGACAGCGCAGGGCAAGGCCATCGTGATGGTATCCAGCGATCTGCCGGAAGTCCTCGGCATCGCCGACCGGATTCTCGTGATGCGAGAGGGCCGGCCCGCTGGCTGGCTCGAGGGGGTCGAGCGGACCCAGGAAGCGGTCATGCGGCTGGCCACGGCCCAGGAGGAAGCAACGTGACGACGGTTCCGGACAAGCTCTCCGAAGGCATCGGTGGCTGGCTCCAGCGGTCGATGCCGCTTGTGGCCCTGCTGCTGCTCCTGGCGCTCTTCAGCTTCCTCAGCCCGCGCTTCCTGAGTGTCGACAATCTCGCCAACGTCGCGGTCCAGTCCTCACATATTGGTCTCATCGCCATCGGCAGGACCCTGGTCAGCGCGACAGGCGGCATTGATCTCTCCGTCGGTTCGGTCCTCGCCCTGTCGATTTGCGTGGCAGGCCTCGCAATGGCCCCTGCCGAAGCTGGTGGGGCCGGCATATCTCATGTCGCGGGTTGGTGCATCGGCCTCGCCACGGGCGCGCTTGCCGGGGCCGTGAACGGCTGGTTGATCTCGGGACTGGGCTTGTCGCCCTTCATCGCGACATTGGGGATGATGAGTATCGCCCGGGGTGTAGCGAACGTGCTGACGGACGGGATGCCTGTCGAGGACGTGCCCGAGGCGGCGTTGGCCCTGGGGTCGACGTCCCTCGCCGGGATGCCATGGTCCGTCCTGCTCTGGGCGGGGCTCGCCGCCGTGGGTGGCCTCGTGCTGGGCTGGACCC
>JAYKIS010000022.1:0-20531 GCA_035286125.1 Candidatus Sericytochromatia bacterium
ATGCCTGTCGAGGACGTGCCCGAGGCGGCGTTGGCCCTGGGGTCGACGTCCCTCGCCGGGATGCCATGGTCCGTCCTGCTCTGGGCGGGGCTCGCCGCCGTGGGTGGCCTCGTGCTGGGCTGGACCCGCCTTGGCCGATACGCTTGCGCGATGGGCAGCAACGAGGAGGCCCTGAGGCTTTCAGGCGTGCGCATCGGGCCGTGGAAGACGGCATTGTATGTGCTTTCGGGCCTGCTTTCCGCTGCTGCCGGCCTGATTTTCCTGGGCCGCGTCAGCAATGCCCAGCCCTCGGCAGGGGTCGGCTTCGAACTCGACGCCATCGCGGCCGTCGTCATCGGCGGTGCGTCCCTGATGGGCGGGCGAGGCTCCATGACCGGTACGGTGGTCGGCGTCGTCCTGATGGGCGTCCTGCGCAACGGGCTGGTGCTGATGGATGTGTCGGCCTTCTGGCAGCAACTGGTCATCGGCATCGTGGTGGTCGTGGCCGTGCTGCTGGATCGATGGCGGTCTGCCTAGGCCGGAAACGGCTATGATGAATGCCCCCTTTGTTCCAGCCCCCAGGAGAGCCGCCGTTGTCACGCATCCGCCTTGCCTTGCTGGCCACCCTCGCGTTGTTCGGCCTTTCGTTCCCGGGGCAGATGGCCGAGGCCCGCGATCTTCGTATTGCGGTCGTGGGCAAGGGGATAGGCGGGGAATACTGGTCCGCCGTCCGCCTGGGGGCCACGCGCGAAGGTCGGGCCCAGGGCATCAAGGTGACCTATCAGGGGCCTCCGACCGAGACGGACGTCGCCGCGCAGATTGCCATCATGGAAAATCTGATCCAGTCAGGTGTCGACGGCATCGCCGTTTCGCCCTGCAACGCCCGATCGCTCAACCGCATCGTGCGCAAGGCCATGGCCTCGGGCATCAAGGTCGTGACCCTGGACTCTGACACCACGGACAAGGATCGTCTGAGCTATGTCGGGACGGATAATGCGGCCGCCGGGGCCATGGCCGCGCGACAGGCTCTTCGGCTGGTCCGGCCTGGGTCGACGGTGGCCCTCGTGACGGGTGTGCTCGGAGCCCAGAATCTCCAACAGCGTCGTGACGGCTTCACCCGGGAGATCGGCGGGCGGCTGAAGCTGCTCGAGGCCCAGCCCGACAACGGGGACAAGGCACGTGCCGTGGAAGTCACGGAGAACATCCTGACAGCCCACCCCGAAGTGGCTCTGTTCTTCACGGACAACGCCATCTCGGGTCCTGGTGCGGGTCAGGCCATCCGCAGCAGGGGCAGGGCAGGCAAGGTCCGGCTCGTCTCGATGGACGTGACGCCTGACCTCAAGGCCTTGCTGGATCAGGGCGTGGCCGATGCGCTCGTGGCCCAGAGGCCGGAGCGGATGGGCGAGATGGCCGTTCGCCTGCTCAAGGACGCGATCGGTGGCAAGCCCGTGCCCAAGCTCGTCGACACCGGCGTCGAGGTCGTCCGACGCAAGTAGGGCTTACCTGCCCGGCAGGACCGAGGCACCCTCAGCCGTGCCACAGACCATCATCGTAACGTCGGTGCCAGTCTGCCTCGCCACTCCGGGCAGGGCCCGACTCAGGCCTTCCAGGGCCTCGTGGCGCGCGAGTGCAACGGCACAGCCGCCGAAGCCGGCACCCGTCAGCCGGGCGCCTTCCACGCCCGGCAACGCGCCAACGGTCCGCACCAGGCGGTCCAGCTCCGGGCAGGAGACCTCGTAGTCGACCGCGAGCGAATGGTGCGAGGCCTGCAGCAACTGCCCGACAGCAGCCGCATCCTGCCGCTCCAGCGCCGCGACGGTCTCGCGGACCCGGCCATTCTCGGTGATGACATGCCGTACGCGCCGGGCCAGAACCTCGGGCAGGGCGTCGAGAGGCAAGCCATCAAGGGTCTGCCACGCAGACAGCCAGCGATGTTCGGTAGCCAAGAGCCTGTTGAGCATCGCGAGGGCACCCTCGCCTTCCGCGCGCCGCTGGTTGTAGCCGACGCCTGCCAGTGTGCGCGGCACTCCGCTGTCGAGAATGACCCAGGCGTGCGTGGCTTCGAGGCCGAGTGCCACGGCCCGGTGCACCAACGTCGCGCAATCGATGACCAGAGCGTGGTCACGCTGGCCCAAGGCGCTGGCCAACTGATCCATGGCACCGCAAGCCACGCCCACCTCGACCCTCTCGATCTGCTGGGCCATCAAGGCAAGTTCGATCGCGCCCATCCGCCAATTCCACGCGGCATCCAGCACCCGCAGGACGGCCATCTCGAGGGCCGCCGAGCTCGAGAGCCCGCCGCCCAGCGGCACGTTACCGGAAATAGTCATGCGGCCGCCGGCCACAGGCAAACCTCGTCGCCGGGCCTCCCGAAGGCAGCCCCGGACATAGCGGGCCCACCCCTTCGCATCGTCGCCCAGATCCGAAACCTCACCCGGGACCGTCGCGAAGACCTCCCACGCGTCACCGTCTCCTGGTGTCAGACAGGCCGAGACCACGCGGTCGATGGCCACAGGCAAGACAAGGCCACCGTGGTAATCGACGTGCTCGCCAATGATGTTGAAGCGACCGGGAGCGCGACTGACCCAGGCCGGGTCTTCACCGAACCGTGCGCGAAAGCCGGCGCAGGCGTCGGCGACGGGGTCGACGGGAAGGCTCACAGGCGGCAGCCCAGACCGGCCGTGGCCGAAAGCTGGCGTTCCTGGTTGACCAGCAATCCCGCGATCAGGGCCAGATCCCCGGCAAAGCGCCAGCGACTGCCCAATGCCGCCGAGAAACCGCCCTCGCCTTGCCAGGCCGTGTTGCCGCTGACCACCAGGCCGGGCAGCACCACGGCATCATAGGCCGCCAGGACCCTGACACGGCCTGCCAGCCATCCCTGGGCCAATCGGGGGGTCCCCCACGGGGTGACCAGTTCAAGCACCTGCCAGACGCGCCAGTCCTGGAGATCCGCACGCGAGTCCCCACCGACGATGACGTCCCCATACACCTTGTAGAGGCCGGGAATGACACTGCAAGCACCACCCAGTTGCACGCCGGCGAGCGGCGCCGTGGTTTCCAGCCCACCGGGCAGGCGAAGCCCACCTGTCACTTCGATACCACCCTCCAGGCCCGTCCGCCACGAGAGCAGCCGGCGGCCAAGGCCGGGAATGCCAGCGGGCTCGATGACAACCGCCACTTCATGGATGCCGACCGGCATGGTTTCGGCGGCGGGATGGTCGAGGGTCGGCGCGAGGGTACTCATGGGGGCGAGGGCCAAGGGCGCATCGAGACCGAACATGCGGTGATCCTAGCACGCGATGCCTTCCGGTTCCGGTACAGTGAAAGGCATGTCCGAGCGTCGCAGGGACCCCTTGAGCGGCCAGTGGGTCGCCGTGGCCGGTGAACGGGGCACCCGGCCGAGGGTTCTGCGCCTGCCTCCCTCTCCTCCTCCCCCACCGGCCGATACCTGTCCCTTCTGTCCGGGCCGTGAGGAGCCCGATACGGGCCTCTGGCTGGAAGAGGGGCAGGCTGGCTGGTTGGCCCGGGTCGTACGCAATCGCTACGCCAACCTCGATCCCCCGGGGGGCGTCATCGATCCTCCCCCTTCACCGGATACCCTCCTGCAACGCCATCGCCTGCCGGGCAAGGCCGAGGTGCTGGTCGAAGGGCCGGACCATCACGCCAGGATTGGTTGGATGCCCGCGCGCCATCTCGAGGCGGCCATGCGCGGACAGGCCGCGCGCCTTGGGGCTCTTGCCGCCATGGGCTTCGCGCACGTCGCTCTCTTCCGCAACCAAGGGGCCTTGGCAGGGGCCTCGCAGCCGCACCCGCACAGCCAACTCGTGGCCTCGTGGGACGAGCCTCCGACCGTGCTGGCCGAAAAGGAGCGGTTTCAGGATCACCATCAGCGCCACGGCAGATGCCTGCTCTGCGCCGTCATCGAGGCCGAGGAGGCCGGGGGAAGGCTGGTGGCCCGATGGCAGGGCTTCGTGCTGCTGGCACCGTGGGCGGGGAGTCATCCGATGGAATTGCTTCTGGTGCCGGAATCCTGCGCGGCCACCATGAGCGATGTACGGGTCGAGGACTGGGCGGCCATCCAGGCCCGGGTCGACCGGCTCGTCGAGGCCACGAGCCCCAGTGCCGCGACCAACCTCTGGGTCCACCAAAGCCTGGCGGGCAGCGGCCCCTTTCACTGGCACGCCCAGGTTGTCCCCAGGCCGGCGGTGACGGGTGGCTGGGAGCTGGCGACAGGATGGAAACTGGAACCGGTTCCGCCAGAAGCCGCTGCCGACTTGTATCGCGCCGCCTGGGACGCTACGGCTCCAGTCGGACGGCCCTGAGTTCTGCGGCCTTCACCTCGGGCAGGGTGTCGTTGATGTAGGTGCCGGCACCGGACTCGCATCCGGCCAGGAACTTGAGTTTTTGTGGCGTCCGCATCGGAGGATAGAACTCCAGATGCAGGTGATCCCCCGGGGCCTTGTCCGTCCGGACCGGGGCTTGATGCATCACCATCATGTAGGGGAAAGGAATCTGCCACAGGCCGTCGAAGCGCCCGAGCAGGTCCTTGAGCACACGGGCCATATCCGAGACCTCATCTCCCGTGAGGTCCGCAAGCGAAGCACGATGCTGCTTGCTGACCAGATAGGTTTCGTACGGGTACCGGGCGAAGAACGGGATGAACGCCACGAAATGCTCCCCTTCGACCACGAGACGCCTTCCATCCGCGCGCTCGTCGGCGACGATATCGCACATCAGGCATCGTCCCGTCCGCGCATGGTGCGCGGCGGCTTGTGCACGCTCCCTTTCAACTCTTGGCGGCACGAAGGGGAACGCGTAGATTTGCCCATGCGGGTGATGGATGGTGACGCCGATGGCCTCCCCGCGATTTTCGAAGATGAAGACACAGGCCATGCCCGGTCGCGCACCCAGTTCAAGGTAGCGGTCGGTCCAGACCCGGATGAGCCGGACGAGATCACCGGTGGGCAGCGCCCCCAGGCTACCCTCGTGGCGCGGCGTGTACAGCACGACTTCGCAGTGGCCATCGGCAGGTGCAACCGGATGCAGGTCGTTGCCCGCGACTTCGGGGACCGGCGCCGGGGATCGCATGCTGGGGAACTTGTTGTCGAACACGACGAAGCGATAGTCGGACTCGGGGACTTCGGTCGGAAACCCACCGGGGGACGTGGGACAAAGGGGACAGTAGTCGGCCGGTGGCAAGAAGGTCCGATCCTGGCGGTGGGTGGCGGTGACGACCCACTCCCCGAGCATGGGATGCCAGCGTCTTTCGGACATGTTCAGGCCTCCGAGGGGACGGGGGCGTCCGAGGCCGCCTCGAAGTCGTAATAGGTCAGGCTGCGTCCATCTTCGAGGCGCACGGTGCGACGCACAAGGATTTCCGAGAGCGCAGCCGTGGCATCCACGCCGGACGGAGCAGGCGCCGGGACCACCATCGGCTCGGCAGCGAGGGGTTCACTCATGCACACACCTCCGAAGCTGTCGGAAATTCGAGGTCCAGCCACCAGCTCCGGGTTTCTCGGGGAGCCAGCATCGTCGCCGTGGGGGCAAGGGCGCAAGCACGCCCGAAGTCGTCAGAGGGACCGATGCAGGGCTCCACGGCGAGGTTGTGGTAGGGCGGTGCACCCGGCACCCCCGACCAGCCACCCGCATTCATCCAGACACCGACGTGGGGGATGCGTGCAGGATCCCAACGGAAGCGGAGCGCATGGCTGCCGTCCACGACCGTCAGCAGGCCGTCGGACGGTGCCGGGGCGAAGGCCTTGCAGGCAAGCGCGGCCTCGCGACCGGGCATCATGCCGTCGAGAAAGGCCCGAGGCAGGATTGCCCCGTCAGCCTCGGGCCACCAGGCCAAGGGGACCTCCACGTGCCAGCGCGCACCGGGAGAGACGGCAAGCAGGGGATGGGCCGCCCATGTAAAGGCAAGCTCCTCGTCCGACAGATTGTCCAGCCTGTAAGCCATGACCACAATTCCCGGGGCCTCAAGGCGGATGGTACGTTCGAGCCGAACCGGCAACAGATTCGAGACGACTGCGAGCGTGAGGTTCTCCCGATCGCTGCGGACCACGTCCCACGCACGCCCCCACAACTCGCCATGATCCGGCCACGCCTGGCCACCCTCTGCCAGCCTGGCAGAAAGATTCGGGAAGATCTCATCCCAGCCGCCGTCGTCGTGGGCCTCCACGTACGAGCCGGGCTCATCGACACGCCTGGGGGGCTGGAGCGCAGGGTTTCTCCAGAGCCACCCGTGACCACGGGCCTCGAGTCGCACGATCCGGCCGCCCTGCGCGGGCACGACCTCGAGGCACAAGCCGAAGCCCTCGAGCAGGATGCGCTCCCGTTCGAGGGCCTCGAAAGATGACAGGGCCATGCCCCATTCTAGCGTCAGGCGATGGCTTGGGCAGGCAAGGCCTCGCCGGCGACACGAACCAGATCGATGACATGCAGGCCTGCTTCTGCCAGGTCCACAAGGTCACCCTCGACCTCGACGACGGGCCGGGTGCAATCCTGACGCCTGTCCTGCACCACCACCCCGCGCCGATGGTCGCTGAGCAGGACCGGTGCACCCGGGGGGTAAGCCGAGAAGCTGTCGACCACGCCCCTGATCACGGCCTTGGGGAAGCGGTCACCCACCATCAGGGCAAGCTTCAGAGCATGGTCGGGCGCCACGGCACCCCGGGCGAAGTGGGGAGTAAGCCGCGAATCCACGATATCGCAGAAGCCCACGATCGCGGCCGCAACCGAAGGCTCCCGCCCCCCTGGGCCCTGCCCCCCCGTACGCTCGTGGTGGTCCCGGATCGCTGCGATGACTTCGGCTGCCAGCGCAACACCCGCATCGCCCAGCAGCCTTTCGGCCACGAGGCCATGGTCATCGGCCACCCGAAGCGCCTGAGCCTCCGGATGAACCTCGGGGACCTCCTTGCCCAGGTCATGCAGGAGCGCCGCAAGGCCGAGGTCACGAAGTTCCTGTCCGAACAGGCCCATGGCCTTGCCCGCAGCCACGGCGAGGCCGGTCATGTTGATGGCGTGGGCCACCGGGTACGCCCCGTTGACGCGAAGGTAGGCCGCCGCCGTCGACGGATCCCCGGGAACCCAGGCGGCAACTCCATCGACGACCGCGCGACAGCCCTGAAGGTCGAGATGTCCGGTGGCGCGCCAATCGTCGAGCACGGTCGCCCAGCGATCGCGGAGGCCCCGAAGGGCCTCCGCGCGCTGGTCATGTTGTTCAGAGGGCAACGTTCACCCCTCCTCCGCCCGCACCACCTGTCGGAGCGCTGCCGGCTCCGGCAGGTCCCGCGGTCCCGGTAGAGGGAGTCGTGGACGGAACCACGGCTGCCTTGACCGTTGGCGGCTTGACCTCTCCGGTCGTCGGATCGACCTCCGGCGGGGCCATGGTGCTGGCCTTGCGTCCGGCCTCGATGGAAGCGTCGCCAATCTTGTCCGTCAGGTCGGCGACCTTCTTGACATCGGCATCGCGCGCCGCCTCGTCGGCCTTCTTGTCCTCCTGACGCTTGGCGTTCTCCCGGACATTCCAGGACGACCAGAAGGCGTCCCACCCGGGGTCGCCCGCCCCGCCACCCGAACCCGGCGTGAACATGCCGGTACCGAGGGGAGGCGTGCCGTCGGGAATGCTGTCATCGAAGGTACCGACCAGGCCCCGCATCGCGCCCTGCGGGCGATCCTTGGACAGGTCGCCCTCGATGTTGATGGTCGGGGGCTGGCAGAAGCTCTGGTACATCTTCATCGTGTCGCCGTCGGGCGTGGTGATGACGACCTGATCCCCGTTCTTGGATATCTTGGTACCGAGGGGCGTTGTCATGTCCCCCGTGACCTCGACCCCGTTGACGATCAGACGATTGTCATTCGTGTACGTGATCTTGTCGTAGTGGTAGACGTCCGACCCTTGGAAATCACCCTTGCCGCCGAACTGCATGGTGACGGACCGCAGCTCCTTGTTGACGAAGGTGCCTTCCATCAGGAAGTTCCGCACATTGTCACGATTTTCGAGCAGCGTGTACTTGCCGTCGATGCTGACGGGGAAGGAGCCCTGCGGGCCGTTGATGGTGGCAGCGCCCACGGCGCCGCCGCACATCTCCAGTCAGGGGTCGCCTTGCGGCGGTCCCGAGGTGATGGCGAAGCGGGTCTCGCTCAGGGGCTTGGCCGGGGGCTTGTCCTGGATGACGGTGACGGGACTGGCCGGCGCGACCGGCAGCGTGGCCTCGGACGGCTTGGACTCGGCGACGCGCACCGGTTCGTCGAAGCTCGGCAGGACCGTGTTGCGGTCCATCTTGATGTCGCCGAAGCTGGGCACGCTGGGCCCGGACTGCGTCGTCCCGGATACACCTTGTCCGGGACCGGAGACCTTGTCTATGGGTGCCATCTGCAACCTTCCTCCGGCGTGGTGGCCGGACAACCTGCCCTCATGGCTATGCCCCGTGCCCGCGTGGGGCATGCATTCTTTCACGAATCCTTTACGACCGGGACAGGGTCCCGACGGGTACACTTGACCCGATGTCCACGACCCAGGGCCGCATCTTTGCCTTCAATCAGGAGCGCGACGCCATCCTGCAGGAGGTCGTCCAGAGGCGTCTGGTCGCCCATGGCCGAAATCCGGATCGTCTGCGCCTGGACCTGAACGATGCGGCCTTCACGGAAATCACGCGCATCGAGGATGCGGGACAGACCGGTGGCAAGGCCTACGGCCATTGGCGGGATCTCTACAGGCGAATCGGACGCCTGGACGCCACTGGACTCGAGGCCGAGCTGGCACGTCTGGTCTGGCATTACGCACGCGACGTCGTGGGCAATTTCGATCCCCGCGTCTATGGCTTTGCCACCCGGGTCGTTCCGCCGGCGCTTTCCTTCCTGTGGCGACCGCAGTTCAACTGGTCACGCTTGCTGAACCTGTCCACCGCACGGGAACGTATCCGTGTCCAGGGCCCCATCGACCGCATCAGGGCCCTGGCCGCCCACGGCACCTTGATTCTGGTGCCGACCCACCTGTCCAACCTGGACAGCCTTGCCATCGGCTTCTCCCTGCTGACGCAGGATTTGCCGCCCTTCACCTACGGGGCCGGGAAGAACCTCTTCTTCAATCCGTTCATCAGCTACTTCATGCATAACCTCGGGGCCTATCGCGTCGACAGGAGGCTGCGCTTCACGCTCTACAAGGAAGTGCTCAAGACCTACAGCCAGGTCCTGATCGAACGCGGCTACCACAGCCTGTTCTTTCCGGGGGGGACACGGTCGCGCAGCGGGGAGGTCGAGCGGCGCCTGAAGCTGGGCCTGCTGGGCACGGCCTACAGTGCCGCGACCAGACGATTGCAGGCGGGTGCATCACGCCCGGACATCTGGGTCGTGCCCTGCACCCTGAACTACCAGATCGTGCTCGAGGCCGAGACGCTGATCGAGGACCAGCTGAAACGTGAGGGCCAGCATCGCTACATCATCGAGGACGACGAGTCGAGCCGGATCGAGCGCATCTTCAGCTACGGCAGGCAGGTCATGAATCTCGACGCATCCATGGTCGTGCAGTTCGGAGAGCCGATGGACCTCTGGGGTCACCTGGTCGACAGTGAGGGAAACAGCCACGACCGATACGGTCGCCGTGTCGACACGCGTGCCTACCTCTGCCGGCGAGGCCAACCTTACGAAGACAGCCAGCGTGACCACGAGTACACCGAGGAACTGGGTCGTTCCATCGTGGATGCCTTCCATCGCAACACCGTCGCAACCGTCACGCAGGTCGTGGCGCACGCGGTATGGCGGTTGCTCGAGGCACGGTTCCCCGGAGCGGATCTCTATGGCCTGCTGCGCCTCGGGCAAGGAGTCGCCTTTGCCGAGCCCCATGTGCTCGAGGCCGTCGAGCACCACCGAGTCTGCCTCCACAGCCTTGCCGAGGACGGTGGGATTGGCCTTGGCCATCGAATCCGGACCGGAACGGCCGAGGGCATCCTCGCCGCGGCGCTCGCCAGCTTCGGCATGTACCATCAGCGGGCAGCCCTCGCGCGCTCAGGCCCGGATCTGGTGGTCGAAGATCCCGAGCTGTTGCTCTACTACCGCAATCGCCTGACAGGACACGCTATTCCCGCCCTTCCCGAGGCCTTGAGGCGTCGTGTTGCGGAGGAGGTCAAAGTTGGCACTTGAGCCCGTGGCCGTCGTGGGCGGCGGCAGTTGGGGAACGGCCATTGCCCAGTTGCTCGGCCGGGAAGACCGCCCCGTGCGCATCTGGCTCCGCGATGCCGATCTGGCGAGGCAGATCAACGAGGAGCGACGCAACCCGAGGTACTTGCCCGAGGCAAGGCTGAGTGCCGGTGTCCGGGCCTCGGCGGATCTCGGCGAGGTCCTCGCTCCCTGCCGGACCATCTTCGTCGTCGTGCCTTCCAAGGGGCTGCGCGACGTGGCGCGTGCGATGGCCGGACACGTCGACGGCGACCGCATCCTGATCCACGCGACCAAGGGCCTCGAGGGTGAGCGTTGTACGCGGATGTCCGAAGTCTTGCGCGAGGAAACGACGTGTCGGCGGATTGGCGTTCTGTCCGGCCCCAACCTGGCCGGGGAAATCGCCTCGGGCCACCCGGCAGCCTCCGTCATCGCCTCGCGCTATGCCGAGGTCGTCGAGGTGGGTCGTGAGGCCTTGGTCGGGCCTCGATTTCGCGTCTATGCCAGCCGGGACGTGGTCGGCACCGAGTGGGGCGGGGTGTTGAAGAATGTCGTCGCCATCGCGGCAGGTGTCTCGCACGGCCTGGGCTTCGGCATGAACACCATGGCCATGCTGGTGACCCGTGGCCTCGCGGAGATGACGCGCTTCGGCCTGGCCCAAGGTGCAGAGATCGAGACTTTCCAAGGCCTGTCCGGAGTAGGCGACCTCGTGGCAACAGCCTTTTCGCCACTTTCTCGAAACTACCGGGTCGGTGTTGCGCTGGCTCAGGGGCAATCCCTCGAGACCATCACCCAAGGCATGACCCAGGTGGCCGAGGGCGTGCGCACGACACAGCTTGTCCATGCGCGAGCCGGTCAGATGGGGATTTACATGCCTATCGTCGAGGCTGTCCATCGCCTGTTGTTCGAGGGCATCTCTCCCGAGGTGACCCTCGCGGACCTGATGGCCATCAACCGCAACCCCTATGAGGCAGAGTCCGTCTACAGCCGCGTGGGGTGAATAGCACAAGCCGGGTCGAAGCCAAGGCTTCGACCCGGCTTGCTTTGGGAATCAGACGCCGAGGCGCCGGGCAATGACCACCCGCTGGATCTGGCTGGTGCCTTCGCCAATTTCGCACAGCTTGGCATCGCGCATCATCCGCTCGACCGGGAAGTCCCGGGTGTAACCGTAGCCGCCCAGCACCTGGACGGCATCCGTCGTGATCCGCATCGCGGCCTCACTGGCGAAAAGCTTGGCCTGGGCACCCGCCACCGTATGGGGCTGGCCCGCGTCCTTGAGACGGGCCGCCTGATAGACCAGCAGCCGTGCAGCTTCGAGCTGGACGGACATGTCCGCCAGCATCGCACTCACGAGTTGGTGCTTGCCGATGTTCTGTCCGAAGGCCACACGGTCCTTGGCGTAGGCCAGGGCTTCCTCGAAGGCACCCTGGGCAATGCCGAGCGCCAGTGCCCCGATGGAGATGCGGCCACCGTCCAGGGTCTTCATGGCCTGCTTGAAGCCGGTGCCTTCCTTGTCCAGCAGCAGCGACGCCGGGATCCGGCAGTCCTGCAGGATGACCTCGCAGGTGGGCGAGCCGCGCATCCCCATCTTCTTCTCGAGCTTGCCGACGGAGAAGCCGGGCGTGTCGGTGGGCACGATGAAGCTCGAGACGCCATGGTTGCCCTGGCTCTTGTCCGTCATTGCCATGATGATGCAGGCCTCGGACCAGTTGGCATTGGTGATGAACTGCTTGGTGCCATTCAGGACATAGTGGTCCCCGTCCCGGACGGCCGTCGTCAGCTGCCGGGCGGCATCCGAGCCGGCCTGCGGCTCGGTCAGGGCCCACGAACCCACGCTCGTTCCATCGCAAAGCTGGGGCACGTAGCGCCGCTTCTGCTCATCGGTGCCGAACGCCACGATGGGACCGGTACCCAGCGAGACGTGCGCGGCAAACGACAAGCCAGTCGACCCGCAGACGCGTCCCAACTCCTCGACGGCGATGGCGTAGGACAGGGTATCCGCGCCCGCACCACCTAGGTCCTCGGGCCACGGCAGGCCCATCAGGCCAAGCTCCGCAAGCTTCGTGAAGGTCTCGCGCGGGTATGTCTCGGTCTCGTCGATGTGCGCCGCAAGGGGCTTGACCTCGCGCTCGGCGAAGGCCCGCACCATCTCGCGGAGGGCCAGATGGTCCTCCGAGAGGGCATAGGGGTTCGCTGCTGTGGGCGACACCATCGTCGCAGGGCTCATGGCAACATCCTCCGGCAAGGCGTAGGCAAAGGGTCTGAAGGTCTCATGATAGCGGCGCCCGCGGCTGATCGTCCAACGGTGCGGCGCATTGACACCAGCTCACGGGGCCTGATTCGATCATGGAGATGATAGCCATCGATACCTTCCGGGCCTACCTGATGCAGGCCTTTCCGGACGCGGACATCCGGATTGTCGACAACCGCGGCACCCTCGACCACTTCACGCTCTTCATCGCCACCGATGCGTTCGAGGGCGTAGGCCTGCTGGATCGTCACCGCAAGGTGCAGGCAGCCTTGAAGGAGCCCATGGACGACGGCCGCATCCACGCCCTCGAGATTCGCGCCGAAACGCGTTCGGGTCGCTGATCAAGCCCTCTAAGGAGATCCCAGGAATGAACGAGATGCCGATCGTGGGCGTGCCCACCGTTTCGGGTGACACCGCTCCGGTGCGTGACGTGGCGGCCATCAAGGCCGAGATCGAGGCGGAAGTCGCAGCCAATCGCATCCTTGTCTATGGCAAGGGGACCATGGAGCAGCCCATGTGCGGCTTCACGGTGGAGACCAAGGAATTCTTCGCCAAGTACGGCCACCCGTTCGCCATCGTCGACGTCCTTCGGGACATGGACAAGCGTCAGGTCCTCTCGGACATGACCAACTGGCGAACCCTGCCCAAGGTGTTCATTGACGGGCAGTTCTATGGGGACACGGACATCCTCGGGCCCATGGAAGAGAAGGGCGAACTGCAGGAGTTGCTGAAGCGGGTCTTCGGCTAGGCTCCGTTGGTTTCGAGGGCCTCGACCCAGCGGACATCACGCGGGCCGAGGCCTCCTGCTTCGTGGGTGGTGAGCCTGACGTCGATGCGCTTGTAGCTCCACGTGACCTCGGGGTGATGATCCTGTTCCATCGACAGGTCCACGATGCGCTGCAGCAAGTGCACGGCTTCCACGGCATTCTGGCAGTGCCAGGTCCTGACCAGTTCCGTTCCCGTGCAGGTCCAGTCGGGGTGGCGTGCGCAGAGTGCTTCGAATTCCGTCGTCATGAGCTGCCTCCCGCTTGATCTGAAGTGCCCCGGCAGTGTAGATGAGTGGCCATGAGCAAGGATTCCGTTCCCATGGAGCAGGGGCGTCTCTCCATCCACGCCGAGAACCTGCTGCCCATCATCAAGAAGTGGCTGTACTCGGAGAAGGAAATCTTCCTTCGCGAACTGGTGGCCAACGCCTTCGACGCCACCACCAAGGCCCGCCACGTGGCTCTGGTCGAGGGCCTGGGTGATCTGGGACCACTCGCCATCGACATCCTGTTCGACAAGGATGCCAGAACCGTCACGATCCGGGACGAGGGCATCGGGATGACCGCCGACGAGATTCGGAACTTCCTGACGCAAGTGGCCTTCTCGGGGGCGCAGGCCTTCGTCGAGAAATACGAACTGCGGGGGGATGGGCAGGGGATCATCGGTCACTTCGGCCTTGGCTTCTACAGCGCCTTCATGGTGGCACGCAAGGTCGAGGTCCACTCCCGGGGCATCCTCGAGCCGGATGGCGCCGGGACGCGCTGGGTCTCGGACGGTGGCATGACCTTCGAGATGGGCCCCGAGCCCCGTGCGACGAGGGGGACGGATGTCGTACTCCATCTGGACGACGAGTCCGACGAGTTCCTCGAGGAGATTCGACTTGCCCACCTCGTCAGGCGGTACGCCAACTACCTGCCCCTGCCCATCCGCGTGGGCGGCAAGGAGATCAACCATCAGGCTCCCCTCTGGACACGCAGTCCCCAGGGCTTGGCCGACGAGGACTACAAGGCCTTCTACGACAAGGCCTTCCCGTTCCAGGGCGACCCGTTGTTCTGGGTCCACCTGAACACAGACTATCCCTTCAAGCTGCAGGGCATCCTTTACTTCCCGCGGCTGCGGCACGAGCTGGACGTCTCGAATGGCGAGGTCCAGTTGTACTGCAACCAGGTCTTCGTCGCGGACCACAGCGAAGCTGTCATTCCCAAGTTCCTGACCATCCTGAAGGGCATGATCGACTGCCCGGACCTGCCTCTCAACGTTTCCCGCAGTGCCTTGCAGAATGACCCGTATGTCCGCAAGATCGCCCAGCACATTGTCCGGAAGGTTGCCGACCGCCTGGTCAGCCTGCACAAGGAGGATCGAACGGCCTTCGAGGCTGCCTGGGCCGACATCCATCCCTTCGTGAAGTTCGGCTTCATCGAGGACGAGCGTTTCCACGAGGCCTGCAAGGACGTGCTGCTGTTCCGCACCACGGACGGGACGTGGCTCTCCCCGCAGGACTGGCTCGGGCGCTACGGCGAGAAGACCCAGGGCAAGCTGGTCTATGTGCTGGGAGAGGATCTCAAGGGCACCACGCGCTCCCTGCTCGAGGACAAGGGCATCCACGCCGTCCATCTCGAGGGCCCCTTCGATGTCCACTTCATCCAGTTCCTGGAGGGCAAGAATCCGGACCAGCGCTGGGTGCGGGCGGATGCCGTCCTCGGGGACCTGCTCGCCCGCGAGACGGAGGATGCCGGGGTTGTCGACGCCGAAGGCAAGACACGGGATGTCCGGATTGCCGAGTTGTTCCAGGCGGCCCTGGGCGAAGCCGCCCCGGGCATAAAGGTGGTCAGCCTTGATGCGGCCGAGGTCAGCGCCTTGCTGGTCTCCGACGAGGAAGGTCGCAGGATGCAGCAGTTCGCATCCCTCTGGGGGCAGGACGACCGGGCAGGGCAGGAACGCACGCTGCTGGTCAACCGCGACCATCCACTCGTACAGCGTGCGCTCGACAGTCACGTCGAGACGGGCCAGGATCTGTGCCGTCACGTCTATGACCTGGCACGACTCGCGGTCGGAGATCTGCCACCGTATGACCTCCAGGCCTTCATCAAGCGCGCCCAGGACCTGATCCGCTGATCCCCGACCTGCCGGATTTCCGGCCGCTTCCGGGCCTGGCAGGCGGCACGGCCCAGACCATCCTGCCCGAGTTCCTGCCGCGGCGCGGCCTGCCGGATGCCACCGAGTGGCTGTCCGCGTCAGAGCCTGTCCGCATTCCCTCCCGGGACGGGGAAGTCCTGTCCGGGTACTGGCACGGCTCCCCTGGCGGCGCCGTCAGGGGCGTTGTCATCCACCTGCATGGCCTCGAGGCCGATGCCGAGTCCGGACACATGCGGGGCATCAGCCTGCTGACTCATCAGGCAGGATTTGCCTCCCTGCGTCTCGATTGGTTGGGCTGTGGCGCCTCGGGCCTGACGGCAGGGACCATGTACCATGCGCTTCGCTGGCTGGACCTCGAGGCGGCCGTTGGCTGGGTCTCCCGGAGACTGCCGGGCTTGCCGGTCTTTCTGACGGGCCTGAGCCTGGGTGGAGCGGTGGCCCTGAGATGGCTGTCCGAGATGGGCGAGGCGGCCCTGCCTATGGTCAAGGGGGTCGTGACGATTTCTGCCCCTGTAGACCTGGGTGCGGCTGCAAGGGCCGTGGCCCTCCCCGGAAACCGCATTTACGAACGCTGGTTCCTCGCTTCGATGAAACGGAGGCTCGAGGCCGCTGCCCGGCGCGACCCGTCGCGGTGGGGGGCGATAGCCGGGTTGGGTCGCGCTGCGTCGAGCCTGGCAGGATTCGATGACGACGTGACGGCTCGTCTGGCGGGTCAGCCTGACGCGCAGGCCTACTACAGGCTGGCATCGCCAAGGCATGCCCTGAGCCGACTCAAGGTGCCTGCCTTCCTGATCCATGCGGCAGACGACCCCTTCGTTCCCCCGCCTGATGACCTGCCCGACCATGTGAGGCTGATCCTGCATCCATCCGGTGGCCACGGTGGTTTCTGGATGGCGTCGCCCAAGGCCTTCGGCCCCCGAATCACGACCGATCGGTGGGCTGAGGGTGCCGCGGTTCGATGGATCCAGACCTGGGCCTGAGGCCGGCGTCGACGGACCGCCCGACCAACCAGTCCTGTGCGGGATGCCCGAATGCAGGCGGCCCGCGCGAGGCTAGGCTGCTGGGCGGAGGTCATCCGCTTGGAACCCATCGCCACCATCGTGCTCGACGTACCGGACAGCAGGCCCCTCGACCGCCTGCTGGAAGCCATCTACGACCAGACGCAACGTGACGTCGACGTCCTGATCCTGTCCCCCGAGCGGCGCCGGGATCGCCTTGGCAACGGGCGAGAAGCCCCGATCCGCAATCTCCATGTCGCGCCGTGGCTTGATGTCGCCGCCCGTTTCAATCTGGCAGCGCGCCTCGCCAGCGGTCCCCACCTCGTCACGCTGGATGTCGGCGTGCAACTCTGGGAGAGGAATTGGCTCCGCAGCCTGCTCGCACCATTCCGGGACGAACGGGTCGCGGCAGTCGGTGGTGCGGACTACGATCCGGCCCGCCTGTCCGTACGCTGTCCCCAGCAGGTGATGACGCTCAAGGAAGCGGCCAGAAAACCGGAATACGGGCTGAACCGGGCCAATGCCGCATTCCGCCGGGACATCCTTCTGGCCAGACCCCTGCCTGAATCCGCCCGGTTCCACCCCGAGAGGGTCTGGTCCTTCGGGCGCATGCTCGAGGGGTTTCGCATCCTGATGAGTTATCGGGCACGTATCGAACCGGGCCCGGACAGTCCGCCCGAAGCGGCGCTCAGGGCATGGAGCCACAAGGTCAGGGAGGTACGGGAAGCGCTCGTGAGCTTGCCGGGCCCGGCGGTCCACCAGGCACGCAGGCAGTCCGGGTGGTGGAGCCTGGATGCGGCACCATGGCTGGACGCCATCGTCTTGCGGGAGCACTTCAGCAGGCAGCGCCTGACCTTCACTTCCGGGCAGGCGTCGACAGCCCTTCCAGGGGTCCTGCGGGAAGGCTGACTTCACAAGACCTTGGGCGAGTGTTAACCTGATGGCAACAATCCGTCCAGGAGGCACCCATGTCACCCAGGCATCTGATTCCGGCGCTCTTGCTCGCGAGCATGTTGCCAGCTTGCGCGCTGGCCCCAGGCGTGGGAGCGTCGTCGACTTCCTTCGGGGCGACCCGTGCCGAGTCCTCCTGGGTAACGACGCAACTGCCGGCAGGCTTCCGGCCGGGCACCGGAACGGGTATCGGCAACAGGCTGGTCCTGCTCGACGCCGGGGCCTCCTCGGGTCGCATCATGGCCCTGCCCGCGGCGTGGGCGACCTTGCCCACCCCGATCTCCGGCCTGCAGGCACCCGTCCTGGTTGCGATGCCCGCGCTCAAGGTCCTGGCGGTTTCGACCGGGGCAGAGGCCAAAGTTGGGCGTCTCGATCTCGAAGGCAACCGCTGGGAAGAGATGCCCCCCGCACCCGAAGGCCGCACGGCTGCAGCCATCGCCGCCTATGGTCACACGGCGTGGCTCGCGGGCGGGGAAACTTCGCTGGGCGCAAGCAACCGCGTGGATATCTTCGACGGAGTAAAGCGCCAGTGGGCGACGGTCCGGCCACTCCCCCAGGCGCGCAGCGGGGCGGGCCTGGTGCAGGTCGGTGCGCGCATGCTCCTGGCAGGCGGCCACGCCGGCTCCGGCACGCCGGACGGTCGTTGCTGGCTGCTCGACCCGATGACCGGCGTCTGGACCGAGACAGCGCCCATGCCGACCCCCCGGACCGGTGCAGCCTTCATCGCCTATGGCAACTTCGTCCTTGCCGCCGGAGGCAGGGATGCCGACGGGCCATCTGCCGCCGTCGACAGGTTCGACCTCGCGACCCGGTCCTGGTCGCGCCAGGCCTCGTTGCCCGAGGCGAGGAACCAACCGGTCGCCGCCCGCCTGGGTGAGCGGCTGGTCGTCCTCGGAGGCTGGGATGCGTCCGGTCGTCCTGCCGGTACGGTCTGGACCACGCCCGTCACGACCTTTCTGCCCTGATTCGAACGTGATCGTTGCAACGGTGTGACAAGACGTGTTAGTCTAGAGTACGTGTCGCACCATGACACAGGTGACGGTGGTTGCTCGGTGAAGGACGCCTCCGGACTTGTCAGGCGCTCCGTGTCCCCCAACCGACCCATCCGAGGTGTCAACTTGTCGACCCAGTTGTTCGTGGCCAATCTTGCCTACCGTGTCAGCGATGCTGACCTCCACTCCCATTTCTCCCAGGTGGGCGAAGTCGTCAGCGCGCGTGTCGTGCTTGACCGCGAGACCCAGCGCTCGCGCGGCTTCGGCTTCGTCGAGATGGCCTCGGCCGATCTGGCTCAGGCCGCGATCAGCCAGCTGTCCGACAGCAACCTGCTCGGGCGTCCCATCCTGGTTCGGATCTCCGAGCCCAAGGGTGGTCCCCGTCCGGAGCGTGGCCCCCGCTACTAGGCCCTGAAGCCTGCTCGACGCCTCTGGCCCTTGTGGGCCGGGGGCGTCCCGCTTTCGGTCCGCTCAACCAACAGAAAGGTTCCGCATCGTGCAGCAGGTCCTGGACGCACTGCGGGATCCCCTGCAGTTCCACTGGGGCTTCACGGACCTGCTGCCCCACCAGGTTCCGGCGATCCAGCCGGTCCTCGACGGTCGTGACAGCCTGGTCGTCCTGCCAACAGGTGGCGGCAAGTCCCTGTGTTACCAGCTGCCAGCCGTGGCCCGGAATCAGCTGGCGTTGGTCATCTCGCCGCTTGTGGCGCTGATGCAGGATCAGGTCGGTCACCTGCAGGCCATGGGTGTCCCTGCGGCGGCCCTGCACAGCGACATGGCCCCCGACGAACGACGTGCGGTGGCCCATGAAGCGCGGGCGGGCAACCTGCGCCTCCTCTACCTTTCGCCCGAGGCGCTCTCCAACTCGGGAATGCGTCAGTTCCTGAGCGCGCTGCCCCTCTCCTACGGGGTCATCGACGAAGCCCACTGCATCAGCCAGTGGGGGCATGATTACCGCGAGGCCTACCGCAACCTTGCGATCCTGCGCGAGTTGGCACCCGGCAAACCTATCCATGCCTTCACGGCCACGGCCACGGCACAGGTCCAGCAGGATATCGTCGCCAGCCTTGCCCTCCGCGACCCGGCCGTGGTTGTCGGCAGCTTGCATCGACCCAACTTGATGTTTCGAGTCGCCTACAGGCATGACACGACGGCGCAAATTGAGGACGTGATGCAGCGGCACCGGGGCGAAGCCGGCCTCGTCTACGCCCCCACGCGGAAGCAGGTGGAGCGAATCGCCGAAAGCCTGCGCAGGCGCGGACATCAGGTCCGCGCCTATCACGCCGGCATGGACCCAGCCATACGCCGCCAGATTCTCCAGGACTTCCGGGAGGAGCGCCTCGACATCGTCGTGGCAACCGTTGCCTTCGGTATGGGCATCGACCGCGGTGACGTGCGTTTCGTCATCCACGCAGGCATGCCCAAGTCGCTCGAGCAGTATGTCCAAGAGGCAGGCCGGGCCGGCCGTGACCGGCTGGATGCCGAGTGCGTCCTGTTGCATAACGCTTCGGACATCGTCACGTGGCAGCGCATGCTCACGGGTGAGGACCCCGTGTTCGTGCAGCACCAGATGAACCAGTTGAAGGCGATGGTCCGCTACAGCAGGACCCTTACGTGCCGTCAGGACGTCCTCCTGCGCTACTTCGGGCAGGATGCGCCCGAAGGTGCCTGCGGCAGGTGCGATGTCTGCCTCGGCGAGCATGCCGTCCACCCGGAGAGCGGGCAACTGGCCCAGAAATTGCTGTCAGGCGTCGGTCGCGTTCGACCGCCCCACGGTGCTCAGATGGTGGCCGATGTCTTGTCCGGAAAGCGCCCGCAGGCGCTGGTCGACAAGGGCTTCGACAAACTGCCCGTCCATGGCCTGCTGCGGGATGAGCCGGTGGACCACATCCGGGACTGGCTGGATCAGTTGATTGGTCATGGCCTGGTCAAGGTGCATCCGGAACACGGGACCTTGACGGTGGCGGCTTCGGCACGCGATGTCCTCGCGGGCGAGCGGGCCGTTCCGCTCGGAGTGCCCCAGCGTCCTCGGCCCACCTTTGCAGCGGGCCGGGCGGGCACGGGCACCGAACTCGGTCCCCACGATCAAGAGCTGTTCCTCGTGCTTCGGACGTGGCGAAGACAGCGTGCCCAAGAGGCTGGCCAGCCGGCCTACTGCATCATGGGAGATGCCTCCCTGCAGGAAATGGCGGTCACGAGACCTGCGACGGAGGAAGCCCTGGCGCGCATTCGCGGGGTGGGAGCGCGCAGGGCGGCCCGCTACGCTTCCGATCTTCTTCCCCTGCTGGAACGGCGAAGTGC
>JAYKIS010000023.1:0-15364 GCA_035286125.1 Candidatus Sericytochromatia bacterium
ATGGCCTCCGCCCAGAGCTTCAACCCCAAGCAAAAACCTGACATCAGGAAATGCGCATCGATGTGGTTTTCAAGGTGCAACAAACATTGACGACTTGCGAAGACACCACCACTGCCGCCGGAAAGAATCCGGAAACAACAGAAACATCAAATCAAGAACGCCAACATCAGGCCAGAAGGCCCGGCAGACTGCGTACAACGCAGGCCACCCAGATAACGTAACTCCCCCGCGGCGGTTCTGTCAACGGAAATCAGAAAAACCGCAGCGAACTCTGCGGGATCAGGCCGACTTGCGAGGCCCGAGAACCGCATCCAGGCAAGTGGACAAGCGACGCCAGGTGCGTCCGATCTCATGATCGAGGCCAACGGATATCCTGACCATCGCCGGATCCAACCCCATCGCGTCCTGCGTGTCTTTCGGGATCTCGGAAGACGTGCTGTGGCTGGGCGGACTGAAGAGTGTCTTGAAGTACCCCAGGCTTACAGCCAGGAACCCGACCCGATCCTCCTGCATCGCCACCATCAGCTTCTCGGCCTGCTCGACGGTGGGCATCCGCAGCGTCAGGACGCCCCCGAAGCCGAATTCGCCCGATGCCAGCCGCTTGTAGCGCTCGTGGTGGGGATGGCTGACCAGACCTGGATAGTGCACCTCGACCCCCCGGTCCTCGAGGTGCTGCGCCAGAAAGAGGGCGTTGTCGCTGTGCTTCCGCATCCGCAGATGCAAGGAGTGGAGGTTCTTGAGGATGCTCGCCGCGCGGGCCGAATCCAGCACAGGCCCGAGCAGCATCAACGCACCGCTATTCACGTCCGACAAGCTGGCAATGAAGCTGCGCGAGGCGCACACGACGCCTGCCACGCAATCGCTCGTGCCATTGATGAACTTGGTCAGGCTGTGGATGACCACGTCGGCCCCGAGTTGCGCGGGCGCCAGCAGCAGGGGAGAAAAGGTGTTGTCGACCACGAGCCGGGCACCACGCCGATGCGCAAGGTTGGCCAGCGCGGGAATGTCCGCGACCTCGAGCAAGGGATTGGACAAGCCCTCGCAGTAGATGACCCGGGTCCGGTCCGTACAAGCCGCAGCCACCGCCACGAGATCGCCCGTGTCCACGAACCGCACCGTGACACCGAATCGCGGCAGGAAGTTCGCGAAAAGCGCATAAGTGCCGCCGTAGACCGTCCGGCTGGCCACGACTTCGTCACCTTGCCCGCACAGTTGCAGGATCGTGACGGCGATGGCCGCCATGCCGGAGCCGACCACGTGCGCGGACTCCGTCCCTTCCAGCGCAGCAAGCGCCTCGGCGAGGGCGCGCTGGGTCGGGTTCCAGTGGCGCGAATAGAGATAACAGCCTTCGACTTCATGATCGAAAAGCTCGCGCATCTTGCCCGGCGTCATGAATGTGAACGTGGACGCATCGGAGATCGACGGGTTGATGTCGCCGAACTCCCCGAAGACGTGCATGTCCTGAATGGCGCCCAATGGATCGAATGTCATGCAAGCTCCCACGGGCGCTGTCGGGTCGCCCTCTGGACGCACGCTCCCTCGCGTGCGGACAATTCCTAGGTTACCACCCCACCTACCAGGCCAGCATCGGGAAATGGGACGATCGGCGCAGGTGCTCGAGCAACTTCGGCAGGCCTTGGCGCTCGACCATCCTGCGAACCCGGCGAAAGCCGCCTCCATAAGCCGGATGAGGATCGGCGTCCATCTCGCGGATCAGGCGTTCCGACTCCTCGGTCGCCTGATGCATGTGCACCATCCAGCGAAGTACGTTGCAGGCTCCTTCCGCCAACTCCGGCTGATGCACCGGACAGCCGTTCTGGTGAATCCAGACGTGCCCGAGTTCGTGCGCGAGGATGCCCTCGAGAAGGACGCCGGGCAGCCACGTCATGGCAAACACCGAAAGTTCCTGACGAATGACCCGCCCCCCGCGCCGATGGACATGATGGCGGGTCAGGCCGTGCAGGCTGGGATGAGGGCGCTGGCCGGCCTGCTGCAACAACCTGTGGAGCCGAGTGCGATCGACCAACTCGAGGGGCACGTCTCCCACGTCGACGTGGACACCCCATTGCCCGAGCAAGGACAGCACGCCCTGCCAGCGCGGCAGAGCCTCGCGTGTTCCGCGCACGGCGCTGCGATGGCACGTGCCGCACTGCGCCCTGCCGTCGCCGAGTCCGATCCCGCGTCCCGCGAGGCCGGGCCCACACAAGTCACCACAGGTGGCACAGCGGGGATATTCCTTGAGATGGCGGGCGTGGTAGCGCCGTCCGGCCGCATCCACCACGAAACGTCCCAGCATCCCTTGGCCGCAAACCGCGCAGGACTCGGCGTGCACGCGTGCGTAGCATTGGGGATGATGCGCCGAGCCCGCGGCCCCCTGGACATACCGTCCCTGCAAAGGCCTGCCGCAATCGACGCACACGAAGCACTCCGGATGCAGCACCGAACCGCCCACGCGCAAGACAGGCCCCTGGAGCCAGTCGCCGCAGCGGGCGCAACGCATCAGGATACGGCGACCACCCGGACGGCGAGCACTTCGACTTCGACGGCGGCCCCCCTGGGCAATGAGGCGACACCTACGGCTGCACGGGCGTGCCTGCCATTTTCGCCAAGGACCTCGAGAAATAGATCGCTGGCCCCGTTGATGACCTCGGGATGTGCCGTGAATTCGGGCGTCGCGGCGACAAAGCCCCCCACCCGGATGAGCCGGAAGGACTCAAGGGGACCCACCGTAGCCAACTGGGCGAGGACCATGATGGCGCAGGCACGGGCCGCCGCCACGCCGTCCTCGACAGCCAAGTCCTGGCCGAGGCGACCGACGTGGGCCAGCTTTCCCTCAACCATGGGCAGTTGGCCCGACACGTGCACCCAGTCACCGTGACACTGGACCGGCACGTAGGAAGCGAGCGGTGGCGTAGGCCTGGGAAGGACGATACCCAGCCTGTCCAACCGCCCCGCAACGCCTTCCGTATCCTTCGCTTCGGCGCTCATGACCCCATGGTATAACAGGTCATGACCGCTATGCGACTGACGGCGTCGTCCCTCGCGCTCCTCCTGGCCCTGGCGGCATCGGGCACGGATCCCGCATGCGCATCTGGCGAGACAGGCAAGGTACGCCGCGAAACGCCCCGGCCCGCGGCGGGCAAGGCATCGACCGCCGTGCGCAAAGCTGCCCCCCTGAAGCCCACCCCGCGCCCCGCCGACACCGCATCAGTCGTGCGACAACCCTTGCCGACAGGTACCGAGTCGACGAGGCCTGCCGCCGATGAGCGCGACCAGGCGGACAACGGTGCCCTTACGGATGACGTGGGCTCGACTCCACTGCTCAAGGGAGCAGGCACGTACACCCACCGCATCCTCTGGTCGCAGCGCACCATCCGCGTGATGGGCATCGGCGTTGCCCCCGACCGGGGCAACGTCCACGTGCGCCGCACCCAGGCCCGCATCTTCGCGCTTGAAGACGGCTTCCGGACCCTGCGCAGCGTCTTGGGACGGGTCGCCATCAACAGTGGCGCGACCATGGCCGATCTGCAACTGGACAATGATGTCCGGGACCGGGTCCACGCCCGAATCCAGGAGGCGAGGGTCATCAACCTCGACTATCTCCCCGATGGGTCCGCGCAAATGGAGTTGCAGCTGCCCCTTTACGGGTCGGATGGCCTCGCCGGGGCCATCGGACAGTTGGAGCCCATGGCCGGTGACGTGCGCCCGGCGTCTGTCGCGACGACCGACACACCTGCCGCAGGGGCCTCGTCGTCCAGCCTGCCCGCCACCCCATGGACCGGGCTGCTGATCGATGCCCGATCCCTCGGGGCACGCCCCGCGCTATGGCCCCGTATCCGGACGCAAGCCGGCGAATCCAGCATGCTCGCGGTGCCCAGCTGGTTCAAGGAGCGAGAGGCTGCGACACGACTCGTCGGGGACCGCCCCCTGACCCTCAAGGCGAGACGGGCGGTAGGGGATCATCCGTGCGATCTGCTCCTGGACGCCAAGGATGCAGAAAGAGCCCGCGAAGTCCTGACCAACGACAGGATCCCGGTCGCCATCCTGCTATAGGCGAGCTTGCCGGACCGGACCGAAACCGGGCATGGCCGGGACGGCTTCAAGCACGCTGTCCGGTGCTGCCTCGTCTAGCGCCAAGGCCAGCATGGCTTGGCCACCGCGCTCCCGACGATCCAGTTGCAATCCCGAGATATTGACGCCGTGCTGCCCGAGCAGAGTCGCCAACCGGCCCACCGCACCGGGCACATCCTCGTGCGGTGCCAGCATCAGCCAGCCTTCCGTCTGCAGACTGAAGCGATGCCCCTCGATCCCGACCAACCGCGGATGGCCATCACCCAGCCACGAGAGGACGGCCTCACTGGCTCGTCCATCGGGACCTTCCGCGCGAACGCGCACAGCGGCGTCACGCTCCTTGCCCTCGGTCAACCGCTGATCCCGCAGCTCGATCCCCCTGTCGGACGCCAGGAACCTCGCGTTGACCCAATTGACGGTCTCCCCGAGCCCGACGGACAGCCAGCCCTTCAGGACGGCCGTAACCAGGGGCTCGAGCGGGACCTCCGGCCACCGGCCCGAGAATTGGACATCCAGCCGAAGAACGGCAGACGGCTCCAACTGCGCCACCAAGGCCCCCAAGCGCTCGAGGGGGTGCGCGAAGGGTGCCACCGCCCGGGCCACATCGGAAGGCAATGAGGGCATGTTCACGGCCGTACGCACCATGTCCCCCTGCAGGAAATCCCGCACCTGCTCGGCGACATCCCGAGCGACCTTGGTCTGGGCCTCCTCGGTCGACGCTCCCAGATGGGGGGTCAGCACGACATGACCACCCAAGGCCCGCAGGGGTGACTCCCCAAGGGGTTCCTCCTCGAAGACGTCGAGTGCCGCACCGGCCAGGTGCCCCTCGGTGACCAACTCAGCCAAGGCCGCCTCGTCGATGATGCCCCCTCGGGCCGCATTGATGATGCGGGCACCCGGCTTCATGGACGCCAAGGCCTGTCGCCCCAGCAAGCCGGCGGTCTGTGGTGTACGCGGCAAGTGCAGGGTCACGACATCCGCCGTCGCCAGGACCTCTTCCAACGGGGCCAAGGGAATACCCAGACCGGCGGCGCGGTCCTCGGGCAGGAAGGGGTCAAAGGCCACCACGTCCATATCGAGGGCACGTGCGACCCTGGCCACGCGCTGGCCGATCCGCCCCAGGCCAAGTACGCCCAGTCGCCGACCGGCCAGTTCGACCCCGACAAACTTCTGGCGATCCCAGCCGCCCGCCTTCACCCGGGCATCCGCCTCGGGCACGCGACGCGCCAAGGCCATCATCAAGGCCAGCGTATGCTCGGCGGCGGCGATGGTGTTGCCATCCGGCGCATTGATGACCACAACACCTCGCCGCGTGGCTGCAGCGACATCGATGTTATCCACACCGACACCTGCACGGGCAACCACCTTTACCCGAGGCGCAGCCTCCAGCACCGCTTCCGTCACACGGGTCGCGGAACGAACCAGCAGCGCATCCGCAACCGCCAGATCCTCAGCCGTCAGCGTCCCTGCCGGTCGACGAATCTCGGCGATACCTTCGAGTGCCACGAGGCCTGCAGCATCGATGCCATCACAGACCAGAACAATAGGCGCCACGCTATTCCCCCTGCACCCGATAGACTGAGCCGGCCGGAGTCAAGCGCCTACAACAGCCGGCCTCGGCTGTTGCCAGGCCAGTTGGGCACCCGCCACGCCGCGACCGGGTTCGACCGGAGCGCCAAGCTCCACGAGGACACTCTCGAGTGCCGCCAGACAACCCAGGATGTCGAGCCGGCTGCAGTGGCCAAGGTGCCCCACCCGGAAGATGCTGTCCGTCAGGGCGCCCTGCCCACCCGCGAGCACGATACCGTACTGGGCCTGCATCCGCTTCCGGAAGTCCGAAGGGGCCACGCCAGCAGGCGGGAACACAGCCGTGACGGCACGCGAAGCCGCCGCCTCATCCTTGACGAGCAACTCCATGCCAAGAGCCCGCAGGCCAGCCCTCAAACCGGTCGTCAACTCGAGATGACGCCCGAGGATGCCCTCGAGGCCCTCGGCCTGCATCCGCTCAAGCGCCTTGGACAAGGCGTAGAAGACACTGATGGCCGGCGTCCAGGGCGTCTGCCCCTTGGCATCGAAGTCGCGGGCCTTGCCGAGATCGAAGTAGAAGCGTGGACACCGTGCCTGCTCGACTGCCTTCCAGGCCCGAGGCGAAACCGCCAGCATGGCAAGTCCCGGCGGGACGCTGAAGGCCTTCTGGCTACCGGAGACAACCACATCCAGATCCCACGCATCCGTCTCGAGGGGTGCCGATCCGAGTCCACTCACGGCATCCACGAGGATGAGGGCCTCGGGCCAACGCGCGCGCACCAAGGCCGCCACCTGCTCGATGGGATTCAGAACGGCCGTCGAGGTCTCGTTGTGGGTCATCAGGACCGCCTTGAAAGGACCTGCTTCAAGCGCCTCGGCGACCCGCACGGGATCATAGGCCTCGCCGGCCCGCGTCTCCACACGATGAACTTCCGCACCGAACACCTGCGCAATATCTGCAAACCGCTTGCCGAAGACACCACTCACCAGGGAGAGCACCCGATCGCCTGGTGAGAGAACGTTGACAAGGGCGGCCTCAAGGCCGCCCGTGCCCGACGCCGTCATGAACAGGACATCATGCGACGTCCGGTACAGCCACTGCGCCCCTTTGCGACAATCGGCAAGGATCGCGGAAAACATCGGGGACCGATGATTGATCATCGGCCGCGCCATCTCCCTGAGGACCTCATCCGGCACCGGGGTCGGGCCGGGGATCATCAACCGGATGTCGTGCAAAGCCTGATCCTCCTGTCCCCGCATGGTACCCGTTGGGCGCGCGGGACACACTTGGCCGAAAGCACGAAGACCGCCCCCATCGGGGACGGCCCTCGGCAACAACAGGACGGCGTATCAGCGCTTGCTGAACTGGAAGCGCTTGCGGGCGCGCTTGCGGCCGTACTTCTTGCGCTCCTTGGCGCGCGGATCGCGGGTCAGCAAGCCATCCTCACGCAGGCTGGAGCGATACTCGGGGTCCAAGGTAAGCAATGCCCGGGCCACGCCCAGACGAATGGCCCCGACCTGACCCGAAACACCACCACCGTGGACGTTCGCGTGGATATCGAACCGTCCGATGTTCTGAGTAGCCTCGAGCGGCAGGTTGAGCTGGCGCAGGAGGGCCTCACGACCGCCCAGGTAATCCTCGACAGGACGCTCGTTGATCACCACGTTGCCGTTTCCGGGCAGGAGGCGGACACGGGCGACGGCAGCCTTGCGGCGACCGGTTCCCCAATACTGGGTGACAGGAGCCTTAGCTTCCTTCTTGGGCATCGTGTTACTCCTTCACCTGGACGCCAGGACGGGGACGATTCGATCCCAGACTGGTGGGGATGATGTACGGCACCGGCTTCTGGGCCGCATGCTCGTGCGTCGGGCCAGCGTAGACCTTGAGCTTGCCGAAGATGGACCGGCCAAGACGGTTGTGGGGCAGCATGCCCTTGACGGCATGCTCGAGCACCCGCTCGGGATACTTCTGCATCCACTCGCGAACACTGGCCTGACGGAAGCCGCCGGGCCAACCGGTGTGGTGGATGTAGACCTTGTCCGTCATCTTGCGGCCGGTAAGCTTGATCTTCTCGGCATTGACGACGATGACAAAGTCCCCGCAATCCTGATGGGGCGAGAACTGGGGCTTGTGCTTGCCCCGGAGCAGGACGGCGATCTGGGCCGACAGACGACCAAGCGTCTGATTGGCCGCATCGACCACCAGCCACTGCCGGCCGGCTTCAAGCTCGGCGGTCGTGGCGACATGGGTCTTCATGGGCATTCCTTTCCGAATCTCCCGGCTTGGGGATATCCCGCCTAGCCGTTCTAAGTGCCGGCATCGATGGGCCCTTGCGGGGAGAGGGGTGGTGGTTCCCAGGAGACAAGCCCCCGGGGATAGACAACAGAATCAAGACAAAGGCCCTGGGGCGGTGCGGTGACCGGGGGCGGCAAACCCTTGCGGTCCCTGTCGAGCAGAGCCAGGTAGTCCTCGACGGGGGAACGCCCCGACGCCACATGCCTGACCGAACCAACCAGACGCCTCACCATATGATACAGGAAACTCACGGCTTGGATACGCAGAATCACCTCGTCTCCGAGGAATTCAACATTCGTCCTGTGTACCGTCACCCAGGGCGACCTAGGATTGCTACCCGTCGAACAGAACGCCGTGAAGTCGTGATGACCGACCAACCCCGCCCAAGCACGCTCCAGCGCGCCCCTGTCGATAGGACCGGGGACATGCCAAGTCGCGTGTCGCCGCCTGGGATCCGGGGTCTCCGATACCAGCCATCGATAGGCATAGGCGCGTGAAACCGCCATCCGCCTCGGATCAAAGTCATCCGAAGGAAAGGCGACGGCCGCTACCACGACATCACCAGGCAGCACCCCATTCAAGGAACGCCGCCAACGCGGGGCATCCCACGTCCGATCGGTATTGAAGGCCACGACCTGAGCCGAAGCGTGGACCCCTGCGTCGGTTCGTCCCGCCGCCCTCAGCCCAAGGGCGGAAGGCGCCCGCCCGCACAAGCGGACGAGCGCCTCCTCAAGAACACCTTGGACCGTCCTGCCTTCACCCGCCGCCTGACGCTGGAACCCCGCAAACGCGGTGCCGTCGTAGGCGACCTTGAGGGCAACCCGGCTCAATCGCTCAGGCGGACGACCGCCATCGGAGCACCGTCGCCACGACGGGGAACGGTCTTGAGGACACGGGTGTAGCCCCCCTGACGCTCCTGGAAGCGCGGCGCAATCTCGTTGAAGAGCTTGCGACACACTTCGGTGTCGTAGATCCAGGCTTCGGCCTGACGACGAGCGTGCAGGTCGCCGCGCTTAGCCAGCGTGACCATCTCGTCACAGTGGCTGACAACGGCCTTGGCCCGGGCCTCGGTGGTCACGATCTGGTCGTGCCGGAACAGCTCGGTCGTCAGCGCACGAAGCAGCGCCTTGCGCTGGTCCGCGGGCTTGGCGAGACGATGACGATTCTTCTGGTGACGCATGATCAGAGATCTCCCGAGGTGACATAGCTGTCGTCGAGGTCACCAGCTGCCATGTTGTAGCCCAAGGACCGCATGCGCTCGATGACTTCCTCGGCCGACTTCTTGCCGAAGTTCTTGATGTCCATGAGATCCCGCTCAGTCTTCTTGAGCAGGTCGCCCACGGTGTAGATATTCGCCCGCTTGAGGCAGTTGTAGGCACGAACCGACAACTCGAGTTCCTCGATGGGCATATCGGTCGGCTGAGGCTTGCCCGACTCTTCCTTGGCGGAACGGGAGCCACCGCCGATCACGTCCCGCGCCAGATCGGCGAAGACGTCGAACTGCCGGATCAAGGTGTCGGCGGCAAGGCTGATGGCCTCGGTCGCGTTGACCGCACCGGTCGTCCAGATCTCGAGGGTCAACTTGTCGAAGTCCGTCATCTGACCGACACGCGTATCCTCGATGACGTAGTTGACCTGGCGCACCGGCATGAAGATCGAGTCGATGGGAATCACACCCACCGCCTGATTCGGCTTGCGGTTACGCTCGGCCGTGACGAAGCCCTTGCCACGCTCGATGGTGAACTCCATCTCCAACGAGCCGTTATCCAAGGTGGCGATGGGCCAATCCTTGTTGATGATGTCGACGTCGGCGTCCGTCTCAATCATGCCGGCCGTCACGACACCCGTGAAGTCCCGGACCGCCAGGGTCGCGGTCTTGGTGTCGCCGCCGTGCATCTTCACGACGACACCCTTGAGGTTGAGGACCACATCGATGACATCCTCGACCACGCCGGGGATCGACGTGAACTCATGCGCCACGCCATTGATTCGCATCGCCGTGATGGCCGCTCCCTCGATGCCCGAGAGAAGGACCCGACGAATCGCGTTGCCGAGGGTCGTGCCATAGCCGCGCTCCAGCGGTTCGGCAACGAACTTGCTGTAGGTGAGTCCTTCCTCCGTAAGGTAGGACTCCTCGCACTCGATTCTGGGCTTTTCCATGGTGTAAGTGCCTTCCTTCCTGCCTACCGCGAGTAGTATTCGACGATGTACTGCTCGTTGACCGGGCTGTCGATGTCGGTACGGGCGGGCGTCGCGAGGACCTTACCCGTCAACGTGTCGGCATCGGTCGTGAGCCAAGTCGGGACACGCGCCGCAACACCTGCGGAAACCACGCGCTTGACGAACTCCTTGGAACCTTCGGCCACCGTGATGACGTCACCGGGACGCACCACGAAGCTCGGGATGTCAACCCGGCGGTTCACGCCGTTGCGCTCGACCATGAAGTGGCCGTGCTTCACCATCTGGCGGCTCTGCGGACGGCTGCCGGCAAGCCCGAGGCGAACGACGACGTTGTCCAGGCGCAGTTCGAGCAGCCGCAGGAGCTGCTCGCCCGTGACACCCTTGTGACCAGCGGCCTTGGAGTAGTAGGTGGAGAACTGCTTCTCACCAACGCCATAGAAGCGGCGTGCCAGCTGCTTGGCGCGCAAACGAACCGCATACTCGGAGTTCTTGACCCGGAACTGCGCGTTCCGGCCGGGACGATACTCGCGGCGGGTAATGGAACACTTGCTGGTGGTGCAGCGCTCGCCCTTGAGGAAGAGCTTGACACCCTCGGCACGACAAAGCTTGCAAACGGGACCAGTATAACGAGCCATGAGCGGCTACCTCCTCAAACCCGGCGCCGCTTGGGAGGGCGGCAACCGTTGTGGGGAATCGGGGTGACGTCCTTGATGAGGGTGACCTCCAGGCCAGCGGCCTGAAGCGCACGGATGGCGGTCTCGCGACCAGCCCCGGGGCCCTTCACCATGACTTCGACCACGCGCATGCCATGCTCCATGGCCTTCTGCGCAGCCTGCTCCGCCGCCTGCTGGGCAGCGAACGGGGTGCCCTTCTTGGCGCCCTTGAACCCGACGGTGCCCGCGGCACCCCAGGAAATCACAGCACCATCGGGACCCGTGATGCTGACAATCGTATTGTTGAACGTCGACCGGATGTGCGCCACGCCGGAGTGGATGTTCTTCCGCTCACGACGCCGCGGCTTTGCACTGGGCTTGGCCAAGGCTGAAACCTCTCAAAACGCTGCGTACCTTATCAAGACCTTCATCCCGGGTCGCAGCCCCCGGTTTACGGTCACCAACCCGGCCTGTCCATCGACAAGCCGGCCTCAACTACTTCTTCTTGCCTGCAACCGTCTTCTTGACGCCACGACGCGTGCGGGCATTGGTCTTGGTGCGCTGCCCACGAACGGGCAGGCCGCGACGATGACGAATGCCACGGAAGCAGCCGACTTCAACCAGACGCTTGATGTTGAGGCTCACGACACGGCGAAGGTCACCCTCCACCTGGTGATTGCGGTCAATCTCTTCACGCAGCTTGGCCACGTCGGCCTCGCTCATGTCCTTGACACGGACATCGGGGCTGATCCCGGTCCGCTCGAGGATGACCTTCGCGACGGCGGGACCGATCCCGAAGATGTACTGAAGCGCAATCTCAATCCGCTTTTCGCGGGGAATATCGACGCCAGCGATACGAGCCATAATCCTGATTCTCCCTAACCCTGACGCTGCTTGTGCTTGGGGTTCTCGCAGATCACCATCACCGTACGATGGCGCTTGATGACCTTGCACTTGTCACAAATCGGCTTGACCGATGCCCGAACTTTCATGAAATCACCTCATTCGATACGTGATACGACCACGCGTAAGGTCGTAAGGCGACAACTCGACCTTGACCTTGTCACCCGGCAGGATCTTGATGAAATGCTTGCGGATCTTGCCGGAAATATGCGCCAGGACCTGGTGGCCGTTTTCGAGCTCGACCTTGAACATGGCGTTGGGAAGGCTCTCCCGAATCGTCCCCTCGACCTCGATCGTGTCGCTCTTGGGCGGCGGGGGGGTGCGCCGCTGGGGTTGATTGCCTCTCATGCCTTCACCACCTTGACCAAGGCAGGCTCGGCACCGACCTCGGCATAATCTCGACCCTCCTCGAGCGTCAGCACCCGAGGCTGATCACCCACGAGAATGGTGTGCTCGAAATGAGCAGACAACTTGCGATCCGCCGTGACGACCGTCCAACGATCCGGAAGGACCTTGGTCTCGGGAACACCCAAGTTGATCATGGGCTCAATGGCGACCGCCATGCCCGCCACCAGGCGAACACCGCTTCCGGGCTGGCCGTAGTTGGGGATCTGGGGGGCCATATGCAGCTTGTCACCGATACCGTGACCGACATACTCGCGAACAACGGAAAAGCCTGCGGCCTCGGCATGCGCCTGGACCGCATGCCCGAGGTCACCAATGGCAACGCCGTCACGAATCAAGGGAATCGCGCGCCACAGTGACTCTTCAGTCACCCGCAGCAGACGAGCGGCCTCAGGAGAGACCTCGCCGACGGGGACACTGATGGCTGCGTCGGCGTACATGCCGTCGACAATGGCACCCATGTCGAGCCCGATGATATCGCCCGACTGCAGGCGCCGACGATTCGGCAACCCGTGGACGACCTTCTCGTTCTCAGAGGCGCAGATCGTGTACTTGTAACCATAAATGCCCTTGAAGGCCGGAATGGCACCGCGAGCGCGAATGAAATCCTCTGCAGCCTCGTCGAGCTCGCGCGTGCTGACACCCTCGCGAGCTTCACGCCGCAAGAAAGCCAACAAGGCACCCACGACCCGTCCCGCCTGAGCCATGGCATCCACCTGCCCAGGTGAGAGCAAGCAGAAAGATTCCGGAGCGCGGGTCACGACACGGCCTCCCCGAGCCCGAGCACAGCCAGGAGGCCCGACTGAACCTCCTCGACAGCACGGGTGCCATCGACCCGAACGAGCAACCCGCGCGCGGCGTAATAATCAGCCAACGGAGCGGTCTGGCGCTCATAGAGATCCAGGCGTCGCCCAATCGCTTCAGGCGTATCGTCGGCGCGTTGGACCAACCCGCCACCGCAGCGATCACAAACACCCTCACGGGATGAAGGCTGGGAAACCACATGGTAGACAGCACCACAGTCCCCGCAGGTCCGACGACCCGTCAACCTGGGCTCCAGCACGTCACGGGGCGCCTCGAAAAGCACGACGGCATCAAGAGGAGCTCCAGCGGAGACCAAGACATCGTCCAGCCCCTCCGCCTGAGCAAGCGTTCTCGGAAAACCATCGAGAATGAAGCCCCCGCCCGCGTCGGCCTGCGCAACGCGAGACCGAATCATACCGAGCATGATGGCATCGGAGACTAGCTCTCCGGCCTTCATCAAGGCATCCGCCTGGAGACCCAGCTCCGTGCCTGCGCGCACCTCCGCGCGGAGCATGTCGCCGGTAGAGAGCGCAGGAACCGAGAGGCGCCCGGAGAGCCGAGCGCCTTGGGTACCCTTGCCCACACCTTGGGGGCCTAGAAAAACAATACGCATGAGAATAGGAAGACGATTATTCCATGAATCCTTCGTAGCGTCTAGACAGGAGCTGGGTCTGCAGCTGGTTGAACAGGTCGACGGCGACACCCACCATGATCAGCAGGGCCGTAGAGCCGAGGCCACGGAAGCTCGTGATCTTGGTCGCGTCCTCCACCCAGTTCGGCAACAGGGCCACGACCCCCAGGAAGATGGCACCCAGGAACGTTATCCGGTTCAGCACTCCCTCCAGATACTCGGCGGACTCGCGCCCGGGGCGAACACCCGGAATGAAGTTGCCATGCTTCATCAGGTTGTTGGCAAGCTCTGCGGGGTTGAGAACCAAGCCGGCGTAGAAGTAGGAGAAGAACACGATGAGCAGGAAGTAGACCACGGCGTAGACTGCCCCGAAGGTCCCCAGCTGGGTCAGGACGAGCTGGATGGCCTGCAAGGCAGCCGCCTTGAGATTGGACAGGTTCCAGAAGGTCGCGGTCAGCACGTGCCAGTCCGCCGCAGCCGCCCTGGGAGCCTGACCACCATTGACCCAGGACGCCACCGTAATCGGGAAGAGCATCAGGGAACTGGCGAAGATGATGGGCATCACGCCGCCCTGGTTCACCTTGAACGGAATATAGCTGACCTTCCCCTGCAAGAGGCGTCCCCCCACCTGACGCTTGGCCGCCTGGACAGGCACGCGACGTGCGCCTTCCTGAACGACGATGATCGCCACCAGAATCGCCAGGAATGAAGCAACGAGGACCAGAACGGAGAGCCAGCTGTAGGCGCCGGTCGTAACGCCCTCCGCCGTCTGGGCGAAGTAGTCCGGCAGCCGGGAGAGGATGGAAGCCATGATCAGGAGGGAGGCGCCATTGCCAATGCCACGCTCCGTGATGAGCTCACCCATCCACATGATGAGGATGGTGCCGGCGATCAGCGTCACCGAGGTCGTCACGAAGAACATCAGGGGAAAACCGCCCTGACCGTTCTGGAATCCCAACACGGCGTTGCTCGCCCACATCCAGTTCACGAGGGTGACGGCCTGCACGAGGCCAAGCACGATGGTCAGGTACCGGGTCCACTGCTGGATCTTCTTGCGGCCCGCCTCGCCGCCTTCCTTCTGCAGCTCCTCGAGCTTGGGAATGACCTGCGTCATCAACTGCATGATGATGCTGGCATTGATGTAGGGAGTCACGCCCAGAGCAAAGACCGAAAACTTGGCCAAGGCCCCGCCGGAGAAGAGGTCAAAGAAAGCCCCGAGGGAGTTCCCGCCCCCGAAGAGCGCCTCCAGACGCATCTGGTCGATCCCCGGCATCGGCACGTGGGCACCGAAGCGATAAAGACCGAGCATCGCCAGGGTGAAGAAAATCTTCTCCTTGAGCCCGGGGGTCTCCCAGAGTGTGACCAAGGTCTGGGAGGGACGATTCATCGACGTGGACACGGCCAAGGCACCTTCAATTCATCGGGACAACAGCAAAGCAGCCACCCCACCCTTGCGGATGAGGTGGCCACGCAGCTGATTCAGGAATCAGGCTTCCGCCCCGCCTGGAGCGTCGGCAGCATCACCGATCAGGACGCAGGTTCCCCCCGCGGCCTCAATCTTCTCACGCGCCCCCTTGGTGAAGTGATGCGCATGGATGACGAGCTTCTTGTCGACATCGCCGCTTCCCAGGACACGGACGCCATCGACGCCGAGCTTGAGCACGACATAGCTCCGGCCCTCGTCATCATGAACGACGCTGGAGCGAACCAGACCGGCCTGAGCCAACAGGTCCGGATCGACCGGCGCTTCACCCGAAAACACTTCACTGATGGCACCGATGTTGACTTCGGCCCACTTTGAGACGTAACGCTCCGGACGAACGAAGGCATGCTTCTTGGGCGTACGACGGAACAAGGGCATCTGACCGCCCTCGAAGCCGACCTTCCGGCTCT
>JAYKIS010000024.1:0-3030 GCA_035286125.1 Candidatus Sericytochromatia bacterium
GCACCCGGGAGAAGCAAGGCCACGACCAGCCATCCCATTGCCCGAAACCCGCTTGCCACCCGCCATCCCTCCGCGTACGCAGTTAGCAAGGTACCGGTCCAAGGGTACACCTCCTGCAGGTGCCCCATCGAGGAGACGCGCATGAGCCTGAACAATGTCACGTCCCACACCGGTTCGACCCAGCGGCTGGCCCCGCTGACCGGCGCCGCCAAGGAAGCCATCAGCAGCCTGGCCAGCGAGGTGCCGGAAAAGGCCTCGGACAACGTTCTCAAGGATTTCCTGAACACCACCAAGGGTGGCGAGGATGCCACCATCCAGTTGGAGGCTAACGGCAGGAGCGGATTCAGCCGGAGGGGCTGAGGCATCGGGTGGTGCCGAGGGTTCAGGAGGGCATCACGCCCGGCCTACCCGCTTGGATTTCCTGAGCGACGTGCTCTGGGCCGGGGTGCCCACGCCGTCCGTGGCCCCGATGCGTACCTTCCGACACCACGATCTTTTCTGCGCACGCGAGGCGAGAGGTCGACCACCGCGGACTACCCCTGACGGGCGCCGTGTCTGGCAACGGCTGCATATGGTGGAATGAGAGGCATCCGGGTCCGTATCCTGATGGTCGTTGACGACCGCCCTGCCCGGCCTACCTCTGGATCCTGACAACCACGTGCCGGAAGCAACATCAAACGAAGTGGCAGCTCGCCTGAAGCGGGTCATCGAGGCACGCGAGGCAACGGTTGCCGTGATCGGCATCGGCTACGTGGGCCTGCCGCTGGCAGTCGAAAAGGCCAAGGTCGGCTTTCGTGTCGTGGGGCTCGACAGGAGCGGCGACAGGGTCCGGCAGGTCAACGAAGGCAAGAACTATATCGCGGACGTTCAGGACGCCGAGTTGACCGAGATGGTGGGGGCCGGGCGACTGCGGGCATCGACAGACTTCTCCGCCATCGGTGACGCCGATGTGGTCGTCATCTGCGTCCCGACCCCCCTCAACGCCAACCGCGATCCGGACATCCAGTACATCGTCCACGTCGCCGAACAGATGGTGCCGTTCCTGCGGCCGGGGACGCTGGTGTCGCTCGAGAGCACGACCTACCCGGGCACGACGGAGGAAGTCCTGCTGCCCATCCTGGCACGGAGTGGGCTGGTCGTCGGGCAGGACCTGTTCGTCAGCTTCAGTCCCGAGCGCGTGGACCCCGGAAATGCCCGGTACACGACGCGAAATACCAACAAGGTGGTCGGCGGCGTTACGGAAGCATGTCTCGACATCGCAGCAACCTTCTATCGCCAGACCATCCTGGACGTGGTCACGGTTTCCAGCCCAAGGGTGGCCGAGATGACCAAGGTTTTCGAGAACACCTTCCGGGCCGTCAACATCGCGCTGGTCAATGAACTGGCCTTGCTCTGCGATCGGATGGGCCTGGATGTCTGGGAAGTGGTCGACGCGGCGAATACCAAGCCCTTCGGGATGATGCGCTTCAACCCGGGCCCCGGCGTCGGCGGGCACTGCATCCCGATCGATCCCTTCTACCTGACATGGAAGGCCCGGCAGTACGACTTCCACACCCGCTTCATCGAACTGGCCGGCGAGATCAACGTCCTGATGGTCCATCACGTCCGGGAGAAGATTATCCAGGCGCTGGGGCGCCTGAGGAAGAGCGTGGCCGGCGCACGCATCCTGCTGCTGGGGGTTGCCTACAAGAAGGACATCGCAGACTGGCGCGAGAGCCCGGCGCTGAAACTGATCGACCTGCTGAACAAGGACGAGGCCGAAATTCGCTACCACGACCCTTTGGTCGCAACATTCACGGAACACGGCCGCACCTGGGCAAGCACGAATCTGGAGGAAGGTCTGGCCTGGGCCGACTGTGTCGTCATCATGACCGACCACGCGGGGGTCGACTATGGCCGGGTGGTAGTGACGGCAAAGGTCGTGGTGGATACGCGGAATGCAACGGCGGGGGTGGTGGAGGGGCGTGAGAGGGTGGTGGGGTTGTAGCCACTCAGTCGCACTTGGTGACCAAGGCGGACATCTTTGCCCGGCCCCATCTTGACTGTCGTCTCAACCTTGCAATTCGGGCAGGCAGGCTGGTCGGCCCGCACCTCAATAGTCGGCCATTCCCCAATCCTTCGGGATTGGTTTGTAGCGTGCCAATCATAATTGCCCCAGACAAATCCCGAACTTAACCCCCGCCCGCTATGTGGAAGGTGAAACCGTAGGCACACCCGAGAATCTGACAGCACCTTCTCTCGCGGTGGTACCGACGATCGAAACCGAAATCGCCAGGGCGAGCCGAGACCTGCACGCAGCGGCTTGGTGGAACAAGCGCATCTCGCACGAGCTCGCCACTGCCCGGAATACCCTGACAAGTTTCTTGAGGAGCGGGCCGTCAAGGAAGAGACGCAAGAGCGGGCCACACCCCTACTCATCAAGGACGAACGGCAACACCGAGCGATTCTTCCGGACTCTCCCGCGAGAATGGGCCCACGCCCGAGTCCCCGCCCCGTCTGCTGACCAGCGGGCCCGCCTGCATCGAGATCTGGTGCGGGACAGCCTCGAATACTTGTTAGAGACTCATGGAACAACGCCAGCAGCGAGATTTAAGGCCAACTAACGGATGTCCTTGGAAGCGCAACCGAGATGACAACCCGGCGCCGGCCTATCCTCTGGCCTCTCGTCAGTCAGGCGTCCCGAGCAACTGAGCTCTCCGCGCGCCCCAATGTCTCCTCCGCTATAATGACGACGATGGCCATGTAACAGGCCTCGATGGTTGGCTTGAGGCATCGATAATGAGGATTCTCAAACTGAGAAAGATTGCACTGATCACCGGGATCACCGGACAAGACGGCTCGTACCTGGCCGAACTCCTGCTCGAAAAGGGCTATGAGGTCCACGGCATTAAACGTCGCGCATCACTCTTCAACACCGACCGAATCGACCACCTCTATCAGGACCCCCACGACCCTGACCGCCGGCTACACCTTCACTATGGAGACCTCACCGATGCCACCAACCTGATTCGCATCATCCAGCAGGTCCAA
>JAYKIS010000025.1:0-11763 GCA_035286125.1 Candidatus Sericytochromatia bacterium
CGCACTCCTCGCCACGGGACGGCTCATACTGCCAGTTCTTGCCGATTTGCCCCAAGTAGCCCGAAAGGCATCGTACCTGCCTGTGCAACGCTTCCGTTGTGTCTCGACTCCACTGTTCGGGACTGACTTGACTGATCTCGTCCGTGACCAAAGCCAGCGCGTGTACCTCGTTGCGCATGTCGTGAAGTAACTGCCGTACGAAGAGGTGCCGTGCGGAGGCTTGATCCTCCTGTGTTCGCTGGACAGCTCTGGCCACCTGGAGTTCCTGAGCCATGGCTCCTTGGTCAAAGGCCAGTTGAAGCAGTTCGATCAATTCCTTCAGCCGGCGGTTCCCGGCCGGCCCCAGGTTCGCGTCATCGGGCCAGATGACCAGCAGGAACCCCGCGCGGGCGCCAAATGGCCGGAATGGATGCCACATGGTCTGACCGACGGGACCCTGACAGGTCAACTCGGGCAGATGTTCCAGCAAGGCTGCCGGCCCCCGGGTCAGGCACGCCTTGCCCTCTTCGAACAGGGTCAGCAGCCAAGTGGTCAGGGGCCTGGCCGACGCCTGAGCAACCGGATTCCAGCGGGCCGTACCGCTCTGTACCTGAAGCTCCAGCGGTTCGCCTCCTACACGCGTCACGACCAGGACCTCCGTGGCTCCAAGCATCTGGCAGGCGAGGAGTAGGAGGGGCGTAAGACTGAGGAATTCGACCGCGCCACGTGCAAGCATCTTGCCCCCGAACGCCCAGAGGCTGTCCGCATGAGGGTTCGGTACGTCCTGCTCCGATGCCCGCTGTCGCGCGAGGGAAACAAGGACGCGCACGAAGTCGAGGATGATCCCGGCATCGTCACCTTCCGTCCAAGGGCGAACTGCGAGTTGGTTGCCGCTCGGCAGGGGATGGAGCGTCCAGCCATCGGCCGGGTCGGGTATCACCTCGGGACAGTTGTCTTCACGACGAGGCCACGCCTCGGGACGTCGCTGGCCACCCTGGTCGTAGTACCCGAGGTCTGCGGCCACCTGCTCTGCCAGACAATCGAGCCAGGCCTTCTCGTCAACTGTTTTTGAATCGAGTTGCCTCGCCAATGCGCGCAGCAGGCCACGCGCATCGACAACCGCTGCTCCACCTTCCATCAGGATCTTTCACATGGAGCAGGGATCAAGCCGGCGGTTGCGAACAGCGCGAGGGTCCTGTCTCGCTCATGGCGTCGACCGTCCCTGTCGGTAGCAGAGAGTGCCTGGCCGAGGTGTTCCGAGACAGCCGCTGCCGACCCGATACTCATCGCACATCGGGCAAGTCCTCTATGGATCCGGGAGAGCATGGCCGGGCGACTGGCACCGTGACGGTGCAGCGTCTCGAGAAAGAGACTGCGTGCCTTGTGCGTGGCACCTTCCGCCAAGGCCAGCTCGGCCTCGATGACTTCGATGTCGGGCAGGTTCTCTTGCAGATTCATGGATTCGATGGCCATTCGGGCTTCCCATGCGTGGTTTCTCGCTTCATCAAGGCGCCCCGCGGCCAGTTCGACGGCAGCCAGAGTCGTCCGGGCAATGGCCTTGCCCGGAGCCTCGCCCGATTCATCCTTGAGTGTCAGGGCCCGGTTGGCGGATTCCCTCGCGGCCTCGACCAAGTTCATCAGCAAGAGCAGGCTGGCCTTGTTGTTGGCAATTGCAGCAGCGAGCGCGACCTCTCCAGTTCCCATGATTCGGGTTTCTGCGTCGTCGAATGCTTCGCGGGCTTCGTCGAGGGCACCGCGTTCGAGATGCACGTTGCCGATGTTGTTCAGACTGCGTGCCACGGCAACGGTGGAATCCGCCCTGCTGCGAATGGCCAGGGCCTCTTCATGCCAGGTCAGGGCCTCTGCATATTGTCCCAGCCTGAAATGGGCGATACCCAAACAGGAGGCCCAGGTCGCACGGTCCAGGCTCGACACAGCCTGAGGAGACAGCGGCAGCAGCTTCGATGTGGCAATCAACGCTTCGTGAAGGCCCGTCCTGACTTGCAGCACGGCTTGCTGCGCCCGGATCTCCCAGGAGTCTGCCGCAACGTATTCCTTCGTGTGGGCAAGAACTCTGTCCGCTCCCTGATAGTCACCGAGGAACTCGAGGACAGTTGCCAGGGTCAAACGGCGATCGAGCCTGTCCGAAGCGGTGTCGGGTTGCCAGCGCTCCAGAAGGCGAAGAGCCTCGACGGGATTGCCGCAGGCCAATTCTCTTCGGGCAGCCAGCAGTTGGATGCGCGACTCGCTCCGCACCGGAAGGCGCACCAGACGCCAGGCCGCAATCGTCGCGTCGAGAAAGTGGGCGTCATCCAAGGCCTCGGCCCACCTCGCGAGATAATCCAGGTGCGCGGCGCGGGCGCCGTGGTCCAGGTCCAAGGCGCGGCCCTCTGTGTGGAACAGGCCGTGCGGCTCGCGTGGTGCAAGCCACACGGGAGGGTTCGCATCCACGGCAAGGTCATCCAGATGCTCGGGGACCGAACCCTCGATGTCGGCAAGGATGATGATATGGCCAGCCAGGGTCGCGCTGTCGCGCAACCAGGTCCACTCGGCTTCGTTGAATGCCGCAGGGTCATGAACCCGCAAGGTCGAGGCGTCGAGATCCCCCAGAACCCGGTTGGCCCGGGCGCGAAGCATGGTGAGCGATTCAGGCTCTTCCGGAACTGCCCGGAGAGCCACAAGACACGCCAAGGCGGAGGCGCCCTTAGATAGCCAAGGGCCCAGCGGCACGATGTCCTGGACAGACCGCGTTGCCGCGCAAGTTGCCGCAATCAAGACAATAAGGCCTTCATCACAATGAAGATTATGGCTTCAGTTGACCTATGAATCAAGTGTCCGAAGATGTGTCAAGGTTGATACGGCAGCTTGTTTAATAATGTTACAATTGCAACATGCGCATATTCAAGTCGCTTATCTGGGGTGTGGCGCCCGCGCTTGTCCTGATTGTGTCCGCGTGTTCGGGCAACGACCTTTCCCAGCGTCTGGCAGCCCTTGGTCGGGCCGATGTCGTTGCATCCCCGACGGTTTCGTCCCAAGGCATGCCGACGCCCCAGGCTACGCCGACGCCGTCGGGCACCAGACCGGCAGGGCCCGATGCCGTTCCTGCGAACCCTTCAAGTGGCAGTATCCCGACAGCCTCTGCCTCTGCCGATGTATCGCACCTGCCCGGCTCGCTCCCCGCATCGCCTTCGGCTACCCCGTCCTTGCCCCCGGGACCGGTCGCCAGCGAATCCGTCGCACCTTCCCCTGTGCCGACGCCTTCGGCAACACCGGATGTGACTCCTTCGCCCGAGCCGACGATCGCGGTTATGCCAGAGCTGGTCCGCCTGCACGGGTGGGCTCCCGCGTCATCGTGGCAGATGGACGCCGGCTTCGGATCAGGTGTGGAGAACGGCTCATCGGCGGCCGTCGGCGGCGTCCTTGGGGATGGACTTCCGACTTCGGAAGCGTACCTGAGCAAGCCTTCCAGTCTCGGTGTCCTGCCTGATGGGCGTCTGCTCGTGCTGGATCGGGGCCACGGGGTCATCCGCGTGGACGATGCCGGTGTCGCAGCTACCTGGGCTGGGGCTGTGCCGGGCCTTGCTGCGGCGCCCGATGCGCCTGTCGCCGTCCGGGACGTCCGCCTGCTGGGTGCGTCGGGCTCGAACCTTCCGGGAGAGATGGCGGTAGGGCCGGATGGAACGGTCTGGTTGGTTGATGGCCTCGGGCAGTTGCTGCTGCTTCCCGCAGCGTCCGGGTCCGCGTACGGGCTCGACGTGGAGCCGGGGCTTGCCTATGTCGTGCCCTTGCCTGTCGCGCTCGGGAAGCCCAATGGCCTGTCGGTTGGCCCGGACGGCTCCCTTGTCTTCACGGTGGCCAACCAGAGCAAGGCCGGGGTGACCGTGCATCGCTACCTCTACCGGCTCGATACGGCCGGGGTTGTCACGACCCTCGCAGGCAATGGTTCGGCACCGGGCATCGTGGAGCGTGATGGCTTGCCTCTCCTGGAAGCCCCGATTGCCGGGCCGTCTTCACCCTATGTGGATCGAGATGGCCAGGTCTGGTTCAGCGAGGTCTCGACGCAGATCGTGGCCCAGGCTGACGGGGCAACCCAGTCGGTGAATGTCGCGAGGGTCATGATGGCTTGTTTGAAGGACATGCAGGCTTTCGGCCGACAGTTCGAGGCAAGACGGGTCTATCCCATGGTCGGTGCTGGTCCTCGCACGCCTTACAGTTCGAAGACCGACATCAAGGCCCAGGTCGACCAGGGTGATGGCCTTCTCGGGCTGCTCGCCACGGTGTTCAAGGCCAGTTCGCTGTCGATGACGCCGGATGGGCACTTCGTCTATGTGGATCCGACTCTGGGGCGACTTCGGCTTCTCGACAGGCAATCCGGAACGGTGCATCGCCTTGCCGGACCGGGGCCTGATTCGGAACCTGCGCAAGCGGTTCCGCTGGTCGAGGCCCGCCTCGTTCTGCCGACCTATCTGACAGTCGACCGTTCGGGTGACATCTGGATCACGGATTTCACGGCCAACCGGGTCCGACGGGTACGCGTGGCCCGCTGAGGTCGTGTTGTCCCCCCGCCGCGCTTGGCTACTCGTCGCTTGCCTCTCGGGTTGCCTTGATCTGGCTGCCCCGATGCGGACCGCAGAAGGCGCGCCCGGTACCGCCGGTTTGCTGCACGGGGCCAGTCTCCAGCTCCCGGAGGACCTCAGATATCCGGGACTGCCGGGCGAGCCTGTCACCTTGCATCTCGAGATTCGTGACGCCAAGGGCCTCTCTCTGGGACTGCCGGAGGCGAATCCGGCCTTCGCAGGGATGGTGGTGCCTGTAAGCCGTGGTGAACAGGTGCTGATGCAGTTGGTCGGGCGAGATTGGGTGACCCCGGCTTTCGAGGTTCAGGCCGTCAAGGGCTTGACCCGGCTGGAGCTCCCGGCGTGGGAGCCCGGGTTGTCGTTCTCGGGCCGGGTGGTCCTGCCCGGGGGGGAGCAGGATCTGACTGGCGTGACCGTCCAGCCGGAGGGCTTGCCCAGGCGGGTGTGGACCGATGCTCAGGGTGGATTCACGATGACGGGCCTGCCTTCGGGTCGCCACCGGTTCTCGTTTACCGGTCCCGGCCTCGCGGCCAGTGTGACGTGGGAGTCGACGACCCCCGCCCTGAACCTGCAGGTTCCGCTGACGCCTATGGCTGTCCCGGGTGTCACGCTCATCCCGGCCTATGGCGTTCCCGGGGACACGCTTGAGGTTCAGCTTGCCGAGCCTGTTCCCCCGGGTTTGCGCCTTCACTTCCAGGGGGCGGATGGCGTGCTGCCTGTTCGGACCTCTTCAAATTCGTGGAGCGTATCCGTTCCCACGTCTGCGGAGTCCGGCCCGGTTCGGGCTGTCCTTGATGGCCGGCCCGGGGAGGGTACCTTCTGGCATCGGATCGATGGCATCACGATCGTGGGCTTGCCCGAGCTGGTTCCGAGCGGCACCACCCCGCAGCCGATTCTTGAGGGCTGGAGCCTGGACGGTTTTCGTATCCTCATGCCGGACAGCCCTGTCTCGCTTTCCGAAGGCCAGGCCGCGGGCATCAATCGCATTACGGCGACCGCGCAGCTGGGGGCGTGGACAGCGACTGTCTCTGCCGTGGTCGATGATGCGCGCGTTCGCCGGATGGCCCCTGTTCCCGATGGCGTGCGGCCCTACGCATTGTCGCCGGCCCCTGATGGGGGCTGGCTTCTGGGTGACTATCTCGGAGAGCGTTGTTTCCATCGCAGCCTGGATGGTTCCTGGCATCCTCTCGATTGGCAGGTCGACCGCCCACGCGCCTTGGCAGCCGATGGCCTCGGGCGTGTGTACGTGCTGGGTCGTACGGGCCCGGGGCTGGATGCTCTGCGCGTATTCGCCTGGCCCGCATCCGAGGGGATAGAGCTTTCGCGGGGGGCCATCGATGCGTTCATGGTCCACGCCGATGGTCGCTTGTGGCTGGCGAAGAATGGCAAGGTTGTCGACCAGAGTGGGGACACGGTCTTGTCTGGACCGCCGGGCAGTCGAATTGAGGCCATGGCTGTGGGGCACCTGGGCCAGACGGCCGTTGCCGGTCCTGGACTTTTCTGGATGCGCTGGCCTGGAGACGACGCGTGGCAAGTTGTGCAACGCTCCCCTGCCGACGGGCCCTCCGGTGAAGTCCGGGGCATGGCGTGGCAAGGTGATGTCCTCTACTTGGTGGAGCACGCCAAAGGCCGCCTCTGGCGCTGGACACGCGAGGGCGGGTTCAGGCAACTGGCGGGTGCCGGACATGTCGGCTCGCCTGCCGTGCTAGAGGGACAGGACTCCATGCCGGCGTTGGGCATTCTTCTGGGAAGGCCGACCTCCCTGCTGCCTATCGGGGATGGTCGGGTCATCCTCGCGGACCCGATGGAGGCCACATTGCTCGAGTGGCGCCCGTGAAGGTTTTGCGTTGGCTGCTTTGCTGCATTGTGGCAGCGTGTGTCTCGCTGGGCCCCAGTCCGTCTGTCCGTTCTGCGGATTTGCGGGGAGCCACCGTCGGCGTCCGGGTTCGTGGTCACGTCGAGGATGCGATGGGTGCTGCGGTGGCCGATGCGCGGATTTTCCTCGTCGCAGGCGTACCGGTTCCGGACGGACCACCCGACGTCGGGAGTGTCGACCGATTTGCCGATGCCGCCACGTCCGGTACTCTGGACGGCGCGCTGCAGTCAACGCCCCTTGACGGTAGCCTGCAATCCACCCCTTTTGATGGCGCCCTGCAGACCACCCCGTTGGCGCACGGACTACGCTATCCGACAGGTCCCCTCCGACCTGCGCGCGTCCTGACGGGGAGTCGATCGGACCTGCGTGGGGATTTTGCAATCGATGTCCCGAAGATCGGCCATTTTGTCCTGCAGGTCCTCGGACCGGAACGGGACAGCCTGGCTTCGCGTGAGGTTGTCGTCCAAGGCGCCACGGCCACTCTCGAATTGGGCACGATTGTCCTGGGACGGCCGTGGACCGTGCGTGGCCGTGTCGTGCTTCCCCCGGGACGCAATCCCCAGGAGGCTCTCGTATATGTCCCGGGGGGCGACCGATGGGTCCGGCCCGGGGCGGAGGGGAACTTCCTGCTGGATGGTGTTGCCCCGGGTACGGCCGCCGTGGCGGCTGTTGCCGACGGCCTGCGCCCCGTGGTCACACCGATGCGACCGACAGGGGGGAGCGTCCAGCAGGTCGGTGAACTGGTGCTCGTGGAACCCTCTCCCGTGATCAGGCGCCTGCAGCCGGAAGTTGTCGCACCTGGGACGGAAGTCCAGATCGAGGGGGATCACTTCGGCGCGTGGCGATCCACGCCCTGGAGCTTGTGGGTCGGCGATGTTCGTGTCCCATCGGCCCGACGTCTTGATGACACCCGGCTTGCCTTCACCTGGCCTGCCAATCTCGAGGGGGGGGGCGTCAGGGTCGAGGTGGGTGAGGTCCGTTCCCGTGCAGCCACCGTTTCCGTGGTCGCCTCGTGGTCCATCGAGGCCTCCACCGCATCCCTGACCCCGGGGGAAACCTGGGAACCCGGGCTGGTTCTGCGCGATGGCAAGGGGCATCGCCTTCCCGATGCGGGAATCTGGAGCTGGTCATCCGCCCCTGACTGGGCCTCGCGCGAGGGTGGGGCCTGGCGTGCCGGAAGGCCTGGCGTCCACGCCGGTGTCTGGTCCCTCGGGGGATGGAAGGTACCTGTCGAGGCTAGGGTTTCCAGCCATCAGGCCGGGCTCCTGCTGGATGGTGGCAGGGTCGAGGGTGGCTTGACGGAGGGTACGGTTGGCCTGCGCATGTTCCAACCTGCATGGGTGCTGCCCGGCCCGCATGGAGGGTGGTGGTTCTGTGATCGTCGATCGGGCGTCAGGGGAAGCCTTCCCGAACTGTCGGAGATCCGGCATCTGGATGGCGAGGGACGTGTGCGTGTCGTGCGAGCAGCCGCAGAGGTCGGGGGCTCGCGCTGGACGCATGCCGCACGTGTCGGGCGTGGTGTCGTTGTCGTCGATGAGAACACGAGGGGGCTTGATATCTGGCAGCCTGAGGCAACGCGGACCTTGGGGGTGGATGTTCCGGCGGGGGTCTGGACAAGCCTTCCGTCCTTGCCGGGGCTGGGAAGCCACGATGGGTTGCCCGGACCTATCGCGTGGCATCCTGATTGGGGGCTGGCCCAGGTCTACCAGTCGGCGAACCGTTGGCAACTCGTGCGTTTGGCTGTGGATGGGCAGTGGCACACCGAGGCCCTCGCCATCGGCCCTACGTTTCCTGAGCCTACTGAGCCTGCTCTCGCGCCCGACCAGGCTCTTGTTCGGGCCTATTCCCTGGCCTGGACGAGTTCAGGGACCCTCGTTGTGGGTACCCTGTCCCGCGTTTGGGCGTGGCCGATGGTTGCCACGCGGGTGTGTGGGCGCCCGGTCGTGCCCGGTCGAATGACCTCCCTTGTTGGCCACGGAGGCCTTGACGGTGGACCCGTGCCTCCGGAACCCGATGGCGTGAGCCTTCGTGTCGTGTCCGGACTGCTTCCCGTGGGGCCAGACCTGTGGATCGCCGACGGCAACCACGGAAGGTTGATCGTTCTGGACGGGGACGGGCATACGTACCTGGCCGGCGGGGAGGGTTCGCAGGCCCCCATCCGCGATTACGTGAGGCTGCTGGACCAGAAGTGGATCAGGCCGGGACCCCTTGCCCAGTCGGATGAAGGGGACATCGTCATGCTGGACAAGGTTGCCGGAATGCTGATGCGCCTGGTTCCCACGGCCGGGACGCATTGAGTCACTCGGGAATCCAGATCCCCGTCCTGAGTCGTCTTGCCGTATTGTTGGCCGTGTCGGCAAAGATGACGTCCCCGTTCGCCAGAACATCGAGGCCGCCCAGTTTGGTGGGCAGGACGGTCCCCATGGCAGGTCCTTCGAAGAGGCCGCCCCCGTCCGTGGCAATGGCCCGACCCTTTTGGCTGTTCAGGTCCACCATGACCACCTGCCGTGCGTTGGGCGCAGTGACGTAGAGGCGCTGCCGGGTTCGATCGATCGCGATGCCCGCGTCGGCAGCCTGAACCCAGCGGTACGCCGAAACGATCTCGACAAGGTCTAGGCCGACGGTGGCCAGATCGGCCAGGCGTTCGGGAGCCCTGCCGCGCGCTCCGACCGACACGATGTAGGAGGCACTGCCATCCAGCGAGCGCACTTCATCGACGGCCTTGCCGACAAGCGTCGTGACGACCGCATCGCGGAAGTCGTCACCAGGGGGAGCCTCGGCACGGCGCACGGCCTGATTGTAGAGATCGAGCACGAAGATCTCCGCCCGGCCATCCTTCCTGCGTTGCCACACCAGCTTGGTCGGTCTGCTGAACGAGGCCGTAAGACCCGGTCTGACCGAGCCCGAACTGTCCTTCATCCTTCCGAAGTCGGGCACGGCGACGGACGCGGTGCCTCCTCCGAGCAACGGGGTCTCTACTTCGGTCGTCGAGGCGTAATTCAGGGCAGCGAGCCCGCCTTCGACAGCAGCCAGGACAGGCTGGGTATATGGCCAGCCATCACCAAGCACGGTCGTGACCAGGCCCGTCACCCTGTCAATGCGACGAACACGGTTGGCCCCGCGATCGGCAACGAAGAGGTTGCCGCTGTCATCAAAGGCAAGCCCAAACGGCCTGCCCCAGGCCGTTTCGGCCAGCGGCGTCTCCGGGCTCCCGTCGAAGGTGGCTTCCGGGTTTCCCAGCATGTAGAAACGACCAGCCTGCATGGGCCTGCCGAAGTAGTTACCCCCGACCTTGCAGGCGAAACCGAGGGTTGCGCTCTCGTCGAAGGTCATGGCCACGTTTCCGGCCAGATCCTGCCGGGCCTCGATGATGGTCCTGAGTGTCAGGGCCGGTTCAACGCGGATGTCTCCCCCCACCAGGAGGCTACCCGTGAAGAAGTTGCCTGCATTGGAATCATCGGAGGACACGGGTTCATCCCAGAAGGAGAAGTCGACACCGGCCGGCTGACTGCCCAAGTACGTGATGCGCTGGCCGCCCGAAACACGATCGATCAAGCCTGCCTTGCCGCTGATCAGGAGATAACTGCTGCCGGAGGCCTCGACGTTGATGGGCTCCGCGAAGGCCGCCTCCGTGGCGGTGGCCGGGCGTGTCAGGGGCTCGCTGTTGAGAAGGGTGTTGCCGGCGTCGGTCACGATGGCCAGGGGAACATTCTCGAGCACGGTGCTCCAGGCCTTGTGGCTGTCTGCCACGACAGTGACCATGCCCAGCATGTAGCGCCTCGCCAACTCGGCACCGCGGCCGATGGTGAAGTCGTCGGCAATGGCCTCGCTGCCGGTCCGCGGGGGCATCACGAAGGTGCCATCCCGTACGGCGGCACGCAACCGACCGGCCTCCGAATCGGCCAATGCCACCGCGGCAGCCGGCTGGGCCTTGCTGCCCGCCGACAGGAACGGGGCATCCGGATGGCGAGTTGCCTGGGTGCTCCGAAAGAACTCCACGACCAGGGTCGAGGCCTCGTCCACGGCTACGGGTGATCCCGCCTGCGCCAAGGCAAGCAGCCGGCGCTGCTGCCCGAAGAGGACCTGCGCGATGACGGGCTGCTTGTCAGGGAAGACCATCGGGGTCTCGAACTGCCCGGACGTGTCGCAACGGCTGGAAAGCAGGGCGAAGCGATCCTTGGCAATCGGATCCCTCAACACCAGGAAGCGGCCGTCGTCGTCCATGAAGGTCACGAGGGCACCCGCCAGCGGGCCCGAGGCCGTGGAGACCGTACCTGTCACCTTGGCGCTACCGCCGTTGATGGTGCCCTCGAGCACCCGGTAGCGCGCACCGGGCATCATGACGCCGTCGGGTCCCTGGACCGCCACGATCTCGCCGGTTCCGGACACGGGGCTGGTGACCTGCGCATCGCGGTTATCTACCGCGACACGCCGTGCAAGGTCAGGTACCGCACACGCGGAGGTCGTGGCGGCCAGGAAGAGGGCAGCGAGGCGCGTGCGACGGGGCTGGAAGTGGGGTGACATGATTACCTCAGGGCCTGTCGCCGATGCGAAGGATACGGACACGACGCGAGCGATCGTCCGTCATGTGCAAGTCACCCCGACCATCCAGGGCGATGGAGTTGACCTCTCCCAGGGTCATGACCCGGGATTCACCATCGCCAACCTGGACGGAACGCTGGGTCGTATAGCGAGCCAGAGGCGCGCGCGCCTCGGGCCTTTCCTGGATGGCTGTCTCGAACAGGTTACCTGCGACAGTCCAGATGCGCCCTTGAGGGTCGCTCAGGCGAATCATGCGAATCGCGAGATGGTCGGAATCCGCGATGAACAACCTGTTCTTGTCGTCGATGACGACCTTGTGGGGGTAGTTGAGGGCCACGTCCACCGCAGGACGCCCGTCATCGACAGGGACGAATGTGTCGGGATCCAGGGCCAGAACTCTTGCCTTTTCCCTGAGTGCGGGATCCGCCGGAGCCGGCCTTCCTGCAACCCGTTTCCAGATGCCTGCGTCGAGATCCAGGGCAATGACCACGCCACTCTCCGTATCGGTGATGTAGAGTGTGCGGGCGCCACCCGCCCGGTGCAGCGTGACATTCGTCGGGGCCATGAAGTACAGGTCGGAAAGGGACCCCGACAAGGGCAACTGGGAGGCGCGTTGCTCACGCACGTCCCGTGCAAGGTCGAGGCCCGCACCAATCTGGCCAATCTCGGCCTCGATGTCACCGCTGGCGGTCATGGCGAACATGCGAACGGCACCCGATTCCGAATCCGCGACGTACAGCGTGCCTGTGGCGCCCGCCGTATCCGGCCTGTCCAGGGCAAGGTCCTGGA
>JAYKIS010000026.1:0-49410 GCA_035286125.1 Candidatus Sericytochromatia bacterium
ATCTCGGCCTCGATGTCACCGCTGGCGGTCATGGCGAACATGCGAACGGCACCCGATTCCGAATCCGCGACGTACAGCGTGCCTGTGGCGCCCGCCGTATCCGGCCTGTCCAGGGCAAGGTCCTGGATGAAGTTGCCCAAGCGCGTGCCAGATTCGATGGAGCCGCTCGCGTCAAATCGGGGCAACAGAAGGCTGGCGCCTGACCAGATGCCCGCAAGCGTCGGCGCCAGTTCCGGATCCTCCGGGTGGTAGGTCCTGGCGCCGCTGAGTCGCACCAGGCCAAAGATGCCGACACCCGCCTCCCCGTCGAACATGTCACCGAATACACCCGAGGCAAGGAACTCGCCCTGACTGCCGATCGGGAGGATGGCCTGGACGTCGTACATGCCGTTGAAGGCGTACTTGTAGCGTCGCGCAACCTGTCGGGATGCGGTGGCGTCCCTGTCCAGCGCAAGCAAGGTTTCCGTCGAGATCCCGTAACTGTTGAGGTACATGCGCTCGGCGACCGAATCATAGGCCAACACCCTGGAAGTTTCGCTTTCCGGTGCAAGAAGCACCGAGGTCTCGAGCGCAAGCGGCTGGAGCAGCAAGTCCTCTGCCGGTGCCGCATCTCCGAGCACGCGCTTCATCATGTCGACCCACGCGCGACCGAGGCTGCCACCGGAATCCCGACCGACGGCTAGCGCGTAGCGTTGGTTCAGCTTCTCCGTTGCATCCAGTGTCAGATCCGCAGCCACCAGGCCCGCGAGTTCGCTGTTGCGGAGCAGGCTGTTGGTCAGGCTGACCAATTCGGCATACTGGATGAACCCGCCATTGGCCTCGAAAACCGCGCCAAGGTCCTTGCCGACCCGCCGCAGCCGGTCGCGAAGGTGTTCTGTGACCAGTGTGGTACCCACATCAACCGTAAGTCGGGTACCCGCTGCATCGTTCCGGGCGAGGGCCGACAGGCGCCTGTTGCCTTCGAGCAGCACTGTGACGACCATCTGGCCCGAGGGCGCCTCGAGACGGAATGAGCCGGAGGCATCCGTGAGGCCGCCGTAGGGGCGGCCATCCGGCCTTGCCAGCAGGGCTCCCGAGACAGAGGACAGCGCGACCCACCCGTCTGCCACCGGGTAGTCGAGGGACACCTGGCTGGCGCTGGACTTGCGGCTGATGACCGTCCGGCCCGCAGCGCCATTGGCGATCAGACCGGCGGCACCGTTGGCGATCAGACCGGCGGCACCGTTGGCGATCAGGCCTGCGGCACCATTGGCGATGAGCCCTGCGGCACCGTTGGCCACGAGAAGCTCCGGGCCCGAGGCGGTACCCGCCAGAACTCCACCCGGACTGACCTTGAGATATCCCAAGGCTTGGGCGTCCTTGTCCGACAAGGTAAACGGGGAAAGCGGAGTTTCAGCTTTGGGAGCAGGTTGATTGGGGCTGTTCGGTGAGTTGGGCGGAGCCACGATGACCGCCGTCTGGGGCTGCAGGGTCGCAGTCTGGACGCAGCCGGCAAGGAGAAGGGCCCCCAGGGCCCGAAGACCGGATAGACGCTGACGCATGCAAGAACCTCGACACTGGGCTGGCCCATGTCATGGCTTGCCCGGTACGGTGGATGTCGAAACGAAGCGGCTGCAGAAGCCGGAGGGCTGTCAGCCGTGGCCCTGGGGCGCCGGGTCCCCGCTCAAGCCAGATGGCTCTTCCGCGGCAGAGACCCTGTTTCGTCCCCCGTGCTTGGAACGGTACATCGCGAGGTCTGCGCGTTCGAGCATGTGCTTCGGTTCCTCGCCCGGCTTCAGGGAGGCGTGCCCGATGCTGACCGTGACCTTGAGGGGTTCGCCATCCGTGCCGGGCAGGGGGTTGGACTCGATGCAGGCCCGCAGGCGCTCTGCGAGAACCGCCGCCCCGGCAGGTCCGGTATCGGGCATCAGCACGACCATCTCCTCGCCACCGAAGCGGGAGGCCACGTCATCTTCGCGGATGGTCTTCCGGATGGTCTGGGCGACGTGGCGAAGGACATCGTCCCCTACGGCATGTCCGTAGGTGTCGTTGAAGCGCTTGAAGTGGTCGATGTCGCTCAACAGGATGGACAGCTCACCGCCGGTGCGCTGGGCACGCTGGGCTTCTTCCTCCATTTTCGTTTCGAGGTAGGAACGGAAATACAGGCCCGTCAGGGCATCCTCTGTGGCCCTCTTGTACATCTGGGCGTTGTAGATGGCCGAAGACGCGAGGCTGGCGATGGATTCGAGCAGGGCCAGATCCTTGTCTGTGAATTCCTCCACGACGACCTTGGAGTCGACGTAGAGCACGCCGACATACTCCTCACGGGGAGCTCGAGCCTCATTGGGGGTGACCCGGTTGCGCTTGTCATGGTCGTGCTTCCGGACGGTCTGCTGAGGAGGCTGGGGGCGTCGCAGCGGCACGCACATCACCGTACGCAGGTCGAGGTCCAGGATGGACTTCTGCGCCTGGAACACGGAGTTGTTGCGGGTGTCTCGCAGGCACGCCGGCTCGCCGGATTGCAGGACCGACGTCGTGACGGACATGGACACCTGGTCGTGCTGGTCCTGGATGTCGGCTTCCATCTTGTTCATCGCGCGCTCGCAGACCAGGCCGCCGTCCGCCCCCTTCAGGAAGATGAAGGCCCGCTCGGCATTCGTGTGCTGCAGCGTCTTGCGCACGACGACGTCCAGGACGCGTTGCAGTTCGAGGGTGGTCGAGGCGACCTTGGCCAGGTCATTCAGGTGCTCGAGCTTCTGGGCCTTGTCCGTGACGGAGCTGTAGAGCCTGGCCTTGTCGATGGCCTGTGAGGCCTGCAGGGCAAGTGTTTCCACCAGCTTCAGGTCGCGCTCCTGGAAGGCGTTGTTGATGGCCTGCCGGTCCAGGTAAATGACGCCGATGGCCGGTGCTGCGGAACCGTCGCGCCGGTCCAGGCTGGGCAGGGGCACGCAAAGGACCGTGCGGACGTTCAGGTCGAGGACGCTGCGCGTGCTCTCAGACGCCGTGCCGTCCCGGACATCGGCGATGTAGAGCGTCTCCCCGGACTCGAAGACCGTCCGCGCCAGCGTCTCCGGGCGCTTCCATGTCTGCGGCCGCCGATCATTCGACGAGATGTTGTAGGTCGCCTTGGGGCGCAGGAAGATATTGTCTTCGTCATCCTTATCCGCCAGCAGCAGGAAACCCCTATCCGCCCCTACCAGCTTCCCGATCTGCTCCATGATCTGGTGAAGCAGTTCGTTCAGGTTGTTCTCGAGGCTGGTCTTGCGCGAGAAGTCGACGATGGTCTCCAACTGGTCCCGGGCCTGGGTCACGTTTTCAAGCTCGGTCTGCAGCGTGCGATTCTCCTGCAGTGCCAACAAGTAGCGGCGTTGGATATCCGCCCCACCGGCGACCTGGCTCGATTCGCCGGCCTTGACGATAACCGGTATGGTCGGGTCGCTGCGTCGGACAGCCCACCGGACCTCCACCGACATGTAGTCCTCGATACCGTCCGGATCCTGACCGGTCAAAGCGTCTTCCAGAAGGCGCGCAGCTGCCAGCAAGGCCTTGCCGCCCGCTTCGCTCCGACCGGCCACCCGTGCCCTGCCCATCTGCAGGCGTGCCTGTGCATCAGGCTCGGACAAGGTGTCGCTCAGGGACTCAAGCCTGTCCAGCCAAGGTCGGGCCGCCTTGCGGTCGCCCAGGGCCACCTGCTGTGCCAGGCCTTGCTCGGCAATATCGCGTGCCACGCCCAGAGCGCCACACGTCTCCGCAGCCTGCCAGGCCGGCTCCAGCAGTGCCATGGATTCGTCTGTCTCACCGAGCGCCCAGCTCGCCATGGCCATGACCCGGCCGGACCGCGCCAAGGTCGAAGGACTTCCGACTTCCTCGCCCAGTGCCTGCGCACGTGCCGCAAGACTGCGCGCCTCGGCCGGCTCCCCCAGGATCACGAGGGCCTCGCCCTGCAGGACCAGGATACGTTGCTCGAACTCGCGCACCCCGGTCGCCTCGGTGTGTGCCCAGGCCTTGTTGGCCGACTCGAGGGCCGCATGAACCCGCCCAAGGACCAGATCAGCCTGTGCCGTGTAGGGCAGGACGTTCAGCTCGAGGAAGATGCGGCCGCCTTCGGGAACCCTCTCGAGGATGGCGTCGATCCTGCGGCGGATGGCGAGGGACTCGTCGATGCGGCTTTGCAGGGCAAGGCCCAGGGAGAGCAGGTGCCCCGAGATGAAGGCATAGTCGTCACTGCGGATTTCTTCCGAGCGACGTAGCGCTTGTTGGCCCCAGGCGACCAATTCGCCGGCATGACCGCGCTCCTCCGCCTGGATGGCGAGGTTGATGAGGGCGCAGACCTCGTCGTTGGTCACGCCCAGTTCGGTGGTGACCTCGAGATTCTCCCGGAAGGCAAGGGTGGCCTCGCCGAAACGCCCAAGTTGCCAGAGGGCGTTACCGAGCAGGTTCAGGCTGTCGGCAAGGCCGACACGGTCAGAGGATGCCCGCCGGAAGACTGCGGCCTGCTCCAGGTAGCGGACGCCGACATCGATGCGTTCGCGCGTCGTCAGGCCAGGGACCTCGCTGGTGACATGCAGGAAGCCCAGGAAGGCCTGATGGGCCGAAACGTCGTGTGGCCCGCCCTCGTGGTGCTCGAGAGGCAACGCCCGACGGCAGGTCTCGATGGCCTGCACGATGTCCGTTCGCTTGTAGTGGATGCGCGAGGCCGTCTTCAGGGCGCGCAACCACTCCTTGACGCTGTTTCCCTGCTGGGCCAGCGCTTCGGCACGTGACACGCAGGCCAGGGCGTCGTCGTATTCCGTGCGGATCTGGTGCAACAAGGCCATCGAAGTGGACAGGTTCGCCGCCTCGGTATGTCGACCCAGGCGCTCCGCCAGTGCGAACGCGAGACCGGCGTGGCCGAGCGCCTCCGCCGTCAGGTTCTGGTATCGCTCGACATTGGCAAGGGCCGTCAGGAAGCGCAGGGCCATGGCATCGTGACCGGGCTCCAGCAATGCGTGCCCTGCCAGCAGGAATTCCTTGGCCTGATTGAGGGCGAACAGCTTCAGGTTTTCTTCGCCCGCTACCAAGGCCACGGCCGCGCGACGGGGATCGCTGCCTGCTTTCAGGAAGTGATCGGCAATCTGACTCGCTGCACGGGCCTCTCTGACACGCTCCGGGGCACCGCCCACCGCCTGCAGCAAGGCTTCGGCAATGCGCTGGTGCCAGCTCGCGACACCCTCCGTGTGCTCTTCACGAAGCATCGGGATGAAGGGACTCTGGACGAATCGCAACGTGTCGCCGTCCTGACCGAGGATGCCTTGCGCGCGCAACGGATCCACACGCTCGAGCAAGGGTTCGGCATCGAGATTCAGAATTCTGGCGAGCAGGCCGAGCGAGACGGGCTCTCCGAGCAGGGCCATCACCAGCAGGAGATCCCGCGACTCGGGGCCAAGGGCGGCAAGTTGGCCGCGCAGCAGGTCCTGGACGCTGCTGGGCAGGTGTCGGGCTGTCAGGGGTTCACGCGTCGTCCACGCCCCGTCCTTGCGGACGAGCAGGTCCTGCTCGAGAAGCAGATGAAGGGAGGCCTCGGCAAAGAGGGGATGACCGTCCGTAAGGTCGTGGAAGGACGAGACGAAGCCTTCGTCGACCTGGTTGGTGCCCAGCATGGCCCGCATCATCTCGCCCATTGACGCCACGTCGAGTGCCTTGAGATCCAGTGTCCGGGGCATCCGCGACAGTCGCTGCCCGGCCAGCACGACCACGGACCGGCCGTCTTCCATCTTGCGCAGCACATAGTCGAGCAGCTTGCGACTCAGGTCGTCGGCCTCATGCCAGTCGTCCAGCACGACCACGACACCGCGGCTGGCCATGTGGGCCAGGAGGTCGGCAAAGGCAGCCCTGAGGCGAACCTGTTCTTCATCCGGGTCGAGCTCGACCATCCGGTCGAGGGCCAACGAGGGCATCAGGCGCGCCAGCACGGCGCGGTGGGGGGCGAGCACCTCGGGCGGGACAACCGGCACCAGGGCGCGCAGGACATCGCCGAAGGGCCCGTAAGGGACCGAAGCACCTTGCGCACGACCCGCCAGGTAGGTCACGCCCTCCAACTGGACGTGGAAACGGAACTCGTCGAGCAGACGGGACTTGCCCATGCCTTGCTCGCCTGTCACGGTGAGGACGGTCGACTGGCCTTCCCCCAGGGCCGCCAGAGCGCCATGCAACTCTGCAGTTTCTGCCGCGCGTCCGACAAGCGGACTACCCAGCAGTTGTGTCAGGCGCTCTTCCTCGGTCTGGATGCCGAGCTCGGCAAGGGCCTCGGCCGCCGAGCTGGGCCGGTGCCGCGGATCCTTGAGCAGCAGGCGTTCGACGAGTTGCCCGAGGTCTTCGGGGATGCTGTCGTCCTCAGGGAGCGGCGGGGGCACCTCGTCCTGGTGGGCCTTGAGCACGACCACCGGATCGTCGCCCGGGAAGGGAACCCTGCCTGTCAGGAGGTGGTAGGCCACGGCGCCCAGAGAATAGAGGTCCGCGCGACCGTCCAGCTTCCCACGCCGCGCGACCTCGGGGGCCATGTAGGCCAGGGTGCCGCGGATGGTCGACCCTGATGAGCCCACGTCCACCATCAGGCCGAAGTCCATGAGCTTGAGGGTGCCGTCGTTCCTCAACCGGAGATTTTCAGGCTTGATGTCGCAATGGACCTGCCCCTGGCTGTGGACGAACCCCAGGACCCGAAGGGCCTGGACCACGACATCCCGGACCGTTTCCGCCGGCAAGGGGAGCAGCTCGTCGAGACCCTGACCCTCGATGACTTCCATCGCATAGTAGGCCTTGCCCGACGGGGTCTCGCCAAAGTCATACACGTCGACGGCATTCGGGTGCCGCAGGCGGGACATGGTGCGGAACTCCTGGCGGAATCCCAGCAAGGCCTCGCCGTCGTCCTCGGGGGCGGACAATACCTTGACCGCCACTTCCCGGCCGTCCTGGAGGTCTTCGGCCCGGTAGACCACACCCATGCCACCTTGGCCGAGCGTGGTGATCACCCGGTAGCGGTGCGGCAGTGGCTCGATCATGAACTGGTGGCAGTATGGCTTGATGCCACTAGGCGGCATCCTAGCACTGCCTACCCCGGGCGGCAATTGTTCACGCAGCCGACAGGCAGGCCATCTCCCATCGTTTTGTTCGGACCTGCACTCCGGGGGTTCCGGCCATCAAGCTCCAGCCATGCAACCGGACCTTGGTTTTTCGCACGGCGACGGGGCTGTCCCGCTTCCACGGGCCCGTCTCGTCGAGCGCGTTGGCGCAGCTCCCCCACCTGCAGCCTATCCTTGGCCGGTCCTCGAGTTCACGACCCACGCACTCGCCGGTTGGCGCATCCTGTTGCCTGGTCGGGACAGCAATGGACGCCCCGTCGATGCCTATGCCGATCGTGTCTGGCTCGTCGCGGGGGAAGGGGACCGTGCCGATGTCACGGCGCTCGCGCAGGGCCTCGGTTGCGGCAATCCGCCCCTGCAGGAGCCGCTGCAAGGCCCGGCCGAGGCCGGCTTCTCGGATTCGTGGGTCGATGGCGACATGGTGCTTCGGTGGACCGAAGGCACGACGTGGCGGCTGGGTGGCCTGACGCTTCGTGCCCTGGTCTATTCAGGCTTTGCCTCCGGGGCACGGGGTGGCCGTCTATCCCGTACCATGGTCGAGGTTCGCCCGTGGCCCCCGCCTTGCCTGAATCTACGATCATCCGACGCCTCGCTGCCCTGATTCCTTTCGGGCTGGGGGTCGGCAGCGCTTGGCTCGTGGCCGTCGCCCCGGTCTGGCAGGCCCCGGCCGAGACCACCCTGGCCTGGGACAACCAGTCCCGCAGGATTCCATCCGGCATGGTGCTTCGTGGCCTGCCGACCGGGCGTGCCGTGCGCAGGGACTCAGGGGCCTACCATTGGCTGGGCGAGGCGGTGCCCGTCAGCTGGCCATCGGGGCCTGAGGCCCGGGCAACGGGCAAGCTTCGACTCTACCCGGCGCCGGGTGGCTACTGGGTCCGGACGGCTCGGGGCCTCCCGGTGACAGAGGGCTTGGCATGGTGGACTGGCGTGGGGACCTCGGACAGCGGTGTCGCGTGCATCACGGGGGGGCGCCTCGCTTGCCCGGCTGCCGCAGGGCCACGTGATTTCCGGCTTCGTGGCGCAGGCCATGAGGATCGCTTGCTCGTCCAACCTGCGCCATCCCGGGCGACCCCGGCCGACCTGTGGGCGTGGTCCGCTGTCGGTTGGTTTCGATCGCCCGCGTCCGCGCGCACGGCCATCGGGACCGATGCCGCAGCCACGCCGTCCGTCACGGTCCGCGTGCCCGCACGTTGCAGGCAGGGTGAGCGCCCGCAGGTGCCCTTGGCGATATTCAATCCGGGGGAGACTACCCTTCGGGTCACTCTGGTGGGTCACGTGCCTGCCGCAAGCCTCCTGATTCGCAGCAAGGCACTGTCTGTGCCGCCTTTCAGTCGCCTCGAGTCGAGCCTCGAGTTGCCCGAGCTTCCCGCTGGGCGCCACGTTCTGGCCTGGCACACGGAGGGTACGGAGGCGTTCTGGCGCACGGAGCAGGTCCTGCGGGTCGTGGCGGACCCTCGACGCTTCGGACGCCGAGCCATCCTGCCGCCGGGCAGAGCCTCCCGGTTGGAGGTCGTGATGCCGGCCGACGCGCTTCCCGGGACGGGCAGGCTCGAGATCGTCGCCACGGCCCACGCGTGGGGAGGCTTTGCTCCGGCCCTGCAGACGCTGGGGCGTCCCGGGGACTTGTCCGCCGAGGCGCGTGCCGCGACATGCATCCATCTCGCACGCCTGAAGCGGCGCGCCTCGTGGTGCGTCCTGCCCGGCGGCTGGCCCGGCGCAAGGCCCGGGGGGCCGGGGGGCGAGGCTTGGCTCGATGTCCAGGCCTGGGCTGCCCTGCAGCCGGCGCTGGGCCCCGTGAGCCCCGTCCCGCAGCGCCGGACGGCGGTTCCCGTTCCCTTCGCCCAGCGCGCTGCGCTCGCAGAGGCGCTGGCCACGGCGGGCGTCCCGCTTCCCCCTTGGTTCGTGGCATCCTGGCCCCCACCGAAGCAGGCGCGTGACGAGGACATCGTGCGGATGTTGCGGGCTGCACGCCTGTGGGGGCATGAACGGGCAACCCTCGCTGCCCGGCGCCTCTGGACCCGCAGGCAGATGGAGCCTTCCGGTACGTGGCATTGGCAGGGCGGCGTGATCCCGACTGCCGAGGCCCTCGAGGCGCTGCTGGACGTCGGGGTCGATCCGCTCGCCTTGGAGCCCGGCTTTCGCTGGCTGGAACAACAGCGTGTCGGTGCCGGCTGGGAGACGCCCGTCCATACGGCGGCAGTCCTGGCGGCGCTGGCTTCCCTGCAGGCCAGGCAACCGGCACCTCCCGTGTCCGCCGCACCACCGGCCCTGTGGCTCGATGGTGCGCCTCTGGGGCCCGGGCAGCCGTCCAAGGGCGCCCGACGCTGGGTTCTTGCGGCTGGCCGCCTGAAGTCCGTATCCCAGGTCCTCGAGGTGGGGGCCGCGCCCGCGTGGGCGTCCGGCAGCATGACGGTTGTCTGGCAGGTCGAGACCCCTGGGAAGGATCGGCCACCTGTCGTCCTGTCCGAGGGGAGCATCCGGCACGGTGGCATCGTGGTCGGCCCGGACCTTGTCCGGGGGACGCTGGAATGGGAGACGAGCCGCGCGCAGGCGGGGAGCAGGCTGGTCTGGTCCCGGTGGACCGGGGGGGGCGGGGTACGTTTGCGCCTCGGTTCGCGGCAACTGCCCGTGCGCCCTCTCGGCGGCGGGCGGCTCGAGTTCCAACTCCCTGGCCTGGCCGCCGGGGTCCACCGGTTGAGATGGGAGGCCGAGCCCGGGCCCGGGGGGCATCTCGTGTTGCCACCGGTCCACTGGTGCCCCGACCCGGTCCGTCCTCGCCACGCCGCACGGACCGCCGAGCTTTGGCTGGATATTCCGGCCAGGAGGTTGTGACATGCCCCTGCTTGCCTGCCTGTGCCGCGACCTTTTCGAGCGTGCACGCATCGACGCCTTGGCGGGCGCCCTCGGGCTCTCATCCGTGATGTGGAACGATGATCTTGCGATTCAGCCGCCAGAGGCGGGTTCGTGGCTTGTCGCGGACCTGCTCGAGCCGGGGGCCATCGAGGTCGCCCTTCGGGCACGCGACGCCGGCTGGCAGGTCCTTGCCTATGGCCCTCACGTCCGGGCCGACCTGTTCGCCGATGCGCGCGCGGCAGGCCTCGAGGCCTGCGCCCGTTCCGCCCTGGACCGGATTCTGGCGGCGCGTGCGTGCTAGACTTCGGCATGGCCAGTGACGCCGAACGGATTCGCCTGACCCGGTTTGCCACCAGCGGTGGCTGAGCGGCCAAGGCCGGACCCTCGGTCCTGTCCCAGGTTCTGGGACAACTCGACTTTCCGACGGACAGGCGTGTCCTCGTGGACATGGCGACTGCCGATGATGCCGGCGTCTATCTGATCCGGGACGATCTGGCCCTGGTGCAGACCGTCGATTTCTTTCCGCCCATGGTTGACGATCCCGTGGACTTCGGACGTATTGCCGCGACCAACGCGCTCTCGGACATCTGGGCCATGGGCGGTGTTCCGCGGACGGCGCTGAACCTGCTGGGGTTTCCCTTCGACGACCTTCCGCCAGAGGTGGCGGGTGACATCATGGCCGGAGCGCTCGAGGTGTGCAGGGAGCACGGTGTCGTGGTCCTGGGGGGGCACACGACCGATGAGGACATCCCTCGATTCGGCATGGCGGTCACGGGGGTCGTCGATCCCGATGTCATCTGGCGCAATGTGGGAGCTCGGCCTGGTGATGTCCTCGTTCTCACCAAGCCCCTGGGGAGCGGCTTGCTGACCGGTGCGCGGATGCGGGACCTGATCGAGGACGCGGACCTCGATGAGCCCATGCGGTGGATGAAGACGGCCAATCGTCTCGCTGCCGAAGCCCTGTCGGGCCTCGCCGTCCGAGCCGTCACCGATGTCACGGGCTACGGCTTGCTTGGCCACTTGCGGGAGATGCTGCGGGGTGACGATAGGGATGTCACCGTCGCGTGGGATCGGGTACCCGTCATGACCCTGGTGCCTGCCGTTCTGGACCAGTGGGCCGGTACGGGTGGTGGACGACGCAACCTTGCCGTGGTCGCGGAACAGCTTGAAATCGACGTCCCCGATGGTGACAGGGCGGCTGCCGTGCTTGCCGATCCCCAGACCTCGGGTGGCCTGCTGGTTGCCCTGGAGCCGGAGCAGGCGGAGACTTACCTTGCCCGGCTTGCTTCTGTGGGCGCCATGGGCTGGGTCATCGCCCGCGTGGAGCACGGGTCCGGCAGGATCCGGGTGACAGAGGCGGCCTGATACCCGCGGATCAGAGGCCCAACCAGCGGCGTAAGCGCGCCACGAATCCTTCCGGTCCCGGATGCGAGGGTTTCGGGTCGGCCATGGCCAAACCCTCCGTGGTCTTCAACCGGCGCGTACCGATGCCACCGCCCTCACCCGGGCGGGGCAATGGGAAAAGCTCTGCACAACCCGGCCAGCGGGAGAAGTGATCGTTGAAGCCGTGCAGTGGGTGAAGGGCGCCCAATAGGCGCTCCGGCGGGCAACGATCCATGGCAAGGAGCGCCTCGTCCAGCGGGAGTTTCGTCAGATCTGCAAGCAGGCGCCGGCCCTCCGTGACCAGTCGTTCCGCCTCGTCATACTGGTGCACGGCGACGCACCGTTCCCGGTCGGCCTCGCCGTCGAGATCCTGCTCGACGAGCGCCGCCACCCCGGCGGCGTAACGGCAGAGCACGTCCGAGGCCTCGTGAAGGGCTTCGGACAAGGCTTGGGTGCGCTCCAGGCGCAAGCGCTCGCGATCCGTCCGGGACACGGGCCGGGTGGGCAGTTGCCCTGGCCGGGAAGAGATCCAGGCATCGCCGCCAACGGGGCCCGTACCGCCCAGAGGCCGTGTCTCCCGCGGTCCGTCTGCCATCGGGTTCTCGGGGTCAGCCCCTCGGGGCGGCGAACCCGACACGGGCGCGCAGGCCGTCCCCGTCCTCGAGTCTGGGACGACGGAAGATGAAGGACGGCGTCGTGGCCACGAGTTGCCAACCCTCTTCGCCCAAGGCGTTCAGGCCGGCCTCGAGCGGATCGGGGACTTGGTCGATCACCTTGTATTCGACAGGTTGCTGGCGGCTGGCCGAACCGGCCCCGACATCGGGAACGACCGACGGGGAAGACGAGCGACGGGCTTGCATGCGGACGACACCTCCACTGGCGCCATCCTATCACGCGCACGGCGGCCCGCCGGGTGTACCATGTCCTCGGCTCGGGGCATTGTTCGCCCTGATCGCCGCGGACGCTTCTTCACATCCTCAGGAGACACACCTTGAAGCTGAACCACTTGGCGCTTGCCGCGACCCTCCTTGGCCTGGGCATGGCCCCTGCTGCCTGGGCAAGCCAGCACGAGCACGCCGCCAAGGACGCGGCCCATGCCACCCACGATGCCGCGCACGCCGATCCCATGGCGCACGCCCTCGAAGCCTTCCATGATGTCCTGCATCCGCTGTTCCACGACGCGCTGCCCAAGAAGGATGTCAAGGCCATCAAGGCGGCCATTCCCGGCTTGCAGAAGCATGCCGCCGAGGTCGCAGCTTGCAAGATGACGGACAAGGACTGCATCAAGGCTTGTGGCGATCTGGTCACCTCCGTCAAGGGTCTCGAGGTGGCAGCCAAGAAGGGCGACAAGGATCTGCTCGCTGCGCTCGACCACGTCCATGGTGCCTTCGAGGCCATCGTCAAGACGACGCACCATGACGGCCACGAGGGACATGCCGAGCATCACGATGCCGATCACCACGGGGCCGAGCACGGCAAGCACTGATCCCGTTCGGGACCACCGCGGGGCGTCCTGGCCACCTGGCCGGGGCGCCCTTTCCCTCGGGCGGGGGAGATGGCGTCAGGACGTCCTGTCCGGGTCGAATCCGTCGCTGCCCAGGTCCCCGGTGCCCCGGAACCGGCCCCAGGTGGCACGGTCCGTGGCCCACTGGGAGAACCAGACCCCGGGTCCGGTCGGCACGGTCGTCTCGTCGATCCGCTCGACCCGGATGCCAACCTCGCTCGAGAGGTGTTCCCGCAGCGTCTCGCTCGTACTCACGTCCCGACCCGTACCGATGTACACCACCTCGAACGATCCCTCGGGCTGGCTCTTGAGATATTCGGGCAGCACCTCGACGAGGTTGCCGGGCAGGACCTTGACCGTCAGGACGAACTCGTAGGTGTTGAACAGGTCGAACTCCTCGAGGTGCTGCGAGATGAACCGCTCGAGCGCCTCGTAAAGTGTCGCCGGTTCGTCCGCCGTCTGGGCGTGGAAGATGACAAGCTCGATGCTGCGATTCTCGGCATGGCGCTTGAGCAGGTAGATCAGAAGGTTGACCATACGGACTGGCTCGACAGCCGCGATGCAGATTGCGATCCTGGGCAGGCCCGCGGGCAGCTCCGCCGCCCGGTGAAGTTGCCCCATGCCGAGGCGCAGGTCGGGAAGTTGCACCATACGGACCTCGACCTTGCCCAATCGGTATAGGGCCATGAGCAGCATCGTCCCGAGCAGGATCTGGGAGCCCAGGTTCCGCGCCTCGTGCTTGGTCACGATCAGGACCAACTCGGCCACCAGGAGCAGCAGGCCACCCAGGATGGGCGCAAGCGGAAGTGTCCTTCCCCCGATGGCCATCGTCCACTTGTTCAGGTAGGGCGACTTGGCGATCTTGTTGGGGTAGTTGAGCCGGGTCAGCACCACGCCGGCACAGTAGGAAATCATGACGCCGAGGAAGGCAAGGCCGTAGATGTCGCCCAGGGTCTCGACCTGGCCCGGGAAGGCCAGCATCATCAGCAGGCTGACGACCATGAAGGGCAGGGCCACATAGGGATAGCCCCTGAGTGCAGGGTAACGACCCGTCCAGCGCCGGCTGACGATGTCCGGCAGGTTGCCCTGCTGGCTCATGGTCGTCATCAGGCCCGTCGCCCCGGCGTAGGCGGTGTTCACCGCGGCGAAGAGCGTCAGCATGGCGTTGACGACCAACAGGATGACCAGAGTCTGCCCGCCCTGAACCCGCGCGAGCTCGGACATCAGGAACTCCTTGCCCCCCGCGACGCGGTCGGTCGGGACGAGGGCGAGGGCGAGGAAGGCCGAGATGGGCGAAGTCACGCTCACCAGGGCCACGATGGTCACATAGACCTTCCGGACTGCCTCATGGACTGGGCGCTCGAGCTCCTCGACGATCTGGGCCGCGGACTCGAATCCGGTGATGCCCAGGAACGCTCCTGCAAAGCCCAGCAGCACGCCCATCGGGGCCAGGTCGGCAAGGCCGGGGAACCCGGCCGCCCCGTGAAGGAAGCGCTGCCAATCGACGCCGTGCGTCGCCAGCATCCCGAGGCCCCACGCATCCATCACCAGCAGCATCAGGAAGTGGAAGGCCGAGATGACGAGGACGACACGCGTCGACTCCTTGAGGCCCACGAGGTTGAGCAGGCCGAACGCGACAACCGGTATGGCTGCCACGAGCACGACGAAGACCTTGGAGGGATGATGGCCCCAGAGTGATCCCAGATAGTAGGCTCCTGACAGCGCACTGACGACGGCAGTCGCCAGGTAAGAGAGCAGGGTCAGAGACCCGATGCCCAGCGCGGCCCTGCGACCGATGGAACCCAACACCATGGCGTAGGCCCCGCCGTTGACGGGATTGACGCTGCAGCCCTCCTGGTAGGTGGCCTTGAATAGCCACATGCTCAGGACGACGAGCAGGATGAAGAGGGGTGCAGCAAAGCCGACATGGGGCAGCAGGATGCCTGTGGAGTAGAAGACCGAGGTGCCGATGTCTGCCCCGACAAGACCGGCCGCCAGCCACCACTTGAGATGCCCGCCACCTTGCTGGGGCCGCGCGGGGGCCGTGACTGTCGCCATCTAGTGCCCCAGCAGCATCCGGCGCAACTCGTCCTGTTGCGCCTTCATGGTCACGGCAAAGATCTCGTCTCCTGCCCTGAGCTCGGTCTCGCCATCCGGAATCAGGGGGCCGTTGTTGCGCCAGATGGCGGCCAGAATCGAGCCCGGAGGAAAGTCCAGCTTGCGGATGCGGGTGCCCACGACGGGGCTCTCCGGCGAAAGCTCGATCTCGACCATGGCCATGCGCTCGTGCCACGTGAAGAGGGTGGTCAACTCTGCCGGGATGATCTGTGTCTCGATGGCGTTGGTCACCATCGTCGTGACGGAGATGGTGTGGTCGACCCCGGCGAGCTTGAAGAGGGTCTCGTTACGCGGGTCGTTGACGCGGGCCACGCACATCGGAATATCGAAGAGCTTGCGCGCCATCTTGCAGATGGCGTAGTTGTCCTGGTCCCGGCCACAAGCGGCAATCACCACGTCCGCCTTGATGCGGTTGGCCTCGGCGAGGAGGGTCGGGTTGGTGGCGTCCCCGACCCGGACGACGATCTCGTTGAACTCGGCGACGATCTGCTTGCAGACCCTGGGGTCGCGCTCGACAAGCCCGATCACGTGGCCACGCTGGCGCAGGGTCCGGATCAGGTGGAGGCCGACCTTACCCCCCCCGGCGATCAGGATCTGCACGTCCGCCTCCCTTCATGGCCTCCAACTTGGCCTCGAGGGACAGCGTCGCCTCGTGGATTGGGCTGATGACCTCGAATCCGTCGGCCTCATAGATTGCCCTGAGTTCGGGGTTGTCGATGCGGACGATGATCTGGTCCATATGGAAGTGCTGGCGCGCGATATCGGCGATCATGATGTTCGTGTTCTCGTCCCGGGACACGATGATGACGCACGTGGCCTGGGCGATACCGGCGCGACCGAGGACCTCGGTGTCGATCTCCATGCCCACCATGGTACGAACGGGCATGTCGCGAATGGCATGGAAGTTCTGGGCGTCGAAGTCGAGCACCGTGACCTTGTCGCCGAGGGCGACCCGACGCTGGGCGAAGTTCGCCCCGAGCCGGCCACAGCCGATGATGAGAATCATGCGGCATCACGTTACACCCGGCCCCGCAGCCCGTCGAGGGTTCCGCTGGCTGTCGTTCAAGAATCAAGAAAACTTAACCCCTCGACAAGAACATGGAGCGGTCCCCGAGGCGATGGGATCTCATGGCCCGGGGGGGCCAGACGGGGGATTTCGGATCGTGCCAGCCAGTGTCGGTGACAAGCAGGGAGTCGGGCCCGTTCGGCATCGACAGGCCTCGGCGGGCCCGGTGGCCTCGGCGCCCGTCGCGGCGCCCCGGGATCGTTTTGCCCTCTCGTCTGCGGCCGACGAGCAGGCGGCCGTTCGGCGCGGGCATCGCATCGGTGTCGGGATCGGTGCCGGGCTCTCCACGGTATTCAATGCCGTCACGCTGCGCCAGGCCGCAAAACTGGTTGCGGCAGGCAAGCCCGCCGGCGTGTTCCTGGGCAAGGTGACGCCCGCGCTGTCGGTCGGTATCTCGGGCTATACGCTGTACGACCGATTCAGGAAGGGTTTCTCAGGGACGGACAACGTCCGGAAGTGGGACGACGCGCTTCGTGTCGCAGGTGACGCACTGCAGGTCGGTGGCGGCGTCGCGGCCTTCGTCCCTGCCGTAGGTCTGGTCCCGGGCATGGTGGCCATCACGGCCGGGACACTGGTGACGGCACTGGGTGACTTCTTCGACGACGAGGTCGGAAAGCCGGCTCGCTAGGGCCGCTCAGGCCAGAAGGGGCCTCGGATCGACCCATCGATGGGTGATCGGGTGGCTGGCATTGCCTGCAAGCTGGCCGAGTGCCTTGTCCAGGCCTTCGGACTGCTGGACCCAGAAGCCATCCCCGGTCACGACCTGACGGTCGCTGCCCTCGATATGGAGGATGACGGGCTCCGTGCCCTTGAATTGCCGCAGGGTGTCCTTGAGCACCACCATCCTGTTTCCGGGCGTACCTGCCGGGATCGACAGGTGCAGGCTGCGCAGCGCAGCCAGTTCGGTGGCTTCCTCGATTTCGACCTGGGGCCGCTCGTCCTCGCTGCCCGAGTACTTGCCCCGTATCAGGAGCCGGGCATCTTCCTGCAGCAGGCTCTCGAGGCGAGCATAGGTCTTGGGGAAGGCCACGAAGTCCACGGTTCCCGTGAAGTCCTCGATCTTGCCCGCCATCATGGCGTCGCCCTTCTTCGTGATGATGCGCCGGCAGCCTTGCAGGATGCCACCCAGGACCACCGCCCGGCCGCCGCTCACGCCGACGAGGTCAGCGACGGTTGCCGTCACGTGCCAATCGAGTCTGCAGGGCAGGTGGTCGAGCGGATGGGCGCTCAGGTAAAGACCGACCAGCTCCTTCTCGGCGCGGAGCGTCTCCTGCGGATCCCCCGGGGGAACCCGCTCGAGGACGGGGCGCGGCAGGGCGGTGACGGCTGCCATGTCCCCGAAGAGCGAAGCCTGGTTGGCGTGTCCCCCCCGGGCCTGGGCCTGGGCCCAGTTCATGACCGTTTCCAGGTGGGCCAGCATGTGGGCCCTCGGCTCGCCCAGGGTATCGCAGGCGCCGGCCTCGATCAGGGACTCGAGGCAGCGTCGGTTGACGATCTTGAGGTCGAGGTCCTCGAGGAAGTCGAAGAAATCGGCAAAACGCCCGCCCGGCCTGGGGGCCCGGGCACGCTGGATGGCTTCGACGGCAGGCAGGCCGACATTCTTGACTGAAGCAAGGCCGAACCGGATACCCTCCGGGACGACGGAGAAGTCTGCTTCGCTCGACGAGACGTCGGGTGGCAGCACGGGAATACCCATCTGCCGGCAGTTGTGGACCGTCACCATGATCTTGTCCGTGTTGCCCGCATAGCTCGAGAGCAACGCAGCCATGTATTCCCGCGGGAAATGGGCCTTCATGTAGGCCGTCTGGTAGGTCAGGACCGCATAAGCCGCCGTGTGCGCCCGGTTGAAGCAGTACTCCGAAAACTTGGTCATCTTGTCGAAGATGTCGTTCGCGACGGTCTCGTCGACCTCATTGGCGCGGCATCCCTCGAGGAATGTCGCGCGCTGCTTGGCCATCTCCTCGGCTTTCTTCTTGCCCATGGCGCGTCGCAGCATGTCGGCGCCACCCAGCGAGTAGTTGCCCAGGACCTGAGCAATCTGCATGATCTGTTCCTGGTAGACCATCGTCCCGTAGGTATCCTTCAGGATGGGTTCCAGGGCAGGGTGCGGGTAGTCGATGGCCTTTCGGCCGTGCTTGCGGTCAACGTACTCGTCAACATAGCCGCTCTGCAGCGGACCGGGCCGATACAGGGCCAGGATCGCCGAGATGTCCTCGAAGTTCGTGGGCTGCAACTGTCGGATGAGCTTGGTCATGCCTTCGCTCTCCACCTGGAAGACGCCGATGGTGTCCCCGCGCCGCAGCAACTCGTAGACGGCCGGGTCCGTGAAGTCCTGGTTGCTGAAGTCGGGGATCCGGTCCGGATGGTTGCGCTTCACCAGATCCAGGGCCCTGCCGATCATCGTCAGGTTGCGCAGGCCCAGGAAGTCCATCTTGAGCAAGCCCAGCATCTCGAGGTACTTCTGCTCGTACTGGGTCACGAGGCCACCCTCGTCGCCCTTGTCCCGGTCCAGGCGGGTCAGCGGGACCAGTTGTTCCAGCGGTTCTTCGGCGATGATGACCCCTGCCGCATGGACGCTCGTGTTGCGACTCAGTCCCTCGAGCCGCTTGGCGAGGCCTACCAGTTCGGCCACGCGTTCGTCCCGCTCCATCACGCCCGCCAGTTCGCTGCCTTCCTTGCTGGCGTCGTCGAGTGTCACGCCCAGGTCATCGCCGACCTTTTTGCACAGGTCGTTGGTCTCCGAGAAGGACAGGCCCATGACCCGCCCGACGTCCTTGATGGCCGCCTTGGCCTTGAGGGTATTGAAGGTGACGATTTGCGCCACGCGCTCGTCTCCGTACTTGTCCCGGACATAGCGGATCACCTCACCCCGCCGGTCGATGCAGAAGTCGACGTCGATGTCGGGCATCGAGACGCGCTCGGGATTCAGGAACCGCTCGAACAGCAGGTTGTATTTGACGGGGTCGAGTTCGGTAATGCCGAGGCAGTAGGCCACGAGCGAACCGGCGGCGCTGCCGCGACCAGGACCCACGGGAATTCCGTGGCGCTTGGCCCAGGCGATGAAGTCCCAGACGATCAGGAAGTAGGCGGGGAACCCCATCTTGATGACGGTGTCCAGCTCGAAACGCAGGCGATATTCGAGCTCGGGCGTGACCTTGTCGTAGCGATCCCTCAGGCCTTGCCAGGCCAGTTCGACCAGGTACGACTCGGCCGTCATGCCCTCCGGCACCTCGAAGACCGGCAGGCGGTTGCGCCCCATGTCGAGCTTGAGATCGACCTTCTCGGCGATGGCAAGCGTGTTGCGCAAGGCCTCCGGGATGTCGTGGAAGACTTCGGCCATCTCCCTCGGGCTCTTGACGTAGAAGTCCGGCCCGTAGGCCATCTTTCGCGCCGTGTCGTTCAGGCTGCGGCCGGTGCCGATGCAGATGAGGGCATCGTGCGCCCGGGTGTCCCCGGGCTGGGTGTAATGCGAATCATTGGTGGCAGCGAGGGGGATGCCCGTCTTCTCGGACAGCTCCCGGAAGGCCTGGTTGACGGCTCGCTGCTCGGCCAGACCGTGGTCCTGGACCTCGAGGTAGAAGTCCTCGCCGAACACCCCCTTGTACCAGAGGGCCTTTTCAAGGGCTTCCTGATGGCGTCCCTGCAGGACGAGCGCCGGCACCTGACCGCCGATGCAGGCCGAGAGGGCAATCAGGCCCTCGTGGAACTCCTCGAGGACCTCGGCGTCGACGCGAGGCTTGTGGTAGTAGCCCTCGAGGTGGCCGAGGGTGTTGAGCTTGACCAGGTTCTGGTAGCCCACTTCGTTCTTGGCGATGAGGACCAGATGGCCGTAGGCCTTGCCTTGGCCCTGGACCGCCCGGACACGCCTGTCGCCGTTGGCAACGTAGGCCTCCATGCCGATGAGCGGCTTGATGCCCTTTTCCTTGGCTTCCTTGTAGAACTCGACGGCACCGTACATGACGCCGTGGTCGGTGACGGCAAGCGCACTCATCTCGGTCTCGACGGCCCGGGCGACCAGATCCTTGATGCGGCTGGCACCGTCCAGCAACGAATACTGGCTGTGCACGTGGCAGTGGACGAACTCGTGCTTGCTGCCCAACGCATGGCCCTCCTGATGGGCCCATGCTATCAGCCCTTTTTCTTCTTGCCCGAGCCCTTGCGCTTGGCCAGTTGGTCCGCGAAGGCCTGGCGAAGGCGTGCCGGGTCCACGGCCTTGAGGACCGGATCCACCCGGGAGCGTAATGTCCCTGTGATTTCATCGAGGGAACTGTGCCGCAGGACGCTGAAGACCTCGTCCACGCTTCCCGACCGCACGGCTGCCGTGACCAGGTCGATGATGTCCGGCCCCCCGTAGGTTTCGCGTGCTGCACCGGAGCCGGCATCGGCCGACACGACCGACTCGTTAGAGGCGTCTTCGGGTTCTTCCTCGACCCAGCGCTCCTTGGCGAGGTTGCCCGTCGTCTTGAGTGGTGCGGTCCGTCGCGGACCAATGGAACCCGTCAACTGCTTCTGGACCGCCTCGAGCGTGTGTGTGGCGGATACGCGGGTCGTTTCGGCCGGCGCCTCGAAGACGGCGGGGGCATCCTGCTCCATCGGGGGCAGGGCGCTGGCACCTCCAGGCACCAGGCGGGACAACCGGTCGATGGCTTCCCGCGCGACAGCCTTGTATTCCTCGACGCCCAGCAGGTTCCTGTAGTGGGCAAGCGCGCGGGCGTGGTCCTGAAGGTCCTCGCGCAGCTGGGCCGCATAGAACCAGGCCGGCCAGAGCTGGCGGTCGTTGCGAACAGCTTCCTCGAAGGCCTTCACGGCCTGCTGGCGGTCCTTGACCGCGATGAACGAGCGGCCGAGGCGCCAGAACAGGCTGGCGTCGGCGCGGCCCATCTCGACGACCTTGACATACTCGACGATGGCCTGCAAGTGATCCCCCAGACGCTGGTAGATGTCTCCTTGCAGGACGAAGGCCGGGGCATAGGTCTCCGCCAGGCTCTTGACGAAGTGCAACTGACTCAGTGCCCGCTTGTAGTCTTCTTTCTCGGCGCAGATCAGGGCCAGCTGGTAGCGGGCGACCACGGCCTTCGAGTCGTTGACGATGGCCAGCTCGAAGGCCTTGCGGGCATCCTCGGCGCGTTTCGTTTCGCGGAAGACCATGCCCAGCCGGATGTAGGCATCCGTGTACTTGGGCTCGAGTGCGATGGTCTCCTGCAGGTACTTCTCGGCTTCCGACCAGCGGCGCGCATGGAAGTAGACCTCGCCCAGGTGAAACAGGCTCTGGGGATCGATGCGGGTCTGCAGGGACAGCGACCTGCGCAGCGAGGCTTCCGCATCGGCATAGGCTCCGCGGGAGCTCTGGATTCGCCCGATATAGGTCAAGGCCTGGGCCTGGAGCTTGCGATGCTCCTTGCCTACCTGCGCAAAGGCAGCCAGGGCCGCGTCGTGGTTCCCGGCTTGGAACGCGTTGACGCCCTCCTGGAAGGCCTCCTGACTCTCGTCCATCTCTCCGTGTTATACACGGATGACCCCTTTCCATCCTGCACAAGGGACTTGCAAGAACAGAGTAGCGATGTCGGCAGAAGGCCTTCCCCTGGTGCGCTGGCTCGAACTGGCCGAGCGTTCGGGCCGGAGGCTGGCGTTCCGCTCCCCGCGGGATCATTGGCGGACTGGAGAGGGCGCTCTTGAGGTCCTTGCCCCCGACGGTGCATGGCTGCCAGTACCGGGATCGTGGGTGGGCCGGACGGGTACCGAGGGTCCGGAGCCGGGATGGTCGTCGGTACCGATGGCGGGTCGTCCTTGGCTGGTGCTTTCCCCCGAGCAGGAGCAACCTGCTGAGTGGCCCGATGAGGCTCTGTTTTCCCTCGCGCGCTGCCACGACCTGTTGGGGCGCCCGGGAAGCGGCGAGGCGTGGCCGGATGATCCGGCGCGGGCCGTCCGCAGGGGGAATCTTGACGCTGATGCATGGCTCGAGGGGTGGGGCATACCGCCTGCCGCTTCGCGGCCTTGGCGCGCTCCCGGCGCACGCCTTGGCGTTCGGTTGCTGTCTGCCGGGCTGGTGGGGCAGCTTGAACTGAAGGCGGCATTGGCCCGTCAGTTGACAGACGACCGGCCTCTGGGCCAACTGCTGGGGCTGACCGACGAGGTGGTTGCGTCCCATGCAAGATCGCTGGCCCCGGTTCCCGCGTGCCGCGATCCGCTGTTTCACCCGTGGTTGGTCCTGGCCTTGTGGGGCCTCGCGTCATGGGGTGAGGCGGCCCAGGCCTGGCGCCAGGGGGGCTGGGCGGCCTTGGATGCGGGTTGGGCTGGCCTCCGGATCCCCGATCCCCTGCGCGCCCGTGCGGCAGCCCACGTCCGGTGGCTGACGCATGAGGCGCCGCCCGGCCCACGACTCGGCACGTTGCTGGCGGCGCGGGGTATGGATCCCGGTTTGCTTGCCGACGGGCTGGCGCGGCAGGTTGACCAGGCGTCTCCCCTCGGTCATCTGCTGCTTTCTGTCGGTCACCTGGCACCGGCAGAACTGGCGGCGGTCCTGGCGGAGCAACGGATGGAACGTCGATTGGCCGCGTGGGATCGGGTACCGCCTCCGCCGCCGCCCTTGCGTCGCCCCAGGCCTGCACCGGACGAGGGCCTGCGGGCAACAACCACGGCCTCGCGGCGCCCCCGTCGGTCACGCTGGTTGCGGCTTGTTGCGGCGATCGCGCTGCCGGCTGGTCTGACGATGTGGTGGCTCATGCCTGCCGGTCGTGACCGTGAAGAGCAGCGTCCTCGGGGCATCGCCGGCATGGCGCGATGGCTTGGTGGGGGGGGCACGCCTGCCCCCGTGGCATCCGGTCGTCCGGATCGTCTCGAGGCCCTCGCGCAGGGCAAGGCCGTCGGACCTGCCGGACTCACGGCCCGGTTCGAGGGGCAACGTGAAGGTTCGTCGACCGGGACCCTGGCCATGCAGTCACCCTTGGGGCGTGATGGACCCGGTCCTGCGACCACTGACCCGGGGGTAACGGTCGCGATTCCGCCGGAGGTCTACGGTGCCAGGCCACTGCTGCCAGGCCAGACGCCAGGCGATGGCCAGCGCGCTTCGTCGTGGCTCGGGCGTGATCCTGCGCCAGTCAAGGCCGAGATTCAGGCCGAACCCGGCGCAGCCTTGCCGACCATGGTGCGATCCGAGGCTGCACGACGGGGGGCCGTCGCGGTCGAGGGGCGACCGCTCCAGAGGGACGGAAAACAGGATATGGCCTCTTCCGGAACGATGAAACGGACGGGAGAATGGGTGTCTCAACCGCTGGCCGACCATCGCCTGCAGCAGCCCACCGAGGCGCTTGCGCGGGGGGCTGACGCGGGCCGCGAGCCTGAGCGCGGCGCGGATGAGGGGGTCCGGACCGCGCAGGCCCGGTTCCGTGCAAGGCTGGGCCTGTCGGCCATGGCTGACGGCGACAGGGTGACGGCGCGCCAGGCCTTCGAGGAGGCCCTGCGTGACGATCCGGCCATGGCCATTGCCCATTGGCACCTTGCCGAACTGGCCATGGGCCGGGGCGACAAGGCGGAGGCACGACGGCGCCTGCAGGCCTACCTGCGTCTGGCGCCGGAGGGTGATGAGGCCGCCACGGCCAGGGATCGTCTCAAGACCTTGCGTTGAGGACCGGATTCACGGGCTTGAGGGCAGGGCGCAAGTCCGGCGTCCCGGAGTGCGATAGTGTGCGTGGCCGGAGGCCATACGGGTGGCCGTCCGACTGGGGTTGAACGTTCTCGCTGACGCATCTGTCAAGGAGCTTGCCGCATGACGCATCACGCGCATTCCGACCATGCCCATGTTCACGGTGAGGCCTGCGGCCACATCGCGATTCGCCATGAGGGTCACGTCGACCACCTGCACGATGGGCACTTGCATCGTGCACACGAGGGGCACGTCGACGAGTGCCTGATCGGGGTTGATGCGCGCAACCCTGCGGCTTGCACGCCTGCCCACGCCTGCTCGGGCCATGAGGCTGTCCACGTGCACGGCGAGGCCTGCGGCCACGAGGCCGTGCCGCACGGGGACCACATGGACTATCTGGTCGCCGGGCACCTGCATCATCCCCATGAGGCCCACTGCGACGATCATGGGGCGCTTGCCCTAGCCTAGGCCGGGTCTCAGGCGAGCGCGTCCAGGGTCAGCACCACCCGGGGTGCATCCGACGTGGCCCTCGGGGAGCGATGGACCGCTCCCCGGCCATCCTGGCCGGGCCACGCTTCCCCCTTGAGCAGGACGACATCTCCCGGCCCGGCCCGCAGCGTGCGCCCGCCGGGCCGCATGCCGGCGTCCTGACCTTGGCTTGCCCCGGAGTGCCCAAGTTGCCCGCGTATGACATCCCGTTCATCTAGCCATTCCGTGCCCAGCCCTGCGTAGGTGCGCACCAGCCGGAGCGTGACGCGGTCCACGTGAAAGCGGGGACACATCGCGGTCGTTGCCCGCTCGAGGCGGATGCCGATGGCCGGGCATCCCGTAATGTCGTGGAGCAATTCGACCCAATAGGCCAGGTCACGTCCCAAGGCTGGCCACGCGACCGGGATTTGCGGGGCCCTTGTGGTGTTCTTGTTCCACTCCACGACATCCATCGTGGCGTAGCCCGGTCGGTCCCTGATCGCCAGCGTCTCCGCGACGATGGCCTCTGTAAGGGGGGCCGGAACGACCACGACGTTGATGTCCGGCCGGAAGATGCCTGCCACCGCCGCAAGGTCCGATACGCGTTGCCACGATGCGCTCACCGTCAAGGCGCTCACGCGTCGTTCCCCACCGCAGCCGGTGCGGTTACCCAGGGCGGCAGGTCGTCGGTCCACATCACCCATACTTCGGGTCCAAGGGCCATTTCCGCATCATCGAGGAGAGCCGACTCCAACCGACGGATCATCGCCTCCGGGTCCATGTCGCAGCCGATGAACACCAGTTCCTGTCGACGATCTCCCCACGGATCCACCCAGGCTTGTCGGACGGACTCCCGGATATCCGGTTCGTCCGGCCAATCATTGGCGGGTGTAGCGGCGAACCACATGCCGGCGGCTGAGCAGTTGGCCGTGCCCCCTGCCTGTGACCACAGGCCCGTGATGTCCATACGGCTGGCGATCCAGAGAAACCCCTTGGACCTCAAGACATCACCCCAGAATGCCGCGTCCTCGAATATCGATAGCAGGCGAGCCGGATGGAACGGACGACGGGCCTGCCAGGCGAAGCTCGAGATTCCGTACTCGGTCGTCTCGGGCATTTCCTCGCCGCGCATGACCTTGAGCCACCCGGGTGCCGCAGCGGCCCGTTCCATGCTGAACCTTCCCGTATCGAGCACCAGGCTCAGGGGTGCCCGGCCATGGTCCATCCACGACAGATGCGCTTCCGGATTGAGTTGGCGCAACATGGATTCCAGACGTGATGCGTCGTCGTCCTCGATGCAATCTCGCTTGCTGACCAGGAGAACATCTGCAAACTCGACCTGCTCGACAAGCAGGTCCGTCACGGTCCGCTCATCGGTGGCGTCCAGGGCCAGGCGCCGCTCCAGAAGGCTTTCGGCTGCCTGCCAGTCCTCGAGGAAGCGCGTCGCATCCACCACTGTAACCATCGTATCGAGGCGGGCGACCTCGGAGAGCGAGGCCCCGGACTCATCCGTGAAGGTAAAGGTCTCTGCCACGGGCATCGGTTCGGAGATTCCGGTGGACTCGATCACCAGCGCGTCGAACTTGCCCTCTCGCGCCAGTGCCGCCACCTCGACCAGCAGGTCTTCACGCAAGGTGCAGCAGATGCAGCCATTCGACATCTCGACGAGCCGCTCCTCGGTCCGTGAGAGATGGCCCTGACCCTGTGCGACAAGGGCGGAATCGATATTGACTTCGCTCATGTCGTTCACGATGACGGCGACGCGTCGGCCTTCCCGATTGGCAAGGATATGGTTCAGCAAGGTGGTCTTGCCCGCGCCAAGGAATCCGGAAAGGACCGTGACAGGCAAGCGAGTGTCGTTGGCGTTCATGACCACAACAATTGCAATATTATTGCGATAATGTCCAGTGTCGCGTTGCCGGGGTCGGGGGACCGGCCGAAGACTACGCCGGGGCTTGCGACCCACCTGGCTGTCTGGTAATGTTTGGGTTCGGTTCTACTTTTGATTTTCATTGAGGAGTTTCCCTTGGCCAAGCGGACCAAGTCGGCCATCAAGCGGGCCGAGATTGCCGAACGCAACCGCAAGCGCAACGTCGCCGTGAAGTCCGAGGTGAAGACCCGCTTCCGGAAGGTGCGCGAGCAGGTCCTCGACAACACGTCGGGTCCGGTTTCCGAGCAGTTGGTTCGTGAAGCCGTCAGCACCATCGATGTGGCCGTCCGCAAGGGCGTGATGCATCCGAACACTGCTGCGCGCCGCAAGTCGCGTCTGATGAAGCTCATCAACCAGAACGCCCGCTGAGTCCTGTCTTAACGGAATTTTTTCCGGGCGTTTACCTGATCAAGTCCCCCCGAGGCGATAAGTTCCCCAGCAATGGGGTTCGGAGCCCCGGGGGGTCTTTGATGTTTTCTGCCCGTGGATGGCATCGCGGTCTTGCAGGCGTTCTCCTCGTGGCGCTGGTTGGCTGCGGCCAGGCTGCGCCGCAGACCTCGCTGGCGCGGGTTGCCTCCGCTCAGGCGGGCATCCAGCCCGGTTTCGGTGCGCGTGACGCCCAGGTCGGGCCCGAGGCCAACATGGAGGTGCTCAACCTTCAGACCGACCTGGACGAGGTCGATGAAGCCGACCTGAAGGATCTGGCGGACGAACAGGGCGAACTCCTGACCCCGGAGGCGACGACCTCAGAGCCTCAGGGCCGCCGGATGACGCGCGTCGGATTCATCCGTTCCAATGAGGACGGGCGCTACTTCCTGCAGATTCGCAAGGGTTCCTTGTGGTGGAAAAAGGAAGCAGCCTTGCCTCTGGCAGCCCGCGACGAGCAGGGACGACTTGCGCTTGCCGAGCGTCTCAATCGCAAGGTCATCGTTCGTGGGCGCCTGCAGGGCGAGAGCCTGGTCACGACCTGCGTCGTCCGCCTTCCGGACTTCGGAGCCATCTGGGACCTGTTGTCCAAGGGGCGCCTTGCGGGCAAGGTCTACGATGCCCGGACCATGGCGGCGCTGCCGCTGGCCGAAATCACGGTGCGCTCTTTCGGCAACGGGCGTCTGTGGCGTGCCCGTGCTGACCGCGCAGGCTTCTTCCGGATCGGACGTCTCGAGGCAGGTGCCTATGAAGTGACGGCGCGCAGCGCGGATTACCGAGTCGGTCTCCGGGACAAGGTCACCCTGAAGCGTCGGGATACGGCGCAGGTCCTGCTTGGTCTTGCTCCGGAGAGCTCCGTACCCAAGGTCACGCCGGTTCTTCAGTAGCGCGTCTTCAGGTGGGGTGGTCGGCCAGGCCGACTACCCCACCTTTCCTTTGGACAGCCTTCAGGCCTTATCATGGCTGGCATGGCACCCTACGACAGCGTGTTCTCGATCATCGGCCCCATCATGGTGGGGCCAAGCAGCTCCCATACCGCGGGGGCAGCCCGTCTCGGGGGTTTGGCACGGGCACTCATCGGGGGGACTCCGGTCGAGGCCGAGCTGGCCCTGCACGGTTCCTTTGCCGAGACCGGGGCCGGCCATGGGACGGACCGTGCGCTGGTTGCCGGATTGCTGGGCTTCTCGTCCGGGGACGATCGCCTGAAGGATGCGTTCGATCACGCCCGCGAATTTGGGCTTGTCTGGAAGTTCGGGACGGTCAACCTCGGTCCGGACGTCCATCCGTGTTCCGTGCGCTTCGTACTTCGTGCCGCCGACGGCGAGACGCTCGAGATGGTGGGCAGTTCGCTGGGCGGCGGCGCCGTCCGCATCACGTCCATCCAGGGCTACGATGTCGATATCTCGGGCGACTATCCCACGCTGGTGACCGTCCATGAGGACCGCCCCGGCCTGGTGCAGGAGGTGAGCGCGCTGCTGAGCCGGCACGCCGTCAACATTGCCTTCATGCGGGTGGCCCGGCACCATCGGGGTTCTCATGCCTTCATGACGCTTGAGGCGGATCATGACATGCCGCCCGAACTGGTCACGGCGACACGGGCCATTCCGGGGATGGTCTCGGCCAGGGCCCTGCCCCGGCTGGCCTGAAGGAGATACCGACGTGAACAAGACCTACCGGTTCGACACGATGGCCGATCTGGTGGCCTTGGCCGAGGCCGAGGGCATCAGCCTGGGTGAGGTGGCCCTGCGTCACGAAGTCGCACTGGGGCAGCTCGATCGTGAGGAAGTGCTCGCCGCCATGAGGACCCGCTGGGCCACCATGAGGCAATCCATGGAGGTTGGCCTGGCGGCCCCCCAGAAGACGATGGGTGGGCTGTCCCACGGTGCTGGCCAGATGATGGCTGACCACAGGCCCGTCCTGTCGGATGCCATTGCCACGGGTGTCATGGCGCGGGCCCTTGCTGTCAACGAGTGTTCCGCCGCCATGCGTCGCATTGTTGCAGCGCCCACCGCCGGCTCGAGCGGTATCCTGCCTGCCTCGCTCTGGGGGGCCCAGCAGCGCCTGGGGTGTGGCGACGAGGCGGTCGTGATGGCCCTTCTCGCCGCGGCTGCCCTGGGGATGGTCATGGCCAACCGGGCATCCATCTCGGGAGCCCAGGCCGGTTGTATGGCAGAGGTGGGAGTGTCGGCAGCCATGGCGGCCGGGGCGATGGCCGAGATGGCCGGCGCCCCGCCTGATGTCGCGGTCCACGCCATGGCGCTCGCGCTCAAGAACACCTTGGGCCTGGTTTGCGATCCCATCGGGGGCTACGTCGAGGTCCCCTGCATCAAGCGAAACGCGATCTTTGCGATTCACGCCACGACGGCCGCGGAGATGGCCTTGGCTGGCATACGCAGCTTTGTTCCTGCCGATCAGGTCATTGCCGCCATGAAGGAAATCGGGGAAGCCATGCCAAGGAAGCTCAAGGAAACCTCCCAAGGGGGGCTGGCGACGACGCTCATCGGTCTCGAGGTCATGGCGAGGCGCCCACGGGTCGATCATGTCCAGGGATGAGGCCGGGCCGGGCCTGACCTTGCTTGACTGGCCTTGGCCCGTGCGGGTCGAGAGGGTCTGGCGTACGCCGTGGCGGAAGGTTCCCGTGCCTGAGTCGGTTTTTCACGGCCGCTTCGATGAGGCGTGGTCCCTGGCTGCGGCGGGCACGACGCTTGCGGCCCGGGACCTGACGCTGGATCTGCTTCAGGCCGCCCCGGACCTGGCACCGGCCTGGAACCTTCTGGGCGTCCTGCATCTGGACCTCGGGGATCCGGATCAGGCGGTCGGAGCCTTTTCGGTCCTTTTCGACCTGGCGGGCCGGGACATCAGGCCGCACAACAACATAGCCGTCAGCCACCACCGAGGGGGTCGCCGGGACTGGGCTGAGGCGGCGTTGCGTCGAGCTCTGCTGTTGCAGCCTGGTCATCCGGTGCTGGTAGCCAACCTGATGGCGTTGCTCGGGGAAGAGGGGATGGGGGCCCAGGCGCCGGATCGGAGACATCGCCAGGACCTTGCCCGCCGCTACTTGATCCGGCCGAACTGATCCACGGCTCGGGGAAAGCCGTTCGCCACGACCGGGTCAGTGCCGTGAAACTTTCCTGAGAGAGCGTGAATCGGGGCTCCTCGACATCTGGCACGCTGCCCGATTCACCTGCTCCCAGGCCATCCAGCGAGGCGAGAACCGAGCGCGCCAAAGCCTCAGGGGCGTAGCCGCCCTCCAGTACGGCAAGGAGGGGGACTGCCCCTGTCTTGTCACGGCACCAGGCAGCCAGCAAGGCAGCGAACTGATGGTAGGTTCGCGCTTCGAGCGAGAGACGGCCGAGCGGATCCTCGTGATGGGCATCGTAGCCCGCCGAGAGAAGCACGATCTCGGGGGCCTGGCGCGTCAGCCAAGGCAGCACCAGACGCCGGACGACCTCGAGATAGGCCTCGTGCCCTGTGCGCGCAGGGACACCCAGATTGCGGATGCGTCCGCCTTCAAGGTCGCCTGTCGGTCCAGTGCCGGGCCAATGGCCGTCCTGATGAAGCGACAGGAAGCTGACCTCTGGCCAGGCCTGGACAAGGTCCTGCGTTCCGTTGCCGTGGTGGACATCCCAGTCCACGATGGCAACGCGCCTCACGCCACGGTCAAGGGCCGCGCGTGCTGCCACGGCGACGTGGTTGATCAGGCAGAAGCCCATCGCCCGATCCCTGCCGGCATGATGGCCGGGGGGCCTCGCCGCGATGAAGGCAGGCGTCCCGGCAAGGACGCCATCCAGCGCATCGAGGGCGGACCCGGATGCGGCGAGGGCGACCTCGAGACTGTGCGCCCCTACCGACGTGTCCGGGTCGAGAGAGCCGCCACCCGCCCCGCAGAGGGCAGCCAGGCCGCTCAGGTAGGTGGCGTCGTGGACTTCCCCGACGGCTTCCACCTCGGTTCCGACCGGCGCCTTCAGGATGATGCCGGCATGCCGCTCGAGGCCTTCGTGCAGGCGTGTCCAGCGACCGGCGTGCTCGGGGTGATGCTCCGGTGTCTGATGCAGACCGAAGACAGGGCCCGAGTAGACGATCGGCTTCACGCCGGTGGCGCCTGCCTGGCAGCCGCCGGGCCGGAGAGGTGCCGTTCGATGGCATCGAGGCGCTTGGCCAGCCTTGCCGATTGCTGCTTCGTCTCGGCCTGCAACCTGGCAACGGCTTCCTCGTGGGCTGCGCCGGCGGTACCTGCGGTTTGGATGGCATCCTGCGCGAGGCGCCAGGTCTGGAAGGTTTCCTTCAGGTCCTTCAGCCCCATCTGCTGCTGCCCGAGTCCGGCCGAGAGGGCCGCCAACTGGGCGGAACGCACGCTGTCATCGACATCTTCACGCAGGGCGGCCACCAGATCCAGCAAGGAGGCAAGACGCTCTTCCGAGGTCGTCGACCACTCCCGCATTCGCTCGTCGAGGCGCCTCATCGCTTCCTGACGCACGCGATCGGCCTGCTCCAGGGCATCGAGGCGGTCCGTGACCCGGGCCAACTGTTCCAGCTTCTCGGGGAGCGTCAGGAGGACCTCCTTGGCACCCGTAAGGGTCGTGTCCCAGCGCGCCAACCGATCCTCCATCCCCTGGACGCGGTTGCCCGTGTCATTAGCCAGGATTCTCAGGGCGTCCTCGCGCCGCGCGTTCTCGCCCTCGACCGCCGCGACCGTTCGTAACAAAGCAGGCAAGCCGGTTTCGTCGTCCTCAATCCGGGCGACGGCATCAGCCACCTGATCGAGGCGATGGCGATCGGTAGTCGCCGCCTCGGCTGCCTCGACAAGGGGCTCGAGGGCCTCGGCCATCGTCTGCTCGATCTCCGGGCGCATGCCGATGGCCTCGGCAGCCAGGCTCTCGGCGGCGTCGATGCGCGCCCCGAGGCGCTGGACCGTCTCGTGGGCGAGGCCCTCTGGACCGTGCGCCAGATCCTCGAGGGAAGCGAGGCGGTCGCGCAGGTCGACAAGGACGGGGCTCAGGCCGTCGGCCATCGATGCGGCCCCCCACGCGGTGGTCAGCAGGACCTCCTGGAGGAGCTCCGCCATCCTGTCCGCTGTCTGGGTCGCTTCGCGACGAACCTTCCATTCGAGGTCGAACACGGCACGCCGCAGCGCCGGAAAGGCATCCGCATCACGCCTCGACGTCTCCTGCGCCGAGGGTTCTTCTGGATGGTCCGTGGTCACGTCCGCCTCCCGGCCGGATCGGCCCCGAGCTCTGGTACCATGCCATTCTAGCGGGGTCCGCCATCTTTGCCCCGTGCCATGGTTCACCAGATGCGCATCGCGGTAGGTCTCAGCGGCGGAGTCGACAGCTCTCTGGCCGCTGCCCGGCTCGTGGCCGAGGGTCACGAGGTCGTGGGTGTCACCATGGTCATCTGGCCGGATTCCTCCTGCTGTGGCGCCGAGGCCATCGCGGATGCGTCGGCACTTGCGTCCCGGCTGGGCATCCCCCATCTCAAGCTGGACCTGATGGATCAGTTCAAGGCCGAGGTGGTCGATCCCTTCCTCGAGACCTATGCCGATGGTCGGACCCCCAATCCTTGTCCGACGTGCAATGAGCGCCTCAAGTTCGACCACATGTGGCAGGCCGCCCGTGCGGAGACCGGTGCCGAATATCTGGCGACCGGCCATTATGCCCGGGTCTCCCAGGACCCCGTGACCGGCCGGTGGCAGTTGCGCTCGGGCCTCGATCCGCGCAAGGACCAAGCTTACATGCTGTGGCGGCTTTCCCAGGACCAGCTTTCTCGCCTGATCACGCCGCTGGGTTCGATGACCAAGGAAGAGACCCGGCGGGAGGCCAAGGCGCTGGGACTCGATGTCGCGGACAAGCCCGACAGCCAGGACCTGTGCTTCACGTCGCAGGACCTCTCGGGATTCCTGGCTCGCCACCTCCCGGACCACGAGCGTCCCGGGCCCATCGTCGATCTCTCGGGCCAGGTCCTGGGCGCCCACAAGGGGACGACGCACTATACCGTGGGGCAGCGCAAGGGGCTGGGGGTCGCGGCACCCACGCCGCTCTACGTACTCGATGTCCTGCCGGCCGAAGGCCGCCTTGTCGTCGGTACCCGCGAGCAGACGCTGGTGCGGGGCTTTGGCGTCGAGGACGTCCGGTGGGTATCCGTGGCGGAGCCGTCCGGGGCGCTGTCGATGTCCGTCCGCATCCGGCACGGCGGCGATCTGCACGCCGCAACGCTCCTGCCCTCCGGTTCAGGCTGGCGGGTTGAGCTCGAGGCCCCAATCCCCGGCGTGGCGCCCGGGCAATACGCCGTGTTCCACGACGGGGACCTGGTGCTCGGTGGCGGCACCATTAACCGGGATTTCCTCCGGGCCTAGGGCCTTCGCCCACGGGAAGACCCGCCGCCGCGCATCCTCCCGCTGCCGCTCGCGGTACTCCTCGTGGCTGGCGCGTCCCTTCTGGCTTTCCTCCCACGACTGCGCGTCCATGGTCTGGACCTCGAACGGGAAGAAGAATCGCTCGATTCTGCCGTTGTCCTCTCGGCGGACGAGCAGCCGTGCCGTGAACTGGATGGCACGGCGATCGGCATCCGAGAAGGGGTTGCGTCGGCGTGCAGGTGGCATCTCCGGGCTTTCCGAATAGGCCCTGAGCCTCCGGTCGAAGCTCTCGAGGTCGATTCTTCCGGCCTCGAGGTCCCGCCACAAGGCGGCCTGATGCTGTTCGAGCCCGTCCAGATCGATCAACGAATTGTGGCTGCGGCTGGGCTTGACATTCGGAAACGGCACGACGTGGTTGTCCCGCAGGAAGCGAACGACCTCCAGGGCCTCGACCTTGGTGCGGGTCACGATGCGCACACCCAGGTGGTCGTAGATTTCCTCAGCCACGTTGTCCTTCTTGCAGAGCAGTTTCAGCAAGAGGCTGTTCCAGGGCTTGCCCGACTTGAACCAGATGGCGTGCAAGGGAATGCCCCCCAGCCACGTCCTGCCGTCTTCTTCCCGGAGATGCTCGCGGAAGCGGCTTTCGACCTGAGCCAGGGCGTCCGTCACCTTGTCCCGACCGGGCAGGAAGAGTGCGTGGGCCACGGCGTGGGCGACGCGCAGGACGGAGCACGACCAGAAGCGCATGGGATCAGTCAGCCTGCTGGCCGACAGCAACAGGGCTTCCGGGCGATCGGGAAGTTCCGGGGGTAGCCCGTCAAGGCCGCGCCACGGCAGGAGGACGTCGGCCATGAACTGCCGCGAAAGAGGCAGAATCCGGGCCAGTTCCCCCCGGTCTCCATCATTGTCGGGATCAAGGCCGTATCCGGCGAGGAAGGCCTTGGCCGAGGCTTCATCCGGCAGGTCGAGCCGAGGCAGGTCGATGGCCGACCCCCCGGAGACCATGGCCCCCAGCGAAGACCAGTCCGAGGCCCTGAAGCCCGAAACCGTATCCGACCTGATCACGGGCTACCTCCACGACGTAGTGGCCCCTCGGCCGAACGCTAGCACGAGGTCAGGGCACGGTCAATCAGGTCTCGAGCCGCGCCTTGAGTGCCCGGACCTCATGCCCCTCGAGCCTTCTGAACGCACCTGGCTCGAGGCCCCCCAGAACCAGGCCCGCGACCTCGACCCGGATCAGCCTCAGGCAAGGCAGGCCGACAGCCGCAAGCATCCTTCGGACCTGACGGTTACGCCCCTCGCGAAGACCCACTTCGACCCAGGTGGTCGGGACGTTCAGGCGGAAGCGAATCGGCTTCTCCCGCGGATGCCAGACGGGCTGGGGGTCGGGGACCGTGAGGGTTGCCGGTCGGGTCGGCGTGCCGTCGAGGAGGATGCCGCCGGCAAATTGGCGAATGGACGTCTCTGCAACCTGGCCCTCGACCTGGGCCTGATAGCGCTTCAGGTGCCCATGGCGGGGATGGGTCAGGCGGTGTGCGAACCAGGGTTCGTCCGTCAGGACCAGCAGGCCTTCGGAGTCCTGGTCGAGGCGACCTGCGGGATAGACCCCCGGCACCGGGACGTGGTCGGCAAGGGTGCGCCTGCCCTCCTCTCCCCCCGAGAACTGACACAGGGTTCCCCACGGCTTGTGCAGCAGGATGATCAAGCAAGTTTCCCCCGCCAATGCCGGCCTTCGGGACCTGTCCACCAGCGAAGCATCGCCAGGGTCCCGCTCAGGAAGGGCAAGCCGTCCGCGATCCGGCCCAGGCGCGCCATTTGCCGGGCTCTTCGAAAGGCCCCTCCCACGCGCCCGAGGATGATCATCGAAACCATCCCTCCGGATTCCGGCAGAACCCGTGTTTCTGACCAGCCCTCGACGAGCAGGCGTGCGACCTCTGGTCTGGGATCTCCGCCTGCCGCCAGTACGGGCCATGGAAAGCCCAGGGCCGCCACGGCGAGGGCCAGGTCGAGCCCCTCGGGCCCTGTCGTCCAGCCTTCGAAGTCGAACAGGCTGCTGACGTTCCCGGCGGCGAACAGCATGTTGCGTGGCAGGGGGTCGCCATGGTGCCAGCACGCCGGGCCGGCGGGCCACGGATGCTCGGCCAGCAGAGCCAGCACCAGGGGACGGGCTTCTGCCCACGCAGCGCGAACATGCGGCAGGCCATCCGGACCGGGGCCGCTTGCCACGGCGTCAGCCGACAACCACGACGTGTCGGGCCAGACACCCGGCTCTGTGACCGGGCGATGGGTCACGGCGGCGGGATGATGATGGGCGACCTCCGCCAGTATCCTGCCCAGCGCCACGGCGTGGGCGGGGCGCACCAAGGGGGCGAAGGGATTCCTCTCGGCGTAGGGGTCCTCGCCCGTGCCTGCCAACCAGGCTTCGAAGAGCAACCCCTCCCGTTCGACCCACGGATTGCCCTCGACCCCCGCCAAGGGACGAGGGATGGGCAAGCCACGCTCTCTCAGGTAGTCGGCGGCGTGGTGCGCGCCCTCGAGACCCACGGGACCGACCACGCCCCTTGGCCGCCATTTCAGGTAGAGCTTGCCGAAGGTGGGAGACCGCCAGCGCCAGACGTGGCTGTTGGCCAGCCGCCTAGGCGTTCCTGCGGGTGTCGCGTCCGCAAGATCCGGAAAGCAGGCCCGAAGGGCAGCCTCGGGCCGGCTGGCAAAGCGGGCTGGCCTGATGGGGGTCATGGCCGGAGGACCAAGGCGCGCCTTGACCATCGCCACCTGGGCAAAAAACCGAAGGCACCGTAAAAGGTCGTCAGGGTAGTCCAGTCGATGATCGTGGCGCGGGCGCCCTCGGACTGAAGCAGCTTCAGGCCCGTCTCCATCAGGGCGTAACCGAGTCCCTTCCCGCGCCAGGCTCGGTCCACCCCGAGGGGACCCATGGCCGCGGGACGCTCCACGGCGCCCTGCCAGCGCCACGTCCAGTCGGAACCCGGCAGATGCAGCAACGCGAAGGCCACGGGCTTTCCGTCCGACCGTCCGAGCAGCAGCCGACTGCCGGGCCAGACTCCGGCCAGGGTGTCCGCAACCTCCAGGGGCCAGCGGCCGGGAAACTCGGTTTGCAGCCAGGCGGTGGCCATCGCGGCATCGGCAGCATCGGCCAGATCCCAGGCGATATCCCGGGGCGACTGGGCCGGCGACCATCGGGCTGCTTGCAGATCGTCCGCAACCATGTCCCACGTCTTGCCGGCATCCGCGAAGCCCTGGTTATCGAGCCAATCGGACAGCGCGCTTCGGGCAGCCGGCAAGCCGGGCCACAGATGGGCCATGCCTCCCCCGGACCACACCCTGCGCGCCCCGGACTGCTCCAGCCACCGGCGCGCCTCCTGCCAGGCATGGTCCAGTGCCGGACCTGCACGGCTGTCGTCCGGAAGGGCCGCCAGCATGCGGAGCGCGGCATCGCCTCCCGGCAGGGTCTCGACCTCGAGCCACGCCAGCAAATGGCCCTCCGCTGTCCGGCCTTCGAGGCGGACGCGCTCGCCGCCGCCCGAAGGGACGCTCCTATAGGCCCGGGGCATGGGAGCATCGGGCAGCGGCCAGATGCCTGCCCATGCCTGACGTGCGACGAGGCGGTGCTCCGGGCCGGGTGGGGCGTCCGCCGCGTGTCGGGAGACGGATGCTACCATGGGCTCGCCATGCCCCGTCCCGCCCGATCGCGCGCCATGCTCGTCCTGACGAGCCTCGTGGCTGCCGTTCTGGTCGCGTGTGCGCCGGCCCGCAACGCGGGACTCCGGTTCAGCACCTGGGGGTCGATGGAGGAATTGGCCACGCTGCGGCCCATCCTCGAGGCCTTCACCCGCAAGGAAGGGATTCCGGTCGAACTCATCCACATCCCCGATGAGTATGCCCACAAGTTGCGCCTGATGGTGGTTGGCGGCACGGTCCCCGACGTGATGTTCATGTCGAACGAGGCCCTGCCCGGCTTCGCCCGCAAGGGCGTGCTGGCTGATCTGGCGCCGCGCCTGGCTGCGGACGGGCGTCTCCGGGAGCGGGACTTCTTCCCCCAGGTCCTGGATGCCATGCGCTGGAAGGGTGCGTTGCACGGCCTGCCCCGAGACCTTTCCAACCTGGTCGTCTTCTACAACAAGGATCTTTTCGATGCCGCGGGCGTGCCCTATCCCAGGCCCGGCTGGACCGTGGCCGACCTGCAACGCATCGCGCCCATGCTGACGATTCCGGGCAAGCAGTGGGCCATCGGGTTCCAGCCCAATCCCCTCATCTGGACGCCGTGGGTCTGGTCGCACGGCGGTGATGTCGTGGATGCGTCGATGACCCGTTGCACCCTTGGGGACCCGGCGGCCCGCAAGGGCCTGCAGGTCTACCTTGACCTGCGTCATCGACAGCACGTGGCACCCTCCGACAAGGACACGGGCAATGCCCGGATGACCCAGTTGTTCGCGACGGGCAAGCTGGCGATGTTCGTCTACGGTCGCTGGGCCGTCCCGGGGTACAGGCGCAAGATCAAGTTCAACTGGGATGTCACGACCTTTCCTGCGGGGCCGGCGGGAAGTGTCGTCGATACCGATGCTTCGGGGTGGGCGATGTCGGCGCGTACCCGCCAGCCGGAAGCTGCCTGGAAGCTGATTCGCCACCTCGCCAGCCGGGAGAGCATCGAGGCCTTCACGCGGTCGGGCCTGATCGTGCCCTCACGCCCCGACGTCGCCTACGGGCCGGCCTTCCTGTCCGGCGCCCCGGCGGGCAGCAGGGTCTTCCTCGACGTCATCGCCAAGGGCCGTCCCACGCGCGTTCCGCCTGCCTACGACGAGATCACGTGGGAGCTGATCGATGGCCTCGGGCCGATGTGGACGGGCGAAGAGTCCCTCGACCAGGCCTTGCCGCCGGTCATCCGACGGATCGATGCGCTCCTGGCCGAGGTGCGGTGAGCTCCATGCAGCCTGTGCGTCATCCTCTTCGATCCGAGCGTATCTGGGGCATCCTGCTTGCTTCGCCGGCCTTGCTCATCATCGGCGTCTTCAGCCTGTTGCCGACCCTTGCCTCGTTCCTGATCGGCTTCACCGACTGGGACCTGCTCGGGGCACCCAAGTGGGTCGGACTCGACAACTACACGTCCTTGCTGGCGGATCCGGTCTTTCCCAAGGTCGTTGCCAACACGCTGCTCTTCGTCGTGCTCTATCTGGCCCTCGATCTGATCCTGGCCCTGGCCCTGGCCTTGGCCCTCAATCAGAAGTTGCGCGGCCTGGGTTTTTTCAGGACGGCCTACTTCCTGCCCGTGGTCACGTCCATGGTGGCCGTCAGCATCGTGTGGGAGTGGATCTTCGACCCGAGGGGCGGGGCCCTGAACGAAGTGCTGCGCTGGTTCGGTGGCGAGCCGGTGCATTGGCTCTCGGACCCGGCGACGGCCTTGCCGGCCCTCGTGGTGATGAGCGTCTGGAAGAGTCTCGGGACCAACGTGGTGCTTTTCCTGGCCGGCCTTCAGGCCCTGCCGGGCGAGGTGCTCGAGTCGGCTGAGGTCGATGGCGCGACAGGATGGCGCCGCTTCTGGCATGTGACGCTGCCCCTGTTGGGACCGACGGTCCTGTTGGTGGGCATTCTGGCCGGCATCCGCGCCTTCCAGACCTTCGATTCCGTCTACATCATGACCCACGGGGGGCCGCGCCGCGCCACCACAGTCATTGTCTACTGGCTCTTCCAGAACGCCTTCACCTACTTCAAGCTGGGCAAGGCCTCGGCACTCGCCTACATGCTCTTCGCGGTGCTCGCGGCCCTGACGTGGATACAGTGGACGCTGCGCAAGCGTTGGGTCCACCAGGAGCAGGACACGTGAACCGCACGCTCGGCCTGGTGACACTCTGGATCGGCGCACTGCTGTGCGCAGCTCCCTTCCTGCTGCTCATCACGACCTCGCTGATGACCTACGAGCAGGCAATGGCCTATCCTCCCGCCTTCTGGCCCAGCCCTGCGACGCTCGACAACTTCCGCAAGGCCATGGGTGAGGGGGCGTTGTGGCGTTGGTTCGGCAACAGCGTGCTGGTGGCCGTGATTACCGTGGCGGGCCAGATCCTGACGGGGGCCATGGCCGGGTACGCGTTCGCGCGGATGTCGTTCCGGGGGCGTGACGTGCTGTTCTTCATCGTCCTGATGACGATGATGGTGCCCGTGCAGGTCAATCTGGTGCCCTTGTTCGCACTCGTGGCCCGGCTGGGCTGGGTCGACACCTACCAGGCCCTTATCGTCCCGGACCTTGCGGGCGCCTTCGGCATCTTCCTCTTCCGGCAATGGTTCCTGGGGCTGCCCAAGGAGCTCGAGGACGCGGCACGTCTCGACGGCTGCTCACCATGGCGCTTCTTCTGGTCCGTTGCCTTGCCGACGGCTACGCCTGCCGTCGCGACGCTGGGCATCTTCCAGTTCCTGGCCTCGTGGAACACCTTCATGTGGCCGCTGGTCGCCACCCACGCCGATCACCTGCGGACCTTGCCTGTCGGCCTGGCCGCATTCAGGGCAAGCATGCGGGAGACGACGGACTGGCCCTTGCTGATGGCGGCCACGACCGTCGCCATCGTGCCGGCCATCATCGTGTTCCTGTTCTTGCAGAAGCAGTTCATGAAGGGCCTGATGGACGGGGCCGTCAAAGGGTGAACCTCGCATCCCTGCAGGCATGGCTGCCGAGCCGTGACCCCTGGCCCCACCGTTTGCTGGGTGTTCGTCGTGCCTGGGCGATCAGCCGAGGTGCTCCATGGGTGCGGGTGGCCGTCGTGGACACGGGTATCGATGGGGCGCATCCCGACCTCAAGGGCAAGGTCCTGGGGGGGTGCGACGTGGTGTCGGCCGGTGGCCGATATCTGGATGACCTGGGCCACGGCACGGCGGTTGCCGGCCTGATTGCCAGCCGGGGCTGGCGATTCGGGGAGGCGGCGGGTGTCGCTCCCCTGGTCAGCCTGCTGGCCATCAAGGTCAACCATCACGGCACCGGCCACGTTCGGGCCGAGCACATGGCCGCGGGCATCCGGGCTGCCCTGCGGGAGGGGGCCGCCGTCATCAACATGTCGGTGGGCGTCGTGGAAGGCGAAGAGTTCCTGACGGCGGCAGCCGTCTCCGACCTGGGACGTGCCGTCCGGGAGGCGTTGGCGGCAGGCGTGCCCGTGGTCTGTGCGGCAGGTCCCGCCCGGGGCGCCACGGTGTGGCCGGGCGCGTGGGCACACGATCCGGCGTTTGCCGGCCTGATTCCCGTGGGAGCTGCCGACAGGTGGGGCCGGGTCGCGCCCGTCAGCCAAGGCAGTCCCCGCCACTTGCTGCTGGCGCCTGCCGAGGGTGTCGTCAGTACGTCGCGCGAGGGCCGCGTCTCACCCTTTGGCGGGACTTCTGCGGCAGCCCCGTTCGTCACGGGCATCGTGGCGTTGCTCCGGACCCTGCGTCCGGACGCCTCGCCGGCACGCCTGCGCCAGTGGGTCCTCGAGGGTGCCCGCGACGGGATGGCTTCGGCGATTGGGGCGTTGGAGCAGGCGGGGAGGGGCTGAGTCACAGCCTGACAGGAGGGCCTTGGTCCTCTGACTATCCCGAGTAGCTTGGTTCGGATAATCCGGAATCGGGCACTCCAAGCCATCTTCCTGTGCGTAGCGCCTGATCCTTTGCCAAGACCATCACTTCAGGTCATACCAGACTCCGCGCCCGCTGCCATGCTGATTCAGGTGACCCTTCGCGACCAGATTGCGGAAGTGTGCCTTGAGCGTATTTCGGCTGACACCCGTCAATCTGATGGCGTCGCCGATCGTGATGCGCCCGTGCTCACGTGAAAATTCAACGATCTGCAGTGACAACTCGGGCAGGGCTGACAGGACGATCTTCTCGCGCTCCACCTTCTTTTCCAGACGCCGCACCTGCTCGGCCAGAGACCGCAGGAAGAACACCAGCCAGGGCTGCCAGTCGGGAGCATCCGTCCGGATCGAGCCCTGGGTCTGCCTCAGGGCAAGGTAATACGCATCCTTGTTCGACTCGATCACGCTCTCGAGGGAGCTGTACGGTACATAGATGTAGCCCGCCTGAATGAGCAACAGGGTGGTGAGTACCCGACTGAGGCGGCCGTTGCCATCCTGGAACGGATGGATCGCCAGGAAGACCACGATGAAGATGGCCACGATCAGCAGAGGATGCAACTGCGCCTTGTCGCGCTCTTCACTGACCCAGCCCACCAGGTCAGCCATCAGGCGCGGAGTCTCGAACGGACTTGCGGTCTCGAACACGATGCCGATGGGCACGGCGTTTTCATCGAAAGCGGCCACGTTGTTCAAACTGGTCTTGTAACGACCTCGGTGCCACGCGTCCTTCTCGCTGTGGCGAAGCAGGATCTGGTGCAGTTGCTTGATGTGGTTCTCGTTGAACGGAATCTCACGCCAGGAACCGAACACCAACTCCATCAGGTCAGCGTAGCCGGCGACCTCCTGCTCATCACGGGTCTCGAAGGACCGGATGGTCAAGCTGGACAGCAGCCTCTCGACTTCCCTGTCGGACAGTTTGCTGCCCTCGATGCGGGTTGACGACCCGATGCTCTCGATGGTGGCTACCCTGCGCAAGGCTGACAGCCGATCAGGAGCAAGCGTGCCCAAAGCACGCCAAGCGCCTTTGAACTCGTCAATCCTGGCGATCAGCCTCAGGATTTCCGGGGTAATCGAAAGGGTGTCGAGGCGAAACACAGATCCGATAATACACCCAATAGCACCCATTATCGACGTGCTGGCCCCTCAAGGCTTGGAAGGTTTTCTGGGGGCATTTCGATGGTCCACGGCTTCATGGCCTGCAGATAACATGTCTGCTTGGAGGGGCTTCACATCGGACAACCACAGCGTGCACACGGCCCAGCCCATTGATTACGCCCACATCTCGACGGCGACAACCTCGCGATCATGGTCGCCCTCATTTGCAAGCGGTCCCTGATATTCAAGGGACGGTATGAAGCTGCCGACAGGCGACGCAGCTTGAAGGTTTCTTCCGGTCAATGACCGGCAGTCGCCTAACTTGGCCGCCGCCGCCGCCGCAACCGCCACGCCGCGACAATCCCGAATGACAGGCCCCAGAAGGCCCCTTCTCGGTCGGCCGCACGGGTGTCCAGCGCCGTCCGCACGGGATTGCTGCACGCACAACCCGGAACGGCAGCAAGGGCCGGGGTACCCGAGCCGGCTGCTGCTCCCGCATTGCCGCCGCCGGTCGTTGCTGAATTTCCGGCACCGGCGGTCGCGTTGGGCCCCACGGGCTGTGCAGGCGTGGTACCAATGGCCTTGCCTGCCTGCCAGTCGGCCAGCGCGGCACGGATGACGGGACCACGGTCGGAGACCAGCGTCGGCGTCGCGGCATCCTCGTCGAGCATCTCGATGACGGCGGCAGCCGGGATCTCGGCGATGGGGGGCAGGGCGCCCTGGCGCGTCGTGAAGACGGTCCCGTCCTCGAGCTTGATGCGGACCCTGTAATCGCCGTCTTCACAGACAGGTGTGGCCTCCGCACGCCGTAGGTTGCTGACCTGGGGAAGCCGCGGGTTGAAGCCGAAGACCGGGTCCTCCGTCATCTCGTCGGCGGACATGGTCGTGTAGAGCCGCGTCACCCAGGGTGCGCGGCCGGCGAGCTCGGCAGCCTCGCGCATGGGCTTGGCGAACATCGCGTCGATGTCGGCCGAGAACGACGCTGCGTCCATGGTGGCCGTGTCGAGGCCGGTATCCTGAACGGTGCCGCTGGCATCCGGTTCGGGGAAGGGCACCGGCCCGAAGAAGCCTCGACCATTGAGCAGGCCCCAGGCTTCGTTGGCGGCCACCGGGGGCAGGTGTCGGTCGACGATGCCCTGCAGGGCGATGCCCACCGGGTAGCCCTGGGCCCGAACGGCCTCGATGGCGGCACGGGCGGTCTTGGCCGAGGCGATTCCGGCAGGGTCGTACTGGCTGGCCCGATTCGCAAGCAGGGTGACGAGGCCTGCGCTGCCTGTGGCCAGTTCGGTCACGAAGCCGCGGCCACCGGCCTCGTTCATCGACTTGTTGACCACGTCGTTGTAGTTGGGAGTCGGCAGGCTGGCGCCCCCGCCGGGAAAGAAGCCCCCGAAGTTTGGCGACGCCCCGATCCAGTCCAGCAGGGTCTCGTTCAGGCGGACGTGGCGGTAGTTGCGTGGTACTGCGCGCCCGGGACCGAAGGCGTAGAGGATAATTGGCATGTCCGGTCGGGCCGCAATCGCGGTCAGGCGGATGGGGACGCAGGGGTTCTGCTCGTCGAGCTTCAGGCGGATGGGCTGCAGGTCCCCGGTCGTCTTGCCTTCCAGCAGCTTGAGCGCGAGGAAGACGAACTTGCCCTCGATGTAGGTCCGGGCCTTGTCGTCGAAGTCGGCAGGCACGTTGTAGCCGTTGTCCTTGAGCCACTGCTCCAGCTCACCGGCATCGGTCGAGGAAAGCAACGTGAAGTCATAGTTGCCGACGATGCCCTTCTCGACGACCGTAACGGCCGAGCCCGCCCCAGATTCGGCGTTAGCGGGCGCTGCGGCAAAAACGGGTTGCGCCCGGTCCTCCATCATGATCGGGCAGTTGCCCTCGGCCTTCTTCCAGTCCAACCGGTAGTTGGGCATCGTGTTGCGTCCCAGCAGGCTGAAGACCTCGTCCGAGCTGACGCCGTAGGCAAGGGGCCTGCGTGCCAGCGGCACGACCCACGAAAAGTCCTTCGCCTGGCCCGTGAACTGGATCTGGATGGTCGCGTCGACATGGTCGCCGTCCGTGACGAACAGGATCTTCTCCCCGGCCTGATCGACCGGTTGCGTCCTGCAGAAGAAACCGCCGCAGGCTTCCGCGGGCAAGGGCAGCCCCGCGATGATCAGGCCGGCGGCCAAAGCCGAAGCCGCGAAGCGCTGTCGACTGGGACGGACCATGGCGCGAAATCCTCCGTTACATGGGGACCATACCCGCCACGGGGCTCTTCCGCCTTGCCGCACCTGCGTGCCCATGCCACGATCATGGCCATGGATACGCTTGTGAACAAGATGAATGCCGGCGCCGGCCCTGCACCCGAAATCGAGATCATAGGTACGGACCATATCGAGTTCTGGGTCGGCAACGCCCGGCAGGCCGCCTACTATTACCAGCGGGCCTTCGGGTTCGACCTGGTGGCCTATGCGGGGCCCGAGACCGGCCTGCGTGACCGGGCCTCTTATGTCCTGCAGCAGGGCAAGGTCAGGTTCGTTCTGACGACCGGCCTGTCTCCTGATCATCCGGTGGTCCGGCACCAGGCCCTGCACGGGGATGGCGTCAGGGACGTGGCCCTTTGGGTGACGGATGCCCGCAAGGCATTCGCCACGGCCGTGGCTCGTGGCGCCACGGTGGTTCATGAGCCCGAGGTGCGTTCCGATGCCGACGGCGAGGTGATCGTGGCTGCGATCGCGGCCGCGGGAGACACGATTCACAGCCTGGTCCAGCGTGACGGTTACGCCGGGGCCTTCCTTCCCGGCTTCCAGCCTGCTCGTGGCCTGGGCCAGAAGGATGCTGGCCTTCGCTACGTCGATCACGTCGTGACGAACGTCGAGGATGGCCGGATGGTGGCCTGGCAGCAGCATTACGAGAAGGTCTTCGGGTTCCGGTTCTTTGCCAACTTCGACGACAAGGACATCTCGACCGAGTTCTCAGCGTTGCGTTCCGTGGTCGTGGCCAACCACAACGAGCGCATCAAGATGCCCATCAACGAGCCAGCCGAGGGCCGTCGTCGCTCCCAGATCCAGGAGTACCTCGACTTCTATCAGGGTGCCGGCATCCAGCACATCGCACTTGCGACCGACGACATCGTGGCGACTGTCCGGACGCTGCGCGAGAACGGGGTCGCCTTCCAGTACACCCCGGACAGCTACTACGACACCATTGCCGACCGTCTTCCCGGCGTGCGCGAGGATGTCGAGGCGCTCAAGGCCCTGGGTATCCTGGTGGATCGCGACGACAAAGGCTACATGCTGCAGCTGTTCACCAAGCCCGTCGAGGACCGGCCGACCCTGTTCTTCGAAATCATCCAGCGCCGTGGCTCGACCTCCTTCGGCAAGGGCAACTTCAAGGCGCTCTTCGAGTCCATCGAGCGTGACCAGGCGGCGCGCGGCAACCTTTAGCCCGCCATAGCGTGACGAGGGCCGTGGGACGATCTGCCCCCGGCCGTTGCCGATGTGTTGATCAGGCCTTGGCGGCCGTCAGCCTGCCGGCCAGTTGGTCCGCAAACGCTGCCAAGGCGCCATCGAGGCGATCGGCTTCACCGCCACCACCCTGTCCCGCATCCGGCTTTCCGCCACCCTTGCCCCCGATAGGCCCAAGAACCTTGCCCAGGTCCTGACCCGCATGGACGCCGGCAGCGACAGCTGCCGCATTGGCGACCATGACGGCCTGGATGCGTGAGGCCGAGACACCGGCCAGCAGGACCACCCGGGGTTCGGTCCCCTTGGCGAGATCCATCGCGGACGTACGCAGGGCCGCTCCATCCGTATCGTCCAGACGCGCCGCCAGTACCTTCATGCCGGCGACGTTGACGAAGGACGACGCCAGTCCGGCCGCCCGGCTGATGGCCAGGCGCCCACGCAGGTCCGAGACTTCGTCCTCGGCCGCGCGGACCTGGTCACGCAGCTTCTGGACCCGGTCGGGCAGGGCATCGACCGTGACCTTGAAGTCTTCACGCAGGCGGTCAACGACCTCGGCGTGCTGCCGCACCCATTCGAGCGCCGCGAGGCCGGCAACGGCACGAATACGGCGCACACCCGCGGCAATGCCCTTCTCCTCGGTGATCTTCAGGAAGCCAATCTCGCCGGTGGACGTCGCATGGGTTCCGCCGCACAACTCGGTCGAGAGACCCGGGACCTCGACGACGCGCACGCGGTCGCCGTACTTCTCGCCGAACATGGCGACGGCACCCTTGGCCTTGGCTTCGTCCATTGCCATATCGGCCTTGTTGACGCCCCGCGCAGTCAGGATGGCCCGGTTGACCCAGTCCTCGACGGCCACGACTTCATCCGGAGTCAGGCCCTTGTTCCATTGGAAGTCGAACCGCAACTCGTCCGGACCGACGTAGGACCCGGCCTGTGACGCCGTGGGGCCAAGGACGGCGTGCAAGGCCGCGTGCAGCAGATGGGTGGCCGTGTGGTGGCGCATGGTGGCCTTGCGCCGGTCGGGGTCGACCTGGACCGTCACGCTCGCGCCCGTCTCCGGCAAGGCACCCGCAGGCACGACATGGTGGACGAAGATCTCGCCCTGCTTCTGGGTATCGACGACCCGATGCCCGGCGATCATGCCCTGGTCGCCGACCTGGCCTCCGCCCTCGGCATAGCATGTCGTCCGGTCAAGAATGATCATGGCCGTGTCGTCGGTGCGGAGGACCTCGAGCACCCTGGCCTCACACGTATCTTGCTCGTAGCCAAGGAACTGCGTCGCCGGATGCTGCCCGATGGCCAGACCACCGAAGGACACTCCGGCACGTGCATGCGCCTCTCGGGCCCTTTGGCGCTGGGCTTCCATGGCGGATTCAAAACCTGTCCGGTCCACGCCAAGGCCGCGTTCGGCCGCCAACTCTTCCGTCAGTTCGACAGGGAACCCGTAGGTATCGAAGAGTTCGAAGGCCGTCGCCCCGGGCAGGACCTTGCTCTCCAGACGGCTCACGGCCTTCTCGAACAACTGCAGGCCCCTGTCGAGGGTCGCACCGAAGCGCGCCTCCTCGGCCTCCAGGACCTCGATGATGACGGCCTGCTTGTCGCTCAACTCCTTGTAATGATGACCGTATGACGCGATGACCCGCGCGGCGAGATCACCCACGAATGCTCCCTGGATGCCCAGTTGCCTGCCGTGGCGAATGGCGCGTCGCAGCACCCGTCGCAGGACGTAGCCGCGCCCCTCGTTGCCCGGCACGACACCGTCCGCGACGAGGAAGGTTGCCGCCCGGGCATGGTCGGCAATGCGGCGGAAGGCGACACCCGTCTCGCCGACAAGGTCTACCTCGCGGCCGGCCCGATCGGCCACGGCCGACATCAAGGGCATGAGCAGGTCGGTCTCGTAGTTGCTGGGCACGCCCTGAATCACGCTGGCAATGCGCTCGAGACCCATGCCGGTGTCGATGTTGCGTGCCGGCAAGTCCCGCAACGTGCCGTCCGGCAAGCGCTCGTACTGCATGAAGACCAGGTTCCATACCTCGAGGAACCGACCCCGATCGCTTTCCTCTTCGAAGGTCTCGGCCGACGCGGGCTGGTCCGGAGCGTGGTCGTAGTAGATTTCCGAGCAGGGGCCACACGGGCCGGTCGGACCGGCTGCCCAGAAGTTCGTGTCGTCTCCCAGTCGAACGATCCGGTCGAGGGGGATGCCGCATGCCTTGTGCCAGATGGATTCTGCTTCGTCGTCGTCCTTGTAGACCGTGACCCAGAGGCGCTCACGCGGCAGGCCCAACTCGTCCGTCAGGAATTGCCATGCCCAAGGAATGACTTCGGCCTTGAAGTAGTCACCAAAGCTGAAGTTGCCCAGCATCTCGAAGAACGTATGGTGGCGCGCGGTCCTGCCGACCTGATCGAGGTCGGTGGTCCGGAAGCACTTCTGGATGGAAGACAGGCGCGTCGCAGGGGGTGCCTCGAGTGCCATGAAGTAGGGCTTGAAGGGCATCATCCCGGCTGTCGTCAGCAGCACGGTGGGGTCCTTGTGCGGCACCAGGGAGGCGCTCGGCACCGTCCTGTGCGCGCGCGCCTCGAAGTAGGCGATGAACTTGTCGCGGATTTCGGCGGCGCTCAGGGCCATAAGGCATCCCTCCCGTAAAGGCTCACCATGGTACCAGAGCACCATGGGCCCCTTCCGGTGCCGGATCGGGGTACGATGACAGCAGGTAGTTCCTGCCATGCAAGTACGCGCCGACCGTCCGGACCAACCGGCAGTTGCCCCCCAGCGGCAACTGCCGGGCCAGCCTCGCTATGGCACGGATGAGGCGAGGCGTCTCGAACGTCGCAAGTTGCTCGAGCAGGACAAGCGTGACGCCCAGGAACGCGATGTGCGCGAGGCGAGGGTTCGTGAGCGCCGGGATATCGAGGCCACAAGACGAGCCGAGGAGGCGCGGATTGTCGCCATCGAGGAGCGTGCGGCGCGAACCCGCGAGGTGCCCGACCCTGGTCCGGCGTATCTGGTCTCGTTGTCCACGCCGGCAAGGGAACCCTTGCGGGCCCGCTTGCAGCGGGAAGAGCAGCAATCTCCGCTCGGCCGTCAGATCGATATGTACGCCTGAGCCGTAAAGGCTCAGAAGGTGTTGGCGACGACGCCGTCGACGTCCGAGTGGTCGTACTTGTTGCCGTACCAGCGGACGAAGCCGTTGAGACCCAGCAGGTAGGTATGGAAACCGAACTGCTTCATCTCCGCGTAAGCCTTGTCGAAGCTCCACCCCTGCATGCGGACCCTGTAGGCCAAAGCCATCGTGCCGGTGCGGTCCCGGCCCTGCATGCAATGGAAGTAGGTCTTGCCCCCGTCAGCGTGGCGGACCATACCGAGGAACCGGTCGACCTTTGCTTCGCCCGGCGGGATGAAGAGACCCATCGGCAGGCTCGTGAAGCGCATGCCTGCTCCCTCGACCATGGTCTTCTCGTTCGCGACGACCTTCTTGTCGTTCTCGAGAGAGATGACGTGGACCACGCCACGCTCCTTGAGCAACTGGACACCGCGGGCCGTGGGCCGCGCCCCGCGCAGCAGATGCGCATCGACCTCCCCGACATTGCCCAGGTCATCCGGCGGCGGTGAGGGCCACAGGCTGTCGGCCTGGACCTCGCCCAAGGAGCGATCCGTGAGTTCTTCGGAATCGAGTCGCGCGAGCTCCTGCTGTCGCGCGGACGACATGGTGGCCATCCCCTGCTGCTGCGCGCTTGCCCGGGCAGCAAGCGAGGGCGCCTCAGCCTGACCACAGGCACTCAGGGTCGCGGCAAGCGTCAGGATCAAGGCCTGGCGGTGTAGCGTCATGGCAAGCTTCCTCAAGAGGGACGTCATGCTTGTCGCCCCCTCGGGTACCAAGCTTGCGTCAAGATGAGGTTAACGGCCAGGTCAGCGATCCGTGAAGCGCGGCTGCTTGTCCCCGCGAAGGAAGGCGGAGACGCCGACCATCCGATCGTGGGTGTCCATGACCTTCACGAACTGGGCAACCTCGGTGTCCAGGCCCTCGTCCAGAGGTTGCTCGCCACCGGCGCGCACCGCGTCCAGAACGGCCTTGAGGGCCACCTTGCCCCGCCCTGCCATGGTCCTTGCCAAGTCCAGCGCAGCCGACTCGATGGCCTCATCCGGGACGACCCTGTTGACCAGGCCTATCCTGGAGGCCTCATCCGCCGGGATATGCGACCCGGTCAGCGTGATCTCGAGCGCCCGGGCCGACCCCACCAGGCGCGCAAGGCGCTGCGTTCCGCCGAATCCGGGGATGATGCCCAGCGTGACTTCGGGCAAGCCGATCATGGCCGAGGCCGAAGCCAGCCGGATGTGGCACGCGAGGGCCAGCTCGAGGCCCCCACCCAGACACCAGCCGTTGATGGCGGCAATGACGGGCACGGGTGCCTTCCAGATGCCCTGGAAGAT
>JAYKIS010000027.1:0-7000 GCA_035286125.1 Candidatus Sericytochromatia bacterium
CGTCGGGGCATTGGGCTACATCAAGGAGAGTCTCGCCCTGGAGCGTGTCCAGAGGGAGCGGGAGGACGCGGAGATGACGCGCCGTGTCGCTCTGGTCATGAAAACATCGGCGACGGAGCGCGAACTCGAGATCTCGAGCAGGCTGCTCGAGGGTACCTTGCCTGCGCCTATCGTCACGGAACTGAAGCGGAACGGCAGGGTGCAGCCGGTCGTCCACGAATCGACCACCGTGCTGTTCACCGACCTCGTCGGCTTCACCCGCGTCGCCGAGCGTTTCGGTCCCGAGGTGCTGGTCGACTCGCTCGATGAGCTGTTTGGCGCGTTTGATGCCATCTCGGCACGCTGGGGCGTCGAGAAGATCAAGACCATCGGCGATGCCTACATGGCTTGCGCGGGCATACCCTTGCCGCATCCCCATCACGCCCTTGCAGCCACGATGGCCGCCCTAGAGATGCGCGAGGTCGTGCGCGCGACGGGGCGCACCGCCGATGACAAGCGTCCGGAGTGGGGCATCCGCATCGGCCTTCATACGGGACCGGTCCTCGCCGGCATCATCGGCAAGACCAAGCTGGCCTACGACATCTGGGGAGACAGTGTCAACACGGCCGCACGGATGGAATCCAGCGGCCAACCTGACCACATCAATGTTTCCGCGACAGTCGCCGCCCTGATCGAGCCGTGGTTCGTCCTTCAGCAGCGGGGTCTGGTTGCGGCCAAGAACAAGGGAGACCTCGAGATGGCCTTCGTGATGGGCCTGAAGCCGGAATATGCGCAAGACCCCCACGGGCTGGTCCCGACGGAGGCCTTCGTGGCATTGGTCCGGGGCGAAGCCTGAGCCGATACGAGGGCGTACACCTGCCCGCAGTGGGCGCAGGATGAGGCCGTCAATTGTAACTCAGGCAAGGACGAAATCCGCCATTGGGCAGGCGAAAGGTCCGAAGGCAGTTGAGGTAGGTATTCCACAGGCCCGACCGGTCCTCATCGCCCCACGTGCCGCCGCGCATGGCGCGGGTATCCACCTTCTGGCGGTTGAAGAAGTCACCCGAGAACCGGGCGCTGGCGTTGTCGCCCGTGATGGGCAGACCATACCGACGAAACCTCGGATCCGTCGAAAGGCCCACGACGTAACCCTTCGTCGGCGCTTCAAGACCTGTCGGAACATCCAGAATCAACATCTGGTAGGCCTTGTCGACGTGTAACTCCTGTGTCCATTCGTTGACGTTGCCGTTCAGGTCGAGAACGCCATCTTCTCCACCCGTATGGCTCGTGGTGTTGACCTCGGTCGGCCAGTCCGGATTGCGTCCCGTACCTGTCAGGGTGCGAAGCTCGTTGGTCGGGTCCGGAAGGAACGCTATTCCGGGTTCGTCGGCATCTACGCCCAGGCGGTTGTTGCCTCGGACCACGACGCCGTGGGTCAGGGCCCAGACTGCCAGTGCCGTCCACTCTTCGTCATGCATCATGTGGGCCTGCGGCCCCATCGCCGCGCAGGCCGCCATCGACTCATCGTAATCAACGGTGGCCCAGGGCACACAGCGGCGTTCGACCTTTGCACGCAAGCTGATGCCCGCCGTGGCCCCTGCGCCAGACCCCGCCTCACCCGGAACGGCGTCGAGCCGACTGGCTTCGAACTTGGCCGCATAAAAGCCGCCGAACTCCTCGCTGGCCCAGGCCGCACCGGCCTCTCCGGCCGGTTGCCCCTTGACCCAGTAGCCGACCGGCTTGCCGGGATGGCCAGCACGCGCCGGGTCCAGCAGTTGGTAGGCGGTGAAGCGCGGGATCCAGACGAACTGGCTGCGGGTTCCATCGTGGGCAAGGAAGTAGTCGTGGTGACGCTCCAACGGTCCCTCATCGTCCGGGGCCAATCTGCCGGGCCGGATGAAGCGCAGCGTCGCCGGCGGTTTCGGGGCAAGTCCTGCCGTCGCATCCGGCCTGGGCGATGCAAGCGTTGGCGAGAGAGGTTCTGTCGAGACGGATGGGGTGCCTGTCGGTCCGACTGCCGGTACAAGGCTTGCTGTCCCGACCGTGACTGCTGGCGTGCAAGCAACCGCGAGACCCGCCAAGCCGCAAGCAACCAATGGCAATGCCCACCGCCAGCCTGGACGATTGCGGCGTTGGCAACCGGATACAGGCGTATCATCAGCAGGTTCCAAGGACATTCGCTTCACGGCACCATCATGACCGGTAGATGCTTGCCCATGAAGCCCCCGACCTGAGGGACAACCCTCCACAATCTGGAGTGTTCCACACGCCTCGTCACGGCCAGAAAGCCCGAAATGCCGCTCATCCGCTCCATCCGACAGGAAGACCTGCCGGCCATCCTTCGCTTGAACAATGCCAACCAGCCCGCCGTCTCCTTGCTGGACATCGCCGAACTTGAAGCCGACCTCAAGGTCGCCGAATACGCACTGGCCATCGGCGCGGACGAACCGCTGGGCTTCTGCATCACCTTTCCCAGCGGCCTCGATGTGGATCTGGGGGGCAACTACGCGTGGTTCGCTGAACGCTATGCAGACTTCGTCTATCTTGACCGCGTGGTCGTCGCGGAGGGCCATCGGTCGCGCGGACTGGGTGAAGCGCTGTATCGCGAGGTAGAAAGGCGCATCCGGGCGGAAGGCCGGACCCCGCACTTCACCTGCGAGGTCAACCTGCAACCACGCAACGAAGGTTCATTGCGCTTTCACGCCCGACTGGGATTCGGTCAGGTGGGTGAGCGGGAATCGAAACCGGGCCTGATCGCGGCCATGCTGGCCAAGCTCGTCGCCTGACATGCCGGCCGGGCGCGCCCTCGCCCGGACCGCCTTCGGGTCGTCAGGGTCTGGACCCGGCCTCACCCGCCACCTGCATCCTGAAAGGCAGCACGTTGGTCATGCAGTGGATGCCCCAGTTCCGATTTCCGAGCTCGGTGCCATCCTCGAACGTCCCCATGGTGTTTCTGCCAGCCGTCACGGCACTGCGTCCCCCCACGGGCACAATCACCGCATCAGGTTGCACTTGCCGGAATGCAGCCATGGCCTGCTGGTCCCGAGCCGTGAGCCTGTCGGGGTCAGCGGCCTCGGTCGGCATCAGGATGACAGGACGTCCGTCCGGCATCTTGCCCATGACGGTGTTGATATAGCTAAGCGTGGGGCCACCCTGCGTACCCTCCCACTGCTTCCAACCTTCGACCTGCTGGTCCGCCTGCCCCTTGACGGGGAAGCCCTGCTGGAATCCCGGAAGTTGCTTCGGCTCAAAGCCGGCAGCACGCAGTTGCCGTTCGATGCTGGGATCTGCCTTGGCCAGGTATTCGCTGACAAAGGCGGTCTTGCCATCCGGGGACAGGACCGTCAGATCGGAGTGGTAAACATAGGACCGCTGTGGCACTTTGAGATCCCCGAGGGCCTCAAATCTGGCTCTGACTTCCGGATCGAGGGCGGCACGGTCCTCGGGCGCCATGGCATCCAGAGCTTCTCGATAGGTCACCTTGCCGGTCCCGACGGGAGCCATCGCATCAACCGGAATACCGGCAGCCCGCATGCCCACCATGGTCTTGTCCAAGGCCTTGAGGAAACCGCCCGGGGAGGACACGTCGAGATCGAGCGTCCTCGCAACCTTGTTGACCGTGTAGCTGCTGAAGACAGCCGCCTGCGTCCCGTCGGGACGAGTCAGGAACTGCGTGTCCCCCCCCTCCGAGATAAAGTCACTCACCGCGGACTGGACACCCAGTTCCTTGGCGAGCATCGCGGCGCCGTCACGCGTGACATTGCGAGCCCAGTGGGTGCTGTCTGGAATGCCATCTTCGTCAGGAAGCCAAAAGTCGGTACGGTCAGCCCTGTCGTTCGGCGTGAAAAGGGTCGGCTTGCCGTTCAGGGTCCCCGCCAGAAACTCGTCCTGGGGGAAGGCGGCCATGTCGGAGCGGACGGGCAGGATGTTGGCCTCGGGGACTCCGAGGCGCTCGGCCAAGCGACTGCGCTCCACTTGGAACCTCGTGTCCGATGGACCGTCGAAAGGCTGCCGGGTGGGCACGACAAGCTGGATGTCCGGGTTGGCCTTGATGGCAGCCCGCGCAATGAATGCCGGATCGAGAGCATCGCCCTGAATCGTCTCCGAGTTGACCACGATAGCCGAAAAGGGCACGTCATTCTCCCCGAAGAACCGCTGCTGCCGGGTTCCGGGTGCCAAGTCCACGTCATATAGTCCACTGCCGATGCCACGTCGCTGGCCCGACTCTGCCTGACTGGCCGATGGGAGTGCCGCGATGGGCTCCTCAAGGCTCATGCCTGTAGCGAGGCCCGGGGCCTGCTGCATTCGAGTGCTGTCCTGTTCCAGATGCAGGGGGCCCGTGCCCGGATTCACAGGCGAGGCTGGTGCGCTCGGCGGCGTGGATGAAACCGGACGCGTCGTGACAGATGCAGGTTGCCAGCTGTTCGCGTCAATGGATTGCGTCATGGCAGGGTGATACCCGCTAGTCCGGACTTCGGAACGCCGCCAAATATCTGGACGAAGCACAACTGAGGAGTTCCCCTGAGTCTCCGGGGGGCGCCCCTTACAACAGAGGCGATGCCCCGCAGCTAAATGCAGGCCTAGGCACATCCACCGAAACCCGACTCCCGACTAACGCTTCTGGGGGGATTCGCCCCCCAGAACTACTTCGTCCCGTCAGCGAGTCTGGGGGATACCGGGGAACTCCCCAAACTGCTGAAAACTTGGTCAGAACCAATAGAATCGCCAGTTTCCACCCCGTAACCAATGTCTTGGGGTGGCCGTTAATGCCGAGCTTTCGTTTCCCCGGCGTTTCCAGGAACGGAGAGTCAGCAGGCCAGCCTTGCGGTCGGCAAGGAGGCAGGCCGGAAGGCCCAACGGCCCAGACTTCCCAAGGGACTCACCCTGCAATCAAAAACAGCACGCTATCCCATGACACCGTAGCCTTACGACGCCACTCGGGCCAGGACGCCCCCTCTCCAGCGACGCACCTGCCGAGCGCCAGACACCAGGTCAATCTGTAACTACTCGCCCACCATTGAACCGGAGTCGACGCTGCCCATCCGTGGCCGGGCCGGGGATGTGTGAGGATAGCAGCAACGGTCTACAGGCAACCCGTGACTGCCGCCGGGCACGACGGAAATCGCCCCAGCTTTCTGTGTATCTCGAAGGACCTCAACCGAGCTATCCTTCTGGAGAGACGGAGGGACCCTCGATGTCTGACAAGCTGATCGACCTCGCCCATTTGACCCATCGGCTGGGCTTGCCGTCGGGGTTGGTTGCCCTGATGTTGCTGCTTCTCCTTGGAGGCGTGACCCAGGCCCTTCTGCGCCTGGGCATGAAGCGGGCAGCCATCCTTTCGGAGCGTGGCCCCACGCCCTGGAACACAGTGGCGATCGAGGCCCTCTTCCCAATCACCACGTGGGGATGTTGGCTGGCCGTGGGACACCTCGGACTCAACCTTATTGAAGGAGTCAAGATATGGCATCCCGTCCTGCGGCATCTTGCGAACGTGAGCGCCATGCTGCTCGTCGGCTGGAGCTTTCATCGGCTGATCCGGGGCGTGGAAGGCGAATTTCTCGGCCTTCACCGAGGGACAAGGGACTCCGGGGACCGGGCCACCATCGGCGCCATCGGCCGCCTGGCCCGGTTCACGGTATGGATTCTGGTAGGAATCACAATCCTGCAGGCCTTTGGCATGTCAGTTTCAGGCCTGCTGGCCTTCGGGGGCATTGGCGGAATCGCGATCGGTTTCGCGGCCAAGGATATCCTCGCTAACCTTATCGGCGGCATCAGCATCCTGCTGGATCGCCCCTTCGCCGCGGGAGACTGGATTCGGTCCCCTGACCGCGAACTCGAGGGAACGGTCGAGCATATCGGCTGGCGCATTACCAGAATCCGGACCTTTGACCAGCGTCCGCTCTACGTGCCTAATGCCCTGTTCTCGACCGTGGCCATCGAGAATCCGTCCCGGATGCTCAACCGCCGCATCCATGAACTCATCGGCGTGCGCTATGACGATGCGGCCAAAGTCGACGTTCTCGTCTCGGACATTGAGGCGATGCTGCGGCAACACGAGGCTATAGATCAGGACAGGACCTTGATCGTCAACCTGCTGTCCTTCGGAGCCTCCTCAATCGACATCATGGTCTACACCTTTACCCGGACTACCGACTGGGTCACCTATCACGCCATCAAGCAGGATATCCTGCTGCGGATTTTGGCCATCATCACATCCCGCGGCGCAGAGATTGCCTTCCCTACCCAGACGTTGCATCACCGGGCTCCGTTCCCGATAGAAACCAAGGAGGATTCCCCGGCCTCTCCCATAGGTCAGAAGTCTTTCCACGCCGGCGCCTGATACTGACCTGACCTGAACCACCAGACAAAAAGCGGGCCCCGGCGAAATCGCCGAAACCCGCTTCCCGTCTAGCGCGCTCAGAGGGATTCGAACCCCCGACCTTCTGATTCGTAGTCTCAAGCTTCCGTATTTTCGAGTCATCTCTAGTCACCAATAATGCTTGATTTGACGAGCATTTCAGCCTATCTTGAGTTTTACGGGTGGTCCCTCAGAGTCACTGAAATTCACTGCTACTGTCCCCCCGGCGTCCCCCCAGAATCGGATTCCAGGATCGGCCCCATGTCCAATCCCACACTGAAACCGTACTCGATGGCAGCCATCGCCAGACTGCATCCAGCGTCCCCCGGGGAGCGGGACACCTACCTGCACCCCACCATCCCGGGCCTGCTGCTGCGCGTTACGGACAAGGGTGCCAAGTCCTTCGCTTACGAGGCCCGCATCAAGGGTGCGTCGAAGGTCAAGCTGACCATCGGCAGGTATCCATCCTGCACAGTGGATGACGCCGAGACGGCCGCCAAGCGCATCGCCAGCCAGTTCGTCGCCGGGCACGATCCCCGCAGGGCGAAGCCGACGGCGATGAAGCTGGGTGAGGCGCTCGACTGGTACCTCGACCAACCGGGCCGAAGGAAGCCGAGCACGATTCGCCACTACCGCTGGCTCTTCCAGACCTACCTGGCGGGG
>JAYKIS010000028.1:0-7367 GCA_035286125.1 Candidatus Sericytochromatia bacterium
GGCCGCCGACCGCCTGCGTGGCGAGTACGCCATCGGCATCCGGGGCGTCGTGCGCGCCCGGGGCGAAGGCCTCGCGAACCCGCGCCTCGCGACAGGCGAGATCGAGGTCGCCGTCCAGGAGCTGGAAGTCTACAACGCAGCCCGGCCCCTGCCCTTCCCGCTGGATGACGACGGAGTCGACGAGAACCTGCGCCTGACGCACCGGTATCTCGAGCTTCGGGGCAAGCGGCTGACAGGGGCGCTGGCCGCCCGCCACCGCATCATGCAGCAAATGCGCCGCTACCTGGACGATCGCGGCTTCCTCGAGATCGAGACGCACATCCTGACCAAGAGCACGCCGGAAGGCGCCCGCGATTACCTGGTGCCCAGCCGCGTCCATCCGGGCGAGTTCTTCGCGCTGCCGCAGAGCCCTCAGATCTTCAAGCAGATCCTGATGGTGGGTGGCCAGGACCGCTACTTCCAGATTGCACGCTGCTTCCGCGACGAGGACCTGCGCGCCGACCGCCAGCCCGAGTTCACCCAGCTGGATTGCGAGTTGTCGTGGACCAGTCAGGAGCAGATCCTGGAGCTGTTCGAGGGATTGATGGCGCACCTGATCCACGCGTCCGTGGGCGCTGCCGTCACGACGCCGATTCCCCGCATGAGCTGGCAAGACGCGATGAACCGCTACGGTTCCGACAAGCCCTACACCCGCTTAGGGCTCGAGCTGTGCGACCTGACGGACGCGACCCGAGGCTGCAGCTTCCAGGTTTTCAGCGGCGCCCCTGTGGTCAAGGGCCTGCGGGTGCCGGGTGGTGCGCAACGCATCAGCCGGTCACAGATCGATGCCCTGACGGACTTCGTGCGCAAGTTCGGCGCCAAGGGCCTTGCCTACGTCAAGGTGGGCGACCCCTCGGGCCCCGTGGCCAAGAACCTGGCCGAGGCCGAACTGGCTGCCATCGTCGCCGCGGCAGGGGCCGAACCCGGCGACCTCCTGTTCTTCGGGGCGGGTGAGTGGGGCCAGGTGGTGGACGTGCTGGGACGCCTTCGCCTGAAGCTGGGTCAGGATCTGGGGCTGATCCCCCAGGGCCAGTGGAACCTGCTGTGGGTCGTGGACTTCCCCATGTTCGAATACGACGCGACCGAGGGCCGGCTGTACGCGATGCATCATCCCTTCACGTCCGCGCGGCCGTCGGACCTGCCGGTGCTGGCCCGCTGGGCGGCCCACCTGGACGAGGGGGGCACGCTGACGCCCGAGGCCATCCGCGAACTGACGGCGGTCAAGGCCAACGCCTACGACATGGTGCTCAACGGCGTGGAACTGGGCGGTGGCAGCATCCGTATCCATCAGGCCGAGGTGCAGCAGCAGGCCTTCCGGCTGCTGGGGCTGACGCCGGACGAAATCAAGACGAAGTTCGGCTTCATGATCGAGGCCTTCACCTACGGCACCCCGCCCCACGGCGGCATCGCCTTTGGGCTCGACCGCCTGTGCATGCTGCTGTCCGGCGTGCCCGCCATCCGCGACGTCATTGCCTTCCCCAAGACCCAGCAGGCCCGCGACCTGATGGCTGCGGCGCCCGGCGGGGTCGATGACAAGCAGCTCAAGGAACTGCATGTGCGGACGGTGGTGGAGGGCTGACAGGCCACCCACTGAGCGTCACGCTTGAAGTCAGGATTACCCGACCCTCAAGCACGCCTCAGGCCATCGTCCAAGCCCCTCCCTCACCCACTGGCCGATGCGGAGAATGGGGCCCATAATCTCCGCATGAATCGCGGAGATCACAAGTTCATATGGCAGGCTGCCGATTGGCCGAACTGGCAATATGACTTGCCTGCCCTGATGCCTCTCCTCGCAGATGCAAGCCGTTTTCAGGGCCTGCTGCTGGGACGCCTCGCCGACCTCGGCATGTCTGTCAGGGACGAGGCCAGCCTGGCAGCCCTGACCGAAGATGTCGTCAGGACGAGTGCCATCGAGGGCGAAGTCCTCGACGCAGCCACCGTACGGTCCTCCATCGCCCGGCGTCTGGGCGTTGATGCCGGTGCACTGGCGCCGGCGGATAGAAACGTCGAGGGCGTGGTCGAGATGATCATGGACGCCACCTCCCGGTGTACCGAACCCCTGACCCTCGCAAGGCTGTGCGGATGGCAAGCGGCTCTGTTTCCGACCGGGTACTCCGGCCTGACCCAGGTCGCCATCGGTCGCTTGCGGGATGACGCAGCAGGCCCCATGCAGGTGGTCTCCGGGCCCGTGGGACGCCGCAGGGTCCACTTCGAGGCCCCTCCTGCTGCTCTTCTCCCTGCAGAGGTGGACCGTTTCCTCACTTGGGCCAACGAATCGTCCGACGTCCCAGGGCTCCTCAAGGCAGGCCTCGCCCACCTGTGGTTCGTGACCCTGCATCCCTTCGAAGACGGCAACGGCCGAATCGCCCGTGCCGTCGGCGACTTGTTTCTGGCACGCGCTGACGGTAGCCCCCAACGGTTCTACAGCCTGTCCGCCCGGATCCAGCGTGAACGTCAGGACTACTACGACATCCTCGAGCAGACGCAAAAGGGGACCATGGACGTCACCCGGTGGCTCGTCTGGTTCCTTGGCGTCCTCGTCCGTGCCTTGCACGAGGCCAACAAGACCCTCGACACCGTGCAGATGAAGGCGCGTTTCTGGCAGCGGTGGTCCGGCACGGCCCTGAACGAGCGCCAGATCAAGGTCCTCAATCGCATGCTCGATGGTTTCGAGGGCAAACTCACCAGCAGCAAATGGGCTGCACTCGCCAAGTGCTCGCCCGACACGGCGCTGCGCGACATCACGGCTTTGCTCGACAAAGGCATGCTTTGCCGGGCACCTGGTGGCGGCCGCAGCACGGCCTATGTCCTTTCGGACTGACCCTGCGCCCGACTACTTCCCGACCGATGCCAGCACGATCCGGCCGAACAGGTCCAGGTCCACGCTCGGGCGCACCGCCCACACCCCCCGGCTGTCGCGGAAAGGCTCGTGCACGCCACGGGCCCGCTTCCACGCGACGACAGCCGTCGCCGTCGCATCATCAAAGCTCCCGGTCTCGCGCACGGCAGCGCCCTGCAGACGCAGGGCCTTCTGCAGGTCCTTGATGACGGCGCGCTGCGCCGAGCCGGGCGCAAGGGCACCTGTGCGGGCCAGACGCGCGGCCTCGGCATCGAAGGCCTCCAGGTCGGCACGGGTTGCCAGCACGTCCAGCAGCGCAGCTCGCCCCCGGTCCAGATCCGACAGGGCCTCGGCTTCAGGTACGGTCGTCTGTCGGTTCGACGCGCCCGACGTCGGGCTGCCCCCGAACGAAGGCAAGGGGACCCAGTCGAAACCCGGCGCGCCACCGCCACCGGGCAACGGGGCCGCAGAGGGTCCCGGGGCCGGCGCAGAGCCGCCACCCCCGAAACCGGGGAGCGCGACGTCACCCCAGTCGGGCATCGGCACGCTTCCGCCCGAACCCGGGGGCGGCGTGGCCGGGTCATCGCCGGGCGGCAACGACGGCCCCGGGTCGGGGTCTGGCCCGGGCGTCGGGGCATTGGGGTCAGGCGTGGGCAAGGCCCCCACGGGCAGGCCGGCCTCGGAGGCCGCACGAAGCAGATCCAGGCCCACGGCGCGATGCGAGAAGCCCGACACCTTGGCCCCGCTGCGGACCAGCAGGTCGAACATGGCCGCAGGCGTCATGTCGGGCCGGAAGCTGGCGAGGAAGGCAAAGGCCGCAGATACGTGCGGCGCCGCCATGCTCGTGCCGGACATGTAGTCGTAGCCGCCCGGCACCGTCGAGCGGATGACGACACCCGGGGCCGTCAGGCGGACATTGCGGTCGTCGTTCGAGAACGTGGCCCGCATGTCGTCCAGATCCGTCGCGCCGACGGCGATGACCTCGGGATAGCGTGCGGGATAGAGGGCCTGCTCGGCACCCTGGTTGCCCGAAGACGCGACGATGACGACGCCCTTGGCCACCGCTGCCTGGATGGCGCGCCGTACCGAGATCAGGTCCTGGTCCGTGCCCAGCGACATACTGATGACCTTCGCCCCGCCCGAGACGGCCGACTCGATCGCGTCCACCAGCACGGGGTCCTCGCCCGAGCCGTCGTCGCCGAGGGCCTTGATCGGCATGATGCGGACACCTGCCGCCACGCCCGCGATACCCTTGCCGTTGTCGGCGAGCGCGGCAATGACGCCGGCACAGTGGGTCCCGTGGCCGTGCTTGTCATACGGCGCCTGGCCACGCTGCACCAGATTGCGTCCTTGCACCACGACGCCCCGCAAGTCCTCGTGGTCGGCATCCACCCCCGTGTCCACGACGGCCACGATGACGGGGTTCTGCGGCCGCACGCCGCGCGCCCACAACTCGCCACCGCCCACCCGAGCATAGCCCCAGGCCGTGTTCAGGCCGGGATCGTTGGGCCCCACGCGCTGGGCCGCGGCCTGGACGCGCTTGCCCGTGATCGACAGGCGATGGACCGGCTCTGCGTAGGCCAAGGGTACGGAGGTCTGCCAGCGCTGCAGCGTCCCGGCGTCGAGCGCCGCCGACAACCTGTAACGGCCCAGTCCCGCCACCATCGTCGGGGCGACACGTTCGGCACCCGGCAGATCATGCAGGCGGCCATCGGCGAACTGGACCAGCACCTCACGGCCGACGGCCGCGACACCCAGGCCGCTGGCGGCCTGCGGCTCGGCCTGGGGCAGGGAGGCGACCAACTCGAGGACCAGTTCGCGTTCGGTTGCGGCGAGCGGCGCGACACGGGCCACCGCGCCCTGCGGCAGCGCGACGGATCCCGGAAGGCTGCGCGTGCAGGCCGAGACCGCCAGCACGGCCGCGAACGCACCCAGCCGGAGCGGGGCGTAGCATGGCCGATGGGGCGAGTCGGAACGGACCATGCCATGGTCATCGGCGACTTCGCACCAGATCCGGTAAAGACCAGATGAATTCCGACGAAATGGCGCAGGAACCGGCAGAGGGTGGCGAGGCCTTCGGTGAGATCCTGCTGCGCGAGCGGGCCAAGGCCCCCCCGGCGACCTACATGCCGTTGCCGGTGCTGGGTTCCCCGCCCGAGTTCGCACCCCTGGCCCGTGCCCTGGGCGAGGGCCGGCACGAGATGAACGCCCTCCAGGCCCCGGGCTGGCGTCCGGCCAAGGCCATCCTGGCGTTGTACCGACTGGCCGACCGCATTGCGGCCGCCGTCGGCGCCGCCTATCCCGAGAGCCGCTGCAAGGAGGGCTGCAGCGGCTGCTGCACCTACCCCACGGCCTTCTTCCTCGTGCCCCCGCGCGAGTGGGAGGCCATCCGCGACTGGACCCACAGGCAATGGGACGAAGCGACCCGGCAACGCTTCGCCACCCGCTACCGCCGGACGCACGGGCCGTATGGGATCGCCCTGTGGCTGGCCGAAACCGTGATGCGCCTGCCGTGGAACCTGCACCTGCGACCGGGCGCGCTCATCCTGTCCTGCCCGTTCCTCGAGGACAACCGCTGCAGCATTCACCCCGTCCGGCCGCTGCTCTGCCGGACCTACGGCTCGTTTGCCGTGCGGGACGCCTGGCGCCATGACATCGAGGCCTATGCCTGCCGCTGGCAGGCCGACACCCTCGACGAGGCCTTCATGGGCGGCAAGGGCCGGCCGGCCCTGCCCTCCGTCAACCGGCTGCACGACCTGCGGGTCCGACACGGGGGTGGCAGCGGCCGCACCCTGGCGCGGTGGATCCGGCTCAGCTGGCCTTGGACGACGGACGGTGGCGCTTGACGGCCTCGTTCGCAACCGATCGCAGGATGGAAGGCATCATCGTCTGGGTTCCCCAGGTCACGACCCAGCTCGGAACGAAAGGCAGGCCCGGGTCCAGGCGGACGGCGTAGCGCATCATGGTGCGGCCCGGCGCCGTCTCCTTGAGTGTCCAGACCCCTTCCACCTGCTTGATGGTGCCGTCCGCACGCTGGAACCGGATGCGCCATGACGGCTTCTCGTGATGAAGCACATTCGCGACCCAGCGGCTGCCGAAGATCGGGTAGTCGACCTCGGACCGATGCAGTTCCCACGTCCCCGACTTCTCCAGGATTTCCATCTTGCGATAGCGATCGAAGAGCTGCGGATAGGCCTCGTAATCCGTGATGACGGACCACATGACGGCGGGAGGCACCGGGGCGTTGATCTGGCCCTGGACGATCTTCATCGAGTCCTTGTCCGTGTCGCGGATGCGGACCACGATGCCCTCGTCCTGCATGTCGGGCGCGGGGCTGAAGCCCTCGAGCAGATCCGTCACGAACGGCATCTGCATCGCAGACGCAAGCGAAGCGGCCAGCAACATGCCCGGACTCCTTTGGCGGGGGACCGTTCGATCGTATCAGGACACGGCATTCCGCCCAAGTCCCGGGCCCGTCGTTGCGGTAGGATTGAGGACATGTGGCTATCGCGGTTCTTCCGGCGCCGCAAGTCCCGCAAGCCCAAGGGACCGGGGCTGGCTCCCGGGCGTGCGCTCTCCGGCTCGCTCGGCGGACTGCGTCCTGCCGGCCTCATCGAAATGGCCGCGCTCATCGGGCCCGACCAGACCCCCGTGCCCGTCATCATCCGCCGCGGACGTCCTGAGGATGCGCAAGTCTTCGCCAAGTGGCCCGAGCCCACCTGGTTCGACTGGGTCGGCCTTGCGATGGGCAGGTCGTCGGGCCGGGACGTCAAGGGCCATGTCGACTTCGGCAAGGCGTCGTCCCTGATGGTCCTCGAGTTGCTCAACCCCGCGGCCACGGGCGTGTCCATCGTGGGTGGCGTCGCCGTCGGCGTGGACCGCAGCGGCAAGGTACCGGTCCTCGAGGTGCGCTACCTCGAGCGGATGCCGGGTTCCCCGCTCAAGGGCATCGGCAAGCTGCTGCTCGTGGCCGCCCTGTACGAGGCAGCGCGCCTCGAGGCAGCACTCGTGCTCGATGCACTCCTGAAGTCCGGATCCGACATTTTCTACAGGCGCTGCGGCATGGTCGAGTCCGGCCAAAGCCAGGAACCGGCCTTGACCCGCCGCATGGCCTTTCCTGACCCCACCCGCGCAAGCCGCTTCCTTGAGTCGTGTCGGGTCGAGGGCCTGTTGCCTTGAAGTCGGCCTTCCTGACCTCGCAGCGCAGCCTGACGGCGGACGAACGCCGGCACCTGCGGCAGCGGATGACGTGGCTCCGCAGGGCGGCACGGGCGGCGTGGCTGCCGACGCTGCTTCCGGCAGTCGCGGCGGCGTGGTTGCGCGAGCCCGGGTGGCTCTTTCCGGCTATGCTCGCCATCGTGCCCTCATGGTGGGCCTGGCGGCGCCTCGAAGGCCGAAGGAAGGTCATCGAGGGCGACCTGGGCCGGGGCAAGGTCCGCTGCGTGATGGGCGTACTGGGCGGCAACGACACGCTCGAGGGCTGGGTTCC
>JAYKIS010000029.1:0-46015 GCA_035286125.1 Candidatus Sericytochromatia bacterium
CCCGTGGTGGAGAAGGTCTAGATGCGGGCCCTTATCCTTCGCCTGCTCATGGTGGTTGTCCCGGTGATCCTGCCTGCATGCCTGCTGGCGATGCCGCAAGGCGAGTACCAGTTGGACGTGGCGATGACCGTGCTGCTCTACGTGGCCCTTGGCGTCGGCCTCAATGTCACGGTGGGTCTGGCCGGCCTGCTTGACCTGGGCTACATTGCCTTCTTCGGGTTGGGCGCCTACGCGACGGCCATCCTGATGCATGGCGGCCCTGCCCAGGCCGAGGCCGTTGGGGGTTGGTCCTACTGGATGGCGGTTCCGGCTGCCGTCGCCGTCGCAGGCTTCGCGGGCTTGCTGATCGGCTTGCCCACGCTCCGGCTGCGGGGAGACTACCTCGCCATCGTCACGCTGGCCTTCGGGCAGATTGCCAAGCTCACGGAGAACAACTGGGATGCCTTGACGAATGGTCCGCAAGGCATGGAGGTGGCGAAGCCCGTCCTGTTCGGGTTCGAGCTTCGCGCAGGATGGCAGCTTTATTACATCTTGCTCGTGTTTGTCTGGGTCATTTTGTGGTCTGTGCGCAATGTCAACAAGTCATCAATTGGTCGTGCATGGGTGGCGATCCGGGAAGACGAGATCGCTGCTGCTTCCAGTGGTGTGAACGTCCCGCGTACCAAGTTGCTTGCCTTTGTCATGGGGGCTGCGATTGCCGGCCTCGTCGGTTCGTTCTTTGCCGTCAAGCAGGGGTTCGTCTCGCCTCCGTCATTCGATTTCATCGAGACCGTCACCATTCTGGCCATGGTTGTCCTTGGTGGCATCGGCAGCTTGCCCGGCGTGGTCCTGGGCGCGGCGATGCTGGCGGCACTGCCTGAGCTTCTGCGCAGCCTGCCCGATATCCTGGGCTTGGGTGGCCAGTTTGATGTCACACCGTACAGGATGCTTCTCTACGGAACGGCCATGGTCCTGATGATGGCTTGGCGACCCGAGGGTCTGTTGCCCGATGCCCATCGACGCTCCGAGCTCCACCCAGACGAGCCCGAGGCGACCCCCGAGGGTTCCGGGGAGGTTCGCGCGTGACGGCGACTGCGCTGACTGCGGTGCCCCCGGTGCTGCTTTCCCTGCGGGATGTCACCCGCCGCTTCGGTGGGCTTGTCGCTGTCGACCGACTTGCCTTCGACGTGCCTGCAGGTGGCGTCTTCAGTGTCATCGGTCCCAATGGGGCCGGCAAGACAACGGCCTTCAACCTGATTTCCGGGTTGGTACCCTTGTCGTCCGGTGACCTGCTCTTCCGGGGGCAGTCCATCGCGGGCACCAAGCCGTATGAGTTGGCCAGGCTGGGCCTTGCGCGGACTTTCCAGAACATTCGGCTGTTCGGTGGGGCGACGGTCTGGGAAAATGTGGCCGTCGCGGCTGCGCTGCGGTCACCGACCGGTTTCTTCCAGGCGATGTGGCGACTGCCGGGATTCTCGGCCTCGCGCAGGGCTCAGGAGCAGGCGTCGCTTGCGTGGCTCGAGTTCGTCGGCCTTGCGCACCTGCGCAACGAACTTGCCCGCAACCTTGCATACGGCCAGCAGCGCAGGCTGGAGATCGCCCGTGCCCTGGCCACGGAGCCTTCTCTGCTGTTGCTGGACGAGCCCGCTGCAGGCATGAATCCCAAGGAGACGGAAGACCTCGTCGAACTCATCGGTCGCATCCGGGACAAGGGCTTGACGGTCCTGCTCATCGAGCACGACATGCCCCTGGTGATGCGCCTTTCCGACCGGATCGCCGTCATGAACTTCGGTCACAAGATTGCCGAGGGCACCCCGGCCGAGGTGCAGGCTCATCCGGAAGTCATCCGGGCCTATCTGGGCGACGGGGACGAGGGCTGAAAGTCATGGCGCTGTTGCAACTGCAAGGCCTGACGGCTCGCTACGGAAAGATCCAGGCGCTTTCCGACGTCACGCTCGAGGTGCATGCCGGCGAGATCGTGACCCTTATCGGAGCCAACGGTGCGGGCAAGAGCACGACGCTTCGGGCCATCACCCGCATGATCACGTCCACGACGGGCTCCCTCGTCTTCGATGGCCAGCCGCTGGATCGCCTGCGGGTCGCCGAGGTCACGGCGCGGGGCGTCATCCACGTTCCGGAAGGCCGCCGTGTCTTTGCCCGGATGTCGGTGCTCGAGAACCTGGAATTAGGCGCTTACCTACGACAGGACAAGATGGCCGTGGCCCGGGATATCGAGGCCCAGATGGAGCGTTTCCCGATCCTGGGGCAGCGTCGCCACCAGCCTGCAGGGACGTTGTCCGGCGGTGAGCAGCAGATGCTCGCGATGGCCCGTGCCCTGATGGGGCGCCCTCGCCTGCTGCTGCTGGACGAGCCTTCGATGGGCCTGGCCCCTCTGATTGTCAGGCAGATCATGCAGACGATCGTGGCCATCAATCGCGAGGGACTGCCCGTGCTCCTCGTCGAGCAGAACGCGCGGCAGGCCCTTGCGATTGCGCATCGGGGCTATGTGCTGGAGCATGGCAGGGTCGGACTTGCCGGTACGGGGGCCGAACTGCTGGCATCCGAGGACGTGCGCCAGGCCTACCTGGGCGCGCATGCCGACGGTTGACGACTGGCTTGACGCCGCTGCCTCGCGTCTTGCGGCTACCTCCGGCCTTGTCGTAGCCTGGCCGCTCCTCCCGGAGGGGGCGCACCTGGTCGGGGGATGTGTTCGGGACGCCTTGCTCGGGCGTCCCCTGCACGACCTCGACCTGGTCGTGCCGGAAAGTGCAGCGCGCGTGGCACGCACCTTGGCCCGCCATCTCGGGGGCACCCATGTGGTCCTCGATGAGGGGTTCGACAGTCACCGGGTGGTCCTGGATATAGGGATTGACCTCGACATCACCCGCCAGCAGGGCACGACCCTGGCCGATGACCTCGGACGTCGGGATCTGACGGTCAATGCCGTGGCCTTCAGGTGGTCCACCTCGACGGTCGGCGAGGGTTGCGCCTGGGTGGACCCTTGCGGGGGCCTGCCGGATCTGCGGTCAGGCATTCTGCGGGCGCCTGCACCGACCAATTGGCGAGCTGATCCCTTGCGTCTCCTCAGGCTCTACCGCATTGGCGCCGAACTGGGTTTTGACCTGCCGGAGGTCACGCGGGCCGAGGTGCGTCCCCTTGCGGACCTCCTGATCGGCGTCCCCGGCGAACGGGCGTGGCTAGAGTTGCAGCGTCTGGTGGCAGCATCTGACCCTGCGCCCTACTGGCACGCCATGTCCGGGGATGGCGTGCTGACCGGACTCGGATGGCCGCCATCCGGCCATGCCTGGCGCCCCTCCGCCCGGGCGCTGACGCCCGAGGCGCGCATCAGGGTCCAGGCCGTCACGGATGAGGAAGGGGCAGACCGGTTGGCCGCGAGGCTTCGGTGGTCCCGCAACGAGCGTCGGGGCTTGCAGGCCCTTGTGCGGGCGCTCGTGGTGTGGCGGAGTTGGCCCGAAGGCGCATCAGGGACGACGAAGGCCCGCTGGTGCTACAGGCTGCGCGAGGCCTTGCTGCCGCTCGGCCTCGAGAGTGCCCGGGAGTTGCACACCCTGCTGGAACGAGATGACATCCTGGCTGCCTGCGAGGTCGAACTGGCGTTGCCTTCCCTGCGTCAGAACCAGCCTCCGTTGCTCCGGGGTGACGAGGTCGTGGCCCGATCCGGGCGTTCGGCCGGGCCCTGGCTCGGGAAGCTGTTGCAGGCTCTTGCCGAGGAGCAGGCCGTCGGCACCCTGGTGGATGCCGACGGCGCTTGGTCCTGGGTTCAGGACCGGCTCAGCGGAGCGTCGCCTGAAGGCGCTGCATGACCACCTCGAGCGTGCGGCGGTCGGCATATTCGTTGACCGCTGCTTGTCCGTTCGCCGCCATGTAGCGCTGGCTGATGCCATTGGCCCGCTTGAAGGCGATGACGGCCTGGCCCGTGGCGCCGTCGTACTGGCCGGAGGGTGCCACGGCGTAGCCGAGGCGGGAAAGGGCGGCCTGCAGGTCCCGGATGGCATCCGTCTGGGGCGAGCCGGGGCCGAGGGTGCCGTCCTGCGTGTAGCTGCGGATCTCGGCCTCGAAGGCCGCGACGTTTGCCGCCGTCGCAAGCAGCCCGTACTGGTTGGCCAGGGCCTGCTGCCGGGCATCGACGCCACCGGAGGGCACGGGAGCCGAAGGCGGCGTCGTGCTGGGCACGAGCCCCGAGTCTGCCACGGGAATCATCGGGTTGGCCGCAGGTGCCGAGGGTACCGGGACGTAGGGAGACGGTGCCGGGCGACCGGTCGAGGGCACCATGTCCCCCACGGCCACGGGAATCATCGGGTTGACCGGGGGAGCCGCCGGGGCCGGGGCCGGCGCCGGCACGAAGGGTGCCTGGGGCTGGACGGGAGCCTGTGGGGTCACGGGCGCTGCAGGTGCTGCCTGCAGCTTCTGGATCAGTCGCTGCAGGACGACCGGGCTGGCGTATTCGTTGATGGCCCACTGGCCATCCGCCGCCTTGTACGTCTGGCGCAGGCCCTCCGCCCGCTTGAAGGAGATGACGGCCTGGATGGTGGCGCCATCATACTGGCCGGTCACGGGCACGGCGTAGCCCAGCCGCGTCAGCGCCGTCTGGAGGTCGCGTACGCCATCGGCCTTGCCCGTTCCGGGACCCAGGGTGCCCTCGGCTTCATAACCCTTGACCTCGGCGAGGAAGGCCTGGACGTTCTCGGCCGTGGCCATCAGGCCATATTGCCGGGCGACGGCCTGGAAGTCGGTGGCGCCGGGGGTGACAGGGGGCTGCGGCTGGGCAGGAGGAGCCGGCGTGACCGGAGCGGGGGGCACGGGCGCCGGGGTGACGGGTGCCGGTGGGGCGGGGGCCGGCGCAGGCTGCGTGGCCAGCGCGGAGAGCTCCCTCATGATGGCGGCCAGCGTGTTGGGATCGGCATACTCGTTGATGGCCCACTGGCCGTCCGCTGCCTTGTAGGACTGTTTGATGCCGCGAGCCTTCTTGTAGGCGATCACGGCCTGGCCGGTGGCGTCATCCCACGTGCCGGAGGCCGGGGCGGCAATCCCGAGGCGACGGAGGGCCGCCTGCAGGTCGGCAACGGCCTGCTTCTGGGAGGTGCCCGGACCCAGCGCCCCGCCCGCCTCGTAACCCTTGACCTCGGTCAGGAAGGCCTGGACGTTCTCGGCCGTGGCCAGAAGGCCGTACTGGCGCGCCACGGCCTGGAAATCGGTGGCGCCTGGCGTTGCCGGAGGCTGGGGGGTCGGGGTCGGCTGGGGCTGGGGCTGCGGCACGGGCTGGGGTTGGGGCGCAGGGTTGCCCTGCAGCCGATTCAGGACGGCCTGCATCGTGCGCGGGTCCACGTACTCGTTGATGGCCCACTGGCCATCGGCACTGCGATAGTTCTGCTGGATGCCGTTGTCCCGCTTGAAGCGCATGACGGCATCCGCCGTGACGGCGTCAAACTGGCCGTTGGCCTGCACCGGGTAGCCCAGTCGGGCGAGGGCGGTCTGGAGATCGCGGACGACCTCGGGGCTGCCGGAACCGGGACCGATGACCTGCTGCTGCTGGTAGGAGGCGACCTCGGCCTTGAAGGCCAGGATATTCTCCCGGGAGGGCCAGAGCTTGTACTGGGTCGCCAGGGCCTGCTCTTCAGGAGAGAGCGCCGGTTGGCCGGGTTGCGTCGGCTGGCCGGGCTGGGCTGGCTGTGTGGCCGGCTTGCCGAAAAGGCCGCCGATCCAGTTGAAGATCCCGCGGAAGAAGGCCACGATGCCGTTGACGAGGGACGCGAAGAGGTCTCCGGCACCTTGGGGCGCGACGGGTGCCGGCTGCTGCTGGATCAGGTTCTGGTCAGCAAGGATCTGGCCGGGCGCTTCGGGCTGGGCCGGCATGCCCGCCCGGTTGAGACCGTACTGGGGGTTCGGCGAGCCGCCGGGCGTTCCGGAAATCATGGGGGACCCTCAGGAAACGGAGGCAAAGGGGACTTGTCCAGTCTATCGCCCGTGCGGCGGCGCGTGCCGGTAAATCAGGACGGAAGATAAGGTTAAGCTTCTTGCCAGATTGACGCCTCGCTACCGAGGGAGTCCCATGCCCGTGATGGAAGCGGATACCGGCGCAAGGGGCGCGGGCAAACCGTGGGGGTTCGCTGCCTGCGGGCCTCGCCGCCTGTCCTGGCTGCTGCTTGTCCTCGCCCTGCTGCTTCCCGCAGGCAGGGCACGCGCCGCGACCCTGTACGACCCCGCTCTGGGCTGGCGAACCCTCGCGACCGAGCACTTCCGCATCCATTACCCGGCCACCGAGGAGCCCCGTATCCTCGACCACGCCCGCACCATGGAGCGCGTGCACGGCCGCCTGGTGGCATGGCTGGGGGTGACGCCCTCGCAGCCGACTCAGGTCGTGCTGCTGGATCACGAGGATGTGGCCAACGGCTTCGCATTGCCCCTGCCCAACAATGCCGTCTATGTCTATCTGACACCGCCGGATGCCGACAAGCGGGAATTCGGGCCTGCCCCGTCGTGGTTCGAGGCGCTGTTCACGCACGAATACACGCATGTCCTGCATTTCGAGACGACGGGTGGCCTGCCTGCCTTGGCCAATCGCATCCTGGGCCGGGTGCTCTACCCCAACTTGTCATTGCCATTCTGGATGTTCGAGGGCATGGCGGTCCTTGGCGAGACGGCCTTCGCGCCCGGCGGCCGGGGAAGCACGGCCTACTATGACATGGTGGCCCGGATGGCTGCACTGGACAACGATCTGCCAGGCCTCGATCGTGTCGGCTCCTATGGGGTGGGGCATTGGCCCCAGGGCCTCGGGGTCTATGCCTTCGGCACGCTTTTCATGGAGTGGGCCGTGCTGAGGTGGGGACCGGACTTTCCCCGGCAATTGGCTCAGGACTACGGCAGCGAGCCGTGGCTCACCATCGAGGGCGTCTTCCGGAAACGTACAGGATTGTGGCTGTCCGAGGCGTGGGACCTGTGGCGTGCCGACATGCGCCAGCGGGCCGACCGGCAGCGGGCCGCCATTCTCGCGGACGGTGCCCTGACGCCCTTCACGCCTGTCACGCAAAAAGGTGTCCATCAACGTCGCCCCTTCTTCCTGCCGGATGGCACTCTGGGCTGGCATGACTGGGACGGTCATGACTTTTCGCTGGTGAAAGGCGGGCACGACTGGCCGGCACGGCTCGCCGGCTGGGGCAAGGTATTCGACACCCCGATTCACGCCGACCCGGGTGGAAGGCGGCTCGTGTACGTCGGCCTCGCGTCACTCGACCGCTTCCGCCGGTATCGCGATCTCTTCGCGCTGGACCTCCCGACGGGCCTGATCAGGCGTCTCACCCATGGGCTGCGCGTGCTCGATGCAGTGCCTTCGCCGGATGGCGTGACGTGGGGAGTGGCGAGGCGCGACGGTCGCCAGGCCTTGGTTCGGATGGATCGCGGCGGCAGCATCCTTGGCTGGTCGGATCTTCCTGCAGAGACGGAGCAGGCCGATGGGCTTGCGTGGGATCCTGTCGCAGGGCGGCTGGTGGCATCCTTGTCGGTTGCGGGCAGACGGGACATCTGGTCCATGGCCCCTCCTTCCGGCATCTGGCAGCGACTGACGGATGACGCAGCAGACGACCACGATCCCTGCGTTGCTCCGGATGGGACGATCGTTTTCTCCTCGGATCGGACGGGGGTCTGGAACCTGCATGCCCTGCGTGCCGGACAAGAACGTCCCCTGCAGGTTTCTCACGTCCTCGGGGGTGCCTTCGAACCCGCTGTCTCCCCGGACGGCCGCATCCTGGCCTTCGTGACCTATGATGCCCGAGGACACGATGTGGCGACCATGTCTTTCGAACCCCGCGCATGGAGGTCCGTGCCAGCCTCGGACCGGGTGGCTTCGGACGGAGACGGTCTCTTCCGCGCGCGCGCCGGAGGCGAAGCAGGTGCTGCCGTTGCTGCGCATGTCGGCGTGCCAGTCGATAGTATTGTGGATGCCGCGACCTGGCGTGTCGCGCCCTATGACCCGCTGGATTCACTGTTGCCCAGGGCCTGGGTTGGCATCCTCGGACAGGCGGACGAGCGGGGTGTCGGGGCGGGCGTGCAACTGCTGGGCTCGGATGCCCTGCTGCAGCATGCCCTGAGCCTCTCTGTCGGTGCCGGCCTGCTGTCCGGACGTCCGTTCGCGGGCTTATCCTGGGTCTATGACGGCTTGCCGCCGACGCTGGTCCTCTCGGCAGGCACGGGGACGCAGGTCTATCCCGGGGCAGCCGAGGAAGCCCGACTGCAGGATCGCCTGGGCCTGTCCGTGACCTTTCCCGGTTTGCCCAGTCGCCTGCTGGCCGTCCTCCGTCAGGACGGCGGTTTCTGGACCCTTGCCGCGGACGCCGTTCGCAGTCAGGTCCTGCCGGGTCGTGAGGCCCTGATGGATCCGTCGGCAGGCTTGCCTGTGCCGGGCACGACGACGACGTTGGCCTTGCGCTACCAGTTCGGGGATTCCTTCCGCTTCCTGCGCTCCGTATCCCCCGAGACGGGACGCCTTGCCGTTGCGGAGATGACGGCGTCCGACCCCATCTGGGGGTCGGTGCGTCGATTTCTCCGGGTGGGTGCGGAAGCCCGGGTTTTCGTGCGCCTGCCCTGGCCTCACCATGTGCTTGCCCTGAGAGCCCTCGCCGCGGGCTCGGAGGGCCAGCAGGCCGGACAACTGGCGACCGGGGGCTACGGCGCTTCGTCGACCCTGGACAACATCGACGTCCGGGCCCTGGGTGACTTGCGTCAGCTGCCCATCCGGGGGCGTTCGATGGTCGCCGCCGATCGAGTGGCAGGTGGGAACCTCGAGTGGCGCTTGCCGCTCGTCGAGATTCAGGGCGGGCTGGGTATCGTGCCGCTCTTCATCGATCGGCTTGCCGGTGCGTTCTTCGTGGATGCTGCCTGGTTTCGTGGCCCGGGGCGTCCGGAAGGTGGCTTCCTCGCGGGTGCCGGTGCCGAGCTGCGCCTGAAGATGCAGGTCTCGTCCGTGCCTGTCGAATGGCGGCTGGGGGCTGCCCTGCCCGTTCCCGAGGGTGATGTTCCCGTCGGTTTCCTGCAGTTGGGCACGTTCTTCTGAACCTCCTGCGGTGAAGGGGGGCCAAGCTTGCATCTGGTCCCGCGCAAGGGCCATTCACGGTTGCACTACTGCGGTATGCTGGCCTCGGTCCCCATCGGCCGCACGTCATCTCGGAGCCGAATCCAGCCGTGATTGTCCGCAAGTCTCTCGATCTTCGCGTTGTCCTACGGGTTTCCTGGCGGCGGCAGCTGGTCTTGCTGCTCCTGTCGGCCATGCTGTTGCTGCTCGAGGTGCCGGGAGACGATCCGCTCGTGGGGGCCATCGGTCGCATCGAATCGATCCTGGGCGCGGCCGTGTCCATCCTGATGGGCTTCAGGGTCAACGCAGCCTACGATCGCTGGTGGGAAGCACGTCGGGTGTGGGGGGCCTTCGTCAACGAATCCCGTACCTTCGCCCGCCAGGTGGTCAGCCTGATCTCAAGCCACTTCCGGGCAGGTGAGGACGATCCGGCCATCGAAGAGGTCCGTCGCAGCCTGATTCATGCGCAGATTGGGCTTGCCTGGGCCCTCAAGAACCACTTGCGGCGGCAGGATGTCCTGCAGGCCGAGGAGTTGGCACCGCACCTGCCGCCCGAGGCTTGCAAGGCGATTCTCGTTTCCCGCCACGTGCCGCTGGCCATTCTGGTCTGGATGGCCCGTCGCCTGCAGGCGGCCTTCGAGGACCGCCACACCGAGGACTTCCGTCACATGCAGATCGATGCGACCTTCAACCGCATGACCGATGCCATTGGAGCCATGGATCGCATCAAGACAACGGTGTTCCCCAGGCAATATGCGGTCTTCGGTACGATGTTCACGGCCATGTTCGCCTATCTGCTCCCGCTGGCTCTGGTTCCCGGTGGAGGTTGGCCGGCCGTGCCCTTCGTGATGAGCGTGGGCTTCATCTTCTTCGCGCTCGACGGTGTTGCCGGCTCTATCGAGAACCCCTTCGAGGGCACCTATAACGACACGCCCATGGCCACCCTTGCCCGGGGCATCGAGATCCACCTGCTGGAGGTGCTCGGCGATCGTGACCTGCCGGGACCCATGGAGCCTGTGGATGGCATCCAGATGTAGCGGCCTGATTGACGGAGGCTCCGCGGGTCGTTACGATGCCCGGAATGAGCGATGCCCCGTCCCCCCTGCGGTTGAACCTCGACGAAGCCGTCATCCTGCTCATCGGCGTTCGCTTGCTGGGCGAGATGGTCGAGACCATCGAGATCAACGGACGCTCGCAGGAACGGCTCATCCCGGCTCTCATCGACAAGCTCGCTGGTGTGGTGCCGCAGGAACTGCAGCGCATCACCGGCGAGATCATCGAGGAGATTCTGGTTAGCCACTGGGACGAAGGCGGTGGGCGCCCCGCGCAGGATGATGAGGAGGCCTTTCCGGGGCCCATGTATGCCATCGAGCAGACTCTGCCGGTCCTGCTCGAGGCCATCGGTGCCGGACGGACGGTTGCAGTGGACTACTATTCGATGGCCAACGAGGACGTGGGGACCATCCATCTGGATCCCTACGGCATCAAGCAGGTCGGAGATCTCTACTGGGTCGTCGCCTTCGCCCACGAACGTGGTGAGCGCAGCGTTTTCCGCGTGGATCGCATCAAGTCGCTCTCCGTGACGGATCGTACCTTTGCCAAACCCGATTCGTTCCGGATCGACGAGTTCTTCGCGGACGACTCGGCAAGCTGACCGGGATGCCCGGACGTGACGAAGCCCCCCGGATCTCAGGTCCGAGGGGCTTCGCGCTTGACTCACTTCTTCTTGAATTTCAGGACGTAAGCCACGACGTCCTTGCGGTCCTCGGCCTTGAGGAAACCCCAGGCGGGCATCTGTGCGGAAGCGCCGCCGCCGTAGCCGGCGCCGCCCTTCTCGACCATCTTGGCAACGTTGGCCTCGACACCCTTGGTGCGCTTGAACTCACCCTTCCAGAAGTTGGCGGCGTTCGGCAACACGGGCTTCTTGGTGGCTTCCGAGCCGTGGCAGGTCGCGCAGTTGGCCTGGAAGATCTTCTTTCCGTTGGCAACATTACCGCCGGCGGCCTGGGCAGGCTGGACCGTCAGGGCAAAGGCGATGGCCAGGGGCGTGAGAACGCTGCTGGCTGCGAGGATGTGGCGCATGGTGCTGGCTCCTGCTAGGTGGGGATGACTGACCGCGATTGTACACCACGGCCGGACCAAGGGGGCATCAAGGTCCGGAAGGCGTCGTCCAGGCCGAACGACCCGCCAGATGCAACCTGAGCCAGGAGGCGAGACCGCCTGACTCGTGGATGGCGGCGTGGACGGTGTCCAGTGGGTCATCCACCATCACGCGCTCGGCGGGGCCCCCTTCCGGACGCCGCAGCACCAACTCCGTGGTGCCCCCCCGCGTCCACGGGCGAATCCCGGTCTCGGCCAGGAGTGCCGCGAGGCCTGGCGTCCATTGATCCGCAATGACAGCCACGACACCCATGGTCGCGAGGGCCTGGACCCACGGGTCGGGTATCGGGCCAAGGTCGGGGGCGCCCTCGAGGCGAAGGGCCGCATGGACGCCGGGCGGGTTTCCAAGTCGATCCTGAAGACGCGCGGCGGCCATCTCGACAGGCACCCAGGTGTTCAGGGCTACATCGCCGAGCGGCTTGTCGGGTATCCAGAGTACCGGTGGGTCGCCCGGTTCGGGCTGACGCGCCTCTTGCCACGTGCCGCGCCAAGCCGGCACGTCGGGATGCGTCCACGCCACGGGCAGGGCGGGCAGGCGATCCGGAACGCGCCACCGCGCGGCCATCCACCCGGCGATCGTGCCGGGCGAAGCCAGCCAAGCGGGTTCACGGGACCAGGCGTCGGTACCGATGAGTGGGCCCCGGGCGTCCGGAAGATGCGCGTGGCTGCCGTCGGGGGCAAGGCAGCCGCCTGCACGGAGCCAGCCATCCAGCGCCCCCGATGCTGCCATGCGGCGTGATTCGAGCGGGCTGGCGGGCCGCAGGCACAGGTGGCCATCCTGCCACGGGGTGCGGTTGCCGATCATGCGAAGCCAACGCCCCAGCAGTTCCGCGGAGCCCGTGCCCGAGCCACCGAGCATGACGGAGGGTTGTCGCAACGCATCCAGAGCCTGTGCAGGCTCGGGAACGTCCCCTGGCCGGGGACCGAGCACCCTCGGGGTGCATGCGGACCACGCGAGGTGGATCTCGTGTTTCTGGCCTTCCAGCCAGGCGGAGGGCGCCATGGTCCGGCCAAGCAGGTCCAGGGCTTCACCTGCGGTCGTGTCGCCCGGGAAGACTACCGATACGGCACCGCCACGGATCAGGACGGCAATACAGCGGATGCGGTCATCGACAGGCAGGGCTGCCGCACCGGGGCCCTCCATCAGGATCACACGGCCCTGCCAGGAGGATGGCTCGGCAAGAGCCCAGAGGGCCAGCCCCACATCCGTGCCGTCCGGACAAGTCGGCATGTCGGCCTCGAGCAGGACGGCACAGGTCGTCGGTGCAATCGTCGTCATGGGCAAGCCGCGGTCGAGATGCAGCAGGTCGGCCGTGCGTGCCGGCAGCACCAGGCTTCCGAACGCACCACCGGCAGCCTGTTCCGGGTGATTGCCGACGATGAGGCGACCCGGGGATGCGAGGTATTCCAGCACGACACGGCCCGGTGAGGCCCCCCCTGCGTCCGTGACCCACCAACCCTCATCCTGTAGCGTTCGTGCTGCACCCGCCATCTCGGGGCTCGTGCCTCCGTCATCGAGGATGGCGATGCGCAACGCTTCGTTGCGGGGCATCGGGTGGCGAGGTGGCAAGCGGCCGAGGCCGCCTGCCACCTGCAGGCAACCCAGGCCATCGACAACGACTGCGTCCGGACTCAGCGCCACGGGGGCGCCGGGCACGAGGATGCCCCCGGCCCAGGCCCGATCCAGGATCTGCTCGACGCTACGCATCCGCCAGCCTCCGGTAAAGGCCGTGTGGCATGGCCGGAAGGTCGGCGGGCCAGGTTGCCTCCACAGCCAGGTTTTGCCCCGTTCGGGGATGCCGGAAGGTCAGGCGATGTGCGTGAAGGACCATGCGTCCCGGCACTCCCGGAGGGCCATAGCGGTCGTCCCCGAGGATCGGATGGCCGAGATGGGCGAGATGGACCCGAATCTGATGGGTCCTGCCCGTCTCGAGCGCCAGAACGAGCCACGTCATGCCTGCCTCTTCCTGAGGGACACTTGCAAGAATCCGGGTGCGGGCTTCCTGGCCCTCGACCGGGTCTACCCGGCGATTGCCCGATTCGGGGGCCCTGCCGATGGGAGCATCGATGAGGTCGGGCCACGCTTGCCGGCATCCGTGCACCAGGGCCGCATAGGTCCTGCGAATGTCTCGCCTTGCCATGGCCTGGCCGAGGATGGCGGCCGACCACGGATGGCGCGCGGCAAGCAGCAGGCCTGACGTGTCCCGATCGAGGCGTTGCACGAGATGGGCCGCACCATAGCGATGGACCAATGCGTCGGCGAGGGTGCCCGAGGCGACGCCATGCGTAGGGTGGCAGACGATACCCGCCGCCTTGTCCACGACCAGGATGTCATCATCCTCGTAGACGATGGAGAGGGGGACATCCGGTGCGGCGGCCGGCAAAGCGGGTGTTCCCGGCCAACAGACCTCGATCCGCGATCCGGTTCTTGCCCGATGCCAGGGCTGGGCGGGTACGCCGTCCTGCAGGATGGCGGCCTCGGACCACAGCCTGCGGAGCAGCCGCCTGGGCATGCCCATGCGCTCGCGCAGCAGGGCGTGCAGGGGCAGCGATGCCTCGGCCTCGCCCGCAGTCAGCTCCAGCAGCCTCATGGCGTCATTGTACGTGTTACGCTGGCCCCGATGAGGCAGGTCTTCGTGACGGGCGCAGCGGGCTGCGTGGGCCACTACGTCCTCGAGCACCTGCTTGCGCGGCAGGATTGCCATCCCGTGGTGTTGCTACGGGATCTGTCCCGCCTGCGTTCCGACCTTCGCGCCAGGGTCACGTGCATCGAGGGTGACCTCGCGCGGCCTGAGCCTTGGTTGGAGAGGCTCGAGGGGGTGGATGAGGCCATCCTTGTCGCGACAAGTTGGGGGGGGCCGCTCGCGAGGCAGGTCAACGTGGACACGACCCACGCGATCATGCGGTCGATGCCACGGGCGCGCCGTATCGTCTACTTTTCGACAGCCAGCATGCTGGAGCCGGATGGTTCGTTCGATCAGGCGGCGGCCTTGCTGGGCACGGATTACATCCGCACGAAGCATGAGGCCATCACCACCCTCGAGGATCCTCGGGTCGTGCCGGTCTTCCCGACGGTGGTCCTGGGGGGCGATGATCGTCATCCGCGTTCCGCGGCGACGGCGGGCCTTCCGGGTCTCAGGCCCTGGCGTGCCTTGCTGGCGCGCCTGGCCTTCGATGGTGTCTTCCACGTCATCCACGCGAGCGATCTTGCGCGCTTTGCCGTCTGGTTGCTGGATCACGAGGCGCCCCCCGGACGCCTCGTGGTCGGCTTGCCGGCCTTGACGGTCCGGGAAGTCGCGCAGGCACTTGCGATCCGACTCGGTGCGCGGCCGGCGGGCCCGTGGGACTGGACGCCCTTGGTCGAGCGTCTGCCACGCCTGATTCCGTGGAAGTTCACGTCCTGGGATCTGCATTGCCTGGCGCGCCGCCAGTTTCGGTATCCCGTCGTGGACTTGGCCGGGGTGACGGGCAGGCTCGACTATCCGGACCTGACGGCCATCCTCGCCTCAGACCCGCGTCTTTCGGATCAGCAGGTTCCCAGCGAACGGAAATAATGCTCGAAGGCGGCGATGCCGCCCTGGGCCATGGGCCAGTCGAAGTTCTCGTTGGGCGCATGATAGCCGTGCTCGGGCAGGGAGAGACCCATGAAGAGCACCGGGCACTGCCAATGCCTGGCCATGCGCACGACCGCGCCGATGCTGCCGCCCTCGCGTACGAAGGCCGGGTCCTTGCCGAACGCGTGCTTGAGGGCTGCGGCGAGGTGGGGAATCTGCGCGGCATCCGAGGGACACATATAGGGTTCCAGGCCCGGCCCTGCGACCACCTCGACCTCGGGATGGTGTACCGAGACAAAGTCGCGGACGCGTGCCAATGCACCCTCTGCCGTCATGTCGGGCACGAGGCGCATGCTCATCTTGGCCTCCCCCCAGGGCGGGACCGCGGACTTCACGCCCGGTCCCTGATAACCGCCGGCAAGGCCATGGAGCTCCATGGTCGGCAAGGTCCAAAGCTTCTGGGTCACGATGCGTGGGTCCAGGTCACGCAGGCTCGTCAGGCCGTGCGCCTTGCGGAATCGCTCCACATCGAAGCCCGCCCGCACGAAGCCCTCGAGGGTCGCCTCATCGGTCGGACGCACCCCATCGTAGAAGCCGGGTATTTTCACGCGGCCGGATTCCGCGTCGACCATGGCGGCGATGAGTTCGGCCAGTTCCAGAAGCGGATTCCGCGCAGCTCCGCCGACCAGGCCTGAGTGCGTGTCGTGGCTTGCCGTGCGCAGGTTCAAGGTGAAGGTCTGCATCCCGCGCAGCCCCAGCGGGCTTGCGGGCACCTCGCGAGAGATCCAGATCGTGTCCGAGACCAACACGGAGTCGAAGGGGCCAGGAATGCGTGCCAAGGCTTCGTCGAAGTTCGGGCTGCCGATTTCCTCCTCGAACTCCCAGATGAAGTGGATGTCGAGAGGGACGCCAGCCTGCTGGCTCCTTGCCGCGGCGAACAGCGCCGCAAGCGCAGGACCCTTGTCGTCTGTCGCGCCTCGGCCGTGCCACGTGTCGCCGATCTCGGTCAGGACAAAGGGGTCGGTCTTCCACTCGGGTTCGTTGGCCGGTTGGACGTCCATATGGTTGTAGATGGCAATCGATCGCTTAGCGCCATCAGCCCTGAATCGGCCGTGGACTGTCGGCCAACCGGACGTACGCAGGATGGTGGCCTCGCCGCCAAGGCTGCGGATGGTCTCGGCCGCCCACTCCGCGCCTTGCATCATGTCCGCGGACCGGTCCGGGTCCATGCTTACGGTCGGTATGGCAACGCCTTCGGCGAGCAGGGTGCGGAAGTGCTGGCGGTCGACGGTCATCTGGGCTTGTCCGGGGAGAAGGGGCTGCGTATGGGGCCTGATGGCGGGTGTGGTGGGCTTACATGCTGACGAAGGCGAAGCCCGGGTCGAGGACGAAATAGCCCTCCGGGAACCAGCGCAAGCCGGGTTGGCCTGCTGCTGCCTTGGGCCCCTCGACGCGCAGTTGCTTCATGATCTCGTCACGGACCTTGCCACGGAGATCCCCGCCGAACAGGCGGACCAGCAGGTCGAAGCCCTGAACCTGAGCCCCGATGGATGATGCCGGTTGGTCGATGACCAGGTTCCCGTCGCTGCGGGCATAGACGACGAATTCGAAGCGGACCGCAATCTTGTGGCCTTGCTGTTCCACGATTCCGGAGCAGATGACGGCAGGCCCTACGCGTTTCGCGGACAGGCCGGCAGGCAGGCCCTTGGCGCAGTTCTTGAGGACCTCGGCTGCGACCTGGGTGATGGCCTGGTCCCGGAAGGCTTGCCGGTCGCGGTCACCCTTGCCGTCATCGGCCAGGTAGCGCGTGATGATCTGCGCGGCTTCCCGCGGGTAGGCCTTCTTGACCCAGACCACGAAGGGATTCTTCGAGATGTCCCCGGGGTCGGCAGCGGTTGCCGGTGGCGGGGCGGGGCTGGCCGCAGGCATGCGGGCCGCTGGGGCCGGTGCGTTGGCCGGATTGGTCCTGAGACCTGTCGAGGCTGAGGGGGCCTGACCGCACGCCGCCGCCAGCAAGACAAGGGTCCAGGCGAGCCTGGCCATCGGGGAGCGGGTCGGTGAGGGCATCTTGGTTGGGTTGTCGCCCACCACGGCGCAAGACCTGCCCAAGAACAGGTTAAGAAATGCCCAACGAAGGGTTAGGTCGTCACGCCCGTGACGACGCCACGGAAACGGGCCGGGCTCGATCCGTGGCTCATCTCCGCTGTCTGGCCGGGTTGCCCCTTGCCACAATTGATGACGGACCAGAGATCGAACCAGCGGTTGTCGCAGATGGCGTCGCAGCTGTTCCAGAACTCGGGGGTGATGCCCTGGTAGTTGGGATTGCGCAGCAGCCTGCCTCGCTTGCCATCCTTGATTTCCCAGGCAACTTCGCAGCCGAACTGGAAGTTCAGTCGCATCTGGTCGATGGACCAGGAGCGGTTGGTATCCATCAGGATGCCATCCTTGGTGTCGGCGATCAGCTCGTCAAAATCCCAGGAACCCGGCATCAGGGACAGATTGGGGATGCGGACGATGGGAATGTTGCTCCATCCTTCGGCGCGGTTGCAGCCGTTCGATCGGTCTTCGCCGATCCGTTCGCACAACTCCCGGTTGGTGAAGTAGCCCTGGTGGATGCCGTCGCGGACGATGTGCCAGCGCTGGGCTGCAACGCCGTCATCATCGTAGCCGGCGGTCGCGAGGCCGCCCGGTACCGTGCCATCGGCCACGAGGTTCACGATCTCGGAGCCGTAGCGGAACTTGCCCTGCTTCTCCGGTGTGCAGAACGATACGCCGGCGTAGTTGCTCTCCATGCCCAGGACCCGGTCGAGCTCGTTGGGATGGCCGACGGACTCATGGATCTGCAGGCACAACTGGCCACCCATCAGGATGATGTCATTGCGGCCGCCCGGGCAGGCCGGCGCCGTCAGCAGTTCGATGGCCTCGTCCCGGATACGTGCCGCGTTCTCGACCAGCTTGAGGGCGGGTACGATCTCGTAGCCCATTGTCTTGTGGTGGCCACGGAACGATGCCGGGAACGAACGGGTCTGGGCGTCACCATGGCCGACGGCCGTGACCTCGAACCCCCCCCCGCAGCGGGTGATCTCCTGGTCGATGAAGGTGCCTTCGGTCGTGGCGAACCACTGGCGTTCGCGCATCGACTCGATGGTGGATTCGGCGACGACGATCTCGGACCGCTCCCGCAGGATGGCATCGATCTCCCGTAGGTGGGCAATCTTGACTTCGAGGGGGACGCGAAACGGGTCAATCTGGTAGGGCGTCTGCCAGCGATCCCGGACGGGACGTTCGTGGGCGAGGCGAACGGGTTGCTGCCGGACGGTTGCGCTGGCTCGGGCGACACGGACCGCCATTTTCGCAGCATCCACCAGGGCTTCGGGTGTGAGGTCGGGTGTCGAGGCGAAGCCCCAGGCACCCTCGGCAAGCACCCGGACGCCGGTGCCGACATCGTGGCTGCGCTCCAGCTCCCCGATCTGGCCGTTCTTCAGGATGATGCGCTCGCGCATGGTGTGGACGATTCGGACATCCGCATAGGTCGCGCCAGCCACCTGCGCCGCATTCAGTGCAGCCGTGGCGAGGTCGCGCGCGTGGCTGACCAACTGGTCGGCGGCGACGGGGGCAAGGGTCGTGGGCGTCATCCTGGTGTCCTTCCTGCGATCAGAAGCCGGCAGGGCTAGAGAAATGCATGCGCGGCAAGCGCATCGCGGGAGCGAGGGAAGTGCCTTCCCAGAAGGCGGCGGCCCACTCGCGGTCCCGGGACAGGGCGTCGATGGAGCCCAGCATATGGATCAGGGAGTCCGTGAAGCGCATGTTCTCGACGGGATAGGCAATCTCGCCCTTCTCCACCCAGAACGTGCCGCTGCGGGTCATGCCCGTGACCGAAAGGTCCATGCGGTCGACCACGTTCAGGTAGTGCAACTGGGTAACCAGCAGGCCCTTGTCGAGGCCGCGGATCAGGTCTTCATCCCGGACAACCCCCGGTGCGACGACCAGATGGGAGGCATAGGCACCATAGGGATTGGGAGCCGGACCGCCGTGGCCGGTCGGCGCGACACCGGCTCGGGCCGCCGTTGCGCGGTCGTGGACCAGGCCCGAGAACCTGCCTTCCTCGATGAGCGCCACCCGTTGCCGGGGAACGCCCTCGTAATCGAAGGGAAGGCCGGGAACCTCGACGATGTCGTCGATGATGGTCAGCTTGGGGTCGAAGAATCGCTCACCCATACGATTCAGGGCGAAGTGGCGGCCTTCGAGGTAGTCGAGGGCATTGAAGGCCATCCACGGAAACATGCGCACGAGGTCGGCCACGGCTGCCGCCTCGAGGACGACGGGGTAGTGTCCGGGCGCCAGCGGCCGATGATGACGACTGGCCAAGGCCTTGCCCACGGCCCTGCGGGCAATGGCCTCGGCATCGACGAGGTCAGGGTTGCTGACCACCTGCTTGGCCCATCCGGAGCCATCGTCCTTGTCTGCCGTCACCGAGTACTCGCAGCGTTGTGTCGTTGCATCGGCGTGGACGCCGCGGCTGTTCAGGATCACCACCCGCGTCCGCGTCTGAGCCGAGATGCCAGCGGCACGCGCGCCTGCTTCGAGGCAGAGACGGACAGCCAGGCCCGCATGGGCGGCCCTGTCTTCGGGTGATCCGTCCCGCATGCCGCGGTCCGGTTGCGTGCGGTACTCCTGGGGCCCCTCGAGCATGGGCATCATGGCCGGGTCCGGATCCTGCAAGGCCGCAAGGCCAATCGCGTCCTCGATAGCCTCGCGGATCCCCTTCTCGTGAAGCTGGGTGGTATCGACCCGTGCCTCGCGGCCTTGATGCTGGACCCGGATGGACAGGCTGCGGACCTGCTTGGCCACGTTCTGGGTGATGGCGTTGTCCCCGAATCTCGTCAGTTCCTCCCGGGAGTCCGTGAGGATGAATTCCGTGGCATCAGCCGGCGAAGCGGCGAGCGCGGCCCCGAGCGTTGCCGTCAGGTCGGGCGTGGTCACAGGCATGGTCCGGGCCTCCGAAGAACAGGGGCCCATGGTACCTGATCGCGGTCGGTCAGTCGTCCAGGGGTGTCGCCGGCCACAGGAAGCTCAGGGCCCGGGGCAGGCGAGCCGCCCAGCACGCTTCATTGTGGATGCCCGTCGGGTCCTCGACCCACAGGAGGTCCTCTCCGGCCGTGAAGCCGACGGACAAGAGGAGCTCCTTCATGATGCGGGCGTCCCGGAGCAGCCTCGTGCCCGGACCGGCGCGCATCTCCCGGCCCCCGAAGTCCAGGTAGACCCGGGAACCCTTGGGCCGGGCAGCGGCGGCTGCCACGTGATCGAAGATGGCGCCGCGCGCGAACCAGAGAGAGGGGGACATCACCAGCGCGCGGCCGAAGGCATCGGGGCGGCGGAACAACGCATACAGCGCTGTCAGGCCCCCCATCGATGACCCGCCGATGCCGGTGTTCTCAGGGCCCGTCATGGTGAGGAAGCGATGGTTGATCTCGTCCTGCAGGCCGCCTGCGACCCAGTCGATGAACTTGTCGCCCTCGCCTGTGCAGCCATAGTGGGCGTCAGGCCAGGGGCTCTGCTCGCTGATCCTGTGACCTTCTCCGTTGTAGATGCCCACCATGATGCCCGTACGGAATCGATTGTCCTCGGTCAGGCGGTCCACCGTCAGGTCCACTTCCCAGTCGCCCGAGAACGACGTGTAGGGATCGAAGAGGTTCTGCCCATCGAACAGGTAGGTCACGGGGTAGCGGACCATCCCCTTGGGGTCGTAGCCCGGTGGCAGGTAGATGGCCACCGTGCGCGTGCGCCCGAGCGACGGGATCTGCAGCGGCCCGAGAAGCAGCAGGCGTCCGCGACGACGCGGACGACCCGGTGGGTCCAGTTGGACGGTGCGGCTTGGGGACTTCAAGGACTGACTTTCAGGGACCCGGGCATCATACCCAACGAGCGTCGGCCATGACGCCCGACTTTACGATTCCTTGCCTGCCGTAATATCGCGCAGCCAGACCACGGCTTCGGAAAGGGCTGCGTCAAGGGCCTTGCGCTCCCGATTGAAGAGGTGATCGGCCCCGGGAACCAGCCACGTGCGAACGGGTGGGGGAACCGCGGCGAACCAGGAGGCCACATCCGGGGCAAATTCGTCCTCGCCGCCGCAGAGGAGGGCCCTGGGCTTCCTGCTGCGCAACAAGGGGCCGGTGTCCCACCCACGGACCAACGGCACGCCGACACCCAGCAGGCCCGTGACCCGCGGATCCGCGTCCCCCTCGGTGAGGCCCACCACGGACCCGAATGAGAATCCGCCCACCCAGAGGGGAAGTCCGGGATGTTGCAACGCCATCCAATCGAGGCCCGCCCGGACATCCTCACGCTCGGCCGTGCCACCGCCGTGGCTGCCCGTCGAGCGTCCCACGCCACGGAAGTTGAACCGCAAGACCGCCACACCCGCCTGCCGCATGGCATCGGCCACGCGAAACGTGACGTGGTTGTGCATCGTTCCGCCATGCAGGGGGTGGGGGTGGCAGACGACCGCAGCGGCCCACGGTTGCGCCGGGACCCAGTGAATCCCCTCCAGCTCCCCGTGCGGCGCGGGAACCTGAACGTTCAACGCGCCTCGACCTCGAACAGGTAACGGACGTCATCAGCCGTCAGCGACGACGAGATGGTGCCTTCCGACAGGACTTCCTGGACCATCTGGCGCTTGCGCGCCTGCAACTGCAGGACCTTTTCCTCGATGGTGCCGCGGGCGATCAGCTTGTAGCTGAAGACGTGGCGGGTCTGGCCGATGCGGTGTGCCCGGTCGGTGGCCTGGTCCTCGACGGCGGGATTCCACCACGGATCGAAATGGACGACGTAGTCGGCACCCGTCAGGTTGAGACCCGTTCCGCCGGCCTTCAGGCTGATCAGGAAGACGGGCGTCGTCCCCTGGTTGAAACGCTCGACACGCTCGAGGCGATCTCGGGTCTGCCCGTCCAGGTATTCCGTCGCCATGCCGAGGGCTTCGATGCGCGGCTTCAGCAACTGCAGCACCCTGACGAACTGCGAGAAGACCAGGACCCTGTGACCTTCCGCGACGGCCTGCTCAAGCAACTCGAGCAAGGCGTCCACCTTGGCCGAGGGGACGTCCTGCACGGCTTCGCTGCCGAGGAGTGCAGGCGCGCAGCAGATCTGCCGCAACCGCAGGAGTGCCTCGAGGATGTGCAGGTGGGCCCCCCCGACACCCCGGCGCTCGACGGCCTCGAGCACGCCACCGCGCAGCAACTGCAGCGTCTGGTCATAGAGTCGACGCTGCTCATCGCCCAGTTCGCACCACGTGACGATTTCGCTGCGGGGTGGCAGGTCCGTCGCGACGTCGCGCTTGAGGCGCCTGAGAATGTAGGGCGCCGTGCGCCGGCGCAGTCGCTCCCAGCGTGTCGTGTCCCCGGTGGCTGCAGCGCCCGTGGTTGCCTGGCGGAACTCGCGCTCGGTGCCGAGCAGGCCGGGCATCAGGAAGTGGAACAGGCTCCAGAGTTCGAGGGGGTGGTTCTCGAGCGGGGTACCGCTCAAGCAGAGCCTGTGGCTGGCCTGCAGCGTCCGGGCGGCCTGAGCCGACTGGGCGTGAGGATTCTTGATGTTGTGGGCCTCGTCCAGGATCAGCGCGTGCCACTTGTGATCGATGAGGAAACCCAGGTCCCTCCGCAGCAGGTTGTAGCTGGTGATGACGACGTGATGTTCGGGGGCCCGTGCGATGAAGGGCCGGCGGCCGGGTCCATGCAGGACGAGGACCTTGAGCTTGGGTGCGAAACGCTCGAGCTCGCGCTCCCAGTTGTAGATGACCGAGGTCGGGACGACCAGAAGCGTCGGAGCCTTCACGCCCCGCTCGTGCTCCCGCAGGATCCAGCTGATGGCCTGAATCGTCTTGCCGAGGCCCATGTCGTCGGCAAGGATGCCGTGGAGACCGTGGTCCGATAGGAAGGAAAGGAAGTCGAGGCCGCGTCGCTGGTAGGGGCGCAACTCGCCGTCAAGGCCACCGGGCACCGGAACCTCGACGAGTTCGTCGCGGTTGACGAGGCGTTCGCGGAAAGCCAGCCAGCGGGGATCGGGATCCGCCTCGTCTGCTGAGGCCAGAAGATCCTCGACCACGGTCGCGAGATAGCCGGGAAGACGGCGCGTCAGGGCCGTTCCCGGGCCAAGTCCCCGTTGCTGCCGCAGCCACTCCTCGGGCAACCGGGCGTGGCTGCCATCCCCCAGGCGCACGTAACGGCTGCGACCCTTCAAGGCCTCGAGCAGGGTCAACTCGTCCAGCAACTGGTCGCCCAGCATGACGTCCGACCGGACCTCCAGCCAGTCGATGCCCGTCGAAACGGAGACACGGACGCGCGTGCGCTCCTCGTTCACGCGCAGTCGGCGCAGGCGTTCGCGCCCGAAAATCTCCCAGCCCTCGGCCAGCAATCTGGATGCATGGTCCATCAGGAAGTCGAGGGCGGCGTCATCCTCGGCGACAAAGACACCTGCCATCCGGGGTTCCAGCGCCGTTTCGAGCAGGCGCTCCATCAGGGTGGCTTCCCGTTCGGGACGCCGCAACCAGTGGCCCCAGCGGCCATCATGCTGGCCGGGAATGGCCTGACGGGGATCTCCCGGCGAGATGGGCGTCGCCTCGCCATAGCGGAAGGTCAGGCGCGCGACCAGGCGGTCGTTGTCTTCGAGCAAGGTCAGCCGGGGTACGGGGTCGACCTTGGGATGGGCGTGCTGAAGCGCCTCGGGCACCTGCTCTTCGGGAGCCTCGTCCGACAGGGCTTCAGGGAGGGGGCCTGGGGGTTCACCCGGACGGACTGGCCGAATCACGCCCTCGACCCACGCCCAGAGGTTGTCCTCGGGACCCAGCAAGGCACCGGTCGCGATGGGTGTGCCGTCGGGCTCGAGCAAGCGCGGCAGATCGTAGATGGCCCGCGCCTGCAGGACGGCTGGCAAGTCGGGCCGAATCTCGGCGCGGACGAAGTGGCAGCGGGTCAGACCCTCGATGATCCGGGGGACCAACGGATCGGGCACCGGCATCCCACGGCACCGGGCGTCGGCAATGGCGGCCTTGTGCTGGTTGTGGAAGGGAACGAGGGCTTGTACCAGCGGCTTCTCGTCCTCGGGAATCTGCCAGGCCGAGGGTGGCGCCCATATCTGCAAGGGGCGGACCTGCCCGGGCATGCCATCCTCATGGACCCGAGCGAAGTCCACGGCAAGCCAAAGGCACTGGGGCCGCAGGAAGTAGCCCTCGAGCTTGCGCGGCACGGGGCCGACCAGCAGGGTATAGACCGCAGCTGAACTGCCGGGGACTGGAGGCTGGCCATTCGTCATGGGGAGGGTCCATGGTAGCACGCCCACCCCTTGGGGTACCCTATCAGGCCATGACCGTCCGATATCACCTTGAGGCGACGAGGCCCCACACGCATCGGGCGCGCATCCGCATGGAGGTGCCGCCTCGTGGCGGGCCGATGACGCTCGCCATGGCCTCGTGGACCGGCGGAGCCTACAAGGTCGTCGATCACGCCAGGAACCTGCGTGGTCTGCAGGTCACGGAACCCGACGGGACACCTGTCGCTGCGGAGCGACTCGACCTGCATGCGTGGCGGGTCGCCGATGCCTCCCGCGGTCTTGTCGTGCACTATGAGGTCTTCCTCGACAAGTTGATGATTCATCAAGGCCAACTGGATGCGGGGCACTTGCACGCCTGCGGCCAGGTCCTCTGGCTGGGGATCCGCGAGTGTCGCGAATGGCCGGCGGAAGTGCGCCTTGACCTGCCGCCGGGCTGGCGCGTGGCGTGGAATCTCCCGGGGATGGCGGGGGGCTGGCGTGCCCGCGACTGGGATACCTTGATCGAGGCTCCGATTGAGGCCGGCCGGTGGCACGAGGAGGCGGAATCTTCGTCTCACGGCGTGACTTGGCAGGTTGTCCATCACGATGTCCTGGGACCCGGGGATCTCCGGATCGGGGCCATGCTGCCCGATCTTGCCGACACGATGGGACGCCTCGGGGGCGAGATTGCCTCCTTGTTCGGCGACGTGCCCTTCGATCGCTACCAGGCCATCTTCCACGAATGCGAGGAGCCCGGTTTCCTGAACGGCCTCGAGCATCGGGATGCGATGACCATGCAGGGGCCGCTCGGTCTGGACGGTGATCTCGAGGGTTTCCTGACGATGGTGGCTCACGAGGTTTTTCATGCCTGGAACGGCAGGCGGATGTCCCCCGTGGGCCTCGAGCGCGGGACGGACTATTGGCGGCCCGGGCACACCCGGGGGCTCTGGGTGGTCGAGGGCTGCACGGAGTATTACGCCAGCCTGGTCATGCTGCGCACCGGATTGATGACGCCGACGGCGTGGACCCGCCAGTTGGGTGGTCTCGCTACCGCCCTCGAGGGTACGCCGGGACGCAAGGTCACCACGCTGGCCGAGTCCAGCTTCATCACATGGAATTTCATGGATGATCGCTGGAATGGTGCCGTCAACTACTACCTGAAGGGTGCTCTGATGGCGTGGGCGTTGGACATGGAACTTCGCGAACGGTCGGCGGATCGCCTCTCCCTGGATGACTTGATGCGCGGCATGTGGCAGCAGTTCGGCGACGTCCGTCCCTGGGACCCGGAGGCCGTCGAAGAGATGGCATGTGCGCTGGTTCCGGGGTTGGAGCCCTTCTTCACGCTCTGGTTGCGTGACCATGCGGATCCGGACTGGACCGCGCTGGCCCGGCGTGCTGGCCTGGTGCATCAAGTCCGAAAGGCGCCATGGCTCGGACTCAGGATGGGGGCCGAGGGACGGGTTACGGCAATCGATGCCGCATCGCCTGCCGAACAGGCCGGTATCCAGCGTGGAGACCGCCTGGTGTTGCCTGATGGCGGGGATGCGGCCGCGAAGATGGCCGCACTGGCCGTGGGCGATGCCTGGACGGTGCGGTGGGAGCGTCCGCGGGAGTCCGGCGAGACCACCTTGCGGGTGGGGGAGCGCCTGAATCATGCCTTCAGGCCCGACGGACGCGCCGAGGCTGCCGCGAAGCGACGATTCGGCCAATGGCAATCCTCCCGGGCGGGCCGGGCAGCCGGCATCCCGGTCTGAGGCCGCCTCAGCGCTTGCGCGCGGCAGGAGCGTGGGCCAGCGCGGCAGCGCCGAGCGGACCAGCGTCGTCCCCAAGCGACGAGGGCACGATGCGGGGGCCTTCGTCGCCCGTCCAGCCGCGCAGGCAGGCGGCACGCGCACGTTCCCGCACGGGGGCGACGAAGCTCTCGCCCAGTTTCTGGACCAAGCCACCCCCGATGACGACGACCTCGGGATCCAGCAGGTTCAAGATGTTGGTGACGAGGGTGCCCAGGTGAATCTGGGCTTCTGCCATCGCTTCCTGGACAACGGCGTCACCCTCGAGCAGGGCCTTGCGGATGATGCCGGCAGTCACGCGGGACCGCCCCTTCTCGGCCAGAAGCCGAGGGACGGCCGAGGTCCTGCCCGAAGCCATCAGGGCGCGGATGTGGCGCTCCACGGCGGTCCTGCTGGCAAGGGCCTCGACGCAGCCGATACGGCCGCAGCCGCAGGGGTCGCTGGTCGAGGCGACGACCATGTGGCCTATCTCGCCTGCTGCGCCCGAGGCTCCGGTGTGGAGCCGGCCCTGCTGGATCAGTCCGCCACCGATGCCCGTCCCGACCCAGATTCCCACGGCTTGACGCGCCCCCCGGGCCGCACCGAAGCGGTGTTCTCCCTCGATGGCGACCTGCACGTCGTTGGCAAGGGTGACAGGGACCTTGTGGCGCGACTCGAGCAGGGCGACCAACGGGACCTCGCGCCAGCCCAGGTTGACGGCACGTGTGACGACGCCGCGATCCCGGGCGACGGCCCCCGGCACACCGACCCCCAGGCCGGAAAGATCCTCGAGGGAGCGCCCGGCCTTGTCCGCGCACTGCCTGAGCAGGCCTTCCAGCACATCGAGGACTGCCCCGGGGTCTTCCTGCGGCGGCGGCGTCAGCCCCTTGGCACGGGCCAGGACGCGGCCGCGAGGGGTCGCGAGGACGACCGAGAGGCTCGTGCCCCCGATGTCGGCCCCGGCGAGGAACTTGCGGTTCCCCACGGGTTCAGGACCGGGCGAGGGGGCGGTACTTGATGCGCCGGGGTTCCGCGGCGTCCGCGCCGAGACGCTTGCGCTTGTCCTCCTCGTAGGCTTCGAAATTGCCGTTGAAGAACACGACGCGGCTGTCTCCCTCGAACGCGAGGATGTGCGTGGCGATCCGGTCGAGGAACCAGCGATCGTGGCTGACGACGACGGCGCAGCCCGTGAAGCGCAAGAGCGCTTCCTCGAGGGCGCGCAGGGTATCGACATCGAGGTCGTTCGTCGGTTCGTCCAGCAGCAGGACATTGCCGCCGCGGCGAAGCAGCTTGGCCAAGTGGACGCGGTTGCGCTCACCGCCCGACAGGGCCCCGACCTTCTTCTGCTGGTCCGTGCCACGGAAGTTGAAGCTGGCCACATAGGCCCGCGAGGCGATCTCGCGGCTGCCCAGCTTGAGCTTCTCCTCGCCGCCGCTGATCTCGTCCCAGACCGTCTTGTCGGCCTTCAGGTCATCGCGGGACTGGTCGACATAGGCGAGCTCGACCGAGTCGCCGATGCGCAGCGTACCGTTGTCAGGCTGCTCCTGGCCCATGATCATCCTCATCAGGGTGGTCTTGCCCGCGCCGTTGGCGCCGATGACGCCCACGATGCCACCCGGGGGCAGATCGAAGTCGAGATTCTCGAAGAGCAGCTTGTCCCCGTAGGCCTTCGTCAGGCCCTTGCCCTCGACGACGAGGTTGCCCAGCCTGCGGGTCGTCGGGATATGCATCTCGAGTTCTTCGATCCGTGCCGCCTGCTCCTCGGCCAGCAGGGCCTCGTAATTCTGGACGCGGGCCTTGGGCTTGGCTTGCCGGGCACGCGGGGCCATGCGTACCCACTCGAGCTCGCGGGCCAGCGTGCGCTGCCGGGCCGACGCCTGCTTGTCCTCCAGTTCGAGGCGCCGCTGCTTCTGTTCGAGCCACGACGAGTAGTTCCCCTCCCAGGGAATCCCCTTGCCGCGATCGAGCTCGAGGATCCAGCCCGCGACGTTGTCGAGGAAGTATCGATCGTGGGTGATGGCGACGACCGTGCCCTTGTAGTCCTGCAGGTGGCGCTCGAGCCAGGCGACTGATTCCGCATCGAGGTGGTTGGTCGGCTCGTCCAGCAGCAGCAGGTCCGGTGCCGAAAGCAGCAGGCGGCACAGGGCCACGCGGCGCCGTTCACCACCTGACAGTCGGGTCACGTCCGACTCGCCGTCCGGCACGCGAAGCGCGTCCATGGCCATTTCGATCTTGGTGTCGATGCTCCAGGCATCCAACGCCTCGATTTCGTCCTGGACCTTCTGGAACTCGTCGGCCGTCTCGTCGCTGTAGTTAGCGGAGAGCTCCTCGAAGCGGCGCAGCAGGTCACGCTGGTAGGCGAGGCCGTCCTCCACGTTCTCGCGCACGGTCTTGGCCGGGTCAAGCTGGGGCTCCTGCTCCAGATAACCTACGGTGGCACCATCGGCGAGACGGGCTTCCCCGAGGTAGTTGGGGTCGACACCAGCCATGATGCGCAGCAGGGTCGACTTGCCGGCCCCGTTGACGCCCAGCACGCCAATCTTGGCACCTGGAAGGAAGGCGAGGGTAACGTCCTCGAAGACCTTTCGGCTGGGCGGCACCACCTTGGACAGGCGGTGCATGGTGTAGACGTACTGGTAGGCGGCCACGGAACCCTCCCCTTCGACTGGGGGGCATGATACCGCGTCGGGGCGGTGGACGGTCAGCGGCCCTTCACGCGCCGTATCCCGGGGGCCAGCAAGGCCGAGGCCCGGTGGAAGGCCGCGTCGGGCACGCCAATGGCCCGTTTCGCCAGCACGTCGCGGTCCAGGGGATTGGCCACGGCCTGCAGGCGGATGGCTTCGGCGGCGCCGACCCAGGGGGCCAGCGCCAGCGGCATGGGCGGCACAGGCAGGTCTGAACCGTGCAGGATGCGTTCCCGAACGCCGTCGAGCCTGCGATCGGCAAGCCAGCGACCCCTGACCAGGCTGGTGAAGCCGGAGCTGTCGCCAAAGGCGTGGTCGTAGCGTTCAAGCGTGGAGAGAAAGGCCTCGAGGCGTCCCGCACGGGGGTGCATGAACGAACCCGTCGCACAATGCGCGAAGATGACGGGAATGCCGCGCTCCAGCAAGGGCGCCATCAGGACGGGATCTCCCAACTCCTGGACGGCGGCAGGAAAGGTATGTTCCGCGCCTGCATGGGTGATGACGGGCAACTGCAGCTCCGCGAGCAGATCGATGAAGGCGGCGTGGCGCAGGGGATCCAGTCGGAAGCGCTGCATGGGCGCAAGCCATTTCAGGGCCACGGCATGAGGCCCCCAGCGTTCAAGTTCGGCAACGGCGTCGGCACGATCCGGGTTGATGGAGATGACGGGCAACAAGCCGGCGTGCTGGCGGCAAACCTCGGTGACGACCGCATTGGGGATGACCATGGGGCTGTTCGCGAAGTCGAGCGTGCCATCCGCATGGTAAGCGCCGTCGAGGGCGAACAGCGCAACCCGATCGATGTGCAGGGCCTCGTCAAGCCATCGCGTGAGGCGTGCCACCCAGCTGTCGCCATCGCGCACGTCGTGATGGGCCAGCATCCGGTCGAGAATCCGGAATTGCCAGGAGTGCCGCATCCGGCGCGAGACGTGGCAGGGACACCCTGCCCCCCCTCGGTCCACCATGTGCACGTGTACGTCGATGCGGTCCATCTCGGCTAACATGGTGCCATGGACGACACGGCTGCCCGCTTGCGGCCTGGCGATCGCCTGGCGGTGCGCGTCGAACGCATGGTCGCGGGCGGGGAAGGTCTTGCCCGCGCGGCAGGGCAGGTCGTCTTCGTGCCCGGTACGGCGCCTGGCGATCTCGTCGAGGCGAAGGTCCTGACGGTGCAAAAGCGTCACGCCCGCGCCCTGGTGACGCGCGTCGTGGAACCGTCGCCGGAACGCGTGGTGCCTCCTTGCTCGGTTGCCGACCGTTGCGGAGGGTGCACGTGGCAGCACCTTTCGCAGGAGGCGCAGGGGCAGGCACGCCTTGACCTGGTACGCGACGCGTTGGCGCGTATCGGAGGGATGCGGGATGAACGCATCGAACCGGTACTGGCCATGGCAGATCCGTGGGGCTACCGGGCCAAGGCCCATTGGGCGCTGGGACGCGAGGGCGCTCGGGTTCGCCTGGGTTGGTTCGCGCCACGAAGTCATGATCTGGTGATCCCGGACGCTTGCCTGATCCAGCATCCGGACGTCGATGCCTTGCGGGCCGCCTTCGAGGAGGCGCTCGCTCCCCTGGCCGGTCATCTTCGGGACGAACGGAAGGGAGAAGGCTGGCTTCGCTCGGCTTTCGCCCGGGTTGCCACGGGTACGGGAGAGTGCCTCGCGGGTGTCGTGGGGACGACCCCCGAGAGCCCCGACGGGGGTGCCTGGGCAGAGACGCTCATCCGCCTGGTGCCGCGGCTGACGACCATCGTGCTCAATATTCACCCTGACGGGGGCAACAAGCTGCTGGGTCGTGAATCCCGTATCCTCGCCGGGCCCGGGCATGTGGTCGAGCGCATCGACGGCCTCGAGTTCTCGCTGGCGGCGACCAGCTTCTTCCAGGTGAACCCGCAGCAGACGGCGGCCCTGTTTCGTGTCGTGCGCAGCCTGGCCCGTGTCCGGCATGACGAGCGGGTCCTGGACGCTTACTGCGGGGTGGGAGCGCTTGGCCTTGCGGTGGCGCGCGATGCCGGGGAACTCATCGGCATCGAGGTCGTGCCCTCGGCCGTGGTCGATGCGCGGGCCAACGCGGCGCGCAACGGCATCGGCCACGCGCGCTTCCTCGAGGGCACGGTCGAGGACCTGCTGCCGACGCTCGTCGCCGGGGGATGGCGGCCTGACGTCGTCGTGGTCGACCCGCCGCGCAAGGGTCTCGAGGGCTCGGTGATCGACACCCTCGTGGCCGTGCGTCCGCGCCGCATCGTCTATGTCAGTTGCGAACCCGCAACGCTCGCGCGTGACTTGTCGGCCTTTGTGGCCGCCGGTTGGCAGGTCGCCCGAGTCCAGCCCGTCGACATGTTTCCCCAGACCGCGCACGTCGAGACCGTGGTCCTGCTGGTCCGGCCCGCGGAGGCCCGGGAACCGGGGTCAGCGTCCTGAGGGCAGGTTTCCGAGAAGCAGGATGACATCCCCGGCGCCGGGTAGCGGGACCTCGCGCACGGAGGGCGACGGTGCCGGTGCCGGCGATGCAGCGGGCTCCCCGCTACCGGCCGCAGGCTGTGCCTGCGCCGCGCCGTCCGGCTGGTCCCGGGTTTCCTTGCGTCGCTTCTTGCCGCCGAAGAGACTGCCGATGGCGTCCCCGATGCCTTCGCCGACGGCGGCGATACCCTTGGCGATACCGGTCACGGCCCCGACGACCACGCCCCCGACGGCCTCTGCCGCCTTGCCGACTCCCTTGGCCACGCCCGTGACTCCATCCACGACGGCACCACCCACCACGGAGGCCACGGCTCCCAGGTCTTCGCCAATCTCCGCGAAGCCCTCGCCCACGGCCTTGAGACCTTGATCCACGCTGCGCTTGGCCCAGTTGTCCCAGTCCTTGAGAACGGGCATCTCGCGGCCCTCGGGCGGCTTGATGCCCAAGGCCTTGCCGAGGGTGTTGAGGGCGAACATCGGCAGTTGCAGGATAGGGGCGACTGTCGTCTGCAGGATGCCCCGGGGAATCTTGCCCAAGCCGACCGTGACCTCGGTGCCGACGCCCCCGCCCACGCCGGCGGCACCACCCGCCCCGAAGCCCACGGAAAGGTCCCCGTCCCGGAACTTGAGGTGTGCGGCCGCGGCACCTGCTGCGCCGGCGATGCCCTGCGCAAGGCCGCGGACCTGAACGCGGATCAGGCCCAGCAGGGACACGGCAAGGCCGGCCCGACCGGTGCCCTGTGCGCCCGCCATTCCCTCGGCTGCTCCGCCGAATTCGAAGCCCGGCAAGCCGAGGCTGTCGATGCCCAGCAGGGCCACACCGGCGGCCCGGGCGCGCGCACCGGCCTCCCCGACGGCGTGAATGAAGCCGTCGATGGAGAGCAGGCTGCGTCCGACCTTGGCCTTGCCTTGTGATCCGCCCTCGATCCGTGCCGTCGCCTGGACCTCGGCGGCACCGGCGGCGATGGCCAATCCCGGAATGGCCGCGAGTCCTCCCACAAGACGAACCCCGGCCTCGGTCGCGGCATTGGCCCACGCCTGTCCCTCCGCCTGGACGAGCGGACCCTCATGGCGCCCCGTCGCTTGCGCCGAGACCCCGTCCTGTCGCCACGCCTCGAGATGGCCTGCGGCAAGCAGGACCCCGGGAACCGGGCGCTGCACGATGCCATCCGCCCTGCTCGCCGAGGCGTGGCTCACCTGCAGTCGCGAGGTCCCTTCCCGGCGAGGGCGGCGCACGGCCTCGCGCAGTTGCGCCATCACGGCTGCGCCGTGGGCGGTGCGGGGGGCTGCTTCCATGCATCGGTTGTCCCCCGACGGCTGCCCTTCCCGATAAAGAAAACCTCAAGAAACAGTCAAGTTTGGCCCCGGGGAACTGCCGTGCCGTCAGGGTGATAGGATGAAGCCCGATATGGGAGATTGCGCCTTGTCCCTGCGCCTTGGGTCCCGCGCGCTTCCCGGGGTGGTCGGCCTGGCGCTCCTCGGGGCGCTTGCCTCGCCGCTGCCCGCCGTGGCGGCAGATTTCGTCCCCTCGGGCGGCGATTGGCGGACCCTCACGACCCGACACTTCTGGGTGCATTACCCTAGAGAGTTGCGGGAGGTGGCGCTCAAGGCAGCCCAGTATGCCGAAGAGAGCCACGCCGTGCTCGGTCCGATGTTTCATCGGGAGGATGACCGGACCCACGTCACCATCCTGGACACCGAGGACACGACGAACGGCTTCGCGACGCCCTACCCGGATTCCTCGCTGACCTTCTGGGTGACGCCCCCCAGCCCCGAGGAGGACTGGTATGTCGGGCGTTACGACAACTGGCTGAAGATGGTCATCGCGCACGAGTACACCCACGTGCTGCACCTGCGCTCTGCGACCGGCCCCGGGCAGGTCAACGGCTGGATCAATGCCTCACTGCTGCGTTTCCTGCTTCCTGAGTTCGCCGTCCTGCTGCAACTCGACTTCCTGCCCAACTTTCTCAAGGAAGGCCTGGCTGTCTTTCAGGAAAGTGCACTGACCGGGGGGGGGAGGGCCATCGAGGGCCAGTTCGACATGGTCCTGCGTCGGCAGTTCCTCGAGGGGGCACCCTTCAGCATCGACAAGGCCTCGGGGAATTACGCCCTCGAGTGGGCTCCGGGCGGGGCACTGTATTCCTACGGCACGATCTTCCACAAGTACCTGGCGGCCAAGGGCGGCATCGACCAGGCCGTCCGAATCAGCGACCGCCTGGGTGAGTTCCCGTGGGCCGGAATCAACGTGGCGTCCCTGCGCGCGACGGGCAAGCCGATGTACCGCTTGTGGGACGAGGCCGTGGACTTCTTCAGGGAACGCTATGCCCGGCAGGTCGAGGTCATCCGGCGACGCCCCCTGACGGCGTCGCGCCTCCTGACGAGCACCGGGCGCAATCATCGACATCCTCATTGGCTTGATGCCGGTACCTTGCTCTACACCCAGTCCCCCCTCGAGGACGAGGTAGGCGTGGTTCGTCACGACCTGGCGACGGGCAAGACGCGCTTCGTGCTGGCCAAGTCGTCGCGCAAGGACTTCAGGGTGGTGCCCGGTGGCAAGCGGCTGGTGTTCTACGGGACGGGCGAGAGCCCCCGCCTGACCAGCTTCACGGATGCGTTCACGCATGACCTTGAAGCCGGCGTGACCCGACCCTTGACGCGTGGCCTGCGGGCCTCGTGCCCGGCCCCGCATCCCGACGGCCGGACGCTCGTGGTGCTCAACGGGGGTGGCCGCAACGATCTGGCGATGCTTGATCCGGACGGCAAGGTGCAGTGGCGCCTCAAGGGGCCGATGCTGGGTAGTTTTGCCAGTCCCGTCTGGCATCCGGACGGTCGGCGGGCGATCCTGGTCCAGTGGCAGGAGGGCCGCACCAACCTGGTCTGGCTCGATGCCGAGACACGCAAACTGACGCCGGTCGTGCCTGATGACGCGGTACAGATTGCCCCGTGCGTTTCGCCGGACGGCCGGTGGGTGGTCTACGCGAGTGACCGGACGGGCGTCATGAACCTGCACGCGATTCGTCTCGCCGACGGCGCGCGCTTCCAGGTCACGAACGTGCTCGGGGGGGCCTTCGACCCCGAGGTCTCGCCCGATGGTCGGCAACTGGCGTTCGTCGACTATGGCCCGAAGGGCTACGACGTGCACGTGATGCCCTTTGATCCGGCTTCCTTCGCCCCCGAAGGCAAGGGACGCGGCGAGGGCCTGTTCCGCGGTCTCGAGGGTGATCCCGTGGTCCTGAAGCCGTTGCAGGCCTCATCTGCCCAAGCGTCAGCCAGTCTGACCGACATCCTCTCCGACGCGCCCTACAATCCCCTGCAATCGCTTCAGCCCCGGCTGGTCTGGCCATTTGCCTTCTTCGACCATTCGACGACCCTGCTGCGTGACCTGCGGCTGCCGGGCGGGGATCTGGGCGGCTTCGGGCACTACATGGCCTTGCGTGGCTACGGAGAGGACGCGTTGCGCCGTCAGTTCTGGTTCGCCAGCGTGGGTGTGACGTCGTCGCTGCAACCTGACTCGCCCATGACGCCGTTCATTCAGGGAGCCTTCCAGACGGATGAATGGGATCCGACTCTGGCCATCTCCTACTCCCAGGTCTCCGAACCATCCCTGATTGTCAACGGCGGTCGTGTCAGCCAACCCCTGCTGGCCGTCGACTCGTCGGGCAAGGTGCTGGCCCAGTATCTGCCCGGTGACACGTTGACACCCACGTTGTTCCAGACCCGGACGACCCAGAGCGCTGTCGGCAGCATTCAGTTGGACCCTCCTCCGAACTTCCTGATCAGCCCCTGGCAGGACGGCATGACGACCAAGATCGGATTCGAGTGGAAGCGCTTGTCGAGCAGCGTGATGCTGGCATCGCAGAGCATTCCGGATGCCTTGCTGATCGAAGGCCAGGCGACTTCGTTGACGGGACAGTCCTTCCCCGTTCTGGTCCCGGCCCAGGTTCCTCCTTCGGACTTCTACATCGCCCGCATCAACCTGCTGGGTAACTCGGCCTTTCGTCCGGGCCGCCCCATCAGTCTGACGGACGGCGCGCTCTGGAACGTCGGCCTGGAGCGGACCTTGCCTCAGGTCAGCGTCGGGGGCGCGACCGTGGGCAGCATGCTGGGCTATACCCGGGCGTTCGCCGACTGGAGGAGGTACGTGGCCCTGCCGGGGCGCCAGGTGCTGGCATTCCGTGGCTTTGCGGGAACCCTCTTCGATGACCGGGCCGAGGTTCCCTACGCCCGGAACAACTTCGGGTGGTATGCCGCGGACCTTGCGTCCTCCGTCACCCAGGCCGATCCCAACGCCCAGCTTCTGATGGGCAGGGCCACCAGCACGGCGCTCTACGACCTGCAGGATCTGCGCGTGCTGCAGGATTCGCCCGACCGAAAGCTGCCGCTGCGGGGCTATGCCGTGGGGGCGCAGACCCCCGTCGGGCAGCACGCGGCGTTCGGTTCTCTCGAATGGCGTATTCCATTGGGCGAGGTCATGGCCGGGCCGGGTACCGTGCCCGTCTTCATCGAGCGCCTGTCCCTCGCGCCCTTCGTGGACCTGGCCAGGGTCTGGACCCTGTTTGCCGAATCACAGGACATGTGGGGTGTCGGGGCCGAGTTGCGTACCCACGTCACGCTTGCGCAGGGTATTCCGTCCCAACTGCGCCTCGGCTACGGCCGGGGTCTGCATCCCTCCCTGGGAGCGCACCAGCTGATTCTGGGCATCGGCGCCAACTTCTGAGGATGTGTAACGGCCCCCGGCAAGGGTACGTTGGACTTGGCATTCGTTCATCAAGGAGCATCGTTCGTGGCCATCACCATTCGCCAGGAATCCTACGAAACCTTCAACGTGCTTGCCGTATCCGGCCGGGTCGACCCCGCGGACGTCAACACCCTCGAAGCACGCATCCGGGACTCCTTCGGTGGCAACCAGGCATCGCTGGTCTTCGACTTCAGCGGTCTCGAGTTCATCATCAGCTCGGGCATGGGGCTGCTGCTGGTGGCGCGCAATCTTGCTGACGAGAAGGGGGGCAAGGTCGTGGCTGCCGGTGTCCGCGAGGATGTCTACCGGGTCTTCGATCTGCTCGACTTCCCCTCGTTCTTCACCTTCTACGAAACGAAGGACAAGGCGATCGAGGATTTGCTCCGCTAAGGAGTGACGCGTGCGCGCCACAACCGCCCAAGCCCTTTCGCTGATCGGCCTCGTGCTGGTCTGTGTGCTGGCGCTCGTGCTCGACCTCTCGGTCATCGTCCGGCAGTTCGGTTGGCTGGACTCCCGCGCCCACGCCGGCTTCGAGCTGACGGAAACCATGGGGATCCGGCATCCGGTCCAGCCTGAGCTCATCAAGGACGTCCCCAGGGATGCCCGTTTCCTGACCAAGGTGGACGGGATGGAGGTCAAGCGTCCCTGGGATGCCCAGGCCATCCTGGATGAAGCGGCGCCTGGCAGCGAGCACCAGCTGATCCTCGGGGATGACCCGGCCAAACCCTATGCCGTCATGGTCACGGTTCGGAAGTGGTCCATGGGAGATGTGGCCAAGGGTGTCCTGCCCCTGCTCGGTTTGTCGCTGATCTGTGTCGGCGCAGCTGTAGTCACGTACAGGCTTGCGCGGACCATTGAAGCCGGGGTGGCTCTTCAGATGCTGCTTGTGGGCCTTATGGCCGTGCTGGGTCTGCCGCGCCTCGGACTGACTGAAGGCACCAGTCCCGCGACCCTGCTGTTGGCTTCGGTGCCGTGGGTTGCGGCGGCCTTGGGCCATCTGGTCCTTGTCTATCCGTCTCCGCCCCGGGTCCTCAAGGACCTCCCCATTGCGCGGATCGTCCCTTACCTCGCGGCCCTGGTCCTCTCGCTTCTGGCCTTGGGGATGCTCGGCAGTGCGCGTGAGGGCAAGGCCACGGACCTCGTCTGGACCCTTTCGGTCGTCGGGGTCCTGGTCTGGGGGCCCGTATTGGCGGGCATGGCCTGGATGGGGCGCTTCCTCTATCAGGTGTCCCTCGAGTCGAGCCTTCCGGGCGCGCGCGGCCAGGCGCGCCAGATGTTGCAAGCGTTGGTTTCGGCAGCCTTGCCCCTTGCGACCTTCGGCCTGCTCTCGCTCTTCAGCGAGGCTGGCGGAATCGACCTGGGAGTCGCCCTGTCCTTGCCGCTGCTCGGAGTCTTTCCTCTGGCCACGGCTGCCGTCATCGCCCGCGTGCGCCCGGCGTGGCTGCAGGAGCGGCTCGAGACGGCGACCGTCATCGTGGCGACGGGTGTCGCGTTGTTGCTGATCTATGCCCCGGTGGCCGGAATTGCAGGCTGGCTGGGGCGTTCCCTCGGGGCTGATCTCGGTTATGACTTGGTGACGGCCCACCTTGTCGCCACACTGCTGGTCGTGCCCGCTTGTCCTTGGCTGTTGCAGAAGATGCGGGAGTTGATGGACGTCGTTTTCGAGCGCAAGCGTGCCGATACGGCCCTGATTACGGATGAGTTCACCATCTCCATCCGCAACCTGACCAAGCATGAGCCCCTCTACCAGGCATTGCTCGCGCAGTGTGAGAAGGCCTTCCAGCCGCGTTACCTGATGGCTTTCACGAAGGATTCGGGCGATACGGCCCTCATGCCGCGTCGGGTGCTGGGTGTGTCGAGCGACCGCGTCAAGCCCCTGCGTCTCGATGAGCCCGGGCTGCCGCGCTATGTGGGTGCCTATTCCCCCAGGGGCATAGAAGCGGGCCGTGGCGGGGATACCAAACAGAAGGGCCTGTCTCTGGTGATTCGGCCCGAGCAGGGCAAACCGCCGGTGGCCGTGGTCGTTGTTGGCCCAAGGCGGTCCGGAGAGCCGTGGTTGCCCGATGACACCGAGCTGCTTGCCCGCCTCGGGGACCAGCTCCAGATTGGCCTGGACCGCATCGGTCTGATAGGTCAGGTCGCCGATCAGGAAAAGCTGCGGCACGAGATGGAAATCGCCCGGCAGGTCCAGTTGGGCCTGTTGCCCAAGAAGATGCCCGTCGTGGCCGGTGCAGAAGTCTTCGGCAGTTCGACCCCTGCGCTTGAAGTAGGGGGCGACCTCTATGACGTGGTGGCGTTCGATGATGGACGCCTTGGCATGCTCATCGGCGACGTGTCGGGCAAGGGCATGCCGGCCGCGCTCCTGATGACGACGGCCCTTTCCTGCTTCAGGACGTCGGTCAAGTCCCACGATTCGCCAGCGGAAATGTTGAGTCGGATGAACGAGATCATCTGCGCCAACAAGCCGGCCGAGGGGATGTTCGTGGCGGTCTGTTACGCCATCTGGGAGCCTTCCGGCAGGATGCTTCTCGCCAACGGCGGCATGCCTCGTCCGCTGCAGAATGGCGATGAAATCGTGGCCAAGGGGCCGCCGCTTGGCATGATGAACGGCTACAAGTACCGGGAGATTGAAGTCTCGCTCAAGGTGGGCGATACGTTGCTCTTCTACTCCGATGGTCTCGAGGACATCCACAGTCCCCAAGGCGCCACCTACGGCGTGGATCGGATCTTTGCCAATGCCCGGGCGGCTCGCGACGGCGCGGCAGCGCTGCTGCACCAGTTCACCGAGGAGATTACCAACTTCCGGCAGGAACGGGCGCCGTTCGACGATGTCACGATGGTCACGATGCGGATGCTGGCCAAGCCGCTTGCGGCCCCTGCGATGCCAGCGCCGGCTGCCGTGCCCGCATCGGGTGCGCCTGCGTCCTGACGCATCTGCCGGGGCGAACGCTGCTTCCCCGGGTAAGGAAAACGCATGGACGAGTCGTCCCGCGTACGCAAGGCGCGGACCCAGCGCGTGGCTACCACCCGTTCCCTGGAGGGAGGGGCGGCCACGGTTGTGCGCGATCGATTGCGCGAGTTGATTGCCGCGGTCCGGGACTTGCTCTCGGGCCTGCCAGCCGAGGTCGCGGCCCTGTTGGGGCCCTTGCTCCAGATGGCCCAGGGCATGCTGCTGTCAGGGGCGAGCGAGGCTGAAATCCTGCAAATGATTGCCCGTCTGGAGCGGGTCCTGGCACTGCTTGTCGATCTGGAGCAGGCGATGGGAGGGGCCGGTCCGGAGGGTCCCCGCCTGCTGGCACGGCTGCTGCGCTCCATTGCCCTCGCTGGTCCGCCGTCTGCTGCCGGAGAGATGGTCCGCATCCTCAAGGCCCTGCGAAGCCTCGTCCCACAGGGCACCGAAGGCCTCGACCAGCGGGTTGGCGACGAAGTCGCCGGACAGACCCGGCCCGCGCAACCCGTCGATGGCGAGGTCGCTGTTGCAGGCCTTGAAGGCTGGTTGCGTCAGGCCTTTCCCCCCAAAGCCTGAGCGGACATCCCTGAGGATGTCCGCTCGGACGACGGCGCGTGGCCGCCAGCGGGTGTTACCGCTGGACCGCGCGAAGGGCGTTGACGCGACCGTTGCCGAAGTACTCGTTCGGAGCGTTGTTCTGCGCCGGAACCTTGTCCGCGGTGGCTTCAAGGCGCCCCTTGACCTGGGGCACGGCCAAGCTGGGCTGGCTGGCCCGGATCAGGGCCGTGACACCGGCGGCAGCGGGGCAGGCCATCGAAGTGCCGTCCATGCTGGCGTAGTTCCTGGGGAAGCCCCAGTCGCTCATGGCGACCTTGTAGGTGGGCATCGTGGCGAAGATCTTGACCCCGGGGGCCGCGACGCTGATCCACGAACCCCACTGGCTGAAGTCGGCAATCTTGTCCTGGCTGTCGGAGGCGCCGACGGCGATGACGCCCGGGCAAGCCGCAGGATAGGACTTTTCGTTGGTGCCGTCGTTGCCCATCGCGGCGACGAGGACCGCGCCCTTGCGAATGGCATAGTCGACGGCATCGTTCATGACCTTGGACTCGCCGGGGCCGCCCAGCGAGAGGCTGATGACGGTGGCGCCGTGGTCCGCGGCCCAGGTGATGCCCGAAGCCACGGTCTCGTCGGAACCCGATCCATCACCGCCAAGGACCTTCACGGACATGATCTTGGCATCGGGTGCGATTCCGGCGATGCCGACCCTGTTGTTGGTGAGCCCGGCGGCAATGCCGGCGCAGTGGGTTCCGTGGCCGAAGTCGTCCTTGTCGTTGGCGCTGTTGTCGACCGTGTTCCAGCCAGGCACCATGTGGGCCTTCAGGTCGGGGTGGCCGGTGTCCACGCCGGTGTCGACGATGGCAATGGTCTGGCCCTTGCCGGTCGTGAAGCCCCACGCCTCGGGCGCCTTGACGAGCTGCGGGGCGTACTGCTTGCCGAACAGCGGATCGTTGGGAGCGGCCGTCGTCACGAATCCGGGAAGGCCGGCAGCCTCGAGGCCGGGGGCCATGCCGGGCTTGACGAGATTACGCTGCAAGTTGGCCTGGACGGCCAGAACCGACCGATCCTGGCGAAGGGCGCTCAGGGCCGTGTTGATCTGGCTGGGAGCGACGCCCACCATCGACCAGCCCAACTGAGCCATGCCCGGGCTGACGGCCATCGGGCGGAGTGCGACGTTGGCGACGCTCAGGGCAGCCGTGGCGCCGGCAGCCCGCTTGACGAGCACCTGAGCCATCCCGCCCTTGGTGTAGAGTCGGCCCTGGCTGGCACCCACGGACAGCGCCTGGGTGGCACCGGTGACCTGGGTTCCGCAGCCCACGACGGTGGCGGTCAGCGAGGCGAGGAGCGAGGCAGTGGCGAAGCGGCGCATCGTTGCGAATCTCCAGTCGGGTGGGCGTCTTCGTTAAGTCAGAGTTAACGATAGGGCAAGCCTAGCGCAAGACTGGGTTGTGTTCAAGCCCTGTAAAGGCCTGTTTAAGGAAGATTTAACAATTGAGCCTTGTGCCCATGTCAGGGACTTGACGGCGATCGGTTGAGCTGACACTCTGGCGGGGCGTGGAGGCGACAGGGTCCTGGTGGGCCCGGCGGTCTTCAAAACCGTGTCAGGTCCGGTTTACCGGGCCAGGTGGGTTCGATTCCCACACGCCTCCGTCGTTGACAGTCGGGACAACCCCTTGGTAACATGGAGACCCTGCTGGGGTTGTAGTTCAGTTGGTTAGAATGCGGCCCTGTCAAGGCCGAGGTCGCGGGTTCGAGCCCCGTCAACCCCGCTCAGCAGCATCAAGGGCGGTCACTCATCGGGTGGCCGCCCTTGCCATTAGGGCATCTTGAGGGTCGTGGTCCAACCGTTGGTACCTGCCGTCACGTTGAGTGTCACGCTGCTGCCAGAGGGTGTCCGCTGGTCGGGGAACGCATAGAAGAGCAGCCCCCCCGACGATTCATTGAAGGACTTGAGCGTTGTGGTCGCGCCGCTCGCGGTCCACGTCGCGCGCGCCCCGGATGCAGGCAGGGTGATGCCGGCCAATGCCTTGTCGTACAGGAACACGTATCGCACAAGGCGACCTTGGTTGGTCGCCTCGAGGACTTCGAGCCAACCCAGCGGCGTGCTGGCCAGAACGCCTTGCCGAGGCCCCGTCGCCGGCAGGGTGCTTCCGTTGTCCGGTGGCGGTGTCGCCATCCCCCCGTCCGTACGCCTGGGCGGATCCGGGGCGTCGGGCAGCTCGGCACCGGCACAGCCGGCGATCAGCGCCAGCATGCTGAGCAAGGACCCGGGAAATTTGGTCATGGCTTCATCATGCCCCTCCTAAAGACCTTGTGAACGGTCGTGGGTGCTGACGCCCGGAGCCTCGAAGATGGCTCCCGGGGGGGTGAACATGCGCGTGGGCTGTTCAAGGGCACCGAAGGCCCGACGCTTCGGCACGGGGGGACGGCGTCTCGCCTCCAGCATCCTCGGTGACTCCGCGGGGCACGGAGGGACTGCCGAATCGCGACTGCTACCCGAGGCGCTGTGTGGTCACGCACCTCCCGTGATGGTTTCCGCCAGGCGGTTACTTTGCCGCGTACGTGGGTGGCTCTCCGGTTGGCTTGCCCGGCTCGCTGTCGCGCCCCCGACGCCGGAAGCCCGACGAGCGGATCATTCTGGTGCGCCGGAGCGCTCGGTCAAACCTGCAGCAACCGATGCAGGGGTCTCGGATGCCTGCCACGTCATGAGTCCGAGCAGGGTTGCCACGGCGGTGAGGGTCAGCGGCAGCGATAACGGGGCGGGCAAGGCCGGAAGGTAGGGGAGGCTTACGGCGAACACGAGGTGTGCGGCTCGTGAAGCGGGGTGGGTGTTGGCGAGGGACGGTCGGGCCACGCGGGCCAGCAAGGCGCCGGTCAGCCAGCCGCCCACCCACACGGCCCCAGTGGAACCGGCGACGCCGAGCAGCAAGCCCGTTGCCGTCGCCATGCCGCTCCACGCCCGATTGCACAGGCCAAGGCCTGCCTGCAGGAGCCCGGCTGCCATGGCAAGGAGCAAGTGGGGCTGTCCGGGGTCGGGGCCCACGGTCCAGAACCCGGTCATCTCGGCGACGGGCCCGGCGAGCAGGAGTGCCAACGCCAACTCGGCCGTGGCATTCTCGTCTTCGGAGTCGGGCGACGTGGCTTGCCACGCGGCGAGGCACCACAGGCTTCCCCACGGCCCTGCCAACGCCCAGCTTCCGAGGGCCAGCACGCCGGTCAGCGGCTTCGGCAGCCGTAACAGGGCCGTCAGCCAGCCTGCCGCGGCAGACACGACCAGCAGCAAGGGTGTGCGCAGTTCCCCCGGCTCGACCTGGGCACCGGCCAGTGCGGCGATGGGCAAGGCGATGGCCATCAGGACCGCGCGTGTCCGGCTCCCACCCTGAAGTCGGGCCACACTGCCCGCGATCAGCAGGAATGCCATGCCGGCCCAGCCGCGTGCGCCGCCACCGCCTTGTGCGGAGAGTGTCAGGGATGTGGCGGCGACCATGCCGAGCAAGCCGACAGGGCTGGCGAGGCCTGTACTCCGGACGCTGGCCGCCACGGCCACCAGGGCAAGCGCTGCAGCCTGCATCGCACCGTCGAGGACGCCACAAGCCAAGGCAGCAGCCGCTGCCGTGCGACAGCCCGAGCGCCACGTGTGGGTCGCGATGCCCCACGTCGCGGCCAACTCACCCGATGCCAGCAGGGCAACGGCGATGGCTGGCAGCAGGGTCGACTCAAGCGTGCTCATGCCTGCCCATCATACCGAGTGGTCGTGTCCGACTGCGCCCGGGACCGGCTACCACGTCAGTGCAAGGGCAGGCTCGAGGAGCCAGGCGGCCGGCGCTTCTACCGGCATCCCAGCGCCCACGGACAACCCGATGGTCGGCCCCGGGCCCAGTTGCCAGAAGAGGCCCGTGCGCCCGCCCGCGTGCCAAAGGCTCTCCGGGCCCACGCGCCTCGTCCACGCCTCATGCCGGACCTCGCCACGATCCATGGCGCGCCGGTAGCCGATGACGGCCTGCAGGGTCGGCCTGTGGCCCGCCGGGGCAGTGCCGATACCGGTTTCGACGGCCCAGCATCCCAGTTGTCCTCGCAGCGTCAGGGCGCCGCCGACCGTGCTCAGGCCGGATTCGTTGTGGAGGGCGCCCAGCAGCGCGAGACTGGCGTCGCCCGCTGCGAGATCCCACCGGTACCATACCTGTCCCTGACCGGAGCTGCCGTCCCCACGGCCAGCGACGACGAGGCCCGCCTGCATCCTCGCAGGCAACGGCAAGGTCGTCATCAGGCGCAGGAAGGTCGCACCCGAGGTGGTGCCGTCAAGCCCGACTGCCGTGGACCCGAGGCATTCGAATGCGGGTGAGAAGCTGTCGGTAGCGGGTCTGGTCCATGCGGCCCCGGCATAGCCGCCCGGGACGGCGACAAAGGACACGGGCCTAGCGGACGGAGAGTTCCGCCCGGGAGATGACCATCCGCTGCACTTCGCTCGTTCCCTCGTAGATCTCGGTGATCTTGGCGTCGCGCATCAGCCGCTCGACCGGGAACTCACGGACATAGCCATAGCCACCGTGGAGTTGGACAGCCTGCGTCGTCACGCGCATCGCCGTCTCGGAGGCAAGCAGCTTGGCCATCGAGGCCGCCTGGGTATGGTCCTCGCCCTGGTCCTTGAGGACGGCAGCGCGGTACATCAGCAACCTGGCCGCTTCGATGTCGGTCGCCATCTCGGCCAGTGTGAACGCGATGGCTTGCTGCTCGGAGAGCGGCTTGCCGAACTGGACCCGCTCCTGGGTGTAGCGTGTCGCGGCATCAAGTGCAGCCTGCGCGATGCCGATGGCCTGTGCGGCAATGCCGATCCGGCCGCCGTCCAGCGTCCACATGGCAATCTTGAAGCCCTCGCCCTCCTCGCCCAGTCGGTTCGCGACGGGAACGCGACAGTCCTGGAAGACCAACTCGTAGGTCGCGGAACCGCGGATGCCCAGCTTGTCCTCCTTCTTGCCGAAGGTGAAGCCCGGAGTGCCCTTCTCGATGATGAGGGCGGTGATGCCCTTGTGCTTCAGCGCAGGGTCGACCGTCACGTACACGATGTAGGTGTCGGCGTGATAGCCGTTGGTGACCCACATCTTGGTGCCGTTCACGACGTAGTGGTCTCCGTCCCTCCGCGCGGCGCACGTCAGCGAGGCCGCGTCGGTCCCCGAGTTGGCTTCGGAGAGGCTGTAGGCGCCCAGTTTCTCGCCGCGGTTGAGCGGAGCGAGGAATTGCTGGCGCTGGGCCTCGTTGCCGAAACGGAAGAGGGGCAGGCCTGCGAGTGAGGTCTGAACCGAGAACGTGACGCCGGTCGAGGCGCAGGCACGGCTGATCTCTTCCATGACGATGACGTAGTCGAGCGTCGTCGCCCCCTGACCGCCGACCTCCTCGGGGAAGGGCAGGCCCAGCAGCCCGGCGTCGCGGATGGCTTCGAACTGGCGCCTGGGAAACTCCTGGTTCAGGTCCGCGTCGGCGGCGAACGGGGCAATGTCCCGTTCCGCCACTTCGCGGGCCATCTCCCTGAGCATCAACTGGTCTTCGGTGAGCTGGAAGTTCATGCTTTATCCTAGCACGCTCCCCCCGGGCATCGGCAGCCGGAGGCGGTAACATGGCGTCATGGCCGGCATGGGCGTGACCGCGCTCGCGGACCGGGTGGTCGAAGGTGACCCCCGCGCCTGCGCGCGCCTGATCAGCTGGCTGGAAGACCGCAAGCCCGAGGCGCTGGCCTTGCTCGCCGGACTGCCCGTCGGCCGTGCCCTGCGCGTCGGTGTGACAGGCCCGCCGGGCGCAGGCAAGAGCACGCTCGTCGATGCTCTGGTGCGGGCGTTCCGGGCCCACTGCCTCAAGGTCGGCGTTCTCGCCGTCGATCCCAGCAGTCCTTATACGGGAGGGGCCATCCTGGGGGATCGCATCCGGATGCAGGGCCACGCAGGAGACCCAGGCGTCTTCATCCGGAGCATGGGGTCTCGGGGGCAGCTCGGGGGCCTTAGCGAGGCGACGGATGCCGCTTGCAGGGTGCTGGCCGCAGCAGGTCACGGCATCGTGCTGATCGAGACGGTCGGAGTCGGACAGTCCGAGGTCGCCATCCGGGGGGTTGCGGACCTGGTGATGCTTGTCCTGCATCCCGAGGCCGGTGACGGCATCCAGGCCCTCAAGGCCGGCATCCTCGAGGTACCCGACCTGTTCGTCGTCAACAAGGCCGACCTGCCGGGCGCCAGGGCGACGCGTCAGGCCATCCTGGCGATGCTCGACGAGTTGGCCGACCTGCGGGGGGCGGATCCGGGCCTGACCCCGGCCGAGCGGGTCCTGCTGGTGGCGGCCGAGCAACAGGATGGGCCGCTTGCTCCCCGCGGAGAATTGGCCGAATGCCTGCTGGCGGCTCGTGACGGCCGCTGGCTTCCGCGGGGCCGGGATGTCCTTGCCCTGGTCCGGGCCATGGTGCTGCGGTGTCTCCAGGACCACCTCGAGGCCGTCTCCCCGCCGGCAGACCTCTCGATGCCAGAATCCGCCGCCGAGGCCTGGCTCGCTGACGTGGTGCGGCATGTCCTAAGAACGGGAGAATCCCATGGCCCTTGAACCTGTACGACACCCGGCCGCGGCAGCCACGGATCGCGCACCCATGCGATTCGTGACGGCTGCCTCGCTCTTCGACGGCCACGATGCGTCCATCAACATCATGAGGCGGATCCTGCAGGCCTCCGGGGCCGAGGTGATCCATCTGGGCCACAACCGCAGCGTCGATGAGATCGTCCGGACGGTGGTGGCCGAAGATGCCGATGCCGTAGCCG
>JAYKIS010000030.1:0-27963 GCA_035286125.1 Candidatus Sericytochromatia bacterium
GCAAGCCGTGTGTCGTCGTCGGCTTCACGGGGACGGGCGGGGCGGGCAAGAGCAGCCTGGTCGACGAGGTGGTGCGCAGGTGGCTGGAGACGCAGCCGGCCCATCGTATCGCCATCCTTTCGGTCGACCCGAGCCAGCGGCGCAGCGGCGGGGCACTGCTGGGCGATCGCATCCGGATGAATGCCATTCACGATCCGCGGGTCTTCATGCGCTCTCTCGCGACCCGGGAGGCGCATGTGGCCGTGTCGGCGGCGTTGCCCAGGGCCATCGATCTGCTGCGGAACACGGGCTTCGACCTCGTCATCGTCGAGACGGCCGGCATCGGTCAGGCGGACAGCCGCATCACGGACCTTGTCGATGTCCCTGTCTACGTCATGACCAGCGAGTTTGGCGCGCCCTCCCAGCTCGAGAAAATCGACATGCTGGCGTATGCCCGCCTCGTGGTGCTCAACAAGTGCGACAAGCGTGGCTCGGAGGATGCCCTTCGGGACGTTCGCAAGCAGGTGCAGCGCCATCGCGGGGCCTTCGACCAGTCGCTCGGGCAGATGCCGGTCTACGGCACGATGGCTTCCTGGTTCGATGACGAGGGTACCTGGCAGTTCTTCGAGGCCTTGCTTGCCGCGGCAGCGGAGGCTGGCCTGCCCGTCACCCCCGTGCCCCCGCGTGAGGCCGCCGGGACGGCCCGGGGTCTCCTGCCCGCCTCCCGGGTGCGCTACCTCGCCGAGCTCGTCGAGACGCTTGCCGGGGATGATGCGCGTCAGGCGGCCGAAGTTGAGGCGGCGCGGCAGGCCGGGGCAGCCTGGACCCTGCTGGCCGGTGCCGGCATCGAAGCGCCCCCGATGGCACAGCGGGTGCCGGTCCAACCGGACGGTCCCTATGCTGCAGGCCTTGTCGCCCACTACCACGAGGCCTTGGACCGTTTGTCCCCGGAGTCCCTCGGTCTTCTGGCCACGTGGCCGGAGACCTGCACGGCCTACGCGGCGCCCGACTTCTCGTACTCCGTTCGCGACAAGGTGCTGACCGTCCCCAATAGGACGGAGACCCTGTCGGGCCTCTCGGTTCCCCGCGTGATTCTACCCAAACATCGTGACTGGGGTGATGTGTTGACTTGGCAGCTTCGTGAGAATGTGCCGGGTAGATATCCTTACACCGCCGGTGTCTTTCCTTTCAAGCGCGAGGGTGAAGACCCGACCCGCATGTTTGCTGGCGAGGGGACGCCGGAACGGACCAACAAGCGCTTTCATTACCTGTCATCGGGTCAGCCGGCCACACGCCTGTCGACAGCTTTCGACAGCGTGACACTGTACGGTGAGGACCCGGCGGTGCGGCCGGACATCCACGGCAAGATTGGCAATTCGGGTGTCTCGATCTGCACGGTCGATGACATTCGCAAGCTTTACGCGGGGTTCGATCTCTGCGCTCCCTCGACCAGCGTTTCGATGACCATCAACGGCCCGGCGCCCATGATCCTGGCCATGTTCATGGCAGGGGCTGTTGCCCAGCAGGTCGAACGTCACCTGCTGGAGACCGAGGGGGCCGAGGCCCTCGAAGCCCGCATGCAGGCGATCCTTGCAGGGCAGGCCCGGCCGCGCTACGTGCTCGATGGCCAGGTCCGGACCGACCTGCTCGGCTTGGCGACGCTGGGAGCCGATCCTCGCGATCTGGTGGATGCGGAGGTCTACGAGCGCATTCGGTCCGCAACGCTTCGCGCGGTGCGCGGCACGGTACAGGCCGACATCCTCAAGGAAGACCAGGCCCAGAACACCTGCATCTTCAGCACCGAATTCGCGCTGCGCATGATGGGCGATATCCAGCAGTCCTTCATCGACCGTGAGGTGCGGAACTTCTACAGTGTCTCGATATCCGGCTACCACATCGCCGAGGCCGGGGCCAACCCCATCACGCAACTGGCGTTCACTCTGGCCAATGGCTTCACCTACGTCGAGGCTTACCTGGCGCGGGGTATGGACATCGATGACTTCGCGCCCAACCTCAGCTTTTTCTTCTCCAACGGCCTCGATCCCGAGTACGCCGTGATTGGTCGGGTGGCCCGACGGATCTGGGCGCGGGCGATGAAGCGACGCTATGGTGCATCCTCGCGTTCCCAGATGCTCAAGTACCACATCCAGACCTCGGGACGCAGCCTGCACGCGCAGGAAATCGACTTCAACGATATCCGTACGACGTTGCAGGCCGTCTATGCCATTCTCGACAACTGCAATTCGTTGCACACGAACGCCTACGACGAGGCCATCACCACGCCGACCGAGGCATCGGTGCGCCGGGCGATGGCCATCCAACTGATCATCAACCGGGAACTGGGGCTGGCCAAGAACCAGAATCCCTGGCAGGGCTCGGCCTACATCGAGGCCTTGACCGACCTCGTGGAGCAGGCTGTCCTGCTGGAGTTCTCGCGGATTTCCGACAGGGGCGGCGTCCTCGGGGCGATGGAGACGATGTACCAGCGGGGAAGGATCCAGGAAGAATCCCTGCACTACGAGCATCTGAAGCATTCGGGCGAGTTGCCGATCATCGGTGTCAACACCTTCCTGAATCCCCATCCCGCCGACCCCGGGGCCATCGAGCTCATCCGGTCGACACCCGCGGAGAAGCAGCAGCAGATCGACAATCTCGCGGCGTTCCATGCCCGGCACGCCGCCCGGTCCCCCGAGGCTCTCGCAGCCTTGACCCACACGGCCCGCTCGGGAGGCAACCTCTTCGAGGCCCTCATGGATACGGTTGCCCATTGCTCGCTGGGCCAGATCTCGTCCACGCTGTACGCTGTCGGCGGCCAGTACCGCCGTTCGATGTAGGAGGTCCCCGTGTCCGCGACCTTGAGGGTGCTCATCGGCAAGCCAGGCCTCGATGGCCATGACCGGGGTGCGAAGGTGGTTGCCCGGGCCCTTCGCGATGCCGGGATGGAGGTCATCTACACCGGCTTGCACCAGACTCCGGACGAGATTGTGGCGACGGCCATCCAGGAAGACGTCGCGGTGATTGGTCTCTCCCTGCTCTCGGGTGCCCACATGACGCTGGTGCCGGCCGTGCTCGCACGTCTCAAGGACCGGGATGCCGAGGACATCCAGGTCCTCGTCGGCGGAATCATCCCACCCGAGGATGCCGAGGATTTGGTTCGCCAGGGTGTCCTGGGAGTCTTCGGTCCCGGAACCCCGACGGCGCACATCGTCGAGGCGGTCCGCACAGGCGCGACCGTCCGGTCGTGAAGGTCGCGGTGGCCCGCCTGCTGGGCCATCTGCCGGCCGCAGCGTCACTCAAGGACAAGCGTCGGGTGGTTCGCAGCGTCCTCGACCGATTGAGGCTCCATCACCACGTCGCGGCAGCCGAAACGGCATCCCAGGACAAGTGGCAGCGCATCGAACTGGGGCTTGCCTATGTCTCGGGCGAAGCGGCCCACGCGCGAGATGTCATGGAGGCGGCGTGCGACGGTGTGGTTCGCGAGCGTCCGGATGTCACGTGGATCATCGACGCCCTTGAGGTCATCGACCCGTTGGCCCAGGCGCGCTATGAGGGTGCTTCCTCATGGTCTGACGTGCCGGACGCGGATGACCGTGAGGACTGAATCGGCTCGCGCGGGCGCCAGCGACCCCTGAACCGCCGTAACGTGATGGGCCCATCCAAAGGTGGCAAGCCCCGTCGCAGCACAAGGCCCAGGAACCATCTCACCCGCTTGGGCAAGTAAGGTCGGGCCGAAAGCCAAGATCGCAGCCAGGCCTCGAGGCGGGTCTGACGCAGGGGGCCTGACGGCGTCATGCGCGCGGCCTGCCCGTGCAACCACGCGATGAGCGCGTCGCCTTTCACGCGGCGCGGGCCGGGATCTTCGGGTGAGCGGGCAGACATGTCTGGGTTAGGTACAAGCAGGTGTCATTGTGTGGCTGCCACACATTGGAACGCTCCCATTCTTCTATGAAATGGACGCCTTGTCGCCCCCGTTCGGTGAGGCCCTGCGCCGAGCGCGTCGGGAGCGGGGCTGGAGCCTGCGTGAGCTTTCGCGTCGCGCGGGTGTTTCCTTTGGCCGTCTCGCCGAAATCGAACGGGGACGCGATGCCCACACGGATCGGCCGATCGCGCCCGGCTACCACATCACCGTCAAGGTGGCCGCAGCCCTTGGTGAGGATCCCTTGCCGTGGCTCGCCCTCGCTGGCCACCGGCCAGGACCCGAGCTCGCGGAGGGCGAGTGGCGTCTGCTGGCGCGCCTGAGGCGCCTGCCCTTGTCGGTGCAGCAGGAGCTGGTTGCCCGGTGGGAAGCGGCGCTCGATGACTGGACCGAGCGCCGCGTGTCCCAGGAGGCGGGAGTGGTGGGGATCAGCGAGCCCAGCTGATCTGAGGCACGCCAGGCTGTCCGCTCCGCGGATCGACCGCCTGCCGGATAGTGACGGATCGACCGGTGGACGTCGGCACGACGCGCTCGGCAACCCGGGCCCCTGCAGTTCCGAGGTCAGGCCCCTTGGCCACGCCGGGGTTGTCCGCAATCGCGATGGCAAGCTTGGCGATGGGCAGGTTTTCCTTCATGAACTGCGGCATCTTCTTGAACGGAGGATCAAAGCCGTCGCTCCAGCCGCCCACCTCGATGGTGAAGCCCAGCATGCCCAGCTTGCCGTAAACATAGTCGGTGTCGTCGCCGCTGGTGAAGTAGAGCTCGCTGCCCTGCTCAGGCTTGTAGCCCGAGACCTGACCCATCTTCTTGCCGATGGCGGGCAGGCGGTCGTCGGCAGGCGCCTCGTCCGAGTCGTTCCACGGCCACATGACGAGGTTGCTGAAGCTGTGCCACGTAATCAGCATCGCATGCTTGCGGCTGGTGTAGAGCTTCTGCATGGCCTGGGTCTCGGGCTCGGAGAAGGGGCCGGGACCGCCGTAGGTCGCACCGCTGGGCCGATGGTCCGTACCGGTGGAGCCCCAGTTGCGATCGTCGTAGTTGCGGTTGAGGTCGACACCCGGGCCGTTGGGCGCCGAGCCGCTGCCGCCGTACTTGGGGTTGGCGTTCTTGCGCCAGTCCTGGCCCTTCTCGGCGCGGATGCGTCCGTCCGGGTTGACGAAGGGCGTCACCCAGATCTCGCGGTTCTCGACGGCGAAGGTGGCCTCGGCATCCTTGCCGTACTCCGTGACGAGCCACTGGGCGAGATTCATCACGATTTCGGCCGTAACGATCTCTCGGGCATGGTTCTCGCCGGTGAAAAGCAGGGAAGGCTTCTGGCTGCCATCACCCTTGCCCACCTTGAGCGAGACGATGGGGCGACCCTCGACCGACTTGCCCAGCTCGACGAGCGTGCAGCGGTCGGGGTACCGCTGGGCGAGATCGCGCAACTCGGCCATGCCCTGGTCGTAGGTGCGGTAGCCCTTGTCGAAGCTGTTCATGCCATGGATGGTAGGCAGCTTGACCACAGACAGGCCCCACTGGCGGACGAGGTCCCAGGCCTCTCGGTTGAGCGTGCCGCGGACTCGGCTGACCTTGCCCTCGACCTGCGCCGAGTGGACCCACAGATCCATCCCGGCCTTGGTCAGCTGGAGCAGTTGCGGCTTCGTGGCATTGAAGAGGTCGACGGCCACCAGGCCCTCACCGGCGGCAAAGGCCTGCTGGACCTGCGCATTGCCGCTGCGCGGCGCCCAGCCCGTCTGGGACTGGGGGGCTCCGCAGGCTGAGAGGGCCAGCATCGCGGCGAGGGCAAGACCCAGGGGACGTAGGCGCATCGGGTGGTCTCCGGGAAAAAGGTATCAGGGGAGGCTGGTCCGAGCGTACAAGAATAGTTAAGACGAGGGAAAGAGGTGGATAAGGGATTTAACAAAGATTTATCAGGTGTTGGTCTGAATGCCTCGACTTTCATCCCAGGCCCAGGTCCAGCTCATGCGCTCGGGTTGCCGCCGAACCGCCAGCCAGGTGCGGGGTACCGTGGCCGTACAACGGATGTGGTTGCCGTCGGGTGCCGAGACAGACAGGGTGGGCACCAACTGGGCCCATGTCTCCAGATCGGGCCCGCTTTCCTCTGCTGCCGGTCGCACCAGCAGCAGGGGGGCCTCGAGACGTTTCTGCAGGGAGCGCATCGCGGCGAGGAGGGGGCGGATCTCCTGTCCTGGCGGCGTATCGCCCGGCCAACGGAGCAGCAGCCCCCCGGGGCCCTCCGGCAAGGCTGCCTCGGCAGGCGCGAGGCGCGTGTGCCCGATGACCACGAGGGCCATGGGCAAGGTCTCGTCGCCGGCCACGCGCTTGCCCAGGGAATCCGCCGAGTCCCAGCCCCTGAGCGAGAGCAGTCGCAGGTTGTCGCGGACGGGCCTGTACGCCTCCGCAAGGGCCCGGGCCCTGACCAGATCGAGACCCGCCGTCGGCGCCTTGAGTCGGGCCAGCGTCCTGAGTGTCAGGTCCCGGACGCTGGCATGGTGGCTGACGAAGGTCGCACGGCGGGTCTTGGCGACGTTGATGGCCAGATGGTGCGCGATCTCGCCCGCGAACGGCCATGGGCCCTCCAGCAGGTAGCACCGGGGCCAGAGGCCACCCCACGCCCTGTCCAGTTCCGGCAGGCCGAATCGCCGGTAGTCGGGCAGCGGGGTTCCCTCCTCTTGCCCGGCCTGCTGCACCGGTACCTGTTCCCGGATGAGCACGCTGAAAGGGTCCTCGACGCGTGCCGTGAATCGGGTCCGGTCCTGGCCGAGCCGTCCGGGGGCCTGTTCTGTCGGGGGCGGAGCCGCGGCCGGCTGTGCCTCGGGATCCCGGCTGCGCCAACGGGGATCCTCGGGCTCGATGCCCAGGTTGTCGCGACGGGGCTCCAGCGACCGCCCGTATTGGGAGCCGGGCTCCTGGAGCGGATCAAGCCCCACGGTTCAGGGTCAAGAGCCGAGGCGGCGCTTGAGGTCCTCGAAGGAGAGACCGTCGGCTGCAAGGCCGCGCGCCACGGCATCGACAAGGCCCGCCGCGTGTCGGCCGAGACGGACGGGACGATCGAGGTTCCGCGCAAGGGCTTGCTGGATCAGGTCGGAGAGCCCGCCCGCGCCGCGCACCATGTCCCCTGCCGACCCACGCACGGGCAAGGCACGCTGCACCCGACCCAACTCCAGCCGATCGGTGGCCGGAGGGCGTCGCGTCATCCCGCCTCGCTCCGGTGCGCCGCCCGGCTTGCTCTCGGGCAGCTGCAGCTTGCCCGTGTCGGGCAGCCGGCTCGCAATCCTGGGACCGAAGGGGCCGGTGGGCCCCGCGCCTTGGATGCCGCTCATGAAACCCTCCCACGTCTAGGCTTCGGCGCCCCGGCAGTCACGCTTGCTCTGTTTAACCGACATTTCACGCGTCACCACGAGGCCCCACGGGCGTTCTCCACGAGTGGACGCATCTTGCCGCGGTTGAGATCCAGAATGGCCAGATGGGTCCCCTCCGTCAGGTCGCTGCCTGCCACGTTGGTCTCGAAGACGATATTCGCGCCGAAGGGTGCGAAGGCAGGCCGTCGGGCGTAGGCGCCCGTCGGCAACTTGAGGGCGCGTGTGGGTTGCGGAGCCTCGACCGCCATCTCGTAGAGCGTCCAGGGCCCATCGTGATTGCTGGCGAAGACCACGCGCCGCCCGTCCGGGCTCCACGTGGGTTCGAGCGCATTGAAGCCCCGCAGCAGAACCTGTTCATGGCCGCTCGCCGAGCTGCGCCGCCAGATTTCCCACGTCTTGCCCGGGAAGAGCCTTGCCCAGGCCAGCCACTTGCCGTCCCGGGACCACGCCGGGTCCTGATCCGTGCCGGCGCTCACCAGATCCTTGTGGGTGCCCGTGAAGGCATCGATGACGCGGATCTCCCGACGCATCCGGTTGTTTGTGGAGGCAGCCTGGGTCATCACGAGGGAGCGTCCGTCGGGCACCCATCGAAGCTGGTCGACGGCATCGCTGATGGGGCCGAGCGTTCGCAGGGGACGGCCGTCGGCGTGGCGGATAAGGATGCGGGTCCCGTTGGGTATGCGCTCGAGACAGGCGAACCGGGTCCTGTCCGGATGCCACGTCGGCGCATCCAGCGGATGCCCGTCAGGCGTGGCCAGCGGGGTGAAGGCCTGGGTCTGCGGGTCGATTCCCCAGATGCCGTCCTCGTGGACGCAGAGTACGCGGTCATCCATCGTGGCCGTGTCCGTCGGGCCCAGGTAGACCTCGACCCGGCGGGTCTCTCCCCGGTCGAGCCGGATGGTGCGCACGTATCGATGGAGGCCCTCGGCCTCAACCGTGATGTCGGTTCGAGCAGCGGGCCGATCGACCGTGAGGCGTCCTTCCGCATCCGAGACGGCCTCGACGGGAGAGCGACCCGGGATGCGCACCGTCACCCTGGCCTCGGCGACCGGAGCCTCGGTCCGGACATCCCGAATCTCGATCTCGAGCTGGTTCGGGGGGCCGCCCGGATCACGCAGGCATGCCGCGAGCAGGAGGGGCAGCAGAAACCCCAGGGTGCGAATGGCGATCATGGCAGAGGAAAGTGTACGCGCAGCGGTGGAACCGGCCCCCAGAGGCGCACGCCACGGGAACGGACACTCCAGTCTGCCATCGAGACGATGTGAAGGTCGGTGCCGGCCACCACGCCGAGGCTGTCCGGACCGAGGCGTCCGAGGGCGATGGGTGCGCCGGGCATCTCGAGGACGCGCCGCGTCCGGAGATGCTCGCCGGACAGTTCCACGAGGGCGGCAAGGCCATTGGACGGCCGGCAGAGCACGGCGACTTGCCCGTCCCGGCCCAGGGTCTGGAAGGCCACGACCGGATGGAGCAGGTCGATGACCCTGATCTCCGGTCCGCGGAATCGAGGGTCCGGCCTGCCGGTCTCGACCCGCAACTGACCCTGCTCCAGGGTCAGGAAACCACCCTGCCAGGGCATGCTCGACCACGGGCGGAAAGGGTGGCCCGTCTGGTCGGGGCGGTCGAATCCTGCACGCCAGATCCCGTCGGAGAGGCCCAGGTCGGCGACCACGGTCCGACCGTAGCCGATAAGGACGCGTTCCGCCACGCGTTCGAGGATCAGGTCGAACCCTCCCAGTGTTTCGTCGCGGTAGGTCCGCGTCGTTTGGAAACGCGTCGGGGAGGTGGGGGAGAGATCCACCCAATGCAGTTCCTGCCGGCTCGGCAGATGCACCAGAAGTGCCTGCCTGTCGGGCAAGGGCAGCCATGCTTCAGGCGGAGCGGGCAATGCGATGCGACCCTGCAGTCCGGGGTTGCTTGGCCAGCGGACCTCGATTCGATCCGGAAAAGCGGCCAGCAGCGGGGGGGCCGCAGGTCTGACGACAGGGGGTGGTGGCGGAGGAGGCGCCTGCCGATGGCGCCCCCTTGCGTCCGCCGGGTGTCCGGTGAGCACAAGCGCCAAGGCCAGCGCCAAGGTCGGGACCAGGCCAGACGCCAGGGGGAGGCGGCGCGCCTTGGCCCATCGGTCGTGAATCCAGAGCCAGAGTTCGGGCCTGTCCTCGATCCAGGCAGCGAACCGATCCATCATCGACTGGGCCATGCGGGCATCGTCTTCCTCGAGGACAAGCGGCGCCTCGACCTCCAGCCGATGCGTGTCGTCGGGAAGTCGGACCATGCGGGCCGGTACCAGGCTGGCACCGGTCCGGCGCGCGAGCAGGAAGGCGCCGGTCGGCACACCCACTTCATGCCCGAGGAATCGGGCCGTAACCGCCGATCCCTCGCCGTGCTGGTCGCACACCAGCCCCACAAGGCCGCCCGAGGCCAGTGTCGCCAGTACCGGACGCAGGGAGGCTGGCCCGACGTTGGAGTGGGCCCGGACTCCGGCATGGGCGTGCAGTTCGTCGAACAGCCGCCTGAACGCCGCCTGGGTGGGGGGTTGGATCAGGACGGTCATCGCGCCGACCTCACGGGCCAGCGTGGCCGCAAGCAGCTCCCAATTGCCGTAGTGCGCCGTCACGATGATGGCGCCTCGGCCCCTGGCCAGTGCCGTCGTCAGGTGGTCCACGCCACGTACGACCACATCAGGGGCGTCCGGCGTTCGCCAAAGCGGCATCCTGAGCAGTTCCACAATGGAGGCCATGGTCTCTCGGACCGATTGACGCGCCACGCTCCGAACCCGGGATTCGGGCCACTCGGGGTAGGCCACGCGCACGTGGCCGGGCACGAAGTCGCCGTGCCCGAGCAGACGTGCCAGGAGCCAGAGGCCTTCGCCGGCTCCCCGGCCGAGCGCCATGGCGGTGCGTTGCGGCAGGGCACAGGCCAGCCGGCCCAGAAGGCGCATCGAGGTGTAGAGCATGACGGCGGTCACTGCGAACCTGTCCTGCCGGCGCCACCATGTTCGGCACACAGGGCATCAGGTCCGCACGAGCCAGTGTACCCCGGACAGGCGTGCAGGGATGGCCGTGCGGAACTGGAGAAGGTTCATGCATCCAGACGCACAGACCCATTACCAGGAAGGCCTGGCGCACCGCGACCGGGGCTATCACCAGGCTGCCTGCCTGGCTTTCGAACGCGCCTTGAAGGCCGATCCGGCGGCCGACGATGCACGTGTCGCCCTGGCTGCGACCCTGCACCTCGCAGGGGATGCGGCTGCGGCTGCCGAGCAGTACGGGTTGCTGGCCGCGAGACGGCCCGAGGATGCCAAGCTGGCTTACAACCACGGCGTCTCGCTGGCAGCGGCCAATCGTCTCGGAGATGCCGAACAGGCCTTCGAGCGCGCCCTGCGGGTCGATCCCATGCTGGTCCCGGCGCTCGAGAGCCTGTTGTGGGTGCATCACCAGACCGGCCAAAAGCAGGCGGCCCTCGGCGTGCTTCATCGCCTTGTCGTCGCCAGGCCCGATCAGGAGGATGGTTGGTTCCAACTGGCCCGGGCTTACAGGGAAAGCGGTGATGTCGACCGGGCGCTGGCGACCATCGAGGGGCTCGTGCGCCGGCGTCCTGACTTGCTTCCGGCCCGTCTCCTGCGGGCTGAGTGGCTTCTCGAGCGCCAGCCCGAGGAGGCCTGGGCGGAGCTGGAACGGGTCCGTGCGGTCGATCCCGAGTTCCTGGGTGTCCAGGGCCTGGTCGAGCGCCTCGTCGAGCAGGGGGCGGCCCGTGCAGCCCTGGATGGCGACCTCGTCGGCGAGGCACGCTGGCTCGAGCGGCTCGTGCCCTACAGGGCGCGTGACGCCGTTTACCTCGGACGACTGGTCGAGGCGGCTGCACATTCGGGGGATCGCAAGGCCGAAGCCCGTTGGCTCGAGGCCCTTGCCGAGTTGCGGCCCGATGACGCTCCCCTGCAGCAGCGATTGGCTGACTTGTACGTTCTGATGGACCTGGTGCCGCGTGCCCTGCCGTACCTTGAGCGCTGTGCTGCAGCCCGACCGGATGATGCCGAGGCGGCCCTGGCTCTGGCCCGAGCCCGGGTTCGTGCGGCCCACCGAGCCGAAGCCATCGCGGGACTCGAAGTCTTCCTCGGCCGACAGCCCCGGCGCAAGGACGTCCTGTTCATGCTCGCGGACCTCTGCGTCGAGGAAGGGCGCCTCGATCGTGCCGAGGCACTGGCCCGGCAGGCCCTTGGCATTCGCGAGGCCGCTCTGGAAGCGGAGCTCATGCTTGTCCGTGTCCATCAGGCGGCCGGAAGGAATGAGGAGGCCTGGCAGGCCCTGCAGGCCGTGGCGGACCACTATCCCGATGCGCCGGAGGTGCGTACGGAGGGGGCGGCGTTGTGTCGCCGCTTCGCCCTCCATCCCCCGGCCGATGCGGATGCCGATGCCGTTTCCCTGCTCTGGTGGGAGCGCTTCCTGGTCTTTCAGCCGGATGATGTTCAGGTCCTTGATCTGCTTGCCGGTCTCTATGGCCGTCGTGGCGCGACCACGGAAGCCCAGCGGGTGCTCGAGCGGCTGGTGGCCCTGGCGCCGGGCATGAAGCACTGGCTCGACCTCGGCGCCGTCCAGCAGGCCCGAGGACAGGCCGAGGCGGCCCGACACAGCCTGGAGCAGGCGCTCGCGATCGAGGCGCGGCCGGAAGATGCGCTGCATCGTGCCCAGGCGGCCTTGCAACTGGCCGGCGTATTGCTGGACCTCGGGTTCCCGCACGATGCCCTGACCATCCTCGAGGCCCATGAGGCCGCACACGCCGATGCGGCTCTGGCCCGGACCCTGACGGCCCGCGCGCATCAGGGCCTGTCGGACGAGGCTGCGCGCAAGGGCGACTTGCTGGCGGTTGCCGACCACCTCGAGCGGGTCGTTGCCTTGACGGGGGATCGCGTTGCCCTGCGAAGTCTTGCTGCGGCGCGGGCGCGTGCCGGGGATCGCCTGGGTGCCGAAGAGGCATGGCAGCGTGTCCTGGTCCAGCAGCCTGACGATCGCGAGGCCCTCGCAGCATTGGGTGATTTGGCCGCGACGGGCGGACGTACGGTCGAGGCCGAACGCTGCTACCGCCAGGTGCTTGCCCTCGAGCCGGATGACGTGGCGACGCTCGGTGCTCTCGCCGACCTGGTGTGGGGTGTCGGCCGTCGTCAGGAGGCGTACCAGCTTTACGAGCGCCTGATGGAGCTGGATGCGGATCATGTTCCGGCGGTGCTGGGATTCGCCCGGGATGCGCTGGTCTCGGGCCAACCGCTCGAGGCCTGGGAGTATGCCCGTCGCGTGCTGGCGCAGGATCCTGCCCGCCGCGAGGCCCATGAGATTGCCTGCTCGGCGCTGCGTGCCCTGGCAACCGAGCAGGAGCCGGCGGGCGCGATCGCCTGGTGGCAGCGCCTCGTCGTCCTCGAGCCGGAAGACGCTTCGGTGCGCCGGGGGCTCTGGGATGCCTATGCCCGGATCGGGGCGCAGTCCGAGGCTGTCGAGGCCGCCACGGCATGGCTTGCCCTCGACCCTACGGCTGGCGAGGCAGCCCTGTTCCTGGCCGAACGATTCAGGCGTTCCGGGGACCTCGCGACGGCCCGGGAGCGCCTTGCGGCTGCCGTCGAGGGAGGGGATCCCCGTGTTGCCGTCGCGCTGGGTCTGATCGATCTCGAGCTTGGGGCCGTGCCGGCGGGCCGGGATCGCCTCGAGGCGCTGCTCCGGGAGTATCCGGGGGATGCTGCCGTACGCCTGGCGCTCGTTCGGGCGAGGATCCTGTCCGGAGCGGGTGCCGAGGCTTGGGAACTCCTGGGCGAGGAACGCGACGGCGACCCCGCCGCCCGGGCGCTTGCTCTGGACGCGGCCGTGGCTGCCGCCGAGGCGACGCAGGCCTCCGGCGACGCCCTGGGGGCACTCGAATGGTGGCGCAAGGCCCAACGCCTGGCACCTGACGACGTGGCGCTGCAGCGTCGTCTGATGCAATTCCATCGTGCGGCCGGCCAACTCGAGGATGCCGCGCAGGCTGCACGAACCTTGCTCGTGGCGCAGCCCGCCGATGTCGAGGCAGCACTCTACCTGGGCAAGTACCTGGCTTCGCGCGGTCAGCATGACGAGGCCCTGCAGGTACTCTCCCCGGTGGCCAAGGAGCCTTCCGCTGCCTGGCTGCTGGCTTCTGCTGCCTGGCAGGCCGGTCGCCCCGCGGAAGCCCTGACCTGGCTGGAGGGACTCGGGCCGGCGCTCCAGGGCCATCCGGATGCCCTGCTGCTCCTGGCGAGGGCCCTGCGGGCTACAGGTCGCCCGGCCGAGGCCTGGGCCGCGTTGCAGCGCCTCGAAGTGCTGCAGCCTGATGATCCGGAAACGGGGACGGCGATGGCTGAGTTGGCTCGGGAAGCCGCAGGGGCGTCCCAACCCGATGCGGATCAGGCCGTCTGGCTGCATCGCCTGCTGGTCCTGCGCCCCACCGACCGTTCGGCGCGAGCGGCCTACGCCGACTTGCTGGGACGGATGGATCGCCCCGTGGATGCGGCGCGCCTGTACGGGGAACTGGCCTTGATGGAGCCGGATTCGGCCCGGTGGTGCATTCTCGAGGCCGAGGCGCTGCAGGTCGCGGGACGTCACGAGGATGCCGCGCGCGCATTGGCCGAAGCGCGCATCCGGGACCCACGTGCCGAGGGTCTGCGCCTCGCCGAGGCCCGGCTCGGGGCCGCCATTCAGGACTATACCGCCGTGCGCGATGCGGTCCTGGCCATCGGGCGCGAAGGGCGCCCCGGGGACGAGGAGCGTCGCCTGCTCGAGCACGCAGCAGTCAAGCTGGCCGAGGGTGCCCGGCTCGAGGGACGCGACCGCGACATCCTCCAATTGTGGTCACAACTGGCATCCATCGGGGTCCCCCACGCACCCTTGCTGCGGCTGGCCCTGGATGCCGCACGACGTCTCGGTGACGATGAGGTCGAGGCCGCAATCCTCCGCGACCTCTGGGATGTGCTGCCGGGTGAGCGCCTGATTGGCCTCGCTGCGGCGCAGGCCTTCGAGAGACTGGGAGACCTTCGGACGGCACTCTCGCTGCGTGAGCGTCTCGAAACCGGCCCCGGAGACCCGGTCGAGGCTGCCGAGAATGCCTTGACCGCGGCGCGCCTTGCCTTTGCCGTCGGTGACCTGGGTGCGGCGCGACCCTGGCTCGATCGCCTCGACCAACGCCAGGATGCCATCTCGGGCCGTCCCGAGCGGGAGGCCGCGTGGGCGGCGTTGCAACTGATTCGCAGGTTGGACCGCCAGGACCTTGCAGGGCCGGGTGTGGATGAGGCCGTGGACGAAGCCTGGTCGCGAGCCCGCGATGCGGGCCTCGCCGAGGGGCTGTTGCAGCGTTCGTTCGTCGATGTGCTGCGGTGGCAGGCGGCCCATGCCGAGGCGGCGGGTGACCTCCGCGCGGCTCGTGAGACCTGGCTCAAGGTGGGGCGGATGCTTCCGGAGGATCGCGAGGCGTTTGCCGCCGCGGCTCGACTGGGTCTGGCGCTGGGGCATGCGGATGAGGCACTCGACATGCTGCGGGTGCTGCACGAGGACCGCCCGGAGGACCCCGAGGCTGTCGTGGCTCTTGGCCGTGCCCTGCTTGCCGCAGGACGGTCAGAAGAGGCCCTGGCGCTGTGGGAGGACCACCATGCGGCCTATGGCACGGAGCGCGTCGGGTGCGCGCTCGCCGAGCAGGGCCTGGATCGAGGCGATGTCGCAGGTGCCTGGCTGTGGACCGGACGGGTCCTCGCGCGCCATCCGCGTTCGCTGGTCGCGGCCGAACTGGCCTGGGAAGCCGGGCGTGGCAGGGCCGAGGAGCTGGCGGGTGCGGGCCGGCACGAAGCAGCCGTGCGCCAGTGGGAAGAGGTCGCGACGATTGTCCACGCGCGTGTCGACCGCCTGAGAATCGTCTGCCTCGGCATGCTGGCGGCCGAGGGTACGGACGAGGCCGGTCGCGTCCTTGAACAGATGCGCCAGATCGGTGGGGAGGATGGGGCGCATCGTCGCCTCGAGATGATGTGGCTTGCTCGTTCCGGACAGGTCGCGAAGGCCTTGGCGCTGAGCGAGATCGTCCTTGCAGAGGCGGAGGGTGATCCTGAACTGGAGCGCGAGGCCCTGATGGCCGTCGCGGGTGTCTGCCTCGAGGCCGGGCGCCTCGATGAAGGCTGGGTGGTGGCCCAGCGCTTGCTGGATACACACGGTGCGAGTCCGGAGGCGAGGAGGGTTGCCGGTCGCATGGCGCGTGAGATGGCGCAGGCGGCCGATCGGGAAGGCGATCCTGCCTCGGCTCTGGTCTACCGCCAGGTCCAGTTGGCCCTCGCGCCGCAGGACCGCGAGGCGGTCTTCGAGTTGGCGACGCTGCACGGTCGCGAAGGCCGGATCCAGGAAGCCGAGGCGCTTCTCCGGCCTTGGCTGGCCCGGCATCCCCGCGATGACGAGGGGTGGCTCGAATTGGCTGTCCTGGTTGCGGTCGAGCAGCCGGCCGAGTCTGTCGACATCATCCGTGGCGTCATCGAGCGTCAACCCGCGATGGCCCGCGCGCACCGCGCACTGGCTGCGCTGCTCGAGCGTGGCGGCCGTGTCGGCGAAGCCATGGATGCAGTCCTGGCAGCGGCCGAGGTGGCCGACCGACCGGAGGAAGACTGGTTGTCCGCGGCCGAGATGGCCGTCAGGCAAGGGCAGGACGCCTTGGCCTGGCATCATCTGGACCGGGTCCTGACGCGGCGGCCCGGCCATGCCCGGGCCATGACCCTCGGCAGTGAGGTTTGCCGCCGCCTGGCGCGTGCCGCGGCCCGCGAAGGCCGCCACGAGGCGGCCCGGGAATCGTGGCAGGCCCTGCTTCGCATCGTCTCCCAGGACCTCGAGGCTTACAGGGCTCTCGGGTCGCTTGCCCGTGCCGAATCTCGCTTCGACGAGGCCGAGGCAGCCTTGTCCCGGGCGCTTTCCCTCGATCCGGAGGATCTGGCGACGCTCGAGGAGCGTGCGTGGCTGGATCTGGATCGTGGCCTCGTGGCTGCTGCCCGGGAACGCTTCGCGGTGCTGGTCAGCCGCGGCAATGCCCAGAGCGGCGCCTTGCTGGGCCTGGCCGAGGCTGCGTGGCAGGATGGTGAGGCCGATACCGCCTGGCAGCACCTCGAGGAACTGCTTCGTCGCGAGAGTCGCCATCCCCGTGGGCTCGAGCTGTTCGCCATCCTCGCCCGTCACTTCGGCAAGGCATGCATGGCCCACGGCGATGCCCGGTCGGCCCATCAGTGGTGGCAGTTGGTCCTGCGGCAACAGCCACGGGATGCCGAAGCCCTGCGATCCGTGGGCGAGGCGAGGCTGATGCTGGGCGACCTGCTCGGTGCCGCAGACAGTCTCGAAAAGGCCGTTGATCTGAAGCCGGACGATGTCGACCTGTGCCATCGCCTGGCAGACGTCTACCGTCAAGTTGGCCATCCCCAGCGCGCTGAAGCCGCGCTCAAGCGGGTCGTTGCGGCGAGTCCCGGCGATCTGGCCTCGCTTCGTGCCCTGTCGCGAATTGCCCGGGAGCGGGCTGAGCCAGGAGATGTCGTCCATTGGGCGCAGGCGATTCTGGATGTCGTGCCGGATGATCCCGAGGCGATGTTCGACCTTGCCCAGGCATTCGAGGCCCGCTTCGAGAAGCGAGCCTCGCTCGAGACCTACCGAGACCTCGTGGCGCGAAATCCCCGGCATGCCGAAGGCTGGCACGAGCTGGCCCGTCTTCTTCATGACCTCGGTCAGCACGAGGAGGCTCGCCGGGCGGCGACCAATGCCGTCGTGCATGGAGCCGTCTCGCGGTACCACGTCACGCTGGGTCGGATCTGCGCGGGCCAGGGGCAGCAGGATGAGGCGATGGCCGCCTGGGGGCAGGCCCTCGTGCTTGACCCGGACGAACCGGAAGCCCTCGCCCGGCTTGGCTTCGGACTGCTTCGCGAGACACGTGCCGAGGAGGCGCGTGTGCACCTCGTGCGGGCCCACGCCCTGCTCGAGGCCGACAGCGAGTTGGCCCTCGAGGTGCGCTGTGCCCTGGACCTGATGGGGGAACCTGCCCGGTGATGCGCCTGTCCGTCCACCTCGATGGCCTGATGATGCTTCGTTCGGTCCGCGGTGGACGCGATCCGGACCCGGTTGCCCTGGCCGTCCGGGCAGAGTCGGGTGGGGCCGACGGCATCAGCGTCGCGCTCTCCTCCCGAGGCGCGGCGTCGACGGGCCGGGACCTCCGCATGTTGCGCGCCATGGTGCGTGGCTGCCTCAACATTGAGGTTTCACCTTTTGGCCCACGGTTGGATGATCTCGCGTGGGTCCAGCCCGACCAGGTCACGCTGGTGCCCGAAGACGCGCTCACGGGAGCCATGGCCCCTGCGCTGGACCTCACCGAGACGGCATCGGCCATTGCTCCCGTCGCGGCGCGCTTGCTTGATGCCGGAATCCGCGTCGTGGCATTCGTTGCCGCCGACCCCGAACAGGTCCTCGCTGCTGCGGACGCGGGCCTTGATGGGATCGAACTGGACACGGCGCCTTATGCCCGGATGGTCCTGCGGCCGGGCTGGACGCCGCCCGACGAAGTCGAGGCCTTGCTGGAAGGGCGTTTCTTGAAGGGCGGTGGCCATCCTGCTCATGCCCTGGGCCAGTTGGCATCAGCCGCCTCGGTGGCCGCGGATCGGGGCCTTGCCGTGGCAGCCGGTCGGGGATTGGGCCTTGCCGCGTTGCCTGCCCTGGCTTCCGTGCCCGGTCTTGAGGAGGTGCACGTGGGTCACGCCGTGCTGGTCCGGGCGCTCGAAACCGGGATGGAGTCTGCCGTTCGGGAAGTCCTGGGCTTGTTGCGCCGCGGCTAGCGGCACGTCAGGGTGAAACACGGGAGGGGACCAAGGCGTCTTCATCCTGGAGGGAATTCCCGTGAACCAGATCAAGACCTTGTTCCTGCTCGTGCTGCTCTCCGGCCTGCTCGTCGCGGCGGGGCGCTGGCTCGGCGGCAGTAACGGGGCGGCCATAGGCCTTGTGCTGGCGCTGGCCATGAACCTTGGCAGCTGGTGGTTTTCGGACAGGCTCGTGCTGGCGACGAGCGGAGCCGTCCCCTTGTCGCCGGATGAGGCGCCGGGTGTGCACGACCTGCTGGCGCAGCTTGCGGCCCGGGAAAACCTGCCGATGCCTGCCCTGTACCTGATCCCGGAGGATACTCCCAACGCCTTCGCTACGGGCCGGGACCCGGCTCATGCCGTGGTGGCCGTGACCGAGGGCCTGCTGCGCACGTTGCCGCCGGACGCCCTGCGGGGTGTGCTGGCTCACGAGTTGGCGCACATCCGCAACCGGGACACACTGGCGATGGCGATGGCGGCATCACTCGCGGCAGCCATCGGTTTCCTCGCGGACATGGCACGGTGGGGCGCCATCCTTGGAGGCGGGCGAGGAGATGAGGATGCCCCGTCGCCATGGGCAGGCTTGCTGCTTGCCATCCTGCTGCCTCTTGCGGCCTTGCTGGTGCGCATGGCCGTCTCACGGACCCGGGAATACGAGGCGGACGCAGCGGCAGCCCGCATGACCGGCCAGCCGTTGGCGCTTGCAGACGCCTTGCTCCGTCTCGAGCGCGAAGCCGAGCGCTCGCCCATGGCTCATGTCGCGCCCGGTTCCGCACATCTCTACATCGTCGATCCGCTGCGCGCGGGGGCCTGGTTCGAGGGCCTGTTCCGCACCCATCCGCCCATGACCGAACGGGTACGCCGTCTGGAACGGTTGTCTGCGGAGTCCTGACTACTTGACCAGGTTGATCAGTTGGTCGATCGAGTTGTTGTAGTCGTCCAGCATCTTGGTGAGGTTCTTGTAGACGAAGTTGGCGACGTCCAGCGTGATGTTGCTCTCGCGTTCGATGCTGTTGAAGTCCGGTTGCTCGAGCGTTTCGCTCTGGACCTCGATGAAACCTTCACCTCCCTTGGCACGGCGTGCGGCATAGCTTTCGATCGTGATGCCGGCCCGGTTGGAAATGTTCGTCTCGTAGATGGCGCCCCCGAAGGCGGAGTCCGTCAGGGTGCCTTGGCTGGGGACCTTGACGATGGCGATGGCGGAGTTGTTGTTGAGCGGGTTGGCACGCTCGCCGGGCGTCATGTCGAAGGGGTCACCGGTGAATCCGATGATGCCGCGCAGGCGATCAGGTTGCCATTGCAGGGCGTCCGTCCTCGGGTCGCTCCCTGCGGGACCGGCCAGCGTGGCGTCACGCTGGTAGGCGGTCGAGGTCATCATCCCGGCCTGATCACCCGGCGGCAGCTCCTTGACCCGGAAGAAGCCCGGCTTGGTGGGGTCGGACTCGATGTCCTGGGCCCTCAGGACATACAGGTTGCGGGAGTTCTTGAGCAACCAGAGGCGGTTGTTCGACTGGTTTGCGCCATTCTTCTGCTCTTCCCACTGGAATTCACCGTCCCGGGTCAGCAGGACCCGGGCCCCGGGCCGAAGCGATTCGGCGACGGCGAAGAAGTGTCCCTGGGCCTTGTCGTTGATGGCGATGTTGGTGAACTTGCCCACCTTCTGGGAGAGGCCGCCCTGCAGGAAGTCGATGCCGGTCGCCGAGATGCGCAGCTCGCTCGGGCCGCCCCGGATGCCCACACGGGACGCGCGGTTCGCACCGCCGGATGCCGCGTCGGTGAAGCTGGTCAGGCTGCTGGACACCGTCAGCTGGGTGTTCTTGCGGTTGAAGCCCGCAGACACGGCCCCCTGCAGGTTGAAAAGTACATTCTGGCGGAACCGGTCGATCACCGAGAAGGTGTTGATCAGGCCGTAGCGAAGATCGGTTCCCACTGCGCTCTCCTGCGCCCGGCATAGGGCGTCCCTGCTTGCGATGTACCCCATGGAACATCGCCGTAACGTGTCCCGGGCCTCGCACCAGCAACAAGATGCTAAATGGGACGCAATCCGGGCTTCACGGACAGGCCTGGCTCGAGGTGGCGTCCATCGATCGGATCATGTGGTTGAACGAGTCCGCCACGAAGATGGTGCCGGCATCCCTGCCCAGCGTGGCTGCCGTCGGCATGAGAAGGCCGGGGTAAGGCGTCGTCAGGTTGGGCCTGCCGAGCCAGCTCTTGAGCTTCGCCGTCATCGAGCCCTGCAAGCCGGACTGGATGTCGTAGCGCCAGACAGCGTTGCCGCTGGTATCCGCGATCAGGAGGTCGGCATTGCTGCTGACGTTGGGATCGGGGGCCACCTGCAACTGGACGGGATAGCCCATGGGACACAACTCGAAGCGTACACGGCCCAACTCGCGTTCGATGGCATTGGTACCGGTCGAGGGGCCGCCGTTGTTCCGGACGGGCGACTCGAGGCGCAAGCGGAGGATGGAGCGATTGTCGGTGTCCGCAATGTAGAGGTTCTGTTCCAGGTCGTTGGGGATCGGGTTCAGCACCGCAGAGGTCTTGGAGAACTCGTGCAGGGCCACGTCCATGGGGGCCCCGATGGGCAACGTGTAGAGGTTCGTCGACAGAACGCTCGTGGCCAGGTCCAGGCCATTGCCGCGCTTTCCCGTGCCCACCAGCGTCGTGACGTAACCTGTCGTGTCGCGGGCGGTGGTCGCGGAGGAAGGGGCATAGCGCACCAGCATGCGGATGCGGTGGTAGCCGGAGTCGGCGATGAAGATGCGTGTCGTGCCACCAACCATGCGCCCTGCCGTGACTCCGCGGGGCAGGGCAAGTCCGGCCTTGTCCGCCGCGATGAGGCCACGGGCGTCCAGCGGTACCGAATCGCCTGCCTCGAACCGTTCATTGGGGTTGGCGCTGGCCGACGCATTGGGCACGGGCGTTGCGACAGGTGCCGGGTTGCCACCCATCAGCGGGAAGACGCTGTCCCTGTTGCGATCGTCTTCCCTCGGGTGGCTGGATGGATCCGGGAGCCATCCGTAGACGCGGCCGCGGCCAGCATCCGTGATCACGACCATCCGCCTGCCGGCATAGGTCGCGGCTGCCGTACCTCCGTTGATCAGGTAGGGATCCTGGCATTCGGTGATCCCCCACGGTTCGATGAGGCGTATCTCGTGGGTCGTATTGGGACCCGGAAGGGTCGTGCCGCCACCGACGGCTGTCCACGCCACGGACTGGGACGGGCCACTGCCCGACAAGGACACGAACCGGACCCTTCCGGCCGTGCTGTCCACGAAGAGGATGCCTTCCTGTTCGACGGTCTGCGCGTGCGGGGCAAGGCGGAACGGATAGATCATGTCCGTGATCCGTCCGACGCGGGCCAGGCTGGCAGGTGTCGGCTGGTATTCGATGAGCGACGCCGTGCCGGCCTCGGTGGTGAGGGCAAGCTTGTCGGCAAAGGGCATCGGTTCCGCACCGAAGGGAAAGAGCGTCGATGAGGTGCCGACCAGGATCGGGTCGGGTGCCTCGCTGAGCGTCACGGCTGTCGTCTGTCTCGGGCTGGCGATGAAGCCGCTCTGGGCCGTGAGTCGCACGCGGCCCGCCCGCAGGGCGGTCAAGGTGCCGCTGGCATCGATCGTGGCCTGGTCGGCAGGATCAGCCAGCCACGACACGCGCGGTCGGTCGATTGTGGTCCCTGCCGTGTCCATTCCGCTCCATTCGAGGCGGGTCCGGACCCCGGGTGCCGCGAGGTCCAGTACGCCTGTGGTCACCGTCAGACTCGAGAGAATGGCGACGGGAGCCGTGCGGATCTCGTCGTCCTGCAGGACCTCGAGCACTCCTGTCCGCGCCCCCTGGGGGACGGTCACGGCAATCATGTCCGTCGCACCCTGGACACGTCTTGCGAGGACTTCCCAGAGTGCTTCCCGGCCGCCGACCCTGACGCGGGTGCCCGGCCGGCCGAGATCCTGGCCCAGCAGGGTCAGTCTTGCCCCGGGACCGGCGTGGGGTGGGTCGAGGACCAGGCCGGTGGTCGGCGAGAATGGCAAGGACTTGGTGGTTTCAACTGCCACAGGGGTTGACGCTGTGGCGGGGGGCGAAGGAACCTCCGGCAGCCTGCAGGCAACCATGGCCAAGGTGGCCACGAACAGAAGGCGCACGGAAGTCAGGCGCATGCTCGTATCCTACCCGCCCGAATTGCAGTGTTTCGGGGTTAATGCACGTGGCGGGGGGGTACGGACACCTTATGGCTTCGTCGCAAGAATCGCAGGGCGCACAGGAGAATCGCAGCGGCATCTCCGAGCAGGCCAAGCTGGATGCCGCGCGTCTCGAACAGCAAATCCGGGCTACGACGCGCGAGCTCAAGATGCGTCTCGACTACCTGGACCAACTGGCCCAGCAGCAGCAAGCCGAGTTGGAGACCCTGCGGGCGCAACCGCCCAGCCCCCAGCGGAACCAGGCCATCAGCCGCATCGAGCAGAAGATGGGCTTCTACCAGATGATCAAGGCTGCCTCGGAAGGGTTCGAGGATGCCCAGACGCGGCAACCTGCCTCTCTTTCCACGGGCAGGGCGGACACCACCCCATTGCGAGTCACCAATCAGGACCTGACCAACATGCGCCTGATCGAGGCGCAGTCGATTCTTGCGAGCGCCCGGCTCGCCGTCGATGACATGGCGCCGCGCATGCGGATGCTTGCGGGTGCGCTGGGCAAGCCCGGACGCTACGCGCCACCGGAACTGGCCCAGTTGAACCGACTCAAGGAGCGCCTCAAGACCCAAGCCCATCTGCTGCCTCGGCTGCAGCTTGCCTTGCAGACCTACGACGAACTTGCCGCAGCGTTGCCGCAACTTTCAAAGCAGGTCGATGAGGTGCGTCGGCTCACGGGGCGTGATGCCCTCCATCAGCTGCAGAACATGCGTACGCCCGTGATTGCGGGCAAGCTCTATCAACTCGAACGCTTGCCTGCCGAGGTGGCGGGAGACCCCGAGTTCTCCAAGCTGTTCCCCGAGCCGCAGCCCATTCGCCTGCCCTTGCCCTCGCGGACGCCGACGGGCCAGTTGCAGGCACCTGAAGCCAAGCCGGCCAAGAAGGGCGGCTTCCTCGGCCTGTTTGGCCTCGGGCCGCGCTGAGCCCCGACCGGACGGCCCGCCCAAGAAGCAAGGTCCCCTTGTCCCGAGGACAAGAGGACCGTGGGTGACGGGCGAGGGAATCAGGCTTCGCCGAAGACGGCCTTGCTGGCCTTCGCCACCAGGCTCATCAGCTGGTCGAACAGCTTCTCGAAGGCTTCGGCGTTCTCGATGCGCTGGAGGCGATCCTTCTTTGCCCCCGACGAGAAGACTTCCTTCGTGCGCTGCCACATGCCCGGATTCTCGGCCTTGAACTTGTCTTCGCCCAGGGTCTTGCGGGCCATCCCGACTTCCTGTGCGATGGCACCGAAATCGAAGGACTGATTTTCGACCTTGACGGGGGCAGCTTTCTGCGCCAGCGGGGTGTTGGCCTTGATGGTGCTCATGACAGTGGATACCTCTCCCCTGTGTTTTACCGGACAAGTCGGGTCTTCTTGTGCGATTTAACGGATTCCCAACAAAGCCCTGTCGATCTCGGCCGTGACCAGGGCGTCCGGCTCGCGGGATCGCATGCGCAGCAGCACGCGCCCGGCGCGATGACGGCCAAGTGCCCACGCCACATGGGCCCGCACGACAGGCAGGTCGTGAGCCTGGTGCCGCTCGAGGACGGCAGCGGCATCCTTGTGATCGCTGTTTCCCAGCACCACGGCTGCGTTGCGTGCCAGGCCCTCACGCTTGGTGCGCTTGATGGCGCTGCGGCGGAAGCGCACGGAAAATCCGGCCGCATCGAGGCCAAGGATCTCGTCCAGGGAAGGATAGAGACGGTCCGCCAGCGCCTTCAGGGCAGGTTCGCGGGTGCCCGTTGCCTTGCGGTTCCAGGGGCACGCCTCCTGGCAGAGGTCGCAGCCGTAGACCCAGTCGCCGATGAGCGGGCGGTCGGTTTCGGCCAGCATGCCGCGGGTCTCGATGGTCAGCGTGCTGATGCAGCGACGGGCATCCATCTGGCTCGGGCCGATCAGGGCGCCCGTCGGGCAGGCAACCAGGCATGCCGTGCACCGACCGCAGGAAATCGTGCCTGGTCGGGGCGGGGGAGTCTCGAGGCTGCTCAACAGCACGCCGAGAAAGGTGAACGATCCCTGGCCCGGCACGATCAGGTTGCAGTTGCGACCGATCCACCCCAGACCTGCGGCCTCGGCCGCACTGCGTTCGAGCACCGGTCCCGTGTCGACGTAGGCGCGCGCGAGCGGGTCGCCGATGCGCTCCGCCAGGGCGCGCAGGCGAGGGGTCATGATTTCGTGGTAGTCCTCGCCCACGGCATAGGAGGCGATGCGGCCCCGGGGCACATCAAGGGGCACGGGCCCTGCCGGGGGCAGGTCGTGCCGCATCGTCACGACGATGATGCTGCGGGCCGTCGGGTGGACAAGCCGCGGGTCGATTCGGCGCTCCGGGTCTCGTTCGAGCCACGCCATCGGTCCGTTCCGTCCCAGGGCCAACCACGCGCGGAACTGCGTGCCGTAACGCGACGGTTCGGCGGGTGCCGCCCCGATGGCATCAAAGCCGAGAGCCGAAGCCTCTGCGATCAGGGCGTCCCAATCAACCCGCATGCTGTCATCATGCAGCAAGCCGCCAGACGTAGAGACCAAGCCATGCAGGAAGTCGTCCTTCGCGCCCGAAATGCCCAGCAGGCCTGGGGGGCCATGACGCCGGCAGCCAGGGCCCGGGCGCTGCGCCCGTGGTGGCGTCGGATTCTGGCCGGTATGGGGGAGCTTGCCGACGCCCTTGTCGCGGAGACGGGCAAGCCACGGTTCGAGGCGTTGTTCCACGAGGTGCTGCCCTTGCTCGACAGCATCCGCTACCAGATGCGCCATGTTCCCCGGCACCTGCGACCCAGGCGCATTCCGCTGCATCTCGCGAGGCACCGTCGGTCGGAGCTGGTGCCTGTTCCTCTGGGCGTGGTGGGGATTCTTGCGCCGTGGAATTTTCCCGTTGCTGTCGGCGTCGGAGATGCCGTGACGGCACTACTTGCCGGAAACGCCGTAGTGCTCAAGCCATCGGAACGGACCCCGGGGTCATCTCGCCTGCTGGAACGGTGGTGGAGGGAGACGGGCGGGGATCCTGACCTGCTGATCGTGGTCGAAGGAGGACCGGAAGCGGGGCAGGCGCTGATTGCGGCTCGTCCGGACCATGTGGTCTTCACCGGTTCGGTGTCCGGTGGTCGCCGTGTGGCGGTAGCTGCAGCCGAGCGTCTGATTCCGACGACGCTCGAACTCGGGGGCAAGGCGCCGGCGATTGTCATGCCCGATGCCGACCTCGAGGCGACGGCAAGGACCTTGGTGTGGGGTGCCTTCGCGAACTGCGGCCAGGTATGCGCGGCCATCGAGCGGGTGTACGTGCCGCGCGCGATCTGGGCCGAGTTGCTCGGGCATGTCCGGCAGCACGTTGCCGGCTTGCGTCCCGGTCTCGATGTGGGGCGGCCGACGATGCCCGAGGCGACGGCCCGTTGGGATGCGCAGGTCGAGGATGCTGTGGCCCGCGGGGTCGAGGTCACGCGTCCCGCAGCCCCCTTTCCCCTGCCCTACTACGCCCCGGCGGTCCTCGCCCCGTGTCCTCCGGATGCACGGGTGATGCGCGAGGAGACGTTTGGCCCCCTGCTGCCGCTGTGTCCGGTGGCAGACGTCTCCGAGGCCGTGCGTCTCGCGAACGACAGCGAGGTCGGCCTCCTCGGCTATGTCTTCTGCCGTGACGTCGCGGAAGGGCGGGCTCTGGCCGCGCGCCTCGAGACCGGCACGGTCATGGTCAATGAGGTGATCCTCACGCACGCGATGCCGGAGACCCCCTGGGGCGGCCAGAAGGACTCGGGCTGGGGACGCGTGCACGGCACGCAAGGCCTGGACGCCATGGTGCATTGGAGGCACCTCAACACGCCCCGGATGCCCTGGCGGTTCAAGCCGTGGCTGCATCCCTATGAGGAACGCTGGAGTGCCCTTGCAGAGCGCTGGCTGCCGCGGTTCTGGCGGCCCTAGATCACGAGCAGGGCACCGACCAGGACCATGACGATGCCGGCCCCGACACCGATCAGCTCGTCCTTGGTATGGCCCGCGGCATCGTGAACGAATTCGCGGTTGACGACCTGGGGACCGGTCACGTCCCGCAGGGTCACCTGGGACCAGGTCGCAAGGGCAAGCCCTCCGGTGACCAGAAGGGCGGCGAGCAGCTTGCGGCGTGTCATCCTGCTATCTTGTCAGCCACGTCCCGTCGGGACAAGCGCGGAGGATGGCTCATGGACGGCGATTGGCAGGGCAGGACGGTGCTGGTCACGGGGGCGAGTCACGGCATCGGCCGGGCCGTGGCCGAAACTTTTGCCTCCAGGGGGGCCGGCGTCGTCGTGCACGGGGGCCACGATGAGGCAGCCATCGAGGCCGTCGTTAACGGTATCCGGGCCACCGGCGGCAGGGCTTGGGCGGCCTGTGCGGACCTGGGCAGGGCCGATGCCTGTCGCGACCTGGTCGCGAAGGCCTGGGCCGAGGGCGGGCCGCTGGCCTCGGCCGCGCTTTGCCATGGCATCGTGCGACGTGGTGGTTGGTCCGACGTCGAAGAGGACATCTGGGATGAGGTCCTTGCCGTCAACCTGAAGTCCGTCTTCTTCCTTGTCCAGGCTCTCGCCGGCAGGATGCGGGATGCAGGCGGCGGCAGTCTGGTGCTGGTCGCCAGCATGCGGGCGCTGGAGGGTGCACCGTCCTCACCCCACTACGCGGCAGCCAAGGCGGGGGTGGTGTCCCTGACGAAGTCTGCGGCGCGCGCCTATGCCCCCTCGGTCCGCGTCAACGCCGTGTCGCCCGGTTATGTCGAGACCCGATTGCAGGCCGGCTTGTCTGCCGAGCAGCGCGAGGGCATCATTCGGGGCATCCCGCTGGCCCGTATCGGGGCCCCAGGCGAAATTGCGCGGAGCATCGTCGCCCTCGCCGGGCAGGACTTCGCCTACATGACGGGTCAGACCCTGCTCGAGGATGGAGGACGCATCTGAGGGGCCTGTCACGGAACGTAAAGATGTGTTCAACGCGTGGAGACAGTCTGGACATCCGTTGGGGGGCCTAGTACCCTGACACGCATCCTTTCAGGCAAGCTTCGCTCTCTCTTCCCTTCATTGGAGTCGTGATGAACCCGATCAAGGCCCTTGTGGCGGTCGCCCCAGTGGTGGCCATCGGCGCCCTCGCCTTCGTGCTCTACAGCGAGCACGCGCACGAAACTGGATGGAGCATCACGGCTCCCCACGCGGCGCCGGTCAAGCAACCGATTCTCTTCTCCCACGAGATTCACGTCGGCAAGCGGGGCATCTCCTGCACCTACTGCCACCAGTTCGTCGACAAGAATGCCCACGCCGGCATTCCGCCGATGGAGACCTGCGCTGGGTGTCACAAGACGCTCAACACGGCCGCATTGCCCGACTGGGAGCAGAAGGAAATCGGTAAGTTCATGACGGGCAATGCCCCGAACATGACGCTCAAGGATCCGTCGAAGCCGGTGAAGTGGAACCGGGTCTACGACTTGCCGAACCATGCGCACTTCCCGCACCAGGTTCATATCTATGCTCTTGCGACCAAGCAGGGGAAGGAAGCCGAGACGGCGTGCATCAACTGCCATGGCAACATCGCCAAGCAGGAGGTGGTTCGCCAGGAGGTCGACCTGATCCGCATGGGCACCTGTCTCTCCTGTCACGACAAGTACGGCGCCAGCAAGGATTGCTGGTCCTGCCACTACTGATTGCCGAGGAACCCCGATGGAACGCCGCGAATTCCTGAAGCTCTCG
>JAYKIS010000031.1:0-9744 GCA_035286125.1 Candidatus Sericytochromatia bacterium
CGCTTCGTGCGTGCAGGGACCGATCTGGTCCAGGGCCTGCAGGATGCCTTGCGGGAGGAATGCACACGCCAGGCCAAGGCCTATGACGCACGGTTCGCCGGCAGGGACGCAGGCCGGGAGCGGGCCATCCGCGCGATGGCCCACCTTGCGCAGATCGACCGTGCCCGCCAGGCAGGGCACCCGCGCGGGGATCGCGAACTCGACGGCCTTGCCGATGAAGGTCGCCAGCGACTCGAGGCCGCCTTCTCGGGGGCGGACATGAGCGACCGGGATCTCGAGGCCTGGCTCACCCGGATGGACCAGGTGCGCCGGGAGGGTGTCCGCACCCTCGAGGCCCTGCAGCAACGCCATGTGGGCGATCTGCTGGCCGAGGCCCTCGGGGCTGCCGGCTATGCCATCGTGCGCGATGAGGCTTTCGGGTCGGACAGGCGCCTGTCGGCGACACGTGCGGAGCCCCGACGCCGCGTGGTCTGGCGTGTCGCTCCCGGGGGAAGGCTGGCCTTCGATGTCACGGAAGGTTACGAGGGCCGCGACTGCCACGACTTGCTGGCCGACGTCCTCGACCACCTCAGACGTCAGGGCGTCCGATTCACCCTTGGACCGGACATAAACGAGGTGGACCGCATCCTGCGCCGGGTCGGACAGGCCTTCGAGGCTGCAGGCGGACGCTTTTCAACCGAAGTTCTGGATGATCGTGCGACCGAGGCCGACCGCCGGGCAGAATGAGCCCTTCGTGGCCTCTCCCGTTCCCAAATACGGCCGGGGGCTTCATGATGCCAAGCATCACGAGGCACTCTCTGGAGACCTATCGGCTTGAGCCCAGCACCGGAACCCGGCCCCATGTTCCTGAGAGATCGGGGGGATCGGGTCTTGGCCGCACTGCTGCTGGCGGTGGTCGCCACGGTTGCCCTGCTGTTCATGTGGGCCGTACCTCAGGTCGGTCGCCAGGTCGCACGGTGGGTACCGCCTGCCTGGGAGCGCAAGCTCGGGGAGTCCGCGCTGCGCTCCGTCGTGCGGGGCAAGCCCGAGACCGGTGGCATCCGGGTCGCCATGGTCCAGGACATCGTCAAGCGCCTCACCGTGGGCGATGCCACCTGGTCCTACCGCGTGACGCTCGCACCTGAGGATCCGCAGGTGAACGCGATGGCCCTGCCCGGCGGGTCCATCGTCGTCACGCAGGGCTTGCTCGAGCGCTGTGGAGGTCCCGAAGAGCTGGCCGGCGTCCTCGCGCATGAGGTGATTCACGTCCAGCACCAACACGGCTTGCAGAGGATGGGCCAGGCCGCCGGCACACAAATCCTGCTTCTGCTTCTGACGGGCGGGGATCCCTCGGCCATCTGGGATGGTGCCGCCGGCCTCGCCGGCTTGCATCATGATCGGCAAGCCGAAGAACAGGCCGATCGTGAAGGACTTGCCCTGATGGTCAAGGCCCGAATCGATCCCCAAGGCATGGTACGTGCGTACCGCATGTTGCAGACGGTTGCCGCCGAAGCCGGGGCCACGGCCCTGCCGGCCTTCCTGAGTGACCATCCGGCCGTGGCGACCCGCCTCGCGTGGATCGAGGCCGAGGCGGCCCGGCACCCGGGTCCGTGGGAACCCCTCACCCTTGGCCGCCCCTGGCTGAACGTGCGATTTCCCGCGAGCCGCCGCTGAGCCGGTCAGTGTAGTCGTGGACGTCCCCGCGGCGCCTCACCCCGGCTGCGCGAGGCAAAGGCCAGTTGGCTCTCGCCCAACAAGGCCGCCGCGTGGGCAGTGTCAATCCGTCCCTCGTTGAGCGCACGCAGGATGGGCCCCTCGAAGGCGCTCGGGGGAGTGCCTTCGCGCACGGGCTCGCGCTCCATCCAGCCCCGGGCATGCATCGCCGCAGCCAGATCGGCGCACGCATCCCCCGGCAACAGGTCCAGCTCGCGCAGGCGGTCCAGCCAGCCTCCCATGGATAATCCGTGGCACGCCTTGAGCAGCAGCAGTTCACGCAGGTCCATCCGCGTCACACCCCGACCTGGCTCGCGCTCGGCCACGAGGCGCGGCACGAGCAGGGCCCGTGCAAACCGACGGACCCAGCGGGCCTCCTGACCGGCATCACCGGCCAGAAACCAGCCCAGGACTTCGGCTGCTCCCTCCTGATCCAGGGCGGGGTCCGACTCGGTGGGCAGGACCGCGACGGGCCAGTTCCCGACGTGTACCGGTCGCCGGGCCAGCGGTGCCACCATGGCGAGGGGGGCATGCACGACGACCCAGCCCCTGCGCTCCATTTCAGCCGCCAGGTTCCGCCACGGGTGAAGGCCCTGGCCCCAGAGAACCCGCAGGCGATCCGCGCGCTGCTCGGCCTCCTCGGCCGATCGCAGCGGGCCCACCAGGCCGGCATCCAGATGCCCTGGCTCTTCCTGCAAGGTCCCAAGGTTCCGGACGCCCTCGGCCCGATCGACGCCGTCGAGGATGCGGGTCGTCAGTCGCGTCATCAGGCGACCGGAGAGGTTTGCGGCCGCAGGCCAGACCGGGACCCGCAAGGCCTCATGCGTGGGTCTGCCGAGGTCCTCGGGCGTGACGCCCATCTCGCGCGCCATCGCCAGCAGCGTGCGCCCCGAAGGCTGCGCGCGGCCATGCTCGTACTGCAGCAGGGACGTGTGACTGAGGCCGATCCGGCCCGCCAACTCGCGCAACGTCAGGCCGGCGCGCACCCGAACCTTCCGCAGGTGGCGCCCCTGCCGCAAGAGTGTATCCTCGCCCCACGCCATGGCCATGCCCATTTCGCGATCCTCCCTGGCGAACCGACCGGAACCTGATGCCATGGCACCAGAATCAGGCCGGCCGTCCCAGCAGGACGATCCGCGGAGCCTGTCAGGAGCGCATCAGGCCCGCGTGACGGAGGGCAGGATGTCCAGTTCGCGGCCTACGCGGCCGAAGGCCTCGAGGGCCTTGTCGAGGTCTTGCCGGGCATGCCCGGCCGTGACGATTGCCCGGACCCGCTCGGAACCTCGGGGCACGGTCGGGAAACCGATGCCCACGCAGAAGACACCCTCCTCGAAGAGCCGGTCGGAAAGACGCATGGCCAAACGGGTATCCCCGACGATGACGGGGGTGATGGGCGTGGTCGACACGCCGATATCGAAGCCCAGCGCCTTGAGGCCATCCTTGAAATAACGGGTGTTGTCCCATAGACGGGCCAGCAGGGCGTCATCCTCCTCGAGGATCCGGAATGCCTCCCGGACCGCCGCCGTCACGGCTGGCGGATGCGATGTGCTGAAGAGGAAGGGTCGCCCCCGCTGATGCAGCATCTCGATCAGGACGCGGGGTCCGGCGACGTAGCCACCAAGGACGCCTATGGCCTTCGAGAGCGTGCCCACCTGGATGTGCACCCGGCCGTGGAGGCCGAAGTGGTCCACCGTGCCCCGGCCCTGATGGCCGAGGACGCCCGAGGAGTGGGCATCATCGACCATGATGATGGCTCCGTGGGCCTCGGCCGCCTCGACGATGTCGGGCAGGGGGGCAACGTCCCCATCCATCGAGAACACGCCGTCCGTCACGACCAGAGTCCGGCGGTACTGGCCACGAACCTCGTCGAGCACCCGGCGCAGGTCGGCCACGTCGGCATGCTTGTAGACCTTGATAGTCGCCCGGGAGAGTCGGCAACCATCGATGATGCTGGCGTGGTTGAGCGCATCGGAAACGATGACGTCCTCCTTGCCCAGGATGGCCCCGACCGTTCCGGCGTTGGACGTGAAACCGCTCTGGAAGACCACGGCAGCCTCGGTATGCTTGAAGCGGGCGAGATACTGCTCCAGCTCGACGTGCGCGGCCATCGTGCCGGCGATGGTCCGGACCGAGGCCGAACCGGCGCCGCACGCCTCCACGGCCCGGATGGCTGCGTCGCGAAGGCGCGGGTGATTGGCCAGCGCCAGGTAGTTGTTGCTGGAGAGATTGACGACCTCGCGGCCGTCGACCCGACAGACGGGGTCCTGGGGCCCATCGAGCACCCGGGCCATCCGGAAGGCTCCCTGCGCCACCAGTTCGGCGCGCTCGTCCTCGAGAAATTGCAGGGGATGGGTCACGTCAGGCCTCCGCAGGGAACGTGTCAGGGAAGCAGGGCGACCTTGCCGCAGGCGCCCGAGCGCATCAGGCTCATGGCCTCGTCGAAGGCATCGAGCGGCAGGCGGTGGGTCACGAGCTGCGCCAGATCCACGCGACCGCTGGTCACGAGACCCATCGCCTGGCTCCATGTCTCGTACATCCGCCGACCTGCGATACCCTGCACCGTCGCTCCCTTGAAGACGATGGCATTGGCCAGATCCAGCTCGACCGGCTTGCTGGGCAGGCCCAGCATCGAGAAACGCCCGGCGTAGGCCAGCGCCTCGAAGGCCTGACGGATGGCCACGGGGTGACCGGACATCTCGCAGACGACATCGGCACCCTCGCCACCGGTGGCGCGTCGGATGGCCGCAACGGGGTCCTCACCGGTCGAGTCGATGACATGGGTGGCGCCCATCCGCCTGGCGAACTCGAGCCGATACGGATTGATGTCCACGGCAAAGACGGCCGCGGCCCCGGCGGCAGCCGCGACGGCACAAGCCATGATGCCGATGGGCCCGCAGCCCATCACGAGCACCGTACGACCCGCGACAGGGCCGGCGAGCACGGTGTGGACGGCATTGCCGAAAGGTTCCAGCAAGGACGCCACGACCGGGTCCACGGCATCCGGGACCTTGATGCCATTGGTGGCGGGCAAGCGCACATACTCTGCGTAGCTGCCCGACGTGTCGACGCCCAGGATGACGGTACGCCGGCAGACATGAGCCTGACCCTCGCGGCAGGCACGGCACGAGCCGCAGACGACGTGGGTCTCGGCCGCCACCCGATCGCCGGGCGCCAGGTTGTCGACCTCGGACCCTACGGCCACGACCTCGCCCGAGAACTCGTGGCCGGCGATGAGCGGGGGCCGGGTCCGATCCTGGGCCCACGCGTCCCAGTCATAGATGTGCAGATCGGTGCCGCAAACCGTCGTCGCCTGCACCTTGACCAGCACGTCGCGCGGGCCGGGCACCGGCACGTCGACCTGGCGCAACTCGGCGCCGGGGGCGGCAGTCGCCTTGACGACCGCCCGCATCGTGCGGGGCAGCGAAGCCGGAAGGGCAGAAACGGACATGGATGAAAGGGTCGCAGGCATCGATCAGGGGTTCACGGACTGGGCCACGCATCTTCGCGCGGCGGGAACGGCTCCATGGTAGCACGGAGACCCCGTCGGTGCCGCCCCATCAGGGATGGAGGGGGCCGGTACCCATGGAGACGGTCCACGCCGTGCCGCGACCGGCATCCTCGGCCTCGCGGAACACGGCCTCGAGCGCTTCCTGGGTATCCGCGCAGCCGATGACGACCAGGTCACCCTCTCGCGCCATGGCGAGCGCGTGCTTGATCGACTCGGTCTCGTCGGCGATCACGGTGAGCCGCTCCTCGGGGAAGCCCGTCGCCCGGACTCCCTCGGCGATGACACCCGCCACGTAGCCGGGTGCCGTGCCACGCAAGTCGGCCATGTCCCGGACCACGAGCCAGTCGAAGCCCTCCGCCGCAACCTCGCCCACCTCCCGGAGCTTTGCCGGCAGCCGATCCCCGGGTGCCGTCACGACGCCGATGCGACGCGCGACGTCGAGTTGGCGGACGGTATCGATGATGGCCCGGTAGGAATCGGGGTTGTGGGCATAGTCGACAAGCACGGTAAAGTCCCGGACGCGCACCAGGTTGAGGCGCCCCGGATTGGTCTCAAAGGTGCTGTGGAAACCCGTCAGGCCCTCCACGATCTGCTCATGCGACAGACCCTGGTGGATCAGGACCGCGACGGCCGCGAGCACATTCTCGATGTTGTGCCTCGCCTTGCCCCGCAAGGTGACAGGCAGGCGCTCGACCTCGACCAGGGGAAGGCGATGCTCGCCGTAGGCCACCATGACCATGCCCCTGCGCAGGGTCACGGCGACCCCTCCCTGGGCCATGTGGGCCCGCACATGGGGCAGGTCGTCCTCCATGGCGAACCACGTGAGTTTGGTACCCTCGGGCAGTTCACCGGCCATGCGGACGCAGTGGGGGTCCTGGGCGTTGAGCACGCAGTGGCCGCGGGTTCTGCGCGCGACGAGACCCTTGATGTCCGCCAGGTCCTCGAGGGTCTGGACTCCGTGCTGCCCGAGATGGTCATCGCGAACATTCAGGACCACGCCGGTATCACACCAATCGAAAGCCAGGCCGCGCTTGAAAAGTCCGCCTCGCGCCGTCTCGAGCACCGCCACCTCGACCGTCGGATCCGAGAGTACGGTGCGGGCCGACCAGTAACCCGTGCAATCGCCACGCTGGACGCGCTGGCCATCGAGGTAGATGCCCTCGGTGGTCGTGGTGCCGGTCCGCCGACCGGCCTGCCGAAGCACATGCGCGACCAGCAGGGTCGTGGTGGTCTTGCCGTTGGTGCCGGTGACGGCGATGACGGGCACCTGCGTGGGTGCCCCGGCCGGGAACAGCATGTCGATGATGGCAGCGCCGACATCATGGGGCTCGCCTTCGGATGGGGACTGATGCATCCGGATGCCCGGTGCCGCATTGACCTCGATGATGGCCCCTCCCTGGGCATCGAGGGGCTTGGAGATGTCGTGAGCAACGATGTCTATGCCGGCGACATCCAGGCCGATCTTGCGCGCCGCCCGGACCGCCATCAGGGCGTTGGCCGGATGAATCTCATCCGTCAGGTCGACGGCCGTGCCGCCGGTCGATAGGTTGGCGTTGGTGCGCAACCAGACCTGGCGCCCGGCCGGGGGGACATCGTCCGGCGTCAGGCCTTGCCCTGCAAGGACCTCGAGGGCGTTCGCGTCCAGTTTGAGTTTGGTCAGCGGCTTGAGGTGCCCCGTTCCGCGCCGGGGATCACGATTCGCTTCTGCGCAGAGTTCCTTGATGGTCCGGCTACCATCGCCGATCACATGCGCCGGATCGCGACGGGCCACGGCCACCACACGGTCCCCGACCACGAGGACTCGATGATCGCGCCCCTCGATGGACTGCTCCACGAGCACGCTGCGGCCGAATTCCCGTGCCAGCCGGAAGGCCGCCTCCAGCCCCTCGGCCGTGGTGACGCCGACCGTGACGCCCTTGCCCTGGTTGCCGAAATGCGGCTTGACGGCGACCCGACCCAGGCGCCGCAGGAGGCGCTGGGCGTCCTCGAGGCGGGTCACGGCTTCGCCGCGCGGCACGGGCAGGCCGGCCTCGCGCAACAGGGCATTGGTCTGGTCCTTGTCCGACGCAATCTCGACGGCGATGTGGCTGGTGGCGCTGGTCAGGGCCGCCTGTATACGCTTCTGCCACCGACCCGTACCGACCTGGAAAAGGGACGCCTCGTCGGTCACGCGATAGGTCGGGATGCCCCGGCGCCGCGCCGCGTCGACGATGGCCGCCGTGCTGGGGCCGAGCGCGTGGCGCCGGGCCCAGTAGCGCAGATCGTCCAGATCCCGGCTGATATCGGGCGATCCGCCTGCGCAGAGCGTCTCGAGAAGCCGGATGGCCACGGGCACCGCTTCCGAGACGACACGCTCCAGCAGGTAGCTGGTCACGATGCGGTAATGCCCCGGGGGCTGGTCACGCATCTCCCGGGCTTTTCCGAAACCGACTTCCGTTCCCGCTGCGCACTGGAGTTCGATCAGGACATGCTCCAGCACATGGGCCATGTAGGTCCCCTCGCGCAAGCGCGCCACGAACCCGCCACGGTAGCCTCGGGAGCAGCGATGGTCGGCCAGCCCGGGAAGCAGCGCCACGAGGCGATCCGTAAGGCCCGGGAAAGACGTCGTCGGCCGGTCGTGGAGTTCCTGCAGGTCGACATGCAGGTAAAGGGCCGGTCTCGGGCTGTACAGGTTGGGACCGCGCAGCAAACGCTGCTCAAGGACCTGGATGGGCAAGGCTCTCTCCGGTGTCGGACGCACGGGCGGAAGGGGGCAAGGGCAACTCGCCGAGCAGGGTCCGGGTCTCGATGTTGTACGCCCAGCCCGCAGGCAGCATGTGCATGCGCATGTTGCCCATGGCAAGCAAGGCGCCGGGCTGCGCGCTCAGGACATTGGATTCGGCCAATTCTCGGCCATCCAGGATCGTGACCATGCCCGAACCGATGACCTGCATCCGGTAGTCCTGCTCGACAAGCATGGCGGTATCCTCATCGACACCGATGCCAAGCACGAAGGGATTCTGCGCCACGATGGACAGCAGTCGTCCCAGCCGCTGGCGCTGCAGGAAATGCTGGTCGACCACCACCCGGCGCAGCAGGCCCAGGCCCGGCGCCAAGTGAAGCATGTGCTTGCGGGGGTGCAGGCCGGTGCCGCCCTCGGCGATCATGTGCTCGCTGATGGCACTGGCGCCCGCGGACGTCCCCGCGACGACAAGACCCGTCTTGTTGGCGCGGTGCATGGCCTTGGCGACCTCGGTACCGCCAAGCAGGGCGGAGATGCGATTCTGGTCCCCGCCGGTCAGGAACACGGCCGTGCTGTCGTAGACCGCCTGGACGAAGTCCTCGCGATTGGCTTCCTCTCGGGACTCGATCGGCAGACACGTGACGTGGCGGACCCCCATGCCCCGGAAAAGGTCCCCGTAGAGGCGCTCCTTGCCCGCGGCATCCCGGGACGCCGTAGGAATCAGGGCGATTCGGGCCGCAGCTCCCCCGGCCAAGGCGACGAGCGTCCCGAGAATAGGGGCACCAGCTTCCTTGGCCTCGGAACCACCGATGACCAGAAGCGGCCCGCGCCGGGGCTCGGCTTGGCTCATGGCGGCCATTGTAGCATCCGCCCGACAGGTAGGTGTCCGGAATCAGGCCCTCGAAGATTCCCGGGGCAGAAGCGGCAGTGTGAACCAGAAGCAGGATCCGGCGCCAGCATGCGACCGGACCCCGATGCGGCCGCGCTGGCCCGTGACCAGGGCCCGTGCCACGGCGAGACCAAGGCCGGCCCCGCCATGCAGGCGTGTCAAGCCGGGATCCGCCTGGTAGAAACGCTCGAAGACATGGGGCAAGTGCTCGGGAGCAATGCCCACTCCGTCATCTTCGACCTCGATGAGCAGCCGCCTGTCCTCCTGGACAACCCGAATCTCGATGGCGCCACCCGGAGGCGTGAACTTCAAGGCATTGCCCAGCAGGGCGTGCAGGATGCGCGCCACCGCCTCGGGATCCCCCCAGGCCGGGACGTTCCCCGGCTCGAGCCGGGAGACCATCCGGACCTCGTGGTCACGTCCCCTCGAGGCAAGCGACGCCATCACCTCGCGGACGATGCGGGAAACCTCGATCTCGTGGCACCGCAACTGAAACGTCCCGTCCTGCAGCTTCGAGAAATCCAACAGGTCATCCACCATCTGCTGCATCTGTCGCGCACCCGTCTGGATGCCGCGAACGAACTCCGCCTGTCGATCGGACAGGGCGCCGCCCAGGCCATCCTCGAGAAATTCCGCAAAACCCGTAATGAGCGTGAGGGGTGTACGCAGTTCGTGGCTGGCAGAGCTCAGGAAATCGCTCTTGAGACGCTCGACACGGCTGTGCGCGGCCGCCTCGGAGACTCGCCTGCGCTCCTCGCGAACCCGGGCCGTGACATCGTCGACCATGGCGACCAAGCCAAAGCCGGCAGCCTCGGGATGATCCACGCGATGGATCGTCAGATCGAGATGGTGGACCGCCCCCAGGCCTGCGGCAGGAATCTCGAGTCCACGCAAGCGTGCAGGAGTGGCCGTGCGGGCGACCCGACCCAGGAT
>JAYKIS010000032.1:0-48703 GCA_035286125.1 Candidatus Sericytochromatia bacterium
ACACCCTCCTGGCCCGCTCCGAGGGCGGCCTCCAGATATTGCCTGAGGTCAGCAGTCGACCGCAGGGCACCTTCACCCAGTGCCTCGATATCCGGAGCTTCGGCCGAACCTGCTTCCGGCAGGGCAAGGTCGCTGGTCCTGCCCGGGAGATCCGTCAGGCCGTTGACGTCGCCGCCCGACGCCGCGGACGCGGCCTGCTCCTCGGCAGGCTTCACGACCGGTGCCGCAGGCGCCGCGGCGCTGCTTGCCTGGGGAATCGGTGCGGGGCTCCCGGACTTTCGGGGACCGAAGATGCTCGACATGGCGTCCATGCTCCTCTTGAGAGAAGTATGGGCCGGAGCGGAAGCCTGCGCGATTCTTTTCAACGTCTTTTCACAGGCCGCATCACGGAATCAATAAATGTCCCGGAGTGCGCCCTCCACCTGTTGCATGGCCCCGGCGTACATCCCGGCAATCTTCTGCACGAGCATCGCTGCCACCAGGACATAGCCGGCCTGGCTGATGGTGCGGACGAGAAGGGCAAGGGCCCTGTCGAAATCTCCGTCCCGTCGCTTCGCGTGCCGCTCGAGCGTTTCGTCCAGCTTGCCGGTGCCCTCTCCCGTGGTGTAGGCGGCGACCCAATCCCGGCCGAACCGGACGGCCACGCGGTCGAGGGCCTCCAGCGGTTCGTGTCCCCCCCGGATGGCTTCGGCCGCCTTCGTGCCGGTGGCCTCCAGCCCCGGCGTGCCCGAGGCCATTACGGCGATGGGCCACGTCTCGTCCAGGGAGACGCCGGCGCGCCACAGGGCGGCCATCGCACGTGTCAGGCGAATCTCGGCGGCCAGACGCCATGGTGTGCCGAGGATGGGCAAGCGCTCGAGGACAAGCAGGGTCATGGTCCGGATTCGGGGGGAACGACCGGCGAGTCCGGCCGCAAGGCCTGCAAGCAGGAGCAGCCCGAGCGTGCGTGCGACCAGGCTCGCGAGGGCTGCAGCATAGCTGGCGATGCCACCTGTGATCAGGCAATCGACCGGCGCCAGGAAAAGCAGGATCAGCAACAGGGTCGCCGGGTAGGCCAGGCCCGAACGCAGGCGTGCGACCGTCTCCCGATGGGCGGTCCAATGGCCGGCCAGGCGTGCGCAGGATGCCGGAAGCGTGCCCGAGCGTTCCCCTGCGGCAAGCCAGGCGACTTCCCAGGCAGCGAAGGGACCCTGTCCATCCCTGATGGCCCGGGTCAACGCGTCCTCGAGCGACCATCCCTTGGCCAGCCGTGTCCCGACGGCACGCATGGCGTCGCTTCCACCACCGGACGCCACCGCGCGCTGCCAGGCGCCGGCGAGCGGCAGTCCGCTCTCGAGCATCGTGGCGAGCTGTTCCAGCAGTTGCTCGCGGCGCACCGGGCGCAGGCCCATCGGGCACATACCTCGTGCAGGGAAGTCACCCCGTGTTCTCCTTGGGTATACACCCAGCGCGGCACCCATGGACATAAACCTGCAGTTTGCCCACGCTTTCGAGGTAACGCCCGAGGAAGCGTTCCGGATCCAGCAGGATTTGGCACGGCGGGTTGTCCGGGACAATCGCCTGGGTGTCCCGTCGATCATCATGGGCGTCGAGGTGCTTCGGGACAGGGCGCTCGGGCGCATTGCGGCCGCGGCTGTTTCTGTCCGCTGGCCGGGGCTCGAGCCTGTCGGGCGGGCCATTGCCGATCGGGCCATCCGATTCCCGCCGATTCGCGATCTTGCAGCGTTCGCCGAACTGCCCGTGATGTTGCATGTCCTGTCGGAAGCCGGGCCCCGGCCCGACCTGGTGCTTGTGGGCGCGCCGGGCTGGGCCCATCCCGCCGGTCTCGGACCCGCGGCGCATCTGGGCGTCCTGCTGGGCATCCCGACGGTCGCCTGCGGCGGCAAGGGGCATCTTGGCCAGCATCTTCCGGTGCCTGCCGATCCTGGCGCACGGGTCGCCCTGATTCACCGGGGGCAGGTCCTCGGGGAGGCGATCCGCACGCGACCGGGCGGGGCCCCGCTCATAGTCACGCCCGGCCATGGCCTTGACGTACAGGCCGCGACACACTGGGTCCGGGCCTTGTTGCGGGGGCATCGCCTGCCCGAACCGAGCCACCTGGCGGCCACCATGCTGCGTGATGCGCGGCGCAAGCTGGGCACCTTGTTGCGTGAAGACCGGACATCGTGAAGGGGGTTTGCCCGTCATGGCGGGCCGGGGTAGCATGCACCACCCTGCGTCCAAGACGTCTCCGGAGCCGCGCATGTCCTTGATCCCACGCCATCGCCGGGGAGTTGCCGCCCTCCTGCTGGTCGTCGGCTGCTCCAGCACCAGCCCGACTTCCCCTGGGGGGAACGGCGTCCAGTTGCCTCCTGCCACCGGAGTGGCCGGTGCCGCCGCAACGAATGCACAGGTCGACAAGGCCACGGTCAAGGGGATGCTCGTCGACGCCCTGACGGGCAAGCCGGTCGACGAGGCCCAGGCCTGGGCCGAGATGTTGCCTGAAGAGGCTGCCGATCCGGCCTCCGTGACGACCATGGCGGCCACGGGCGACCCAGCGCCAGGAGCCTCGGGGTCCGTGGGCGCGCCCGCAGCTCCGGCAGCGGCAGCACAGTCCGTGCCCGGCGCGCGTCCCTCCGCGACGCCGCGGCCTGCCGGCGCCTTCCTGGACAAGCCCGTCCGCGCCACGTCGGACGAGAAGGGCAAGTTTGCCTGGAAGGATCTGCCTGCAGGTTCCTACGCCTTCACCATCCTGCATCCCGACTACACGCCCGTCACCATCGTCGGTGGTCGTCCGGCTTCCGGTCGCTTTTCGCTCCGGCTCACGCCGAAGCGTCCCGAGCGCCAGGGCCACGAGGTTTCGGGCACGGTCCAGGTCGTCAACCGCAAGGCCGCCGCAGGGACGCAGGTCGCCGCGGCGCTGCCACCCGACCTTGCCGGCGAGGGGCTGGGTGTTACGGGGGGCGACGGCGACTTCAAGCTCAAGGGCCTGCCGATCGGCAAGCGCTCCGTGGCGGCGTGGTTGCCCGGTGAGCCCGGAGAAATTCGCGCCTTCGGCCTCGTGCGCGGTGTTCGGGTCGGCGAGGGCAAGGAAGGTCGGACCGAGCCCGTCGATCTGTCCCTCAGGGCGGTCTCCAAGCGCATCATGGTCGCGGGCCGCGTGGTGTCGCCACGCAAGGAGTTGCTGCCCCGCCAGGTCCAGGCCTTCTTCGTGCCCGAGGTCGGTACCGAGTGCATGCTGGCGTCCGTCGTGCCCGACGAGGATGGCCGCTATCGTTTCTCGCTGCCTCAGCCCGAGGCGAGCAGCAGCTATCACATCCGTGCCGTCGCCGTCGATGGCGTGGGCAATGTCAGCCACGGCCATGCCCATCAGGTGACGGCGCAGGGCCTCAGCCTCGATTTCAACCTGCCTGATGTCGGGGCGACACCTTCCGTCGGCTTCGACACCGCCACGGCTTTCGCCTGGGCAGCATCCCCCGAAGTCAGTGCCTATCGCGTGCGCCTCGAGGAGGCCGAGGAAGATCTCAATACGGTCTGGGAAGCCTGGACGACCTCCACGCTGGTCCGGATGCCGAAGGTCCCTGCCCTCGCGTTGCGCAAGGGTGTTTCGTACCGATTCAGTGTCACGGCCGTGAAACTCGCCGGGTCGTTCGAGTTGCCCGAGGCCCCGCGCCTTCCCTGGGCTGTGGCGACGGTCCATGCGCCGGTTTCCTTCGTGGCGGGAGAGGAGCCGAAGCTCGCGACGCCAAAGCCGCAGGCCCGGCCGCCCGTCGCAGGTCCCGGCGGGCCGCGTCCTGCGGTGAGTCCTGCCGGGCGCCTGCCCGCTCGTCCTGCGCCCCGTCCTGCCTTGCCCCCGCGCCGGGCGGGCACGCCCAGGCCACGCTGATGCGCGTGGTGGTGCTGGACCTCGAGACGACCGGCCTGGACCCCCGGGTCGATCGCATCCTCGAGGTCGGCATGGTCGCGCTCGAGGACGGTTGCAAGGTGGCCGAGTTCGAGATTCTCGTCGATCCCGGTGTTCCCTTGCGTGCCTCGAATGTGGCCATTCACGGCATCACGGCCGACATGGTCCGGGGGGCTCCCCGGCTTGCTCAGGTGCTGGACCGAATCGAGGCATTCCTCGACGGGGATCCGCTGGTGGTCGGCCACAGCGTCGCCTTTGACGTGGCCTTTCTGGACGCTGCCCGGCGTGCCATCCGCGGGGTACCTTTCCAGCCGCGCTCCCTGGACACGCAGGTCTGGGCCCGAGAGGTCTTCCCGGGGGAGAAGGCCCTTTCCGTCGAGCGGCTCGTCCACCTGTTCGGCCTGGAGCATCGCCGGTACCACCGTGCCCTTGCGGACGCGCAGGCCTTGGCCGAAGTCTACCCGCTGCTGGAGCGTGCCTACCTTGGCCGCCTCGAGGCCTACAGGCAGCGATTCGCGGCCATTGGCGACGCGGCCAGGGACTACGTGCGCACCCAGCAGCAGATCGAGGCCTTGAGGGTCGAGGAGTTCACGCTCCGCCGGACCCTCGAGTTGTACCTCGAGGAATCGGGCCATGAGGTGCTCGAACTTCCCGGGGAACTTCGTTTCCGGCTGGAGCGCAGGGAGAGCGTCGAGTATCAGGCGGATGAACTCAAGGAGATCCTGTCCGAGGCGGGCCTGCTGGCCCGCGTGGCCAAGGTCGACAAGCCCCGCCTCGATCGCTTGCTGCGTTCCGAGCGCCTGAGCGAGGAGCAGGTCGCCGCCATCATGCGGACGCGCCGCATCCTGTCCGTCCGGCAGCAACTGCTGGTCGACCGGGTGGCCGCCGAACCCCGGGAGGAAGGGCCGTGGCCCACGACGCATTCCCCCACCTGACGGAGCGTGGCCTGACTCGCGAGGTCGTGTGGAGCGGCCGGATCCTGCGCGTCGCTTCCCATGCCGTTGCTCTTCCCGATGGCCGTACCGCCGTTCGCGAGGTCGTGGAGCACCCGGGAGCCGTTGCCATTGCGGCCCATCAGGATGGTGCGCTGGTGATGGTGCGGCAGTTCCGCTACGCGCTCGGACGCGTGACGCTGGAGCTGCCCGCAGGGACCTGCGCTGCCGGCGAGGCACCCGAATGGACGGCCCGGCGGGAATTGGCCGAGGAGACGGGCCTTTCTGCCGCGACTTGGCACGCCCTGGGCGAGGTCCATGTGGCGCCGGGGTGGACGACGGAGACGATACGGCTCTACGAGGCCACGGGACTCGAGGACGTGACGGGCTTCACAACGGATCCGGACGAGTTCGTCGAACGCGTCCGCATGCCGTTGGCCGAGGTCTACGCGATGGCCCTCGATGGCCGTATCCGCGACGCGAAGACACTGGCGGGCGTCTTCCGCCTGCATGCCCGGCTGGGCCCCTGACGCCCGGGCAGGCCTCGCCTGCCACCTCTGCTACAATGGGGCCGCATGAACGCCTCGCTCTTCGCCCTGCTCTGCACCCTGGCCCTGGCGGTCATCGTCCCGGGCGTGCTGATCCTGGCCATCGAGCGCCTCGGTCCCCGGCGCAAGGTGGCGGCCAAGGGCCTGCCTTACGAGGCGGGTATCCAGCGGACAGTGGGTTCGTCCCGGGAGCGATTCTCGGTCAAGTTCTATCTGGTCGCGATCCTGTTCATCCTGTTCGACGTCGAGGCCGTGTTCCTGTTTCCCTGGGCTGCCAGCTTCCGTGAGTTGGGTGTCCAGGGACTTGTCGAGATGGGTACGTTCATCGCCGTCCTGTTCTTCGGTTACTTCTACGTCCTTGGACGGGGGGCACTGCGGTGGGAGTAGAGTCCGCTTTCGGCGATTCCTGGATCACGACGACCATCGACTCGGTCCTCAATTGGGGGCGTGAGCACAGTCTCATGCCCATGCCTTTCGGGACGGCGTGCTGTGCCATCGAGTTCATGGGGTTGGTGTCGTCCGAATACGACATCTCGCGGTTCGGCGCGGAGATTGTCCGGTTCAGCCCCCGCCAGAGCGACTTGCTGATGGTCATGGGCACCATCAGCTACAAGCAGGCCCCCATTCTCAAGCGGGTCTACGACCAGATGGCCGAGCCCAAGTGGGTGCTGAGCATGGGCGTCTGCGCGTCGTCCGGCGGGTTCTACGACAACTACTGCACGGTCCAGGGCATCGACGACCTGATTCCGGTGGATATCTACGTGGGTGGCTGCCCGCCGCGGCCGGAAGGGCTGATTGAGGCCATCCTCAAGCTTCAGGAACAGCGCATTGCCCGCCAGAGTGTCCTGACCCAGCCGGAGGATGCGGCGTGAGCGACTTGCTGGCGCGGGTTTCCGAGCAGTTCGGTGAGCGGTTGATCGAGGCGCGTCAGGGCGTCGACATGCCGTCCCTTCGCCTCAAGTCCGAGGCGTTGCTCGATGTCGTGGCGTGGTTGGTCGAGGATGGTTTCGACTTCCTCACGGATCTGGCCGGCGTCGACTACCTTAAGTTTCCCAAGGCCCAGCCTTCGCGCTTCGCAGTCGTGTACCACCTGCGCGACATGGCGGCGGGGCGTCGGGTCCGCGTGACGTGCCACGTTGGCGAGGATCTGAAGGTCCCGAGTCTTGCGGGGCGTTGGCAGGGGGCGGATTGGCTCGAGCGCGAGGCCTGGGACCAATATGGCATCCTCTTCGAGGGGCATCCCAACCTCAAGCGCATTCTCAACCACCACGAGTTCGTGGGGCATCCGCTGCGCAAGGACTACCCGATCCGGGCGCGGCAACCGCTCTCGGAAAATGACGCCCTCGTCGACGAGATGGCCCTTCGCCTGAGGGCCCGGGGCTACGTGCTGCCCGAGGTCGAGCAGGAGCTTCTGGCCGGGATTCGGGGGTCCGACCACGGTGTCGAGGCTGCTCCGGGAGCACCTTCGCGTGGGTCCCGCGGGGGGTCGCCGGTGGCCCTTGCCGCGCGTCCTGCCGGACAAGGACGCCTCCCCGAGGGGGCCGATCTTCACGCCGAGTTGATGTTCGTCAACCTGGGGCCGTCGCATCCGGCGTCGCATGGCACCTTGCGCACCTTCGTGGCCCTTGATGGCGAGACCATCGTTGCCGCCGTGGCCGAGATCGGTTACCTGCACCGTGGCTTCGAGAAGAGCACCGAGTCCCAGACCTACAACGCGTGCGTGCCCTACACGGACCGTCTGAACTACTGCTCGGCGATGCTCAACAACTTTGCCTTCTGCAAGGCGGTCGAGAAGGCGCTCGGCCTGACCATCACCCCGCGCACCCAGGCCATCCGCGTCATCATTGGCGAACTCTCCCGCATCATCGACCACCTGGTCTGCATCGGCACCAACCTCGTCGACCTCGGGGCCCTGACGAACTTCTGGTACTTCTTCAATGTCCGGGAAAAGGTCTACACGATCTTCGACAAGCTGACGGGTGCCCGGTTGACGAACAGCTACGGTCGCGTGGGTGGCCTGGCCCGCGACTTCTATGATGGTTGTGGCTCGGACATCCTGGCGGTGCTCTCCGAGATCGAGGCTGCCGTGGTCGAAGTCGAGACCCTGGTCAAGCGCAACCGGATCTTCCTCGAGCGGGTGCAGGATATCTGCGTGGTCCCGGCAGCGATGGCCCTGTCCTATGGATGGACGGGTCCCAACCTGCGGGCTTCCGGTGTCGATTACGACCTGCGCAAGGCCGAACCTTACGATGGCTACGAGACCTATGACTTCGAGACCGTGACCGGAACGGTCGGCGACACGTATGACCGTATCTTCGTGCGCTTCGGCGAGATCGGCCAGTCGGCCAGCATCATTCGCCAGGCCTTGTCCCGCTTGCCCGAGGGGCCGGTCATGGTCGAAGCCAAGGGGGTCTCCCTGCCGTCCAAGGATGACACCTACAACAACATCGAGGGCCTGATGAACCACTTCAAGTTGGTCTTCGAAGGGGTCAAGGTGCCTGCCGGGGAGGTCTACGACGCCAGTGAGGGGGCCAATGGCGAACTCGGCTTCTACATTGTCTCGGATGGCAGTGGTCGCCCCTACCGGAACCGCTGTCGTCCCCCGTCCTTCATGTCCTTCGCTGCCTTCCCCGACATGATCGAGGGACATATGGTGGCCGACGCCATCGCCAGCCTGGGCAGCATCAACATCATCGCGGGAGAGCTTGATCGATGACGGAAGCCGCGACGACCTTCGGGCCGCCCTCGGCCCCGACGCCCTTCGCGTTCAGCGAAGCCAGCTGGACCCGGATCCGCAAGCTGCTCACGCGCTATCCGCAGCAGCAAGCAGCCCTGCTGCCCGTCCTCTGGGTCGCGCAGGAGCAGGTGGATGCCGACCCCTCCCGTCCCCGGCAGTTGACGGCGGACGTGATCAAGGCCGTGGCCGATGCCCTGGGCCTTGCCCCGGCCTATGTCTGGGGCGTGGCGACGTTCTACACGATGTATTTCACCCAGCCTGTAGGGAAGCATCTGGTCGAGGTCTGCACCAGCGTCGCGTGTTGCCTGGTCGGGGGCGAGGAGATCTACCAGCGCTTGTGTCGGCGCGTGGGTGTCGATCCGGCCTCGGGCGGAACTTCTGCGGATGGCCGATTCACGGTGCGCCGCGCCGAGTGTCTGGCGGCTTGTGGCTATGCCCCCATGCTGCAACTGGACAACGGGGCCTTCCACGAAAACCTGACGGAAGAGAAGCTGGACGCCCTCATCGACAGCTTGCGGGAGGCCACGGCATGACCAAGGTCCTGACGGCCCACGTCGATCATCCGGACAGCCACAGGCTGGCCCATTACCGCTCCGTCGGGGGATACGAGGCGGCTCGCAGGGCCTGGACCTCGATGGCACCCGCCGACATCATTGGCGAGGTGCGGGCGAGCGGCCTGCGCGGCCGTGGTGGGGCGGGTTTCCCCACGGGCATGAAGTGGGGCTTCATCCCGGTCAACAGCCCGAAGCCCAAGTACCTCGTCATCAATGCCGACGAGTCCGAACCCGGGACCTTCAAGGACCGCTTGCTCATCGAGCGCAACCCCCACGCGGTGCTCGAGGGCGTCGTCATCGGTGCCCGCGCCATCGGGGCGAAGCGTGCCTACATCTACATCCGTGGCGAGTTCGCGACCCAGGTCAAGGTCCTGGAGCAGGCCCTTGCCGAAGCCGAGGAGGCAGGCTTCGTCGGTCCAGATCTCTTTGGTACCGGCGAAGGCGTCGAGATCGTGATCCATCGCGGGGCAGGGGCCTATATCTGTGGTGAAGAGACGGCCCTGATCAATTCTCTGGAGGGACGTCGCGGCTACCCGCGCCTGAAGCCGCCATTCCCGGCGACCAATGGAGCTTGGGATTGCCCCACCTGCGTCAATAACGTCGAGACGATCGCCACCATTCCCTGGATCATCACGCATGGGGGCGCAGCCTACAGTCAGATCGGCGTGTTCGAACCCGGCGAGGAGGGCAAGCCGCCCAAGGTGGATTCCCGCGGCACGCGGCTGATGTGTCTCTCCGGCCACGTGGCCCGGCCTGGCGTCTACGAGGTGCCTCTGGGCATCAGCTTCCGTGAACTCATCGAGGACTACGGTGGCGGCGTCTGGAAGGGACGGAAGCTCAAGGCCATCATCCCGGGTGGTTCGAGCACGCCCGTCATCACGGCGGACGAGGCGATGGACGCCGTGTTGACCTACGAGGATTGCGCACGCCTCAAGACGATGTTCGGCTCGGGCGGCCTGATGGTGATCGATGACGAGACCTGCATGGTCTCGTTGCTGACGGTCCTGCTCCGGTTCTATGCGCACGAGTCCTGCGGCCAGTGTTCGCCTTGCCGCGAGGGTACGGATTGGCTGTATCAGGTGCTGGTCCGGATTCGCGACGGCAAGGGCCGTCCCGAGGACCTGCAGACCATCCGCGATCTGTGCGTCAACATGGAGGGCCGGACAGTCTGTCCGCTTGCGGCTGCTGCCACCATGCCGACCATCAGCTACCTCACCAAGTTCCTGCCCGAGTTCGAGGCCAAGGTCTCTGCCGCGCAGCCCGTCGGAGTGCATTGATGGCGCTTGTCACAATCAACGGCCAGACCCTCGAGGTGCCCGATGGCACCAATGTGGTTGAGGCAGCGGCCCTCGCCGGGGTCGACGTTCCCCACTACTGCTACCATCCCGGCTTGCCCATCGACGGCAACTGCCGGATGTGCCTCGTCGAGGTCGAGGGGGCACGCGGCCCTCAGATCGCCTGCAATACCTTGCTGCGCACGACGCGGAACAAGGAGGGTGAGGAAGTACCCGCGGCCGTCGTGAAGACGGAGACCGACGCGGTCCGCCAGATGCGCCAGGGCGTCATGGAGTTCCTGCTGCTCAACCACCCGATCGATTGTCCGGTCTGCGACCAGGCTGGCGAGTGCGGCCTGCAGGACTACTACATGGAGCACGGCAAGCACGATCACCGGTCCGTCGTGCCCAAGGTCGAGAAACTCAAGGCCCAGCCCATCGGCCCGAATGTCATCCTCGACCAGGAGCGCTGCATACTTTGCTCCCGCTGCGTCCGCTTCACCCGCGAGGTGACGAAGACCCACGAACTGGTGATCGCTGGTCGTGGCGACAAGAGCCGCATCGAGGTCTTCCCGGGCACCGAACTGGACAACGACTACGCGACCAATGTCGTCGACCTGTGTCCCGTCGGTGCCTTGACCAGTCGTGACTTCCGCTTCAAGAAGCGCGTCTGGTTCCTGAAGACGGCCTCGTCCATCTGCACGGGTTGTTCCCGAGGATGCAACGTCCACCTGGATCACGAGGGGGGCAAGGCGTACCGCTATCGGCCCCGCGCCAACGAGGCCGTGAACCGCTGGTGGATGTGCGACCGCGGTCGCTTCACCTACAAGGCCATCAACGAAGGTCGCCAGCGCGAGGCCAAGGTGGGCGGTCTGGTCGTCCCCTTTGCCAAGGCGACCCAGGAGCTTCGCCAGTTGCTGGGTTCCGGCAAGGTCGGGTTTGTCGTCGGGGCGCAGGCCTCGCTCGAGGACATGGCCGTGGTCAAGTGGCTTTCGGCTGCCCTGGGTGCCCGTGCATGGGGCTTGGACTGGACGGAGCCGGGCAAGGAAGACGACTTCCTCATGAAGGCCGACCTGACGCCGAACCGGCGCGGCTTTGCCCTCATCGGGCTCGAGTCGGACGAGGCGTCATTCCGCGAGGCCCTGCCCGGTCTGACCGCGCTGGTGACGGTCTCCGTCGCACTTCCGGCTGGCCTCGAACACCCCCGGACGGCAGCCCTTGTCACGCACGCCGCCGCGGCGCCGGAATCTGCGGCGGTGGTGCTGCCGATTGCGATGCATGCCGAGCGGCATGCGGCCTATGCCAATTTCGAGGGCATCATCCAGCATGTCGAACCGGCCTTCGAGCCCGCCGGTGATGCCTTGCCGGCGAGTGCCCTGCTTGCCCTTCAGGGGGCCGGCATGGGGCATCCGCTGCCTTTTGACCGTGAGGGCGTCTGGAAGCGCCTCGATGCGGAGCGGGGGGTGACGGCGTGACCTGGCTGATCGAGTCGGCCGACTACCTGGCGGTCGTGGTGCGTCTGGTCCTGTCGGCAGCCATCCTGCTGACGGTGATGCCCTTGACCATCTATCTGGAGCGCAAGGGGTCTGCCTTCATCCAGGGGCGTCCCGGACCGAACCGGGCCGCCCTCTTCGGGATGTTCCGGATGGGGGGCGTGGCCCACGTGCTGGCCGACGTCATCAAGCTCGTCTCGAAAGAGGACATCATCCCTGCCGGGGTCAACCGTTTCTACTTCAAGCTGGCTCCGATCATCGTGGCGTTCATCCCGCTGACCACGTTCATGATCGTCCCCATCTCCGACGTCGTCCGGCTTTCGGACACGTTCGCAACGCCGATGGCGACCCTGCAACTGGACGGCGGCCTGCTGTGGTTCTTCGCGATGACCTCGCTCTCCGTCTACGGCGTGGTCTTCGCCGGGTGGGCCTCGAACAGCAAGTTCAGCCTGCTTGGGGGTATCCGCAGCACGGCCCAGTTGCTCAGCTACGAGATTCCGATGGCGCTCGCCGTCGTGGCCATGATGCTGACCTACGGCACCGTTCAACCCAACGAGATGGTTCGTGCCCAGGGCGAGCTCCTTTGGGGCTTCCTCCCCCAGTGGGGCATCTTCCTGCAGCCGCTCGGTTTCATCCTGTTCATCACGTGTGCCTTCGCGGAAATCAACCGCGTGCCCTTCGACCTGGCTGAAGGCGAGGCGGAGCTCGTGGCGGGCTACCACACCGAATATTCCGGCATGCGCTTCGGCCTGTTCTTCATGGCCGAGTACATGGCCTTGGTGACGTCGGGTGCCCTGACTGTGACGATGTTCCTCGGAGGCTGGCAACTGCCTTGGTTGCCCACGGAGCGGCTCGTCGCCGACGCGGGAACCCTGATGCCCTGGTTCATCGGAGGTGCCGGCTTGCTGCTTGGCGCGGCGTCAGGTCGCCTGATTCGTCACTACCGCGAGTACACCCGTGGACGGTGGGGCGACGCGCGCGATCTCGAGCCGTTGGTCTTCTCGGTCCTGTTTGCGTTGGGATTCATCGCGCATGGCGCGGCTGCCGGATGGGTCTGGGGTGTCGTGAAGTCGGGCGAGGCCTTGCCGGGCTGGCTGCCACCCCTGTTTGCCGCAGGGGTCCAGATTTCGGTCTTCACGGCCAAGCTGCTTTTCCTTTGCTGGTGCTTCGTCTGGGTCCGCTGGACGCTTCCCCGCTTCCGCTATGACCAGGTCATGGACCTGGGCTGGAAGAACCTGCTTCCCCTGTCCCTCTTCAACCTGTTGCTGACGGGCGTGCTGATGTTGCAGCCGTGGGGGCGCGAGGCCCTCCCCGTGGCGCCTGTCGTGACGCTGGGGTTGATGTGGGTCTGGAAGCGCTATCTGGTGCCGTCGCAGGCGCGCGTGCCCGCCACGAGCCGCCTGGTTGTCGGGGAGGAAGCCTCCGCATGAAGGTCGATCGCGTCAAGCCCGGTGAGGGTATCGAGTCCGCCTACCTCTGGCATATCGTCAAGGGCCTTGGCGTGACGGTCGGACATACCGTCCGGCAACTGGTGGGCAGCCAGCCCGTTCAGACCAAGGAGTATCCCGAGGTCCGCAAGGAGATGCCCGAGGGCTACAGGGGCAAGCATCGCTTGCTGCAGAAGGAGTCGGGCGATCCCAAGTGCACGGCATGCATGATGTGTGCGACCGTGTGTCCGGCCGCCTGCATCCATATCGAGGCTGGCGAGCATCCCGATCCCAAGGTCGAGAAGTTCCCCGTTTCCTTCGACATAGATTTGCTCAAGTGCGTTTTCTGCGGGATGTGCGTCGAGGCCTGCCCGGTCGATGCCATTCGTATGGATTCCGGTGTCTATACCTTTGCCGATTTCCAGCGTGACGATTTCGTCGTCCACAAGGACGAGCTGCTGCGGACGCCTTCGCAGTGGTCCGATCCGGTGTAACCTGAACGGACCGACCATGCTTGACGCCATTCTTTTCGCTGTCCTTTCTGCCGTGGCTGTCGCGGGTGCTCTGGCGATGGTCAGCCGCCGACATCCTCTGGGCTCTGCCCTTGCGCTGATTGTCGTGATGATCGCGCTCGCAGGTCTTTATGCGTTGCTGGCTGCTCCTCTGGTCGCCATCCTTCAGATCCTTGTCTATGGCGGGGCCATCCTCGCCCTGATTGTCTTTGTCATCATGCTGCTCAATGTCCGCGAGGAAGACCTGGCCCACGAAGATGGTCTGGGCGGTCGTCTCGGTATGGGCCTGACGGTGGCGGGTCTCCTCTTCATGGGCCTGGCCGCTGGTATTCACGCCATTCCGGCCGATCCCTTCGCGCCGCCTCCGCCCGGCTTCGGCGGTATCGTGGCCGTCGGGCGGGGCCTGTTCCGTGATTACGCGGTGCCGTTCGAAGTCGTGTCCCTTCTGCTGACGGTTGCGGTGGTTTCCGCAGTTGGCATGGCCAAGCGGAGGCTGGACTGATGGCCCTGCACGCACCCTTGCTTGTTGCCGCTGCACTCTTTTCCATCGGGGTTGGCGGTTTCGTGGCCCGACGCAATGTGTTTGCGCTGCTCATGTGCATCGAGTTGATGCTCAACGCGGTCAACCTTGTCTTCGTGACCTTCAGCCGCCAGTGGTTGTCCGTCGAGGGCCATGTCACGGTCTTGCTTGTCGTCGCATTGGCGGCAGCCGAGGCAGCCGTGGCCCTCGCCATCGTCATCATGCTCTTCCGGCATCGGGAGACGCTCGATGTCGACGTGTTTGCCTCGATGAAGGAGTGATCCCGGCGTGTCCCATGTTGCCTTGCTCGCCTGGATTCTCTTCGCCCCGTTGGCCGCAGCTGCGCTGAACGGCATCCTGGCCCTTCGCTCCGCCCGGTTTCCCGTACCTGTCGAGGGGCATCACCTTCGTCCCTTGGACCGCCTTTCGGCCGCGATTGGTGTCGCCGGTCCCCTGGCGGCGGCCGTGGCTGCGTGGAGCCTGGGCTTCGAGTTTCTGGCCCGTGACCGCTCCCTGCGCCTAACCGAGCTTGATCTGGGCACGTGGTTCTCGATGGGACAGGCACACGTCACCTGGCTGTTCCGGGTCGACGCCCTCTCGCTCGTGATGGTGCTGGTGGTGACGACGGTGGGCACGCTCATCCATCTCTACTCCGTGGGCTACATGGCGGGGGATGCCGGTTTTCCGCGCTTCCTGACCTGGCTCAACCTGTTCACGTTCGCGATGCTCGTGCTGGTCACGGCGCGGGACCTCGTGGTGCTTTTCCTGGGCTGGGAGGGGGTCGGCGTCTGCTCGTACCTGCTCATCGGCTACTGGTTCAGCGACGCGGCCAAGGCCGCCGCAGGTCTAAAGGCCTTTGTCGTCAATCGCGTCGGGGACCTGGGCCTGCTCCTCGGCATGTTCCTGCTCTACTGGAGCATGGCGCCCGGTGGCCAGGCCTCGCTGGACATCGACCTGCTCTCGGCCCACGTGTCCAAGTTGTCCGTACCGATTGCGACCGCTGCGGCGGTGCTGCTCTTCGTCGGGGCCATGGGCAAGTCGGCACAGGTGCCGCTCCACATCTGGCTTCCGGACGCGATGGCTGGCCCCACGCCCGTCTCTGCCCTGATCCACGCCGCGACCATGGTCACGGCCGGTGTCTACATGGTAGCCCGGATGCACCCGTTGTATCACCACGCACCCGCCGCCCTGGCCTTCATCGGCAGCCTCGGAGCCCTGACAGCCCTTGTTGCGGCGACGGTTGCCTGCACGCAGACCAACATCAAGCGAGTCATCGCTTGGTCGACCGTCTCCCAGCTGGGCTACATGTTCATGGGCCTGGGGGCCGGCGCGTTCTCGGCTGGCATCTACCATCTCTTCACCCATGCCTTCTTCAAGGCCCTCTTCTTCCTCTCGGCCGGTGCTGTCATCCATGCCCTGCATGGTGAGGAGGAGCTTGGCCGGATGGGTGGCCTCTGGTCGAAGCTGCGCGTGACCGGACCGGCCTTCGTGCTTGCGGCGGCTGCCAATGCTGGCCTGCCCCCCTTGTCCGGCTTCGTGAGCAAGGATGCCATCCTCGTGGCGACGTGGAATGCCCATCACCCCGTGTGGTTTGCCGTTGGCCTCCTCACGGCCGGACTGACGGCCTTCTATTCCTTCAGGCTCGTGGCCTTGGTCCTTGCCGGTCCTCCGAGAGATGCCCACCTTGCCGAGCACGCCCACGAGGCGGGTTGGACCATGACCTTGCCGCTCGTCCTGCTGGCCGTCGGCGCTCTCGGTGCAGGTGTCCTCGAGTGGCCCCACGAGCTCGGGGGAACGCTGTGGTTCAGCGCTTGGTTGGAGCCCGTCTTCTATCCCAGCCTCGACCACGGTGTCCATGCCAATGCCGTTGTCGACATCATCCTGACGGCGGGCTCGGTGGCAGTCGTGGCCATTGGGGCGGCCATCGGCTTCAGCCTGCATGCGCGTGACGGTGCTTCCACAGGGGCGCCGCGCCCGGGCCTGGCAGGCCTTTGGGCCACGATGAAGCGCGGCTGGCACGTCGATGAGGCGCTCGAGGGTCTTGTTGTGCGGCCGGTCGTCTTTTCCTCGCGTGCTGCCGCGCCCTTCCTCGACTTCCTGCTTGGCTGGGGTGCCCGGGGCCTCGTGCAGGGCCTCGCCCTTGCGGGTCGTGGTCTGGCCGTGGCCCAGTCGGGTCTCGCGCGCCACTATGCGATGGTGATGCTGGGTGGCCTCGTGGTCCTGGTGGCCTGGGCTGTCCTGTCAGGAGGTCGTTGACGTGGGCGAGACCCTTTCCCTCCCTGTCTGGATGCTCTTGCTGCCGTTCATCGCGGCCGCCCTTGCCGCCTTGCTGCCTGCGCGCGTTTCGCGGGCCGTTGCTGGCGCGGCCATGGCGGGCGAACTGGGCCTCGGAGTGATGCTGCTGCGTAGCTTCCGGGACCAGCCTGAGCTGCAAGCCGTCGCCTCGTGGCCCATGCTGGGCATCTTCGGGAGCACACTCCGCCTTGGCGTGGACGGCTTGTCGATCTTCCTGCTGGTGGCAGGTGCAGCTCTCGGCCTGCTGGCCGTGCTGGTTTCCGGTTCCGAGAGGCCGCCCGCCTTCCATGCGTGGTTGCTGCTGTTCGTGGGAACCATGGCTGGGGTCCTGGTCGTTCAGGATCTGCTCGTGTTCTACGTCTTCTGGGAGCTGATGCTGCTGCCGGCTCTGGTCCTCATCCTGTTGTGGGGGGATTCGGACCGTCGCAAGGCGACCGTACCCTTCGTGGTGGTGACGCTTGTCGGTTCGCTGGCCATGCTGGCCGTGATCTTCGCAATGGGAGCCGAGGCGCACGCGCGGCTCGGGTCGTGGAACTTCGATCTGGATGCCTTGGCGGGTGTCGTGTCCACATGGAGTGCCAGCGCACGTTGCTGGGCCTTTGCCGGACTTGTCCTGGCCTTTGCCGTCAAGATCCCGCTTTTCCCGCTTCACTTCTGGCTGCCGGCTGCCTACACGTCGGCGCCATTGCCTGCGGTCATTCTCCTGTCCGGCCTGATGGCCAAACTGGGCACCTACGGTGTCTTGCGGGTGGCCATGCCCCTGTTTCCCGAGCAGGCCGTTGCCTGGGCACCATGGCTGGCCGGACTTGCCGTCGTCGGGATCCTCCATGGAGCCGTCCTGGCCCTTGGTGCCCGTGATGTGCGCACCGTGCTCGCCTACTCGAGCTTCAGCCATCTCGGCTGGATCGCCCTCGGGATCTTCAGCCTGACGGCCGAGGGCGTGGGCGGCGCGATGCTGCAGCAGGTCGGCCATGCGCTGGTCACGGCTGCCCTGTTCATCCTGGCCGCGTGGGCCAGCGAGCGCCAGGGGGCGACGCAACTCTCCCGATTCGGGGGAATGGCCGCGACGCATCCTTGGTTGGCATCGGCCCTGGTGTTCGCGGCCATGGCTTCCGCGGGCTTGCCTGGTCTCAATGGCTTCGTCGGTGAGTTCCTGATCCTGCTGGGGGCATGGGGGCTGTCGCCTTGGGTGGCCTTCGCAGGTGGGCTCGGAGTCGTGCTCGGAGCAGCGTACCTGCTGTGGTTGCTGCAGCGGATGCTTTACGGTCCGGCTGTCCAGCCCGCACCGACGGGGCCGGACCTCGGGTTCCGCGAACTCGCCGTGGTGTTGCCCTTGCTCGGGATGATGGTGCTCTTCGGGGTGCGGCCGGGCTTGCTCATCGATCGCATGAAGCCCTGGTCCGACGCCTATGTCCTTCGCTTCCACAAGGTCGCGCCACAGGCTGCCTTGCCGACTGGGGCTCATCCATGAACACGCAACTTGCCACTTATTTGCCACTGGCGCCTCTGGCCCTCCTGGTGCTTGGCGCCCTTCTCGCCCTGCTGCTGGTGCCTTCTGTCCGTCACGGGGATCCGGACCGGACCATGGCGTGGCACGCCGGCATGGTCAACCTGAGCGCGCTTGTCCTTTCCGTGACCCTGTGGGTCAGGCCGGTCATCGGCATGGAGCCTGTCGGAGCAACGGGTGCCTTCAGGGCAACCTACATGGGCGGTGCCTTGGTGGTCGACAGCTTGTCCCTCTTGTTGGTGGCGTTGGCATCGGCCGGGGCCCTGCTGGTTCTGCCCGGTCTGATGACGGCGGCGGATCGCGGCTCGTTCGCGCACGGTGAACTTCATGCGCTTTTGCTGTTCGCCGTTGCGGGCTCCGGTGTCGTGGCTTCGGCCGGTGACATCTTCACCGGCTTCCTCGGACTCGAGATCGTGGCTCTGTCCATCTATGGTCTGGTCGGGCTGGACCGTTCCCGTCCGGGGGCCCACGAGGCCGTACTCAAGTATCTGTTGCTGGGTGCCTTTGCCTCCGCCATCCTCCTGCTGGGCATGGCCTTCCTCTTCGGCGCCACGGGTAGCCTTTCGCTGGATCGGTTGCAGGCGGCGGCGATCCACCTCCCACCTGCGCGCCACGGGCTCGTGATGCTCGGCTTGGCGGCCATGGTGGCGGGCCTGGCCTTCAAGGTGGCTGCAGCGCCCTTCCACATGTGGTCTGCCGATGTCTACGAGGGTGCCGTGACGCCGCTGACGGGGTTCATGGCGACGGTAGTCAAGGTGACGGCGTTCGTCTTTGCCCTGCGCCTCCTCGTGGCGGGCCTCGCGGGTGTCGGGATCGACTGGCAGCCCCTGCTTGCCGCCTTGGCGGCGGCGTCGATGGTAGTGGGCAACCTGATGGCGATGAACCAGCGGAAGCCCAAGCGGATGATGGCGTTCTCAAGTGTGGTCCACACCGGCTACATGCTCGTGGGACTGGCCGCGGCTGCGGGTTCAACCGGTACAGATGCCGTCCAGGCGCTGGTGGTCTATCTCGTGGCCTATCTGCTGACCAACCTGGCAGCCTTTGGCTGCCTCGATGTCCTCGAGCGAACCGGTGGGCTCGATGGTGCGTTGCAGCGCAGCCCCTGGTTGGCTACAGCCTTCGGGGTGGCCCTGCTTTCGCTCGTGGGTTTCCCGATGACGGCCGGCTTCCTTGGCAAGTACATGGTGTTCTCTGCAGCCTTCGGTGCAGGCCTGGGCTGGCTGGGGGTCCTGGCCATCCTGAGCAGCATGGTCTCACTCGCGTACTATATGCCCCTGTTGTTTCGCGTCCTGTCCGGTGCATGGCCATCGTCCGTCAACCCTCTGCCCCTTGCGACCGGTGAGCGGGTAGCCTTGGCCGTTTCTTCCGGCCTGGTTCTCGTGCTGGGCGCCGGGATCCTGGCCGTGGCCGGCTGGATGGTGCCGGGCGCTCACTGGGTCGCTCAGTGGGCGTTGCAGTCGGGAGCTGTCCTGTTGCCTTGACCTGAGCTTATGGATCTTCTAAACTGGGGATCCACTCGCGGAAGTGGCGGAACGGCAGACGCGCACGCCTCAGGAGCGTGTACCCAAAAGGTGTGGGGGTTCAAATCCCCCCTTCCGCACCTCGAATCCCCTCGGACAGCTTGGCTGGACGGGGGGATTCCTCTTGGCTGGTCAGACTGACGACGACCGGGCCAGGTCCGATGCGCAGGCGACCCACACGAATGAAAGCGGGGCGGACCTGTTTCAGGTCCACCCCGCTCTGGTGAATGGCGGTGGGGCGTCAGGCGCCAGCGCCAACCCCTTGGCGAGACAGCTCGGTGACCAGTGCCGGGACGATCTCGTGGACGTCGCCAACAGCAGCCACGTTCGCAACCTTCATGATGGGTGCCTCTGCATCGGTATTGATCGCGATGATCGTGCCTGAGGTCCTCATGCCCACCAGGTGCTGGATCGCCCCCGAGATGCCCAAGGCCACATAGAGCTTGGGGCTGACGGTACGCCCGGTCTGGCCAATCTGCTCCTTGTGTGGCCGCCAGCCGGAGTCCACCACGGCGCGGGATGCACCGACCGCCGCTCCGAGGGTCCTGGCCAAGGTCTCGACAGGGCCGAACCGGTCGGCACCGCCCATGCCCCGTCCACCCGCGACGACAACCTCGGCATCTCCGAGGGAGACCGTCGTGCTGGTTTCCTGCTTGAGTTCCAAGGTTTCGACGCGGCGTGTGGTGCTGCCCTCTGCAACGGGCACGGTCAGGGTTTCGGCGGTGCGCCCCGACTGGCCGGTCGCCGGCGTGACGGCGCGCGGCCTAACCGTGATGACGGCACCTTCCCCGGCCGCCGTCGCGCGGGACCACATGCCGCCCCCGAAGATGCTCCGGGTCGCCACGACCTTGCCGCCGTCATTCTTGAGTTCGGTGGCATCGGCGATGACGCCACAATCGAGGCGAACGGCCAGGCGGCCGGCGACATCCTTGCCGATGGCGGTGTGGCCCAGCAACACCGTTCGCGCTTGTTGGCCCTGCAGGAAAGGCGCGATCACGCGGGCCACGACATCGGCAGGGGCGTTTGCGAGGCTGGGGGCGTCGGCAAGGGCGACGAGGTCTGCGCCGAGGCTGCCGAGCAGGGGCACCAGGCCGCCAATCTCGTGGCCCAGTGCCACGACGCCTACCTTGAGGCCGCCCGAGGCATCCGCAAGGCTGCGTGCCGCCGTCAACAGTTCGTGGGTGATGCCCTTGAGCTCGCCACCCTCGATCTCAGCCAGTGTCCAGATGGTTGACATGGTGCGGGTCTCCTAGGAATCAGACGAGCTTCTGCTCGGTCAGGTACTGGGCAAGCTTCTGGGCCACGTCGGCAGCCGACCCCGTGAGGACCTGACTGGCGGGGCGCTGTGGTGGTTCGCCGGCCGCCGTAACCAGCACCTGCCGCGCGGGCGGCGTGATGCCCAGGTCTGCGGTCGTCCAACCCAGGATTTCCTTCTTGTTGGCGGCCTGGATACCCTTGAAGTTCGCGAGACGGGGCTCGAAGCTGGCCTTCGTGACGGTCAGGAGGGCAGGCAGGCCGGCGCGTGCCACCTCGAGGGCGCCATCGGCTTCGCGGGTCGCGGTGACGGTCCGGGCCGATCCATCGAGGTCGGCCTCCTTGCACGTCGTCAATTGCGGCATGTCGAGGAGTTCGGCCACGGCCGGCCCGACGACGGCGGATTCGCCGTCGGACGAACGCACCCCGCAAAGTACGGCATCGACGTCGCCGATCTTGCGGATGGCGGCGGCCAGGACACGTGCCGTACCGATGGCATCCGTACCGGCCAAGGCCGTGTCCGAGACGAGAACGGCACGATCCGCGCCCTTGGCGAGGCACTTCTTGATGATGGCCCGCGTGTCTTCCGGTCCCATCGTCAGGACGACCACATCCAGATCAGGCTGGGCATCCTTCCACTTCAGGGCGACCTCCAGGGCGTAGTCGTCCATCGGGTTGACTGCTCCCTGGACGCCGCTGCGGACCAGCACGTGCTGGTCTCCGAGACGCTTGGGTTCCGTGGTGTCCGGTACGACCTTGACGCAGACGACGACGCGCACGCAGAGCTCCTTCGCTTGTGGGTGCCGAGACAGGTCTCCATGCTAACACGCTGGGGCCCGCATCCCGCAGGCCTTGCCGGCTGGGGATGCGGGCCCGCACGGGCAACTCGTCAGATCACGTAGGCGGGTACGTATCGACCATAGCGGTAGACAAAGGGAGCCGCCGTAACCGGTTGATAGAGCCCATCGACCTCGGCGTACGGGTAGTAGTAGGTGACGCCGCCGGTGACGACCGGATAGAAGTACGAGCCGTAGAAGTCACCGTACCAGGACGGCCCCCAGCCGCCCCAGTAGCCGCCACCCCACCAGCCCCGGCCCCAGCCTCGGCCCCAGCCGCGGCCGCCGCCCCAGCCACGACCCCAGCCGCGGCCGCCGCCCCAGCCACGCCCGAAGCCCCGACCCCCGCCACCGAATCCTCTCCCACCGCCACCGAATCCACGGCCGCCGCGCTGGATCTGGCGGTCACCCTGTGGCGCGGTGGCTTCTTCCTCGGTTTCCTGCCCGCTGTCGATCTGATCGGCCGGCACCTGCTTGAGTCGTTCCTGCAACTGGGCCAGGGTCAACCCCTTGGGCAGGGCCTTGTCGAGTTCTTCCTGGGTAGGCAGCGTCGCCTGGCCTGCTTCAGCTGCTCCGCCGGTCGCAGCAGGCTGCTCGACCTGAGCCTGGCTGGGCCGTGTCACTGCGGCGTCCCGATCCGCCAGGCTTGCCGGCACGGCTGCGGGCGTGCCGTTCTCCGCTGGACGCGGCGGACCGACGGGAGCCTGGGCGGGATGCGTCACGCTGCATCCCGCCAAGGTTGCGGCCAGGAGCGGGGCTTGCCATCGGAATCGCTTCATCGGGCACCTCCTTGTCGGCCGGGAACCATCCCGGACCGCGGCCCGCAGCATGCCCACCCCCGCCCCGGCCTTACAACGCCGGATTGCCGGCGCTCAGCGCCAGCGGTTGATCGCGGCGATGCCCCCATATCCGGTCGTGCCCAGTCCCGGACTGGCCGTGGCGGTCGATGCTGCCGGCGGCCACGGCATCGGGCCGCTCACGGGCGCGGGTCCCGGCCAGGCACCGTATGGAGCCGCCGGCTGGCCGGGGCCGTACCCGATGGGTCCGGCTGCATAGCCCGCAGGCGTACCCGGCCCGGGCGGGAGACCGCCCGGTATCCCCGCAACGGGTGCCACGGCGCCGTAGGCCGGGGCGGCCACAGCGCCGGCTACGGGAGCCGCGTAGGCGACGGGCGGTGTCACGCCGCCCACAAAGGGTGCGAGAGTGGTGACGTATTGCGGTACCAGGGGGGTCGTCCCGTAGGCGAGCGGCAGATCCTGATAGGGGGCGAGGGTCGCGGCCTCGTAGTAGAAGGGGACGTAGGCCGGGACATAGTAGGCCCCGACGAGGGCGTACGGGATCATGTAGAGATTGCCTCCCCAGCCGTACGGGGCGAAGCTCCAGGCGTCGCCGCCCCAGAACCCGTCGTTCCAGGCCGTGCCGCAGTAGCCCAGCGAGCCGAAGCCGACGACATCCGGCGGATCTTCCCCGAGGCCACCTCCGCGCCTGCCGAGGCGATCGCCCCGATTCTCCCTGGGTATCCGGACGAGACGCTTCTCGCCATCTTCCCGGGCGATGCGCTCGGGAAGATCCTTCTTCAGGGCTTCGACTGGCGGCAATTCTTCCTTGGCTTGCCGCCTCATGCTGGGTTTGAGCTTGTCCAGGTCCTGCCAGCGTTGGATGCCCAGCATGCCATCCGGCGCGCGCATGCCATCGGGCAATTTCATGGCGTCCGGCGGACCTTGCCAGGCCACGGGTGCCGTGCCGCAGGCAGCGAGGGGCAGGCCCAGCAACATGGCCAAGGGGACAATTCGTGTCATCGCGGCTCCTTCCGTCATCGACGTGCAGGGGTTCCGCGCGCAGTGTCCGGCGGACGGGCCGGGGTCACAACCCCAGGCTGCACGCCGCCAGGTTCCGCCTCAGGCCTTGGCTGTCTCCCCCGCGGAACCGTCGCTGGCGTGCCACACGAGGGCATCTGCAGGTACGCCTTCCCATCGGGCGATCACCATGGTGGCCAAGGCATTTCCGATGACGTTCACGACCGTACGACCCATGTCCATCAATCGATCGACACCGGCAATCAGGGCAAGGCCTTCGAGGGGCAGGCCCGTCGAGGCCAGCGTGGCCGCGAGCACGACGAAGGAAGTTCCCGGGACCCCGGCGATGCCCTTGGAGGTCACCATCAGCGTCAGCAGGATGACGACCTGCTGGCCCAGGCTGAGGTCCAGGTGGAAGACCTGTGCGATGAACAGCACGGCCAGGCCCTGGTACAGGGAAGAACCGTCGAGGTTGAAGGTATAGCCGGTCGGCAACACGAACGAGACGATGCCGGGGGGGACGCCGGCCGCCACGAGCCGGTCCATCAGCCTGGCCAGGACGGTCTCGGAGCTGGCGGTCGAGAAGGCGAGGATCAGCTCCTCTTTCAGGGCCTTGATGAGCGGCCACAGGGCCAGGCCGGCGGCACGGGCAATGGATCCAAGGACCACGACGACGAAGACGGCCATGGTCAGGTACAGGCCCAGGACCAGCTTCCCGAGGGGGAGCAGGACGCCAAGCCCGAAAGTCGCGACCGTGTTCGCGACGAGGGCCGCCACTCCGAACGGTGCCAGCGCCATCACCAGGTGCGTGAAGCGGAACATGACCTGACCAAGGGCCCGCATCGTCTCCAGCCACGGTTTGCCTGCGGCTCCGGCCGCCGCCGTCGCGAGGCCCATCAGCACCGAGAACACCAGCACCTGCAGGAGGTCTCCTCTTGCCGCGGCGTCGAAGGCGTTGGCCGGGATCGCGGAAAGCAGCAGGTTATGGCTCTCCTGGCCACGGGTAACGTGGCGGCTGATGTCGGCATGGGCCAGCGTGGCGGGATCGAGGCCTGCGCCAGGTTGCAGCATGTGGGCTGCGCCAATCCCCATCGCGAGGGCGACTGTGGTGACGACCTCGAAATAGAGCAGGGTCTTGAACCCGAGCGTGCCTACCCGCTTCAGATCGCCCGCGTCGGCGATGCCGACGGTAATCGTCGCGATCAGAATCGGGACGACGATCAGCTTGATCAGGCGGATGAATGCTTCGCCGATCGGGGCCGCCTTGACGGCGACATCCGGCATCAAGGCACCGGTCAAGGCACCCGCCACCAGCCCAATCAGGATGCGTGTCGCGAGGCCCGGAGCCTTGGGCATCACCGTGGGCTATTCGCCGAGCGAACCCTGGATGGCGGAGGGCGCCGGCTCCGGGGTCGGTGTCTCGATCTTGGGGAAGGGCGGCGGCGTGGTCGCAGCGGGGGAGGGGCCCGTGACGAATTCAACCTTGCCGGACAAGCCCCCGCCAGCTGGCCCGAGCGTCGGCGCCGGCGTGGGGGTGGTGGAAGCGCTGGCTGCGGCAGCTTCTTCATCGAGGCGGAGCTGCTGCTCGGCCTCGAGCAACGCCTCGCAACCCGGCGGGAACGGATCACCCTCCGCCAGATCGTCCAGGCTTGGGCAACTGACGCCGGGAGATGGCTCTGCGCCCTTCAGCAAACCGATACGTGCAAGCTGATCGGCTGAGCAGCCGTGCAAGAACAAGGGCAGGGCCATCAGGGACAATCCGAGGCTCATGCCAATCAGGCGGCGGCTGGACAAGGCGAAGACCTCTTGGTCGGGACGTGCTATCTACCCAATACCCTGTACAGACCATTTTTCGCGGCAGGAAAAAGGGAGAGGGACCGGCGTGCCCACGCAGGCCGGTCCCTCGAACCGGGGCTACTCGGCGGCGGGTTCCGCAGCCTCGGCATCGGGCACGGCAACGGATTCCCTCTCTGCGGGAGCCTCCGTGCTGGCGACCTCGGCGTCGACCTTGCCCGTGGCCTCGTCCAGGGCCACCTCGGCCTTGACCTTGTTGCGGGTGTCGGTGACCGTCGCCTTGACCGTGCCGTCGGCGGCCATTGATCGCACGATGGTGATCTCGCTGCCATCGAAGCGGACAATCTTGCCCTCACCCGAGGACGAACCATCGGCCGCGACCGTGCGCTCCCACGAGACCGTCTTGGTCTTGCCGTCCTTGCGAGTCAGGGTGTGGGTGAAGGTGATGTCCTTGGTGCCGTCTTCGTTGACAGCGACGGTACGCACGCTGCTGGACTTGATGCCGTCCTTCGTGGTGCGCGAGGAGCGCACTTCGCTGGAGAGCAGGTTCTCGGGCTTGACGTCGGCATCGCTGGTCCCCTTGAAGATCTGCTGGGCCGTCACGGTGTGGGTTCCGGCCTTGTTGCTGTGCTCGAAGGACGAGACCACGGCCACCGTGCCGTCATCGCCTACCAGGACCTTGCGCTTGGCGTTGTCCTTGCCCATCGCGTCGCGGACGGCCTTGCGCTGGGCTTCGATCTTGCCCTTCATCTTCTCGACGCGCTCGCCGACATGCTTCTTGACCTGGTCGAGCTTGGCCTGCTCGACGGGCTTGCCGCGCTTCACCTTGGAACCATCGGGCCGCATGCGCTCGGCCAAGGGCATCTGCATGTTGATCTGGTCCTTGAAGTCCGCGGCCAACTGCGGCCGGCCGTCCACCAGTGGGCGCTGCACGAGCTGCTGGATAGGCTGAGCACCCTGCTGCGCCGGCTGCGATCCGACCATCGGACCGTCCTCGCCGCGAGGACTGCTCGTGATGCCGACCATGCCCTCGGGCGGCTGGGGCGCGCCGGCCAACTGGACCCGGTAAGCGGGTGCCGAGGTGCCGGGGTCCATCACCGCATAGTCGGCAGCCTCGCCATTGCTCTCCTCGACGAGGGCCGTGACGGCGTCCTGAACCATCGCTGCGCCCACGGTCCGGGCGACGCTACTCAAGCGTGCGATCGTCTGCTTGGCGGTGGTGGGCATTGCGCCGAGGTTGTCGGTCGCGCAACCGGGAACGGCGAGGGCAAGGGTGGCTGCCAGCAGGGTCTTGGGTAGGCGGGACATCGGGTTCCTCCTGAAGGGTCCCTGTCGGGACCACGGGGTGTTGTCCCTATCCTACCCACCCTGCTTACAGGTACGCTTTCAGCGCCAACTACCGGAACCTATTTGCCGATCAAATCCTGAAGCGGCAGGTGGATGCGCACCGTAACGCCGCCCTGGCTGCCTTCCCGGGCCTTGACCTTGAGGTCCTCGCGTCCGAACGGCAGACCCATGTGCTGCAGGTAGCCCCGGACATAGGCGGCCGTCGTCTCCGCGCGCCGGTTGGCGAGGGCCTCGCCTTCGCGACCCGTGGCCTCGCCCTCGATCTCGATGTCGAAGTCCTTGTGGGAGGTAATGCGCTGCATCTGGTCCGTGGACAGCCCGCGCACCTTGGTCGACAGGTCGACCAGGAGACGGGTGACCTCGTCTTCCTGCTGGCCCTGCAGATCGATCAAGCTGCTGACCGAATCCTCCATCCGCTGGGTCGCCTCGAGGTCGATGGCGCTCTGACCCTCGGCTTCGGCCACTTGTTCGTCGCGGCGCATCCTGGACGCCTTCTCCAGGATGGAGGCGCGGGGGGGCAGTTTGACGACGGGGCCTTGTCCCAGCCGTCCGCGAATGAAGGCCAGCGCCTTCTGGAGCTGGGCATCCCGGGCATCCCGCGCGACGTCATCGGACGGTTCCGGCTCGGGTTCGCCCTTCGGGGCGGGAGCGGGCTCCTGAAGCAGGTCGGGGATGATGCCGCGCTTGTGAATGTCGTTGCCACCCGCCGTCAGGTACTTGTTGGTCGTGATGGCGAGACCGGCACCTCCCTCGAGCGGATGGACCGTCTGGACAAGGCCCTTACCGAAGGTCGTCGTCCCGATCAGCGTTGCCACCCCGGCATCCTGCAGGGCGCCGGCCAGGATCTCGGAAGCTGAGGCGGAGCCGCCGTCGACCAGGACCACGAGCGGCTTGCGCTTGTCCCAGAGTGCCTTGTTGCCCGTGCGCCGGATCATGCCCTCGGTCGGCAGCAGATCGCGGTTGCCATCGCGGTCGACAATCTGCACGACGGGCCCCTTGTCGATGAACATCAGGCCGATGGTCACGGCATTCGGCAGCAGCCCGCCCGGATTGCCGCGCAGGTCGAGGACCAGCGCCCGTTGTCCGGCCATCTTCTGCAACGCATCGCGCATCTCGCGGTCCGCCGACTCGCTCATGAAGGTCGACAGGCGGATGTAGCCGACGTCACCCGGCAGGTTGCGTGCCCGGACGGCCTTGGTCACGATGTTGTCGCGGACGATGGAGACGGTTCGGGGCTTGGAGCTCCCGCGCACGATCACCAGCTTGACCGGAGTGCCCCGCTGTCCGCGAATCAGGCCGACGGCCTCGTCGATGGCCATGTCCTGAGTCGATTTGCCGTCGACCGAGATGATGTGATCCCCGGCTTTGAGGCCAGCCTTCCAGGCCGGCGTCTCCTCGATGGGGGCGATGACCGTCAGCTTCTTTTCCCGCATACCGATCTGGATGCCGATGCCCGAGAAGGAACCTTGCCGCTCCTCCTGCATGCCCTTGAAGACCTTGGGCTCCATGAACCGGGTGTAAGGGTCATCCAGGGTCTCCAGCATGCCGCGGATCGCCCCGAATTCGAGCTTGGACTCGTCGCCCGGCGGGGAGAGGAACTCGGTCCGGACCTTGTTGTAGACCTCGAAGAAGGTCCTGAAGTCCCGGCTCTCCGCCGCCATGACGAGCGGATCGAAGCCCATCCCCAAGCCGAAGGACCCGGCCATCAGGCCTGCCAGCAACCCGACACGTCCCACGGCCTTGGCGGCTTTTTGCCGGAACATCATGGACGCCATTCCTCCTGGTGGTTCCCCCGGGACGTTCCGGGGACCACACGCCCCGTCATCATACCCCCCGACCTCAGCGCAGGTAACCCGCAGGATTGACGGGAGCTCCGTTGCGTCTGACCTCGAAATGGAGATGGGGACCCGTCGACAGTCCGGTGGAGCCGATCTGGCCGATGGCCTGGCCGCGTGTCACCTTTTCGCCGCTGCCGACCTGGATGGCGGACAGATGGCCGTAGAGCGTGGCCAACGAGGCACCGTGGTCGATGATGATGACCTTGCCGTAGCCGCCGTACCAGCCCGCGAACAGGATGATGCCGGTGTCCGCCGCATAGACCGGGCTGCCCATTCGTCCGCCGAAGTCGATGCCGTGGTGGCGCTTGGCCACTCGGTAGATGGGATGGATGCGCACGCCGAAGGGGCTGGTGATGCGTCCCCGAGCCGGCCACGCGAAGCTACCCGTGCCCAGCCGTGCCCGGCTGCGCTGGGCCGCGAGCATCCGGCGGATGAAGGCCTCCAACTCGCGGCTGGTGCGCTCGAGCTGTTCCTCGGCGGCTTCCCACGCGGCCCGCTCGCTGCGAATGCGCGAGACAAGGTCGGCCTGAGTTTCCTTCTGTTCGACCTGATCGGCCTTCTGGGCCGAAATCGACCTGGTCTGGCGGTCGACCTCGCCCACCAGTTCGTCGTAACGCTGCTTCTTCTCGTGGACATCAGCCACCATGCGGTCCAGGCGATCCAGCAGGCGCTGGTCTGTCATCGAGACGTGTTTGAGGTACTGGTACCGCGTCAGGAATGCGAAGAGGTCCGGCGCCGTGAGGAGAGCCTCCCAGTTGGAGACGTGGCGGAACTTGTGGATGGTCCGCAGGCGGTTCGAGGCCAGGGCCTGCTCCCGCGTGAAGCGGTCCTGGGCCCGGCGAAGTTCGCCGCGCGTCGCCGTCAGGCGGCGCTGGGCCCTGTTGAGCCGGAACCGGGAGTCCTCGAGGCGACGGCTCGTCTGCTCGACGGTCTGCTGGATCTCCGTGAGTTTGCGTACGTGGGTCGTTTCGAGTCGACGCAACTCGCGGACGCGCCGGCGTGCCTCGCCGAGGCGCTGCTGCACGACCCGCTGCTGCTGCTGGGCCTGGGACAGGCCCTTGACCGGACGGGCAGGGACCGGGCCTGCCAACTGCGGCGGTGCCGGCACCTTGCGGCGCTCGCGGGCCTCCGCGGTCGGCAGGCCCGACGACAGGGCGAGGATCAATGGGGCCAGCAGCGACGCGACCAGCCTACGCATCGGCACGCTCCTGGGCAGGGGCGGGCGTCAGGGATTGGCAGATGCGCTCCGCGAGAGGGCGGGGTATGCCACCTCGCCTGGCCAGTTCGGCTGCCGGCATCGACCGCATCGCCTCGACGGACCCCAGTCGCTCCAGCAGCTGGACCTTGCGACGCGGGCCCAGGCCCTCGATGCCATCCAGGATGCTGCGCGTGCCGGCCTTGCCGCGTCGCTTGCGATGCAGGCCCAGCGCGAACCGATGGGCCTCGTCGCGGATGTGCTGCACAAGCAGGCGGGCCGGGGCATCCGGGGCCAGCAGCACAGGGTCGGGGCGATCGGGCAGGAACATGGCCTCGAGCCGCTTCGCCAGTCCGAAGACCGGCTGGTCTTCGAGGCCCAAGGCCTCGAGTGCCCGAACGGCCGCGGCCAGCTGGCCGGGCCCGCCGTCGATCAGGATCAGGTCAGGAAGCGGCGTGCCTTCGTCCAGCAAGCGTCTGTAGCGACGGCCGACCACTTCCTCCATGCCGGCGAAGTCATCGCCGCCGCGCGCCGTCCGGATGCGGAAATGTCGGTAGGCCTCCTTGGCTGGACGACCCTCCCGGAACACGACCAGTGAGGCGACCGCCTCGACACCCTGGGTGTGGGAGAGGTCGAAACCTTCGATGTGGCGGGGCGGGGCGTCGAGGTCGAGCGCCTGGGCCAAGGCGGCCAGCGCATCGTCCTTGCGGGTCTCGGCCGCGAGGCGGCGGGCGAGGCTGAGCCGCTCGAGGCCTGTGCGGGCGTTGTCGGCTGCCATGTCCAGCAAGGTGACGCGCGCACCCCGCTTGGGCACGGACAGCCTGACCTTGCTGCCGCGGGCGGCGCCCAGCATCTCCATCAGGGCTTCGGACGACTCAGGCTCGACCGGGGCCAGGATTTCCGGGGGAACCCGCAGGTCCTCGTAGCCGCGGGCGAGGAAGGCGCCGAGGATGTCCGCCGCGAGGTCCGGATCCTGCGGGTCGGCCCCGGGCGGCAAGTCGAGGCCATGTTCCCGGCGACCCGTGACCTTGCCGCCACGGACCTGCAGCACTTCCACGCACGCAAAGGCCTCGCCGATAGCCACGTGCAGGACGTCCAGGTCCTGGTCCGAGGGCCCCACGGTGATCTGGCGGACAATGACCTTGCGCAACGCATCGAGCGTGTCCCGCAGCCTGGCCGCCTGTTCGAAGTCGAGCCGGTCGGCGGCGGCGGCCATGTCCGCCTCGATCCGGCGCTGCAGATCGCTGGCGCGCCCTTCGAGGAAGTCCTGGACACCTTCCACAAGCCCCCGGTAGGTGGCCTGGTCGACCTTGCCCTGGCACGGGGCAAGACAGCGTCCGATGTCGTAGTTGAGGCAGGGTCGGTCGCGGTAGGGAGGACGTGCCTTCTTGCGCAGCGGAAACATTCGGCCGGCCAGGTGAAGGGTCGCGCGCATCGCGCCGGCGTCCGGGAAAGGGCCGAAGTAGCGGGCGCCGTCGGCCTTGCGGCGACGGACGACGAGCAGCCTCGGGTAGGCTTCGTCGAGTGTCAGCTTGAGCCAGGGATAGGTGGCGTCGTCCCTCAGCCGGATGTTGAAGAACGGCTGATGTTGCTTGATCAGCGTGTTCTCCAGGTTCAGCGCGTCGGCTGCCGTCGGCGTCCTGACGACCTCGACGGCGTGGACGCGTGCGGCGAGCAGGCGGGTCTTGGCGGATTGTCCGGTGTCGTCGCGAAAGTAGGAGCGGACGCGTTGGCGCAGGTTGACGGCCTTGCCGATATAAAGAAGGGTGCCGGCCTCATCCCGGAACAGGTAGCATCCGGGCTGGACGGGCAGTTCCTCGAGCTGGGCAGCCAAAAGGTCGTGCATGCGGCCTTCATTATAGTGGCCGCATTCCTCTGGGCATAATGGACGAACGATGCTGCAGTGGTCGGTGAACCTGAACCCTGCCCGGCTGTGCCCGGATCTCGATGTCGGCACGCAGGAGCGCGCGCTCGAGCGCCTGCTGCCCAAGGTCCGGGAACTCGGGGCGTCCATGGTGCGCACGGACCTGCTTTGGCGGCAGCTGCAACCCGAGCCGGGGCCATTCCGGCCTGAGGCGGTGGCCTTCTACAGGCACCTGCTGGCCCGTTTGCGGGAGGAAGGCCTCGGGGTCTGGGCCGTGCTGTATAACCCGCCGGACTGGGTGATGGAGCGCGCGGGGCGTGATCGCGCCGCCTTCCTGGATGCCTGGGCCCGTTACCTCGAACTGCTGGCCGGCCTTGATGCCGGAGCCGTGGCGGTCTGGCAGGTCTGGAACGAGCCGAACAACTGGCTGGCCGCAGCCAAGGGCGATGCCGCGCTCTTCGCCACCCGCCGCGTCACGCTTGGAGGACGCGAGGTCGACCTGCCTACCGAGGTCCGGTGGCCCCTGCTGGAAGGCATGCACCGCATCGCCCGGGCGGCGCTTGGCGGCGAGGCGCGCCTTGCCGTCAACATCCTGGCGGACATCGGGGACCTGGTGCCGCTCGATCTGCCCGACTGGGCCACGTGGGACGGTTTCCTCGAGGCCTACATGGCCCGTTGCGGGGACTGGGTGGACGTGATCGGACTCGACCACTACCCGGACACGTGGGTGCCGGGTCTGGGAGCCGAGGTCTGGCGGCCCCTCGAGCGGCTGCGCGACATGATCGCCGATCCGCGATCGGCCTGCTGGGGCAAGGCCCTGTGCGTGGCCGAGACCGGCTATGCCAGCTGCGGGCCGGTACGCATGCCGTGGGGTGGTTCGATGTTTGCCGACCCCCACGACGAGTCCGGGATGGCCCGTTGGTATGCCCGCGCCCTGCCGCGCCTCGCGGAGCTGGCCGGACCTGTATCCCTGCCGAATCAGGACCTGCACGTCGTGAACCTCTATGAGCTGGTCGATCCTCCGCGGCCTATCGCGCACGAGGGCCTGGTCGCCATCGAGAATCACTTTGGCCTGCTTGCGGCGGATGCGACCCCCAAGCCCGCGTGGGAGGTCTGCCGCGGGATCATGATGGGGGAGACTGTTGCGGACGTGCCCCGGGCGCCAGGCGGGACAGGCCCTCTGCGCTGGTATGTGGAGGCGTCGCGTGCCTCACGCGCCCTTCAGCGGTTCGTTCGTCCCGTGGCCCGGGGGCTCGGCAGGACCCTGACGCCCCGGCTGGACCGGCATGATCGCTGGCTAGCCGGACTTGGGGCGGCTTGGTTGCTCTGGCGCAGGTGGCGCGGATGACCGGGGCCGCGATCCTGACGAGTGGCCTCGGGCGCCGGTTCGGGGACCTCGAGGCGGTGGCTCCCCTCGACCTCGAGGTGCGCCGGGGCGAGGTGCTGGGTTTCCTTGGCCCCAATGGCGCAGGAAAGACGACATGCACCCGCATGCTTTCGACCCTGCTCGAACCGACGTGCGGTTCGGCCATCGTGCTCGGCCATGATCTCGAGGCAGGGGCCGAAGCCATCCGCAAGCGGGTCGGCGTGCTGACGGAGCAGCCCGGCCTGCATCCGCGCCTGACGCCACGGGAGCACCTGAGGTTCTTCGCCGGGCTGCACGGCCTGTCACATCCGGGTCGTCGCATCTCGGAACAGTTGGAGCTGCTGGGCCTCGAGGAGCACGCGGATCGCCCCATGGCCGGGTTTTCCAAGGGCATGGCGCAGAAGGTCGCCCTGGCACGGACCCTGCTGCATGAGCCGGATCTGGTCTTCCTCGACGAGCCGACGTCCGGTCTCGACGTGGACAGCTGCCGTGTCGTTCGTGAGCTCGTGCTCGAGCTGCGTCGTCGCGGCACCACCGTTTTCCTCGCCACGCACCTCATGGACGAGGCCGAGCGCCTTTGCGATCGGGTGGCCATCTTCAGGCACAGGTTGCTGGCCCTGGACGAGCCCGAGGCCCTACGGGCGCGTTTCGGCGGGCAACGCGTGGCGTTTCGACTGGACGACGTGCCCGCAGACCTCGAGGCGGTCCTGCGGGAGGTGCCGTGGGTGCGCGATTATGCGTGGCAGGGGGGAGAGCTGTTGGTTCGCGTGGATGAACCCGACCTGCACACGCCCGACCTCGTCGGTCACCTCGTGGCCCGGGGTGCCCGGGTCCGACAGGTGCGGGCCGCGACGGCCACGCTCGAGGAGGCCGTCCTCGGCACCCTCGGCATCGCTCCCGCAGGTGATGACGCTTGAATACCCGCCGTATGGGCTGGTTGTTGTGGCGCGAGGCGCTCGACCTGTGGCGCAACCGACGCTTGTTCGTCGGGGTCATCGTGGTGCCCCTGGTCCTGGCTGCAGGAATGATGCCCGGCCTTCTGGCCATCGTGGCCCGGACAGAGCAGGTGGTCACGGCCCAGGTGCAGGTCATGCGCGTTCGCCAGGAACTGCTTGGCGAGCGTATCGAGCCTCGCAACCAGAAGGTGGGGCGGGTGCAGGCGGGGCCGAATCCCGTCGCGTTACTGCATCCGAGGCTGGCCCATGAGCCTGCCGGCAGGCAGGTGCTCTGGTTGATCGTGCTGGTGTCGCTGGGCTACATCACGATTTTTCCGCTGGTGCTGCCGTTGACGACGGCGGCCAACGCCCTTGTGCAGGAGCGCACGGAAGGCACGCTCGAGCCCGTGCTGGCGACGCCGGTCGCGACCCACGAGTTACTGTGGGCCAAGGTGCTGGGCGCCAGTCTACCGCCCGTAGCCATAACCTGGCTCTCCTGGTGCATCCAGCTGGGTGTCGCGGCCCACTTCCTGGGCTGGCCTGCGGTCCGGGATGTCCTCGTGACGCCGGGTTGGATCATGGTCGTGTTCGGGGGAGCACCAGCGGCCTCTTTGCTCGTGACGCTTGTACTCGTGCTTCTGTCGGCGCGCATCCCGGATGCTCGGGCAGCCCAGCAATGGGGCGCGCTCGTCGTACTGCCCTCGATGGGGCTGCAAGTGGCCCTGCTTTCCGGAGCCGTGCGGGCAGACGGCCTCCTGCCGTGGATTCTGCTGCCGTGGCTGCTGCTGCTCTGGCCCGTCTACCGGATGGCTGCGCGGGTCTTCGACCGTGGCGCCATTCTGGCCCGCAGGCGATGAATGCCGGCCTCGAGGTGCCGTCGGCCACTTGCCCGCTGCCTGCCTTCCGTTAGGGTGGTGGCATGAACTTGTTTCGTGGACAGACGGGCATGCTGCGCCCCCTGGGCCGGACACCGGTGGGTGTCTGGGACCTTGCGGAGCGGCGTTTGCCCCTTGCCGGCAGGATTATCTCCGGCCTGCTGCCGACCTTCCTGCTTTTCGGCTATGTCGCCGTCACGGAAGGCTGGCGTCCGAGTGCCCTCGCTGCGGCCTTGCTGGCTTTGGCCGGCGCCTTTGCCGTGCTGTCGACGCTTATCGTCGCCGTCGTCAAGCGCTGGTCCGTGCCCATGCGGGATGTCCTGCGACAACTTGAGCAGGGCGAGGAAGTTCGCCCGGAAGCCATGGAGCTGGCGCGAAAACTTGCGCTCGCCGTGCCCTACCGATCCGCCGTCGGCAGCGTGTTGACGTGGGGTCTGGTCTACCCTCACGTGATTGCCGCCGGTATGCGCGTGGCCGGGGAAGTACCGCCGCCCGAACTGGTCATGGCCGGCCTGTTGGTGGGGCCCCTTACGGGAATCGTTGCCCTGCTTTGCTACGACATCCTCATGCGGCCGGTGTTCGCGGCACTCTTCGAGGGCGAGGACCCGGGACGCTACCGTTCGGGCTGGATGTTGTCCGTGCGGGGCCGCGTGATGTTCTCCGTGATTTTCGTGGGGCCTTACTGGTTCACCATGGCCATGGTCCTGCTGGGCCAGGAACTTGCTCGGGGCCGGTCGCCCGAGGAGACCTTGCCCCTGCTCGGTTATCTGCTTCTGGTTTCGGTTTTCCTCACGGCCGTATTCGCCGTCATGATCCGTTACAACCTGAGCCGGCCCCTCGAGCGTCTGGCTGGCGGCATCGAATTCGTGCAGGCCGGTCGACTTGATGCCAGGCTGCCGATCGAGTCCAGCGACAGGTTGGGCCAACTGGCCTACCAGTACAACCACATGGCCGAGGGCCTCGACGAACGTCGGCGCCTCGAAGAGGCGATGGCCCGCTATACTTCGCCCGAGTTGGCCGATTCGGCCAAGCGGGGCACGACGGCGCTTGGCGTCAAGCGGCAGCATCTGGTGGTGCTTTTCTCGGACGTCCGATCCTTCACCACGATGGCCGAGCGCCTGACACCCGAGGCGCTCGTCGATTCGCTCAACCGCTACTTCGCGCTGATGGTGGTCGCGGTGACGGAGGAAGGCGGCTCGGTCAACAAGTTCATCGGGGATGGCTTGATGGCGCTCTTCGGGGCGCCTGCCGGGCTTGTCGCGCCGGAGCGCGCGGCGATTCGGGCCGGCCAGCGCATGTTGCGTGCCCTCGAGGCCTTCAACGCGGAGCAGCGCCGCCTTGATTTGCCGGAGTTCGCGATCGGCATCGGCATCACCAGCGGCGATGCCGTCGTCGGCAACATCGGCAGCAAGGACCGCATGGAATACACGGCCATTGGCGATGTCGTGAACACGGCAGCACGCCTCGAGGGCCTGACGAAGGAGGTTGGCGTCGGCATCCTGGTCGACGGGGCGACGGCCGAGGCCGTGGGTGGTGATCTGGCGTGCACGCCGCGCGGCGTGCTGCCCGTCAAGGGCAAGGAAGCGGCCGTGCCGGTCTTCGAGCCGGGTGATGCCCTTGCCGCGCGTGAGACGGGGCCGCTGTCGACCTAAAGGTCGGTGCGTGACGTGCCGATCCCAAGGGCATGTCGGAAGAGTCTCCCCTGAAGCCCGGGCAACTGCTTGTGCGACCCCTGCGGGACCCCGGCTCGCGGGCCATCTTCCTGCCGGCAGGCACGGTACTCAGCCAGCCCTTGATCCGGCGCCTGCGCAAGGCCTCCCTTGAAGAAGCCTGCCTGGCATGCATCGGGGAGCCGCCCTGGGGGCGCCTGCCGGAGCCTCGTGCCGAGCAGGCCCGCAGGCAACTGTCCCGGCAACCGACGGGTGGCCTTGAGGACGTCTTCGCCTCCGGGCCGTTGCGTCAAGCCGATGGTGCGCTCTGGACGGTGATGATTCTTGTCCTGGTCGGTGCTGCGGCGGCTGCCGTCGTGACGGGTGAATCCCGCCTGCTTGATCTGGCGATGGGGGCGGTCGTCGTCCTGATCGTGGCGCTCGGGTTCCAACTGTGGGCCGCATCCGAGGTGCGTTATCGCGCCCGGGTGCGGGAGCGGTTTCTCAAGGACGGCTAGGAACTTCCCGACCGACGCGCCTGTCGAGCCACGTCAGCAGGGCCGGTACGGAGAGGGCAAGGACGATCGTCACCATCGTCAGGCCAGGAATGCCCGTCAGGCTGCCATCCGGCCGACTCGCCAGGAAGAGGGTGCCGACAGCGGCACCCAGGGCCGAACCCAGGTTCTGCACGGCTGACTGCAGGGACGAGAACCCGGCCCGTTCCTCGGGGCGTGGAATGCGTGTGCTCATCGTGCCCGTCGTGACGACACGCGTCCCGTTACAGAACATGAACAGGGCCCCGACCAGGGCCGGGGGCCAGCCCGCGGGTTCACGCAGGAAGGCGACCGACAACAGGCCGACGAAGCCTGCCGTGATGGCCCAGGCCGGACCGGGGGCTCCGAGCCGGTCGACAATGCGTCCCGTGGCCTGCATGCCCGCGAAGGTCAGGATTCCGCCCAGCAGGTAGACGCCCGGCAGGTCCGTTCGCGGCAGGCCAAGGTTGTGCTGCATGTAGGCCGACAGGTTGGGAATCAGCGCGAAACTGCCTGCCGAGGCCGTCAGCGTCATCAGCAGGCCAGCCATGGCTTCGGGCCGCCGCACGAGGTCGCCGAAGCCCGCGAGGATGGCCGAAGGTGATCGAACGGGTGGTGGGGCCGAAGTCGGGATGCCCCGCATGGCAAGGGGCAGGACCAGTGCCCCGAGGGCAGCGGTGGCGAAGAACGGTGCGGGCCATCCGGCGAGGTTGGCGACCATCAGCGCTGCGGGCACCCCGAGGATCGAGGCGACGGAGAAGGCGCCCAGCAGGGTACCCATCGCCCGGCCCCGGCGCTTGAGGGGCACGACGTCTGCGACCAGCGCAACGGCCAGGGCGGTGACAGGCCCGCCCGCGATTCCGGCCAGAATACGGAAGGTCAGGAACGAGGCCGCACCCGTGGCCAGACCGCAGAGGGCCGTAGCCACGACCATGGCGACGCCGCTCCAGAGCAAGGCCTGGCGTCGTGCGAAGCGGTCCAGGACCAGGCTGCCGGCCAGGCCTGCGAAGAATGCGGCGAGGGTATAGGCACCGCCGAAGATGCCCAGTTTCTCGGCGGGGACGCCGAGGGCCCGACCGAGGTCGGGCCCGAGCGGCATCACGATCATGAACTCGAGGACGTGCACGAACTGGAGGGCCGAGAGTCCGAGGACCAGCAAGCGCTCGCTGGCTGGAATCCTGTCGTCGGCAGCCTCGGGTTCGTGGGTTGCCATCAAGCCCTGGACTTCATCTTGTCGACCAACTCCTGGACCGAGGCGGCGCTGCGATTGAGCTGGGCCTGCTCGTCCTCGGTCAGCTTGATCTGGAAGACGCTCTCGACGCCGTTCGCGCCCAGTTTGACGGGGACGCCCACGAAGAGTCCCTTGACGCCATACTCGCCTTCGAGATAGACGGCGCAGGGCAGGATCTTCTTCTGGTCGTGGACGATCGCGTCGACCATGGCAATGACCGAGGCCGAGGGGGCGTAGTAGGCGCTGCCAGTCTTGAGGAGGCCGACAATCTCGGCCCCGCCATTGCGGGCCCTGTCCTCGAGGGCGGCAACCCGGTCCGCGGGCAGCAATTCGGTAATGGGTACGCCCGCCACCGTCGTATAGCGGGACAGCGGCACCATCGTGTCGCCGTGGCCGCCGAGCACGAAGGCGTTGATGTCCGTGACCGAGACATCAAGCTCCATGGCGATGAAGGTCGCGAAACGGGCCGAGTCCAGCACGCCGGCCATGCCGATGACGCGGTTCTTGGGGAAGCCGGAAACTTCGAAGGCCAACTGGGCCATGGCATCGAGCGGGTTCGAGACGATGATCAGGATGGCGTCCGGGCTGCGCTTGACGATCTCCTGAGTGACGCCACGGACGATGTCCATGTTCGCGTAGAGCAGGTCGTCGCGGCTCATGCCCGGCTTGCGGGCCATGCCCGAGGTAATCACGACGATGTCGGAACCTGCGGTCTCATCGAAGGTATTGGCGCCCGTCACGACGGTGTCGTAGCCGTAGACCGGCCCTGCTTCCATGATGTCGAGGCCCTTGCCCTGGGGCATGCCTTCGACGATGTCGACGAGCACGACGTCCGCATAGTTGCGTTCGGCAAGGCGCTGGGCAGTAGTGCCTCCGACCATGCCGGCCCCGACGACGGTAATCTTCTTGCGCATCTTTGCGCTCCCTCCGGTTGAGCTTGGACCCAGGGTGTCTGGCAGGTCACCGTTCTACCACGGGCATCGGGGCCGGGCAAACTCGCGCGTCATGCGCTACGCTCCTCATCACGATGGATCTGCTGACCCGGCTTTTCGATTTCGGTGGCGACCGCCAGGTCGAGCTCTTCAAGGCGGCGTGCTCGCAGCGCGACCCGATCCTCTACCTGTTCGTCGAGGAAGCCGAGTCCTGGCATCTGCTGCTGGTCAAGTACCTGTTGCCGATCATGGAGTGGCGCCTGTCCCTCTTCCCGGAGGATCCCACCCCCGCCTTCGAGATCCATGGTGAGCAATCGATCATGGTCGAGCGTGAATCGTCCGGGAAGTTGCCCGAGGTCGCGCTCCTGAATGTCTTCCCGATGGTGCCCGACTCTCGGGATTTCGAGCCGTTCATGCGGCAATACGAGAAATTCCAGAACCTCTATCCCTATGTGTTCCGGTGTCGCCCCCGCTATGCCAGCACCGTGAAGATGCCGACGGAAGAGGTCGAAGGCTGCGTGGAACTGCTGAAGCTGTCCCTCGGCATGCCTTCGGCGCGTCTTGATGGCTTCGCCCTCGATACGTTGCGCTACGCCTCGAAGGAACTCGAAAGGCAGGCCACCCTGGCCCAGATCGCCGCCGCTCGGATCTGGCCGCCGACGGAGTGGCGGGCCGGGCACGAGCCCCAGGCCATCCTGACGGCAAGGCTCATCGCGTGGCAGACCCTGGTTGCCCGGTATCCGGAAGATCGGGTGACCTGCTTCCGCAAGCTGATGCCCCCCCAGGCCGACTTCATCGGCCAGACGGCGCAGGACAACTTCCTGCTGGACACGGCCATCGAATCCGGTGTCGAGCAGGATCCTGAGCGTGCGATGGCCTTCCAGGAATTCCGCTACCCCGACCTGTGGGTGGCCAACAAGGCCTGGGTCGAGATCGAGACGCTGGTCGGGGCTGCGGCAGGGGATCAGGATCCCTTTGCGGCCTTCAGGCGCAAGCTCAGGGCCAAGTCCGCGTTCTGGGCAGGCTTCGAGGAACTTTGGCTGGTGCTCCCCCCTTCGCTCGTGGCGTTCTTCCCGGAAGCCTTCGAGGCCGTTCATCGGGAGTTTTCGGACCGCGGGGTCGCCGAGGCGTCAGGCGATGGCCATCCGCCCGTACGGATGCGTTTCTTCATCCCGGATTACGGGACCCAGAAGTTGCATGAGGTCACGCCGGACGCGGCCTGATGGCCGAGATACCGACTAGAGCTTGTCCCAGACGCTTCGCGGGACTTCCGTGCGGACCAACCCTGCCAAGCGCTTGCGGACCAGGTCGGTCGCCTCCTTGGGGACGGCAATCATCGCCGGCACGGGGTTGAGGACGGCTGCTGTCGCCATCTTCTCGGCCGTCTTCGCATCCATGGCCAAGGCATCGACGAGGGCCTCGGTGAGGGCAGGCACCTTGTCGAGCGAGGGCGTGATGATGATCAGGTCGTAGAGCGGCCAGATGGTCTCGCGCTCGATCCGCTGCTGGTACTGGGGCGTTGCTGCCCAGGGGGCGCGCTCATAAGCCCGAAGCCACGCCGGGGCCTCCACGAGGGCTGCTTCGGCCTTGCCGAGGGGACCCGTGCGGGCCTTCTTGGGCCGGGGCAGTTCGTCTTCCTTGAGTTCCGGTGCAGGCCAGGGTGCCTGGGGCAGCAACTCCAGAGCACACTGCACGCCGCGACTGATGATGTCGTCCATCGTCGGTCCTGCTTTCCCCTGGCCTAGGCCCGCTGCCCCATCGGCACGTAGGCCCGCTCGCGGGGGCCGACGTAGTCCGAGTCGGGGCGGATAAGGCGGTTGTCGGCATACTGCTCGAGCAGGTTGGCCGTCCAGCCGGCAATCCGGGACAAGGCGAAGATTGGGGTGTAGAGGTCCGTCTTGATACCCATCATGAAGTAGGTCGAAGCCGAGTAGAAGTCGACATTGGGGTACAGGTTCTTCTGGGCCAGCACTTCCTGCTCGACGGTGCGGGAAATCTGGTACCACTGCGGGGTGCCCAGGCGCTCGCCCAGTTCCTTGGACAGCTTGCGCAGCACCGTGGCACGGGGGTCCTCGGTCTTGTAGACACGATGGCCGAAGCCCATGACGCGCTTCTTGTTGGCAAGGGCGTCCTTGATCCACGTCTCGGCGTTCTCTGGACCGCCGACCTGCTGCAGCATCTCCATGACCCGCGCATTGGCTCCGCCGTGCAGCGAGCCCTTGAGGGTGCCGACAGCCGACGTGATGGCCGAGTAGACATCGGACAACGTCGACGCCGTGGTCCGGGCCGAGAACGTCGAGGCATTCATCTCATGGTCAGCGTGAAGGATCAGGCAGATGTCGAAGATGCGTGCGCTGGTCGCGTCGGGCTCTTGCCCCGTCAGCATGTAGAGGAAGTTGGCGGCGTGGGACAGGTCCTTGCGGGGAGCGACCGGCTCCTGACCCGTCCGGACGCGCTCGAAGGCCGCGACGATCGTGGCCATCTTGGCGGTCAGGGCCACGGCCTTGCGGCGGTTGGCCTCGGCCGACAGGTCCTCGGCCTCGGAGTCGTAGAACGCAAGCATCGAGACGGCGGTACGCAGTGCAGCCATCGAGTCGGCGCCCTGCGGCAGCATCCGCAGCATCTGCACGATGCCGTCGGGCACGGTCCTCTGGTCGGCCAGTTCGGCCCGGAAGGCATCGAGCTGGGCCGCGGTCGGCAGTTCGCCGTTCAGCAGCAGCCACACCACCTCTTCGTAGGTGCCGTGCTCGGCAAGTTCGCCGATCAGGTAGCCGCGATACATCAGCTTGCCGACCTGGCCGTCGATGCTCGTCAGTGAACTGGCCGTGATCACGACCCCTTCGAGTCCCTTGTTGATCACCTTCTCCATCACCATTGGTGGATGCCCTCGTCGAAAGCCTGCGGGTCTGGGGACGATGGCCCTTCCGGGGGGCCATGCCGTTCCCCTTATACCATGCAGGGAAGCCGGGCCGGTCGTCTTGCCGCCCATGGGCGCTGATCCTTATGATGGCGCGACGGCAGGTTCCGGCGGGAGGGGCAGTGGGCGCTCTGGACGATTTGCTGGTCGGTGCGGTCGAGGCTTTCCCGCGCGGCCGTCTCGAGGCCCTGATGGCTCAGGGACGCCCGCTTCGGGTCAAGCTGGGCTTCGACCCCACCAAGCCTGATCTGCACCTCGGCCATGCCGTCGTGCTCGAGGGTCTCAGGCGCTTCCAGCAGGCGGGCCACCAGGTGGTGCTCATCATCGGGGACTTCACGGCCCGCATCGGGGATCCCACCGGCAAGGAAGCGGCCCGTCCGCCGCTGACGGCGGCCGAGGTGGCTTCGAATGCCCGGACCTACCTTGACCAGCTGGGCCGGATGATTGACCTGGACAAGGCAGAGATCCACCACAACGCTTCGTGGCTGGAGCCGATGGACCTCGCGGGTGTCCTGCGCCTGCTCGGCCAGGCGACCGTGGCCCAGATGCTGGCCCGGGACAATTTTGCCCGTCGCCACGAGCGGGGCGATGCCATCGGCCTGCACGAGCTGCTCTATCCGCTCCTGCAGGGTCAGGACTCCGTCGAGATTCGGGCGGATGTCGAGTTGGGCGGCGATGACCAGCGCTTCAACCTGCTGGTGGGACGCGACTTGCAGGCGACGGCCGGCCAGGAGCCCCAGGCCTGCGTGACCTATGGCCTGCTCGTGGGCACGGATGGCCACGAGAAGATGTCCAAGTCGATGGGCAACGATATCCCGTTGACCTGTCCGCCCGAGGACATGTACGGCCGCGTCATGTCCGTGCCGGATGCGGCCCTGCCGGACTGGTGGCGCCTTGCTTCCGCACGGGGGGCCGACGAGGTGCGGACGGTCTGTGCGGAGCTTGCAGACGGCAGCCTGCACCCGAGGGACGCCAAGATGCGCCTCGCGCGCGCCGTCGTGGAGCGCTTCCACGGTGCGGAAGCGGCCGGCACCGCCGAGGAGGCCTTCGTCCGGCGCTTCCAGGAACGGGCCTTGCCGCTCGAGATTCCCGATGCCGACGCCTGGCCCGCAGGCATGCCCCTGGCTCCATTGCTTGTAAACCTGGGTCTCGCCGCAACCACCAGCGATGCCCGGCGCCTCGTCGCCCAGGGCGGCGTCCGGTGCCATGCGCCCGAGGGCATGATCGAGACTCTGGGCGAGCCCATGATGCCTGTCGGGCCAGAGCGCATGGGCCACGTCCTTCAGGTGGGCAAGCGACGCTTCGTAAGGTTCGGGACGCCGGGAACCGCCTGATGGAGGTGCTGCAGGGCTGGCAACCGGCCGAGGCCGAGCGGGTCTGGCTCGCCCGCCTGGCGCGCCAGCTGCCTTTCCTCGCCGATGTGCTCGCGGCCGATGTCTGGTTGGCCGTCCCGCTGCATGACGGGGACTGGGGCGTCCTTGGCGAGGCCAGGCCAGCCAGGGCGCCCAGCTTCCGTCCCGAGCCCCGGATCGGCGATCGCCTCGATCCCGGGGAGCGCGGGGTCTGGGAGGCCATTCGCAGCGGTTCCGTGACCGAGGGGGACCAGGGGCGGGTCGTGGCCGGCAGGCCCCGGCACCAGGTCTCCTTTCCCATCCGGCTCGGACCGAGGATGGGCGGGGTCTGTGTCGTCGAACGCTCCTTGCGGGACGAACTGGGTCATGATCCCGAGCGGATTGCCCGGTCGCGCCTTGCCATCGGCCGACTCGTGACGACCCTGGTCTCACGTGCACGCCTGCTCGACGAGGTGCTCGAGCCTCCTGCCCCCGGCGACGCGGTGCTGATTGTCGGTCAGTCGGGCGTCATTCGCCAGGCGGCACCCGAGGTGCTGCCCCTTGCGCGTCGCTTCGGGTTCAGTCCGGCCGAGGACGGGGAACCTTGGCAGGTCACGCTGCCGGCGCGTGGCGAGATGCGTACGGTTGCGGCGAATGGCCTGTGGGAAGACCTCGAGGTCACGGCGCGGCAGGCCGTGCTGCGGGTCCGGATTGTCCCCATCGAGCCTGCTGACGATGACGCCGGGGCGATCCTGCTGCTGCGCGACGTGACCGAGGCTCGCGATCGCGAGCGCGAACTGATGGTCAAGGACACGATCATCCGCGAGGTCCACCATCGGGTGAAGAACAACCTGCAGACCATCGCTGCGCTTCTGAGGATGCAGGCACGCCGGACCTCTTCCGGCGAGGCGCGGCTCGTCATCACCGACTGTATCGACCGCATCAACAGCATCGCCCTGGTCCACGAGTACCTCTCCCACGAGGAGGTCGAGGCCGTCGACATGAAGGACCTGTCCTACAACCTCCTGTCGGCGCTCGTGCAGGGCGTTTCGTCGCCTCTCACGGCCGTTTCTGCCCGTGTCATCCTGCCAAAGGGGCGCCTGACCCTGCCTTCTGCACCGGCGACATCCGCGGCCCTCGTCATGAACGAGTTGGTGCAGAACACCCTCAAGCACGCCTTCAAGGGACGTCGGCGCGGTCGGGTGGACCTGGTCCTGGCCGTCGAGGACGGGGACCTCCTGCTGACGGTCGAGGACGATGGCATCGGCCTGCCCCCCGGCTTCGACCCCCGCGAGAGCCAGCAACTGGGTTGGCAGATCATCCGGACGCTCGTGACGCAGGACCTGCGGGGCACGTTGTCGATTTCAAGCAGTCCAGCGGGTACACGGGTGCTTGTACGGTTGCCGATGACGGACCGTGCGGGGGAGGGTGAGCGTGACGCCTGAGGCATCCGAGGAACCGCCGATCCGGGTCATGATCGTGGATGACGAGCCGCTGATCCGGCTGGATCTCCGGGAGATGCTCGAGGAGCGGGGCTACACCGTCGTGGCCGAGGCTGCCGATGGTGAAGCCGCGGTCGAAGTTGCTCTGGCCGAGCGCCCCGACCTGATGTTCATGGACATCAAGATGCCCCGCCTCGATGGCATCGCGGCGCTCGAGCGCATCCACCAGACCTGCCGGATTCCGGCCATCATGCTCACGGCCTGGGCCCAGGCCGACCTGGTGGAACAGGCTGTCGACCTCGGTGTCTTCGGGTACCTGGTCAAGCCGGTCAAGGAAGCGGAGTTGCTTCCGGCGATCGAGGTCGCGCTCGCCCGGGCAGACGAACTGAAGGCGCTCGAGGACGAGGTGGGGTCGCTCGAGGGCGAGGTGCGCACGCTCAAGGAGACGCTGGAAACCCGCAAGCTGGTCGAGAAGGCCAAGGGCATTCTCATGGAACAGGCCGGCCTTGGTGAGGCGGCAGCCTTTCGCCGGATCCAGAAGCTCTCGATGGACAAGCGAAAGTCCCTCAAGGAAATCGCCGAGGCCATCATTCTTGCCGCCGACATGAACATGGGGCGCTGACGGCCGCCGGGCGCTCCGTGGGGCAAGTGTCGGTCCGGAGTAGGCGATAGACAGGCAGTGAGGTGACGCGGATGAACGAGGTCCGGCAACGCCAGGGCGTGGCGGCGGGCAATCCCAGGGTGGCACCCGGGCCCGTGAGCCGCGAGGTTGCTCCGCCTGCCGTTCGTGATGCCTATGTCCCGGCGAGGCCCGACGCCGTGGAGACGACCGTTCGCGGTGGAGCGATGGCGGTCGGGGCGACGGATGGCGCGCTCTCCGGTGTCGGCCTGTTGGGTCGTTTCTTCCACGCGGCCGGTCCCCTCGCGGCGCGCACGGCCCATGTCGCCCGGGTGACGGCGAAGGTGGCCCCTCTGCTCAACCTGCCCGTGGCCGCCTACGATGTCCACAAGGCGATGGTGGCCTCACGTGACCCGCGCAGCACGTCCGAGGTTCGCCAGAGCCAGACGGTGATGGCTGGCCTCAGCGTCACGGCTGCGGTTGCCGGCGTCGCCGCCCTGGCCTTTCCGCCTGCCGCCCTGCCGCTCGTCGTGACGTCGGTGGCGGCCGGTGTCGGTTCCCTCGTCGCCGACCAGTGGCCCAACCTGCGCAGGTGGCTCGGCCGCTAGCCGTCGTCCGACAGCCGCCGTCCCGACCTGCCATCATGGCAGGACATGGCGACACGAAACCTGCTTGTCCGGCAACTCGGGCTGTGCCCGTACGAGACCGCCCTCCGGCACATGGACCAGGCCGTCGTTGCCCGACTCGCAGGGGGGGACGACCAGTTGCTCGTCGTGCGCCATCCTGCCGTCATCACGGTCGGTCGCAAGCGCGGGGCCTCAGGACACGTGCTCGAGGCTGGCGCGGTTCCGGTGGTCGAGGTGCCGCGCGGTGGGGACGTCACGTTTCACGGGGAGGGGCAGGTCGTCCTGTATCCGGTCGTGGCGCTCGAAGGGCCTGATCGTGACCTGCACCGCTTCCTGCGTGACCTCGAGGAGGCATGCCTGCGGGTGCTGGCGGCCTGGTCCATCGATGCCCATCGGGACACGGGTCGGACCGGCGTCTGGGTCGGCCCACGCAAGATTGCCTCGGTAGGCATTGCCGTCCGGCGCTGGGTGACCTACCACGGGCTCGCGCTCAACGTCCTGCCCGAGCCCCGATTCCGGGCCATCGTGCCATGTGGACTCGATGGCGTGGTCGTGACGTCGATGACTGAGGAGACGGGGACATGTCCTGACCTGGTCGCGGTCGCCGATGCCCTGGTCGCGGCATTTGCCGCTGTGCGGGGGTATGAGGGGCTCGTCCCGGCCGCGGAGGATGCATGCGAGGGGTGACGGGCGCGCTGGATCCGGTCCGGCGCGAGGTCTGGCGGGCGCGGCCAGGGGCCACGGATCCGGACGTGCTGGTCATCGGGGGCGGCATCACCGGGGCCGGCATCGCCGCCGAGGCTGCTGCAAGGGGCCTGTCCGTCCTGTTGCTCGAGCGGGGCGACTTCGCGAGCGGGGCAAGCTCCCGTTCATCCAAACTGCTGCATGGGGGGCTGCGCTACCTCGAGCAGTATCACTTCGGTATGGTGGCCCAAGCCCTCGGCGAACGTGGGCGCCTGCATGATCATCTGCCGGAGGGGCTTGCCACGATGGTGCCCTTTCATTATCCGGTTCCCGGTGGCGCCCGCTTTGATGCCGTCCGGACCTGGGCGGGCATCTCGCTCTACGACGCCATGGCCTTGGCGCAAGGCATGGCGTGGGATCACCGGCACCGGGTTCTCGGACCACAGGTTGCGAGGAAGGAACTGCCGGCTCTGGGTGCCTCGTCGCTCGAAGTCGTCTTCCGCTACGGTGATGTCGTCACGGATGATGCCCGCTTGTGCGTGGCCGTCCTGCGTGCGGCCGTCGCGCGGGGTGCCGCGGTGCTGGCCCGTGCCGAGGTGCGCGGGTGGCTCAGGGATGCTTCCGGCAAGGTTGGTGGTGTCCGATTCGAGGATCGTGTCTCGGGTGCCCTGCACGAGGTGCGTGCGGGCCTTGTGGTCAATGCCGCGGGGCCTTGGGTCGATGCCGTAAACGCCCACGAGGCTGGCGCGCGCCCTCGTCTGCGCCCGACGAAGGGGACGCATGTCCTCGTGCCGGACTTCACGGGCGGGCGCGCCCTCACCATCAAGTCGGTTCCCGACATGGCGGGCAAGCGCCGCTGGATGTTCGTCATCCCGTTCCAGGGACGGTCGATGATCGGGACGACGGACACGGACCCGCCTCCTGGTGCCGACGGCCACGCCTATCTGGATGCCGACCAGGATGCGACGCCGGCCGAGGTCGCCTACCTGCTGGCCTCCGTGAACGCCGCATGCCCGGGCGTTTCCCTCGGGCCGGGAGATGTCGTGGGCAGCTTCGCCGGTTGGCGGCCGTTGCTCGCGACGCCCGAAAACGTCCACGCCTCGGATGTGTCCCGGGAGCATGAGGTCTTTCTGACGCCTGCGGGCGTGCTGTGCATCGCGGGTGGCAAGTTGACGACCTATCGGCTCATGGCGCGCCAACTGGTCGATGAGGCCGTACGCGAGTTGGCCAGGCGTGGTCGTGCCCCGAGGACCGTGTTCCCGGGCGAGGTCTGGCCCGTGGGTTTGCGTCAGGGAGGACCGACGGGCGTCGACCGACTCGATCGTCGCTTCGGGTCCGAGGCCCGGCAGGTGCGCGAACTGGGGGAAGCACTGGGGGCATCGGGGTACCTGGCGGGGGTCGATGTGCCGGACCCGCCGCTCGAAGCCGAGATTCCCTGGGCCGTGCTGGTCGAGGGTGCCGTGACGCCTCTGGACATTCTCGACCGACGGTTGCGGCTGGGGCTGCTGGACCGCGGACGCGGTTCGGCAGCCGAAGGGCGGTTGATGGACCTGATGGCCGGCGCACTGGGGCTGGCGCATGGCTGGACCGCAGAGGAGCGTCGACGGTGGCTGGCTGGTCAGGGCGGCAGTTGATTCGGCTGTCGTGCACGGTCCCTTTCGTCGAGATATCCCAAACATCTTGTGTCGCTCTTGTGTCATGATGTGAGCCTGCACAGCGGTTTCCCGAGTCAACCGAGGTGATGGTCGCAAGATGCTCAGGACCTCCGATGGCCCTGTCGCGCAGGGAGAGATCCGAGTGCGCGGCGGGCAGTCCGTGGTGCCGCCTTCGCACGGCTTCGTGGTCCTCGATGCCCAGGGGCGCTGGGCCGGGGCGAGTCCCGAGTGGCAGCCGCTGCTGGAGTCGTTGCCCGCACCGGGCCTCGGCCGGCCGCTGGTCGAGTGCCTGGCAACCGGCAGTCGTGAACTGTGGGTCGGTCGCATGCTGGCACACGGTCGTGGCGAGTCCGTGCCGCCCTTCGAGATCGTTTTTGCCAACTGGCCCGGAACCCGGTTCAGGGCCAACCTGGCGCAGGTGGTGGCGGGGCAGGTCATCGTCCAGCTTCTCCCCGTGCCCGATGCGGAAGACGCCCGGCGGACCAGGGTCCTGGCCGTCTTGCGGGACCTGTATGCCTACTATCCCTCGGGCGTGATCCTGATGGACCTCGATGGGTTGGTGCTCTGGGGCAATGGCAAGGTGGCCGCCCTGGGCGGCAGGGACTGGCCGGGACGGAGCCTGGCCCGGTGCCTTCCGGGTGTCGGCCTTGGCCGCATCCTGGGTCGGGTCGCCCGCACGGCCACTCCTGCACGCTTGCGTGGACTCGAGATTCCTGCCGCAGGCCTGGGGGCGGTCCACCATCTCGATCTGACGATCCATCGCGTGGATCATCCCGAGGCTG
>JAYKIS010000033.1:0-121277 GCA_035286125.1 Candidatus Sericytochromatia bacterium
CGGGATCATCCGGCGGCAGGAAAATGCCCGCGAGCACGCTGCCCACGCAGCCCAGGACAACGGAAGTCGGGACGATGACACCCACGAAGTTCGCGGCCATACGATCGAAGAAGTAGACGAGGCCGCCAAGCATCATCACGGCACCGAACAGAGGCAGGGCCACCGCCAGTCCGGTCAGCACATAAGCCATAGGGTGTGCGTAGTTGAAAATATGGTCGCGGCCCCCACGGATGGGCACGACCAGTCGAGGATCGCCCGGGTGGTGGTAGAGCACGCCCAGGAGCCAACGCGGCTGTCCGGAAGTCACGTCCCCTCCATACCCGCTACGCGCACCCGTCGTCCCCTTCCCTATACTGAAAGCCATGCTGCTCCCCGAACTGATCCGCATCGGCCTCATCCAGCACGCGGCAACCCTCTCCCTCTCGCTTGGATCACCGGGCGTCGTCACCGACGCAACGGGGGCGACCCGATCCGTCGTGCCGGAAAAACCGGTGACCCTCGCCTGGTGGGACGGGCGCCTCGACTTGGTGTTGCCGGACGCTCCGGCGGGTGACGAACCGTGGCATCCTGCGTTGCCCGTCACCTTCACCGGACAGGAAACCTTCCGCTGGCAAGGCAGCGATTACAGGGGCCGGGCAGAAGCCCTTGCAGACGGTCGCGGTCTGACGCTGGTGGATACCCTCGAACCCGAGACCTATCTGCGGGGAGTGGTCCCCCGTGAGGTCCCCTCCTCCTGGCCAATGGAAGCACTCAAGGTGCAGGCCATCGCGGCAAGGACCTACCTCGCCGCGACCGTGGGACGCTTCGCTGCCGAGGGTTTCGACCTGCACGCCGATGAGCGCAGCCAGGTCTATGGCGGCAAGGGAGCCGAACATCCCCGCACCGACGAAGCCGTGCGCACCACGGCCGGTATCGTCGCCACGTGGCAGGGAGCCCCAATCAAGGCCTATTACAGTTCGGGCGCCGGAGGCATGACCGAAGCCAACGACGCGGTGGACGGCTTTGCCGACAAGGGGACGGACGGACGTCCCGTCGGACTGCCCTACCTGCGGCCCGTCGTCGACTTCGACTGGAATTCGCGGCGCTACGCGTGGTCACGTGAAGTCACGGACGCGCGGATCGCGGAGGCCCTCGCCCAGGAGCCGCGGCCCATAGGCCGGCCGCTCGCAGTCGAGGTCGCCGAACGCAGTGCCTCGGGCCGGGTCCGCTGGCTGCGCATCCGCGGCACGGCCGGAACGGCCGAGATTCCCGGAACCCGCCTGCGTCGCCTGCTCCGCCTTGACAGCACGCTTTTCTCGGTGGGACTGGTCAGGCCGGGCGTCTTCCTGTTCTCGGGCCGCGGCTGGGGGCATGGTGTCGGCATGTCCCAGTCGGGAGCCCGGCAGATGGCCGACTGGGGCTTCGATCACGCGGAGATTCTCGCCCACTACTACCCGGGAACGCGCCTGGAACGCGCGGACACCCCGACACCCTGAGGGATGCCGGGGCGTCGGAAGTTCGGCTCAGCCGCCGATGGTCTGGCCGGAGCCGACCAGCGTGCGCGCTTCGCTGACCCACCGCGAGACCGTGGTGATACCGGGGGTGCGCTGGACGAAGGGACGAGAGATGTTGTTGGCGATACCGACACGCTCGTGCAGGTTGGCCGGTACGCGCTGAGCCAACTCCTTGACCGAGGCGACACCCACGGCCTGCAGCAGGTTGGCCTGGCGAACACCAATGCCCTTGATCCGCATCAACTCGACGGCCTGCGCAATCGGCAAGAGTCGCCCGTAGGGAATGTCGGCCGCGCGAGCCAGCCGCTCCCGATCCGTCCGCGTGGCCGTCTTCGCCTTCAGTTGGTCGGTATTGGTGACTCCGGCCTTGGCGAGACGTTCGGCATAGACCTTGCCGACGCCCAGCAGATCGGCGACGGGATAAGCCCGCATCGCATCCAGATCATCCTCTTCGTGGACGACCGTCGTGGCAAGAGGGGCAACGGGCGCAACGACCGCGCCACATCCCGAGAGCGGGAGCACGGCCATCGCGACGGCGAGAAAAGCAAAGGGCTTATGAATCATGGAAATCGACTCCAAAAGAATCACATCGGGAGGGGCCAAGTCCGGCCCTAATCTCCTTATAGTTTACACGCGAATAAACTTGCTTTAATAAATCAACACCGCGAAGCGCTCTCCGCGACGAACTGGAGACCGGCCCGGCGCGGGCCCAAGGCAACCTGCCCCAAGGCCCTGACGGGTGCTACTCGGCCGCCCGGCGCCGTTTCTCGAGTTCGGGGTGTATCCAGCCGAGGCAGAAGTAGGAAACGCCCGTGACGGCCGAAAAGGCCTGGTCGACCACTCGGCCCTTCAGCCACGCCGTCTGTTCCCGAAGGCCCCGGTGATGCCGAGGGGCTTCGGCTGGTGTGCCGGGTGGATCCGGTGCCAGGACAGGCATGACCGCGGGGGCCTTGGCCGGTGCCGCGGCATCAATCGCCTGCTGGACCAGCGCCAGGGCCCGCTCGACCGTGTAGTCGCCGTAGGCGCCGGGTGCCTGATCCAGATTGTAGCTGTAGCACATGGGCGCCAGCAGGTCGAAGCGGTTCAACCAGCGCCGCGATTCCTGCAAGCGGGCGTCATGCTGATGGAAGTAGTAGTCCGGAAAGTAGGCCGCACCGAGCACGGCCCGCCGCCCCACCCGCTCACGCAGCGCATCAATCAAGCCCTCCAGGTCCTCGGAGAGGGCGGTCTTCCACTGTTCCAGAAGGACCTCGCGATCCGAAGCGCGCACGACCTGGCCCGTCTTGAGGAAATGACGGAAGCCATCGCCTGCCATCTCGGGGTGCCGCCCTTCGATCTGCTGCCGCTGCCGGGGCGCATACCCGAAGAACTGGCGGGGATCGGGCGATTCGTCGATGTCATCGCCCTTCAGGCGGGTCGGGTACCGCAGATAATCCAGCATCACGCCGTCGACGCTCCGGGCAATCGCCCCATCCACGACGGCGCCAAGCGCGTCCCGAACCTCGGGCAACGCGGGGGAAACCCGGTTGGAGCCCCGCTCGACCTGACCGGAATGGTTGCCGTAGCCGTCCATCACGAGCGTGTCCGGATGAGCCGCGGCCCACGACGCACCGAAATCGAGCGTGTGCAGCCACGCGTGCACCCGCATGTTGCGCCGGTGACCCTCGCGGACATACAGGTCCAGAAGATCGATGCCGTGGCGCGCAGGGAATGTCGGGTGCCCGGGGAACTCGAGTTGCCCCCCACGGAAGGTCTCGACGAAGACGTCGGTAATGCCCAGTTCCTGCATCCGATCGAAGACTTCGAGGACATCGAGCGCGAAGCGGTCACGACCGTGCGGACGGACCCAGATGCCCTTGCGGCCCAGCACGTCCCGAGCATTGGCAGCCTCGGCCCACGCACCCACCTCGGCCATCACGTTCCGGTACTGCGCAGCCTCGGGCACCGCGGCATCGGCACGATCCCAGCGATCCCAGGCGTCGGCAGGCAATGGCACGGGCTGCGTCGCCATGTAGGCCTCTCGTGCCTCGGAGAGCCGGTCGGTCCACGCCGAGGCCCCGACCCTGTCACCCCATCCAAGGGTCGCCGCCACACCCAGAAGCACCGCCATGGTCGTGCGCATGCCGTCAGGTTGCCACCTCCCTCACACTCCGGCAAGGGGGCTTCCGTCACAGACCGCCGGAGTGCCTCGTGGCAGGCTGCGGAGACGTTCCACGGAGGCCCCATGAACGCCAAGGACTCTCAAGCACTCGACCAGGACCTGGCGCAGCTCCACGCCTTGCTGGCCACGGCGGGCAACGACTTCTCCCGGACATTTCGTGTCGTCCTGAAGGAACAGGACTGGCTCGTCGAAGCCATGCCCGAAGCTATCCGGCACCCCCGGCCCGATCGGGCGCCAGCCGGCATGGCCACCTTCACGCTGGCCGCGGGTCTCACCCCGATGCTGCCCTCGACGCCCCTGGACGACCTGGTGCCGCCCCCGCCATCACTGGTCGCCAGCAGTCCGGTGCAGCCCGACGTGCATGGGGAAGACGACTGGTCCCGGCTTGCGCCCATCGAAGTCGTCGGCGGGCCGACCCGCGCCCCGGTCGCCGCCAAGCAGCTCCCTGCGCCTGCGAAGCCGCCCCAAAGCGCCCCGCAAGCTACGTCACCCGCAAGGCCGGAATCCGGCAGCATCGGCGCCAGCCAGATGCATCCGGGCAAGGCAACAGGCCCGGCTGCCTTGCCGCCTGCCGTCTCGGCCGCGCCCATCGACCTGCCTCCCCTTCCCGGCCTGCCCCCCAAGGTCCGGGACACACGCAAGGGCCACGTCGGCCAAGTTGCGCTCGGTCCGGATGTCCCGCCGGCACTCCTGGCCCTGGGTCCGGACATGCCGCTCGAGCTTCGCCCCCTCGGCCCGGAAATGCCCGCCGGCCTCCTCGCCGTCGCGATGCCCCGGCCGGATGACACCGTGGCGTCCCCCCCCGACACGCCGAGTCGCACGCGCGTCAAGCATGCCGTGCAGGCACAAGCTCACGCGCCCCGCTGGCACACGATTCGCCCGGGCGAGACGCTGATCCAGCTTGCGCGCCGGTATTACGAGGGCAAGGGTCGACACTGGCTCGGCCTCTTCGCATTCAATCGCAACCGCATCCGCAGTGCCGACCAGGTCTTCCCCGGCGACCGCATCCAGATCCCCGCCTACGACGAGGTCGCAGCCCTGACGGCGGCGCGCCTTGCCGAGGGCCGCAAGCCCGGCCGGCTGGCAACCCTGGGCAAGGACCTGGTCCGGAGACGGACCCGCCTGTCCTGAGGCCGTCCTGAGCGGGACCCAGCTCTGGTATGATCCGGTACCGCACCCGCTTCTGAACCCTCGAGGCCAAACTGTGACGGACCTGCCTACCAACGGACTCCCCGGCACGCGTTCGGGCTCCGGCGCCGATGCCCACGGGCTGACCTTGCCCGTCATCTTCCGCAGGACGGTGCAGCGCCAGCCGGATGCGGTCGCCATGGCCCACAAGGCTGGCGACCAGTGGCAGACCATCTCCTATCGCTCGTTCCTGCAGCAGGTCGATGCCCTGGCCGCGGCGCTCGTGGACATCGGCATCCAGATTCAGGACCGGGTCTGCCTGCTCTCGGCCAATCGGCCCGAATGGCTGTTGGCTGACCAGGCGATCCTCGCCACCGGCGCGGCCAACGTGCCCATCTACCCCACGCTCACGCCTCCCCAGATCCGCTACCTCTTGCAGGATTCAGGGGCCCGGGCCCTGTTCGTGTCGGACACCGTCCAGTATGCCAAGGTTGCCGAAGTGGTCGCGGAGACGCCCCAACTGGCCCACGTCATCCTGATGAGCGGCGAGGTTCCCGAAAACGCCCCGATCCTGACCGAAACATGGGCCGCATTCCTGGCCCGCGGCGCAGCCGCCGAGGCACGCACCCGGGAGGACCGCGAGGCGCGACTGGGTCACATCCAACCCGAGGACACGGCCTCGATCATCTATACGTCCGGCACCACGGGAGAACCCAAGGGGGCAATGCTGACCCACCGGAACATCGTCAGCAACCACGAGACGATCATTCCGCTCGTCGACATCCGTGCGACGGATGCGAACCTCTCGTTCCTGCCCCTGTCCCACGTCTTCGAGCGCGTGGTGTATTACGCCTTCATCTCCGCCGGCGCCCGCATCAACTTTGCCGAGAGCATCGAAAAGGTCCGCGACAACCTCGCCGAGGTCTGCCCTACCTTCCTCGTCAGCGTGCCGCGTGTGCTCGAGAAGATTCGGGCCGGGGCGCTCGACAAGGCCGAGAAAGCGCCCCCGTTGCGCCGGAAGATCTTCCATTGGGCCTTCGACGTCGCCAAGACAGCGCGAACGGATCGCGAGCGGCTTGGGGGCCTCTCTCCGTGGACCACGTTGCAGCTCGGCCTCGCCGACAAGCTGGTGTTCTCGAAGATCCGCGCCGTCCTGGGCGGTCGCCTGCGTTACTGCATCAGCGGTGGCGCCCCTCTCTCCAAGGAAGTCGCCGAGTTCTTCGAACTGGTGGGCATCGTGCTCCTCGAAGGCTATGGCCTCACGGAAACCAGTCCCGTCATTACATGCAACACGCCGGTCGCCCGGCGCCTCGGTACGGTGGGCAAGCCCATCGACGGTGTCGAGGTTCGGATTGCCGAGGATGGTGAGATCCTGGCCCGCGGCCCGAACATCATGAAGGGGTATTTCAACAAGCCCGAGGAGACGGCCAAGGCCATCAACGACGAGGGCTGGTTCCATACCGGCGACATCGGTTCGTTCGACCCCGACGGCTTCCTGCGCATTACCGATCGCAAGAAGGAAATTCTGGTGATGAGCAACGGCAAGAACGTGGCTCCGGCGCCCATCGAGAATGCCTTGCTGCTCAGCCCTTTCATCGCGCAGGCATGCGTCCTTGGAGACAACCGCAACTTCATCGCGGCGATTCTCGTGCCCGACTACGCCAATCTCGTGCCCTGGGCGGCCAAGAAGGGTCTGCCGACCGAACCCGCGAGCCTTGCCGGACACCCCGAGGTGCAGGCCTTCATCCAGACCGAGGTCGCACGGCAGACGCAGGGCTTCGCACGCTTCGAGCAGATCAAGCAGTTCGTCCTCCTCGCGCAGGAATTCTCCATCGAGACCGGGGAACTCACGCCCAAGCTTTCGCTGAAGCGACGCGTCATCCTCGAACGCCACGCCGCGGCGATCGGCCGGATGTACGAGGCCCCGGCGCCCGTGGAAGCCTGACGTCCGGCGTGGACATCGCCCTGACGTTCCTGGGCACGGCAGGTGCCGTGCCCACCCCTCAGCGCAATCTCTCGGCAACCCTGCTGCAGCGCGGCTCCGACCGCATCCTCGTCGATTGCGGCGAAGGCACGCAACGCCAACTGAGCCGAGCAGCAGTAGGCCTGACGCAGATCCAGACCATCCTGCTGACCCATCTCCATGCGGACCACTACCTTGGACTGCCGGGCATGCTCAAGACGTGGGACCTCTGGGGACGGACGGACCCGGTCGACATCCACGGGCCACGGGGCCTGCTGGACCTCGTCGAACTGCTGCGGCGCATCATCGGCAGGACGGACTTTCCCGTGCACTGGCACGAGCAAAGGGCCGGTGACGTCCTCCCGTTGGCCGGCGCCCGCCTGGTCGCCGTGGCCACCGACCATCGTATTCCCTCGCTAGGCTGGATGCTGGTCGAGGATGAGCGTCCCGGGCGCTTCGACGTGGCCGCAGCACGCCGCATGGGTGTCACGGACGGACCCGATTGCGGCCGGCTGCAACGTGGAGAGGCCGTCACGACAGCTGAGGGCCGTATCGTCCAGCCGACAGACGTCCTTGGTTTGCCGCGCCCCGGAAGACGTATCGTCCTTACGGGCGACACCCGGCCGTGCCCGGCCGTCGTCGCAGCTGCAGCCGGCGCCGACCTGCTCGTTCACGACAGCACCTTCACCTCGGCCGAGCAGCAGCGTGCCGAGGAAACTTACCACTCCACGGCCCGCGAGGCCGCGATCGTTGCCAAGGAAGCCGGGGTGCGGCGTCTGGCGTTGACTCACCTCAGCTACCGGCACCATCCACGTGATATCCACGCCGAGGCGCGGGAAGTGTTTCCCGAGTGCGTCCTGCCAGCCGACCTCGACCGGATGATCGTGCCCTTTCCCGAAAAGGGCGCAGCCTACCTGGAAAAGGAACCCGTCGCCGTTCCCTCCTGACGCCGTTCATCCCATTCGATGATGGCGGTGGCCTCGGGCTTCGGGGGCACGGATGCCGGTGGACGCGGCAGGGCTACGGGCTCCAGTGTCGGCCAGCGGAATGGTACCCGGGGCGGGGCCGGAATGGCCTGCCGTGCCCGGGCCGTGTGAGGGCGAATGGGCAAAGGAGCCGCCTGCACGGCAGAGGCGGGCGGCAGCGCACCCTCGAGCGGCCGCGTGCCGGGTGGATGCGTCGCCATCGGCGGCAGGATTGGCTGGGGATCCTCGAAGAGTCGCGAGAGATCCATCGCAGCCCGTGGCAAGGCCCCGGGAGTGCCTTCCCGCCCCTCGGCAGCCTTCGGCAGCACGGGAGGCCGTACACCCGGGGGCACGCGTGCAGGAACCGCGTCCTGCTTCACGACCGGGCTGCCCGCATCCGAAGGGAAGGCACCCACCGGCCGTGACGCCGTGGCGGCCGGAAAGGTCAGCGCCAACCAATCCATGACCGTCTGGTGGTAGGCCTCATAGCCATCCCAGGGCACGGGCCTGCCCTTGCCCGGCAGCCAACGCAGGCTGCGGGGCTCCCCGGCGAGGGCATGGGCTTCGAGCAAGGCCGGATCGCGGTCGCCCGAACCGCCCAGCAACAGCAGGGGCAAGGGGGCGATGCGAGGAACGAGGGACGCAAGGGTCTCCCCATCCCCGGGCCCCGGAGCGGCCAGGCGCCAACCGGTCACGACCGCCCACGCCAGGCGGCCCGGCAACGTGGCATGGGCACGCCACCACGCATCGCCGGGCCGCGCTTCGCCCCACTGCCCCGCGGGTCCGGCCAGGACGACGGCATCCAGCGCCCCGGGCAACAAGGCGGCTCTCGCCATGGCGAGGGCCGCATCGCCCTCGGCCAGGCCCACGACGTGGGTCGCACCATGCCGCCTGAGCCACGCGGCAGCCGCGCCAACTCCCCGGGCATCGAGGCCATCCGGTCCCTGGATGCCGGGAACCCCGGGCGACCCGGCGGGTGCAAGCACGAGCACCTGCGCACGGGGTGCCCACCACCGCGCAAGGGTGTCCACGGCAAGGCCGCGCGGGCCGGACGGCCACGAGGGCAGGACGACCAACCCGAGTCGGCTGCGGGATGCCCGCAACACTCCCCTGAAGCCACGTCCTTCATCGCCCTCGGCGGTCCATTCACGGGCACCGGCAGCCAAGGGGGTCTCCCGGCACGGAGCATCGTGGCGCGGGCTTCCCCCGTCCATCCCCATGCCATCACGCGCGAGCGCGAGCAGCCCCGCCATGACCACGGCACCACCTGTCGCCGCAAGGCCAAGCAACGTGTGACGCCAACCCGGCGAGGCCCTGAGCGTGATCGCCGCGCCAATCGACCACCCTGCGGCCAGGACAAGCCAGACCAGCCCGGCGAGGGGACCCATGAAGCGCTGACCCTCGGTGAGCCACGGCCACACGAGGACCAGCACGCTCCCGAGCAAGGACGCGAGAAGCCACGGCCCGGGGCTTCCCGGGCCGTCAGGACCCCCGGGTCGCGAAGGGACTGCCATGCGCGGATCGTTCCACGTCATGGCCCCCGAGGACAAGGGAAAGCGTCACGCGGAGTTGCCCGGTGCCCCGTGCTCGCCTACCATGCCGCCCATGAACCGGTTACTGGCCATTGCCCTGTCCGTTGGCGCCGTCGTGCCTGCCATCGGGCTGGCCGATGCCCGCAACCGGGCTCAGTTCCCGAGGATGTTGCGCAACGCATCGTCAGGTGCACCCATCACGAAGGATGTCCGGTTCCTCGTGCCCTTCACGTCCACGCCCACCCCACCGCCCATCGTTCATCCTCCCTACCCCGATGACATCGTGTGGGGCGAGGATGTCAGCCTGCGCCTCGAAGACCTCGGGGCAGGCTACTGGCAGTCCCCGGGGATCAACCTGTGGTCCGGCGCCGTGCTCGAGGGCGACAAGGCCACGCTGGGCCACCTGCGCTTCAAGCTCAACCCGGCGGACGATCCCATCCATCCCGGCCACGCCGCGCTGGCCCTGCCCGGTGACTGGCACGTGGTGCGATTCGCACCCATGAAGCCTGCCGAGTGGGCCACGCGAACGGACTTTTCCAGAATGGCCTGGCTGCCGGTTGCCGACGCCGAAGTTCCAGCACTCTGGAACCTCGAGGCTGGCCAGGCGTTTGCCTTGCGGATCGAACTCAAGCGCCCCGAAGCGCCGCCCCCACCCCCGCCAGCCGCCACGGCGACGGCCACCGCATCGACCATGTCGGTGCCCGCCAAGGCGACACGCAAGCCGCCACGGCGTCTCCTGGCCAAGGTATTCCTTCGGAAACTGTCGCTCGACAACGTCCGCTTCGACTACGTGCTGCAGACCAACGGCACATTCCGGATCCCGCTGCGTGATCCACGCTCCCTCACCGGCTTGCAGGCACCTTGACCGCCGCGGGTATGAGGGCGTCGTGGGCATCGAGATCGGCCAGGTCGTCGTGGAGCGGCGTCACGGCCACGAGTGGTGCGGCCTGCTCGTCTACGCCCTCGACGGCCAGGAGCGCATCCTGCCCTGGAGTGCCGACATGGGCAGCCCGAGGCAGCTTGTCCTGAAGCTCTTCCCCTCGCCGCGCGACGGCCACCTGGAAGCCGTGCAGGTCCACTACCGAGAGCTTGCCGACGCCATCGTGGCGCAGGTCCAGCCACCCGCACCCTGAGGACACGGCCCTTCCCAAGCCGGAGGCCGGCACCTACCATGGCGAACCCGGAAGGGCGCGCCGTCGTCATGACGATGCAAGCATCCAGGAGGCTGCACCGATGTCCCTCGAACCCCGCGCCCGGTGGCTGTGCCTGCTGCTGGCCACGCCCCTCCTCGCGGCTGGTCCGGCGCAGGCCGCAAGTACACCCGAGGCCGACCGCATCCTGTCCGCCGTCACGCGCCAGGACCGACCGGCCTTCGAGGGCCAGCGCCAGTACCGCCTCGTCAGGCAGACCGCAGCTATGGAGGCCCGGATGCAGGTCGCCTGGAAAGATGAGCGGAACTACCGGGTCACGATCCAGGACCCCCCGAAGTTGTCGGATGTCCGGGTCTGGCTCGACGACAACCGGGCGCACGTCCACTTCCCGGTGGAGAACCTCTTCTTCCGCAATGACAATCCGGCGGGAGCAAGCGAGGTCGGGGCGACCGTCCTCGGACAGGTGACCCAGGATGGCGCAGCCCTGGTCCGGAACTACGACCTCCGCGTCCTCGACGAAGCCGAGCGGGAGCGGCGGGCCATGCCCGGCGATGTCGCCGGCGAACCATGTGACATCCTCGAGGCCACGCCTGCCGGGCAGTCGGGGAACGACACCTGGAGCCGACCGGCCCACCGCTTCTGGGTCGCGCGTGGGTCCGGCCACATCATGCGCGAGGAGCGGAGCTGGGGCAGCGGCCTCGCGCCGTTCTTCCTCAGTTGGTACGACGCCTGGGCCCCTCGCCGCACCCCGGTCATCGGCGTCCCGGTCCCGCGCGACGTCAACCGCGTCGAACTGGCCGCAGCCTCCCGGGACAACAGCTTCCGGACGTTCCGCTCGGCAGCCGAGGCCGAGAAGGCCATCGGCGAGCCCGTGGCCGTCCCGCGGGATCTGCCGGCGGGCTTTCGCCTGGTGGGCATCCAGTGCCCGACCTTCTACCGCTCCAGACTCATCCTGCAGAGCTACACGGATGGCCTCAACTGGCTGTATGTCCAGTATCGCGGCAAGCCCAACCTGTGGGTCACGCTCGTGGCTGGCGCCCAGGCCGTGCGCCTCGTCGACAAGTTCCAGGAACTGGCCTTTCAGGCTCCCTACAACTACTACGGGGCCGAGAAGGGGGAACAGATCGTCTTCGTCTATGGCGACTTGCCCCCGGATGAGCTCAAGCGCGTAACGGACAGCCTGCCCCTGCCGAGCAAGGGCCGTTCCTGAAGCCGTGGTCAAGGTTCGCTGGCTTTCGGCTTCCCTGGTCTGCCATCTCCTGGGCCTGGCACTCTGGATCGTCGTCCAGAACGTGAGGCCCGTGGCCCCGCCGAAGCTCGCACGCAAGGCCCGCCCCCCGGCCGCAATGCGATGGATCCAGCCCGCGGTTCTGCCGGCACCGGTTGCACGCCCCGAGGCGCCGGCCCGGCTCGCCCTCCAGCAGGCCAGACCCGCCCCTCGGCCGCGACCGACGGTCGCCCCCCGCCCACGACCGGTGCCGACCCCCGCTGCTCGCACAAAGCCCCGGATCGTCGCGACACCCAACCCGGCGGCCACGCCGGACGACCCCGTTGCCGCACGCCTCGCGCAACTCGGCCTGACGGCATCCGCGGCTGCCGCCATCACCGCCGACGTGGACGCGGCCATCGCCGCCAGCCGGGGCAAGCTCACGCCGACGACGCCGACCGGCAGCGTCGCCTTCTGGCCCGAGGACTGGGCCACGGGTTCCGGACCGGTCGAGAACTTCCTTGCGCGACTGCTGCCCGCCCAGAAGGGCTATGAAGCCGAGTTGGGCGTCGATCCGCGCACGGGCTCGCCCGAGGCGCGGATTCGCTACGCCGCCCAGGCCAACTTCGTGACGGGCAAGGCCATCCTCGTGATCGCGCGCTGGCCGGCGGGCCCTAGCGAGGGCGGGGTCGCCGAGGTCTCGGTGCAGGAGTGGCTGCCGGGACTGGGCCTGGTGCCCGGGGGCCCGGCCACACGTTTCCGGATGCCGCTGCCTCCGGCCGGAGCGGATCGTGAGGCCTTTCTCGACGGCCTAGCGGGCTTCTGCATGCTGGGGTACCAGCAAGCCCACTCGGGTCTCGACCCGATGGCCGCATCCCCTCCCTGACTTTGGTATGCTGGCTCCCATGGCACGCAATGCGCCGGTCGAGGCCCTCCTGGCCAACTTCCCGACCTACCTCGAAACTGCCGGGGTCCTGACCGCGGACCACAAGGCCGAGGTCGAGATCGTGGCGCAATCCGCGCCCTTCCTGCGCTTGGGCGAGATCGTCCTGGGCCTGGGCATCCTCACCCTGGATGCCTACACCAAGCACGTCCGTACCTACTTGAGCCAGTTGCGGCTCGGCGACTACCTGGTCCTGCGCCGCCTCGTCACGGCGGAGCAGGTCGAGCGCGCCGTGGCCTTGCAACAGGATACCGGGCGGCTGCTCGGCTGGGCGCTGATTCACCTGGGCTACTGCGACATGCCCACGCTGCAGATGGTGCTCGAGGAACAGCGTCGCCTGCGAGGCGAGGACCAGCCCTGACCTCGCCGTCGTGCCCGACGACCGGGCATGACGGTTCGATGGCGGAACGTCCGGATGCGTGGGATGACGGTGGCATGCACACCGCCATCCGCACCGCATCTCCCGACGGCTTCCGGATCTCGGCCATCACGGCCGAGGCCGTACGCACGCGGGGACTACCGGGCATCATCATCGTCGGCCTCGGCGATGCCAGTGTGCAGGAAAGTCGGGAACGTGTCCGGGCAGCGCTCGCGGCAAGCGGCAAGCGCATCCCCAGAGGCCGATTGGTGGTCAATCTTGCGCCAGCCGGCACGCGCAAGCGAGGTACCGGCCTGGACCTTGCCATCGCGCTGACTCTGCTGGGACTAGAGGAACCGTTGCCCCAGGAGACCCCCGATCCCCTCGTGGTCGGGGAATTGGGGCTGGACGGCAGCCTGCGTGCGGCCGAGGGAATCCTCGGCATCATGCAGATGGCCCTCCGGGAGGGTCGGCGGTTGATCCTGCCTGCCGCGCAGGCCCAGGTCGCCCGCGAAGTCGAGGGCCTGCGCTTCATGCCGTGCAGGGACCTCGATGAAGCCCTTCTCGCCCTGCGTGAGCCGGGACGCTGCCAGGTCGGGACCCCTGGCCCGACAGACGTGGCCACGCCCGAACCGGCAGATTGGGCCGTCCTCGCGGGCTACGCCCGGGTCGCACCGGCGCTGCTCGCGATGGCCGCCGGGGGACACCACACCTTGATCAGCGGCCCCCGAGGCAGCGGCAAGTCGACCTTGGCAGCGGCCACACGCTGGCTGTTGCCCCCGCTCGAACCGGAGGAGCGGCTGACTGTGGCCCGCATCCGCCAGTGGGCCGGAACAGGAATGCCCGAGGACGGGATCCCCTCGATGCGTCCCTTCCGTGCCCCGCAGCAACACATGAGCGTCGCCGCGCTGCTCGGTGGCGGCAGCCGTGCGCGCCCGGGCGAAGCCAGCCTCGCCCATCTTGGCGTCCTCTTCCTGGACGATGCGGGTCTTCGACCACGCACCACGATCGAGGCGCTGCGCGCCCCCATGGACACCGGCTTCATCTCCTGCCACAGGACGGAAGGGCCCGATACGCTTCCGGCGGCATTCACCCTGCTGCTGGCAGGCGTGCCCTGCCCCTGCGGTCTCTGGGGACAGGGCGATGGATCCTGCCGCTGCCTCGCACAACCCCGCGAGCAGGTGGCGCGCAAGCTCGCACCGGCGCTGCAGGATCGCCTGGATATCCGCGTGACCCTCGGCATCCCGGGAGTCCCTGATAACGACAACACACCGGTGTTGAACCCTGCTGCCCTGCGGGCCATGGTTGCCGAGGCCCGGTCACGACAACTGCACCGTGCCGCCCGGACAGGCGGCTGTCCATGGAACGGCCGAATGAGTCCGGAAGAGCTGGATACATGCGTGCCACCCGGGCGCCTCCCTCCGCCCTTGGCCGGAGCCCACGCCGTGGCCGGCCAGTCGTGGCGCCAGGCGTTCGCACGGCGCAGACTGGCGCTGACCCTCGCCAACATGCAGGGCCGGGACGTACCCGACGAGGGTGACTTGCTCCGGGCGACGCTCCTTCGCCAGGAGGCGTGGCCGGAGGCGATGCTATCCTGAGAAGGCCGTCCGGTCGTAGCATCCGACAGGACGGGGACGAGCACGCACAGGAACGCCTTGAAACACGGGATACGCGCGATCGGATCCGGCCTTGCTGCAGCGGGCCTGCTTCAGGGCTGCCTCGAGGGCGCGGGCAGCTACCTCAGGCAGGACCGCGAAGTCGCGGCACCACGCAGCCTGACTCTGGACACCCCGGACACCACTGCGTTGCGCACCCAGTGGACACGCGAGCAGCCTCTGGGCCTCGAGGGCTCGGTCGCGGCGACCCTGCTCGATCCCGCCGTCGCCCGGGCGATGCTCGCGGCCGAAGTGGCTGAAAGACGTTCCGCGGGCACCCCGGATACCATGGCCTTGCAAGCCTGGCAGCGCTGGTTCGGCGGCGGACGGATGCTGCCCTTGATCGTGCGCTGGCGCTTCGACCGCGACTTCCACGCCGAAGCCATCACCGATCCCGCGCAGTGGCAGATGGCCCTCATCGCCGATGACGGGTCGCCCCAGGCGCCCCTGCGCTGGAGCCGCGTCGTGCGCAAGGACGATGACGAGGCTTGGGGGGGCACCTTCACGGTCTGGTTCCCCTGGCGACGTGCCGATGGTCGCTCCGTGCTGGGTACGCTGCCGCGACGCCTGCGATTTCAGGTGGCCGGCAACCCCGGCCGCGCGGAGCTCCAGTGGCGTTTCGCGCCCCTGCTTTCAGACAACCGGAACGTGCCTTGGGGTCTCGATCCCCGGTGAGTCCCAAGACTGCCCAGGAGGTCCTCGTACTGTCCGGGCCAACAGCCTCGGGCAAGTCGGCCCTGGCGTTGGCCCTGGCAGAGGCATGGCCCGTCACCATTCTTTCGGCCGACTCCCGACAGGTCTACCGGGGCTTCGACATCGGCACGGCCAAGCCGTCCCGGGAAGAGCGCGACCGCGTCCCCCATCGTCTCATCGACGTGGCTGATCCCGACGATCGCTACACGGCTGCCCATTGGGTCGCCGACGCCAAGGCCTGCCTCGAGGAAGCGTGGAACGCGGGACGGCTTCCGGTTGTCACCGGCGGCACGGGCTTCTGGATCCGGGCGCTTCTCGGAGGCACGCCGATCGCGCCTGTCCCACCGGATCCCGAAATGCGCGACCGACTGATGGCCATGCCCGACCTGCATGCGAGGCTTGCTGAGGTCGACCCGGTTTCCGCGCGCGCCCTCCATCCCAACGACCGGTTCCGGTTGGCCCGGGCGCTCGAGATCGCTCTGGCCACCGGCAAGCCTCGGGGCGCGACCCCCACCCCCTCCCACGGCTGGCGCGTCCTGCACCTGACGCTGGTCCCCGATCGCACGAAGTTGCGCGAGGCCATCGAGCGACGAACGACAGCCATGAACGAGTCAGGCTGGGGCGCCGAAGTGCAAGCCCTGATTGAGCGTCACGGCACCGACCTGCCGCTGCTCGACACGCTCGGCTACCGGGAATGGCGCGACGTGCTCGTGCATGGCCGGGATGCGGCGGAAGCCCGTGCGTCCATCGTGGTACGGACCTGCCAGTTCGCACGTCGCCAGGCGTCGTGGTTTCGCCATGAGCCGGAAGCGGTGCCGCTCTCGGCCGAGGCCGGCGAACCCCGAAACACGCTGGTGCAGCGGGTCATCACGATGTGCGAGGCGTGGCGCGCATGACCCCTGCGGCTTTCCCGCCCCCACACGCGTGGGCCCGCATGGAGGGGCTCGGCAACGACTTCATCGTCGTGCACGCAGACACGCCCGGGGCCGCATTACCGGCGGCGGCGGAGGTTCGGGAACTCTGCGACAGGCACCTCGGCCTCGGCGGCGATGGCCTTCTCTGGCTTGTCGTGGAAGGCGACGGGACACCGCGCATGACGGTGCTGAATGCCGATGGCAGCCGGGCAGCCATGTGTGGCAATGGCCTGCGCTGTGCCGCCCTGTACCTCACGGACCGTGGCCTCGCACCGCGCGATGCGGTCTTCGCGATGCAGACGGACAGCGGCCCGCGGCGAGTCAAGGTCCGGGACGCGGACTGGATCGAGGCCTGGCTCGAGGTACCCGGGCTTCAGCCGGATCAGTTGCCTGCCAACCCCTCCGTCGCCCACGCCTCGCGGGTCCTGGCCTCTGGAGCAACGCAGATGCAGCTCGACGACGGGACGCCCTGGGGAACCGTGGTCTCCATGGGCAACCCCCACCTCGTCGTGCTCGACCCCGACTGGAGCCGTGAGCAGTTCTTCCGCACCGGACACGACGCCCAGCACCACCCTGCCCTGCCCGAAGGCGTCAATCTGGGCTGGGCGAGGCTCTCCGGACCGGACAGCCTCGATCTCGAGGTCTGGGAGCGCGGGGTCGGTCCTACCCGTGCCTGCGGCACCGGAGCCGCCGCTGCGGCCGTCGCAGCCTCCCTCGCCCGGGAGCGATACGGCACGTGGCTCGTGCGCCAGCCCGGCGGAATCCTGCACTGCAGGTGGCCGGGACCCGATCAGCCGGTCATCCAGGTCGGTCCAGCCCGATGGATCGCCACGGGGACCTGGCCACCCGTGCCCCGATCCCGCTAGATCTCAGGCTTCCAGACCTGCCGCCTCGAGCCGCGCCTGGCGACGTCTCGTGGCAGAGCGCAGCAGTGCATTTCGCCCAAGCCAGGCGACCATCGCCGGGAACACGAGCACGTTCAGCACCGTCGAACTGACGAGGCCGCCCAGGATGACGGTGGCCACCGGTTGCAGGATTTCCTGACCGGGGACGTGCCCCCCGAAAGCCAGCGGCAGCAGGCCGAGCCCGGCCGTCGTGGCCGTCATCAGGACAGGCCCGAGCCGGACCCGGCTGCCCTCGCGCAGCATCTCGAGCGTGACGGGGCGAGGACCATCCGGCCCGTCGCCCGCTGCGGCAAATTGCTCGAGCAGAAGGATGCTGTTGCGGGCGGCAATGCCCGTCAGCGTGACGGCGCCAATCAAGCTGGCCACGGACAGGATGCCGCCGGATGCCCAGATGGCAGCCACGGCACCTACAAGGGCCAGGGGCAAGGCGGCCAGGACCAACCCCGCCAGCGTCGCTGACCTGAAATGCATCCACAGCACCCCGAAGACAAGGCCCAGAGAGACAAGGGCCAGGAGACCCACGCGTGCCGACGCCTCCCGCTGGGTCCTCCACTGACCCTCGACAGCCACGACGTGCCCCTCGGGCAGGACCAGGTCCCGTTGGAGGCGCTCCTCAAGCAGCCGCGATGCCCGCTCCTGATCCCGGTCGGCAAAGGCTGCCGTGACAATGACAACCTGCTGCCGGGCCTCGCGATGAATGGCCTCTGGTCCGACCCGCCGGGACAGCGACGCCACGGTGGAGAGCGGTCGCAGGACACCGTCGGGCCCCTGGATCGGCCAGGCGGCCAAGGCCCCCGGGACGCCCATTCCGGCCGGATCCGCCCTTACGACGACGTCCCGGATCAGAAGGCCATCCCGCCATTCGGCGACCTTTCGCCCCGCAAGGGCCACGGCAGCCTGCTGGCTGACATCCCTCGCCCCCATGCCCCAGGCCCCTGCACGAACCCGGTCCACCACCACATCCTCGATGGCCACTTCATTGCCTGCCTCGATGCGCACGTCGACCAGGCCCGGCACGCCCGATGCGATGCGGGCAGCCTGGCGGGCAAGACTCGGCAACTGGCGGCCGTCGGGACCGCTGACCTTGATCGCGACCGGGGCCCGAACCCCCGACAGCAAATGATCGAGACGGTGGCCGATGGGCTGGCCCAGCGAGAAGCCGACACCGGGCATGCCGGCCAGGCGACCACGCAACTGGTTGGCGAGGTCGGGATCCTGCAGGTGGTCGGGACGAATCTGCACGTCGAGTTCGCTGAAATGGAGACCCTCGGCGTGGCTGTCCCCCTCGGCCCTGCCCGTTCGCCGGCTGACACGCAGCACGGCCGGATGGGCAGCGAGGACGCGCTCGGCTGCCCGGCCCAGACGGTCCGACGCCTCGAGGGACATGCCGGGCTGCGCGACCAGGGCGACGGTCCAGGATCCCTCCCGAAAGGGAGGCAGGAATTCCCGACCCAGCGCAGGCACGGTAGCCACGGCGACGAGACCGGACAGCAAGGTCAGGGACACTACCTTGCGCGGATGTTCGAGGATGCGGGCCTGAATCCTGTCGTTGATCGCGTGCAGACGCCGCAGCAACCAGGCGTCGTGGGGACGCTCGCGCGCCTGACGCGGCAGCAACCACGCCGACATCGCGGGCGTCAGCGTCAGCGATACGACCAGCGATGCCAGGATCGACAGGATGTAGGCGAGGCCAAGCGGTATGAAGAGGCGTCCCTCCACGCCGCCCAAGGCGAACAGAGGGACCATGACGAGCACCACCACCATCGTGGCCTGCACGATCGCACCACGGACCTCGCGGGAAGCCTCGACCACCACGTGAAGGGGGGAGGCACCCTCGGGCGCCTCACGCAGGCGTCGCCAGATATTCTCGACATCGACGATGGCGTCGTCGACCAATTCGCCGACGGCGATGGCAAGGCCCCCGAGTGTCATCGTGTTGATGGGCAGGTCGAGCAGGCGCAAGGCGAGCAATGAGGTCAGGAAGCTCAAGGGCAGCGCCGACAGCGAGATGAGCGTGGTCCGGAAGTTGGCCAGGAAGATCCCGAGGACGACGACGACAAGCAAGGATCCGTCGCGCAGCGCGGTGACGACGTGGTGGACCGCAGCCCGGATGAACCGGTCCTGGCGGAAGACATCCGTATCGAGGACAAACCCCGGAGGCAGGGAAGGCATGACCTCGTGGACAGCCTCATCCAGTCGTTGCAGCAAGTCGATCGTGTTGGCACCGGGTTGCTTGCTTACGGCCAGGATGACAGCGGGCCGACCCGAGACAGAGCCGGTGCCACGCGGTACGGCATGACCGAAGGCGACACGCGCGACCTGGTCCAGGCGCAGGACACCTTCAGGCCGCCAGAGCACGGGAGTCCCGGCGAGGTCTCCCAGACCCTGGATGCGTCCCCGCTGTTGAACCAGGATCTCCTGGTCGGGCCCCGGCATGTTCCCGCCCGGCGCGACGCCATCCGCCCGCTGGACAGCCTCGATCAGGCGGTCCAGGCCGATGCCCTGCCGCACCATCCGGGCCGGGTCCGGATGCACCGTGACCTGGCGCAGCAGGCCACCGATGACCGTGACCTGAGCGACTCCCGGGACGGCCAGCAGGCGGGGCTGGACCCAGCGATCGGCCGCGTCCCGCAAGAGCATCGGGTCGCCTTCCTCCGAGGTCAGCGACAGGAGCTGCACCTCACCCAGCAAGGAGACGAAGGGGCCGATCCGGGCGTCCACGCCGGCCGGGAAGCGTCGCGAGGCCTCGGCGAGGCGGTCGGCCACCCACTGTCGGTTGCGGAAGGGCTCCGTGCCCCACGCAAAGCCGAGGGTGGTCATGGCAAGGCCGGCCTGGGCCCTCGAGCGAATGGTCTCCAAGCCGGGCAGCCCGCCGAGATGCCGCTCCAACGGCACCACGACCGACGTATCGACCTCCTCTGGGGAGAAGCCGGGTGCCTCGACCAACACCGTCACCACGGGACGCTGGAGCTCCGGCAGGACGTCCACGGGCAGGCGTGGCACCACGAGGATTCCGGCAAGCGTCAGCAGCAGGGACGCGACGAGCACCCAGGGGCGCCGCAGGACGGATAGCCGGATGATCGCGTCGAGCATCTTCAGGACGAGACCTTGCGGAGCTGTGTCCAGAGGGCCTGGAGGCCCTGCACGACCACACGCTGGCCGGGCTCGAGGCCCGCGAGGATCTCTACTTGCCCGTCCGACCTCAGGCCTTCACGAACCGCGACAAGGCGGAACCGCTCGGCCCCCGTCTTGACCACCACGCAGGGACCCCGTTCAGGATCCTGCCGCAGCGCCGCTGCCGGCACGACCAGACGGTCGGACCGCACGACCCGGCGCAGGTCGAGGCTGCCGGCCGCCCCGAGCGGGGCAGAGGGCCCGGTCCAGCGAAACGGTACCAACGCGTGCCGGGAAACCGGGTCCAGAGCCGGAGGAACGCCCACGAGGCGCACCGGAACGGCGTTGTCGGGCGCCACGTCGAGGCGAACGGCGGCCTCGGCACCTGCCGCAAAGTCCGCCAGCAAGGCCTCGGGGACCTGCGCCTGGAACCAGAGACGCCGCGGATCGACACATTCGAGCAGCGGCTGGCCTTGCGTCACGGCCTCGCCGGGACGCGCGAGGACCCGGGTGATGACGAGACCAGCCTCGGCCACGATAGGCACCGGTCCGGCACCGGCAGGACCGGGGCGGACGATGGCCCGCAGGGTCGCGAGGCGTCGACGTGCGGCAGTCAGGTCGGCATCGGCCTCGGCGAGATCCCTCTCGGCAGCGTCCCGTGCCGTGCCCAGCACGACGCCGTCCGTCCCCGCAAACCGGGCCAGGACCCTTCGGGCCAGGGTTCGTCGGGCTTCAGCGCGAAGCTGGGCCGCCTCGGCATCCGCCATGTCCCTCGCCATGGCATTGGTCTCCACCTGAATCTGCACGCGCTCGCCGACACCAGCCCATTCGCGAATGAAGCCGACGGGGACCGTGCCGGACAGGACAGTCCCGGGGGCCGGCCAGTTCGCGGACGCGATCAGCCCCGGCCGCGGGGCCCTGAGCACGGCCAGACGCGTGGCGTCGGGCACCAGTTGGCCGACCACGCGATGTGCACGGACGAGATTCCCGCGCCGGATCCGCAGCGTCCGCAGATCCATGGCGAACTGGACCTCGAGCGGCACGTCAATCTCGGATGGTCCGTGATGATGGGCGTGGTCGTGCCCGTGGTCATGACCGTGATCGTGCCCGTGAACATGACCACGGGGCGATGCTGCGGGGGCAGGTGCCCCGTGATCGTGGGGTTCACTTCCATGAGCATCGGCGGGCACGCCACGCGCAGCAACCAGGACCAGAAGCGCCACGGCCGTCGCCCGGCGCCGGAGACGCCAGAAGCCGATGGCGCCAAGCAGAAGTCCAGCCGGCACGGCAAGGACGAGGGGGCTGAAGCGGTGGTCGTCCGTTCCCTTGGGCAGCGGGGGTACGGACGGCATCCGCAGCCGCGCCTCGCGACGCTCTTCGCCGGCCCACGCAAGCGTGAGCGCCAGCTCCCCTGCCGGCCAGGAAACCGGAGCCGTGTGACGGCCTGGCGTCATGGGGTCCGGCGCAAGGCGCGTCCGCCCGACGCGACCATCCGGCAGGGTCCGAAGCACGGCGACGCGGGCATTGGCGAGCGGCGTGCTGTCCTCGGCATCCGCGAGCCACACCTCGAGGAGACCGCGCCGTCCCTCGGGCAGCACGACCGTCGCATCCGTTCGATCATCCGAGGCCGTCACGCGCTCGCCGGGCCGGATGGCTGCGAGCGCCGGGGGCTCTTCCCCGCCGTGGGGACCCTCGTGGGCCCACGCCGCCCCCGAGCCGACGCAAAGGAGCAGCAGGAGCATCCCTGCGAGGCGGACCAGATGAAGCGGCATGCCCCATGATGCTACACTCGCCACATGAACGAGACGACCGTACAGCAGGCTCAGGACTCCCTCGAAGCCATCATCGCGAAGGCTTGGGCCGCGCCGGACCGTGCCGCCGCCCTCGCCGACCCAGGCGTCCGGCAAGCCGTGACGGCTGCGATCGAGGGCCTGGACGACGGCTCGATCCGCGTGGCGAACAAGGTTGACGGCACGTGGGAGGTCCACGCCTGGACCAGGCAGGCCATCCTTCTGTGGTTCGGCATGCAACCCAACGAACCGATTGAGGCCGGGGAGCTGCGCTTCCTCGACAAGATCCGACCCAAGACCCGCCTCGAAGGCGTGCGTGTCGTCCCGCCGGGGGTCGCGCGGCACGGCAGCCATCTGGAACCCGGCGTCATCCTGATGCCGGGCTACGTCAACATCGGCGCCCGGGTCGGGACCGGCACCATGGTGGACACCTGGGCCACGGTGGGGTCCTGCGCGCAAATCGGCGCGCACGTGCACCTCTCCGGCGGCGTCGGCATCGGTGGTGTCCTCGAGCCGCCAACGGCACGGCCGGTCATCATCGAGGATGGCGTCTTTGTCGGCTCACGCTGCATCGTCGTCGAGGGCGTGCTGGTCGAGCAGGAGGCAGTCCTGGGCGCCGGCGTGGTGCTGACGGCGTCCACACCCATCATCGACGTGACCGGCCCCGAGCCCGTCACCTACAAGGGCCGGGTGCCCGCGCGCTCCGTCGTCATCCCGGGGATGCGACCCAAGACCTACCCCGCGGGTACCTACCACGTGCCTTGCGCCCTGATTGTGGGCCAACGCCATGCCGGCACCGACCTCAAGACATCACTCAACGACGCACTGCGTGGCTTCGACGTTCCCGTATGAGGCAGCAGGCGCCTGATCTTGCCGAGCGCCTGGCCCGCCGGACGGATGCCTGGTGCCGCGTGCCGTCGCCAACGGGCCAGGAGGCCGCGTTGGCCGATGCGATCGCGAGCGAGGCCCGCGATGCCGGTCTCCGGGTGGTCCGGCATCGCGATTGCCTGATCCTGCACCCGCATGGCGCGGACGACGTCGCCGACGTCTTGCTGGTCGGGCACCTGGATACCGTGCCGTGTGCCGCGGACCAACCCGAGGGCATCATTGGCGAGCGGGTCTTCGGCTGCGGGGCGAGCGACATGAAAGGGGCGCTCGCCGTCATCTTCGATCGCCTCTGCCGGCCGTCCCGCCTTTCCCTCGCAGCGTTGCTGTACGACCGCGAGGAAGGCCCCTACGCCGACAACGGCCTCGCGATGCTTCGGGCCATGGGCCTGCTGCCGGCTGCACGGGCCGCCCTCGTCATGGAGCCCACGGCCAATGCCATCGAGGCCGGCTGCCTCGGCAACCTGCATGCGACCCTGACGCTGCAGGGACGCCGGGCCCACAGCGCCCGTCCGTGGCAGGGCATCAACGCGCTGCAGGCCGCCTGGCCCCTGCTGCAGTCGTTGGACGGCCTCGCACCGGAAGAGCGGCAGGTCGGAGGCCTTGCCTATCGCCGGGTCATGTCGGCCACGACGGCCGCCACGCACAACGGCCGCAATGTCGTGCCGGATCGATTCACCCTCAACCTGAACTTGCGGTTCGCACCCGACGAAACCTGCGAGGACGCCGAGGCCTGGCTGAACCAGTGGCTGGCGGATTGCGGCCTGACCCACCCCTGGTCCCTTGAAATCACGGACCGGGCACCGGCAGGCGAGGTCTGCACGGACGCGCCCCACCTGGGTCCATGGCTGCGCCGGCATGAACTCGAGGTCCGCCCCAAGCAGGCATGGACGGATGTCGCCCAGTTGACGGCGGCGGGGATCCCGGCCATCAACTTCGGTCCGGGCGACCCGGCCGAGGCCCATCAGGCCCGCGAGTCCGTTGCCATCGAGGCCCTCGTGCGTTCCTGGCTGTTGCTCGACGACCTGGCAGGCACACCTTGAACCCCGTGCTGGCCGCGATGGCGCCGTCGCCCATCCGACGCATGAACCAGCTCAAGCAACCCGGCGATCTGGACCTGGGCCTCGGGGAGCCGCCTTGGCCCGTACCTGAGGATCTGGTGGATGCGGCGCTTGATGCCGTCAGGCGGCATGGCACTGCGTATGGCCCGAACGCCGGCCTCGCCGAGGTTCGCGAAGCCCTCGCGTGGGCTCGCGGTGGGCACTGGCAGGACCGGGGTGCGGCTGCAGCCCTCCTGACCGTCGGCGCTCAGGAGGCCGTTGCCACGGCCATGGGCACCCTTCTGGCCCCGGGTGACGAACTGCTGGTGGTCACCCCCGCCTATCCGCTGTACCAACGTTTGGCCGAATGGCTCGGCATCCCGTGCCGGACGGTGGCGATGCCCGCCGCGACCGGGTTCGCACCCGACCCCGAACGCATCCTGCAAGCGGTGGGCCCGAAGACCCGGCTCGTCGTGCTCGGGCAACCCGGTAACCCCACGGGACGTGCACTCGATGCGCCGGGACTCGAGACATTGTGTCGCGGCCTGGAGCGCCACGAGGCCAGGCCTTGGCTCCTTTCGGACGAGGTCTACCGCGACTTGCCCGCCGCACGCGCGTCCCTGCCCACGGCCATCGACCACGGCGCGCGCGTGCTGGTCGCCGGCAGCCTGTCCAAGTCGCACGCAGCGACCGGTTGGCGAATCGGCTGGTTGCTGGGCCCGCCGGATATCCTGACCGGCGCGGGCCGCCTCCACCAGTTGCTGGTCACGTCGACCGGGATTCCCGGGCAGCGATTGCTCGAGGCCGTCTGTCGCCACGAGGCCTGGCAACGTTCCGCGGGGTCGGCGCGGGACCGCTGGAAGATGGCCGAGGCTGCGCTCGTCCGTTCGGGCCTGCGCCATGTCGTGCCGGACGGCGGTTTCTTCAGCCTGGTCCAGCCTGCCGAAGGTGACCTCGCGGATTCGGAAGCAGCAGCACTGACCGTGCTCGAGCGCGCACGCATCGTCACCATCCCCGGATCCGCCTTCGAAGCGGAAGGATGGTTGCGCGTCAGTCTGCTGGCCCCACCGGATCGCCTGGCGCCTGGCCTGGAGCAGTTGGCCCGGTGCCTGGCCGAGACATCCCGGGCAAGCTGATCAGCCGGGCCCTCTCGGCATCGAGTGCAAGCGCCGGCTCGCCTGACGGCGGCAGCAGCAGCCACATCGGCCCGGCCGTTCTTCCACGGAACGGCTGCAAGACCACGCGCGTCCCCGGGCGCCACCATGCAGCCCGCCCCATGTCGCGCAGGGCAGCCAGGATCCGGGGCAAGGCTTCCGGCGAGTCCACGCGAACCCGGCGGAAGGCCTCGCCCCCCCCGCGATAGACCCGGTAGGGCAAGGCTCCCGAGCGCCACGACACGGAGCCCCCGTGGCGGGGCACCGACACTTCGCGCACGTCGTCCGTGGGTGAGTCCAGCCCGGCCGCGACCTCGGGCGCGAGACCGTAAGGAACAGCCGGGTCGGGCTGCAGGGACCGCTTGCGAACCATGACCTGCCATGAGCCCCTAGCCAACGTGCCGCTCTCGAGGTCGTCCATGTCGTCCGTCCACGCGAGGAACGGTTCCCACTGGCCCGTGCCGACAGAAGCGAGGGCCTGCCGGATGGCCCAGACCGCCGAGCCCTCGGTTCCTTCGGGAAAATCGCCAGGAAGCACGGAGTCGGGCAGGGGCGGCCTTGCCGAAGGATCCGGCACAGGCGTAGGGCTGGGCGTCGGCGGCGGTGCCGTCAGGTTCAGGCGGTCCAGCAATGCAAGGCGTTGGCGTTCCGCGGCCTCGGCCGCCCTCTCGGGGTCAAGCGAGCGCGGCGTCGTCCAGCCTGCCCAGATCCCTGCCTGAGTCACGAGCAAGCCCAGGCCCCACCCCGCCATGAGAACGCCCGCCCCCAGCAGCAGGCCCGTCACGGCGTGTCCGGGCTCGTAGGGGGCAACCCGCGAGGGCGGTAGCGTGATGGCCCCGAGCCGCGTTTCTTCCTCGCGTTTCCCGAAGAAGTTGTCGACGCCCACCACGGCTCCGAGAGGCAGCAGGACGAGGCCCCCGCCAAGACGCCAGAAAGTGGCCCATGTCTCGCGTGTCCGGAGCATGGCCGCCAGATCCTGCTCACCGGGCAAGTCCGCCAGAACCCGGTCCGGGACCTGAACACCATCCCTGAGCAGACGATAACTCTCCCCGTCTGGCACGAACTCGATGGCGAACCGGCGATAGAGCGCCGGACGCTCATCCTGAGGCACCGCGAGGTCGGGCGTCGCCGGAAGGGCCGTCAGCGCGCCCGCCAGCAGGCCAGCCAGGGCTGGACGCGCACGACGCGCCATGGACGGTCTCTCCTCGGGGCTGGCATCGTACCATGTGGTACGATTCGGGGGTCATGACGACTGCCAAATTGCCCCAGGAAGGCCGGCTGGGCCAGATGTTGATCCAGCAGGGCCTGATCTCGGTCGAGGACCTGGAGGACGCGCTGCGCGTCCAGCAGGCGGACGATGCGAGGCCGCTCGGCGAGATCCTTGTGGCGCAGGGTGCCGTGACCCCGTCCCAGTTGCGCGAGATCCTGCGGACCCAATTGCAGGACGCACGGCTTGGCCAGATCCTGGTTCGGCGCGGGACCCTCGCGGAAGCGGACCTGGAGCGCGCCCTCGAAGTGCAGGCCGTCGAGGCGGGGCTCCTCGGCGAGACCCTGGTCCGGCTGGGGGTAGCCACGGCCGACGAGGTGTCGTGGGCGCTCGCCCAGCAGCGCCAGGAGAAGCGGTTGGGTGCCTTCCTGATCAAGCGTCGCCTGATCACCAGCGAGGACCTTGACCGAGCGATGGTCACGCTGGGCAACCACCCCGAATCCCATCTGGCGGACATCCTTGTGCAACAGGGATCGCTGACTCCGGAGCAGGTCGACGAGAACCTGAGCTTCCAGACCCAGGAGTCCAGGCTGGGAACCATCCTGGTCACGCAAGGGATCGTGACCCGAGATCAACTTGAGGACGCACTGGTCCGTCAGGCCGTCACGGGCCAATTGCTCGGGGAGATCCTGGTCGGTTCGGGCATCTGCTCGCTCGAGCAACTGGGCCGGGCCCTTCAGGCCCAACTCGTGGACGGGGCACGGGACCCCGAAGCCCCCTAGTGACGGCCGGCGTCCGCCCGCGCGTCGTCGTTTCGGGCTATTACGGATTCGGGAATGCCGGCGACGAGGCGATCCTCGCCACACTCGTGCAGGAATTGGGCACTTGGGCAGACCTGACGGTCCTGTCTGCGGATCCCGCGGCCACCGCCCGCGACCACGGTGTCGCCGCCGTTCCGCGTACGGATTTGCGCCACATCTGGCTGGCCATTCGAGGCGCGGCACTCTTCATCTCCGGTGGCGGTGGCCTGATGCAGGACGTCACGGGCGTGGGTTCCGTCCCCTATTACGGAGGCCTGCTGCGCCTGGCACGCCTCGCCGGTACCCCGGCGATGACACTCGGTATCGGCCTCGGCCCGCTCAATCACCTCGCCTCACGGGCCCTCGCCGGCTGGGCCCTCGGAAGTTGTGCGGCACTTGTCGTCCGTGATGCCGGATCCGTTGCCCTGATGAAAGCTCTCGGCCTGCCGGCCGACCGGATCCACCTCACGGCCGATCCGGTTCTGGCCCTGCGGCCGGCCTCGGCCGATCGGACGCGGGCCATCCTGGCCGATGCGGGCATCGAACCCGATGGCCCCCCCATCGTGGCGGTGGCCTTGCGCCAATGGCCCCAGTGGTACGAGCGCCGCTTCAAGAGCCTGTCCGCAACCCTCGGCCAATTGGCTGCCCGGACCGGCGCACGTTTGCTGGTGCTGCCCTTCCAGCACCCCGAGGACCTCTGGATTTCCCGTGAGTTCGCCCTGTGCGCAGAAACCCGCCCCGAGGGCCATCGTCCCGGCGTGACCGTGCTGGAGCACCCCTGTACCCCGGCCGAGCTGATGGGCATCGTGGGTCACTGCGACATGGTCGTCGGCATGCGCCTGCATGCGCTGATCATGGCCGCGGCCACGGGCGTGCCGTTCTTTGGCCTCGCCTACGACGAGAAGGTTCGCCAGCATTGCGCCCGATGGGAAGCCCCCATGGCCCAGGAGCTGGGCGATCTCGACGACTTCGAGGCTTTCGGTAAGCGCATCGAGGCTCTCTGGGCGCAACGCGGGGACCTCGCAGAGGACCTGCGCGCACGACGTCCGGCCGAGGTCGACGCCGCCCTGCGCAACTTCAGCCTCGCACGCGGGGTAGCCGGCCTGGCGGCCGAGGTACATCCGTGACCGGAGGAACCCGCATCGCCGTCACGGGCCTGCCTCTCGACACCGGCGACGGGGACTGGGCGGAAGCGCAGGTCCGGGACCATCTGGCCGGGCAAGGCGGGTGCCTGCACATCGTCACCATGAATGCCGAGATGGCCATCCAGGCTGCCGACAACGCGGATCTCGCCGCGATCATCCGTGCGGCGGGCCTGGTACTGCCGGACGGGTCCGGTGTCGTGTGGGCCGCGGCTCGCCGGGGGCGCCCGGTACGCAAGATGGCCGGCGTGGCCTTTGTCGAGGCCATCGCACGTTCCTGCGTCGCCACCGGGCGCAGCATGTACCTGCTCGGTGCCGCTCCGGGCGTCGCCGCCGCCGCTGCCGAGGTCCTGCAGACCCGGTATCCGGGACTCGCCATCGCCGGCATCCGGGATGGCTACTTTGCCCCTGAATCGGAACCCGAGGTGCTCGCGGCCATCCGTGAATCTGGGGCCGGAGCCCTGCTCGTGGCCCTCGGGGTGCCGCGTCAGGAAGTCTGGATCAGCCGCCACGTCGCCGCACTGGGCATTCAGGTCGCCATGGGCGTAGGCGGGAGCTTCGACGTGATCTCGGGTCGCCTGCAGCGTGCGCCCGGCTGGATGATCCGCCTGCACCTCGAATGGCTCTACAGGCTCGTTCAGGAGCCCTGGCGCTGGAATCGCATGGCGTCCCTCCTGCCCCGCTTCGTTCGAGCGGCCATCGTCTCGGAAAGTCGGGAGCGCTACACTGGAAGCGACGCCCCCCGGGACGGACGGAGGCACGACCCGGCATGATCCGGCTCAAGCAGGTCAGCAAGATCTATCCCAGTGGTGTCCGGGCGGTCACCGGTGCCAACCTGGACGTCGAGAAGGGGGAGTTCGTCTTCCTCGTGGGCCTTTCCGGCGCGGGCAAGAGTACCCTGCTCAAGCTGATGTACCGAGCCGAGACGGCGACCTCCGGGTCGGTCCTGGTCTCGGGCACCGACATCGGACGCCTGTCCCGCGGCCAGTTGCCGGCCCTCCGCCGCCGCATCGGCGTGGTGTTCCAGGATTACAAGCTGCTGCCCCAGCGCACGGTCTACGAGAACGTGGCCTTCGCCCTGAAGGTCCTCGGCACCAGCCGCAGCGAAGTCGACAAGCGCACCCGCAGCGCGCTCGACCTCGTCAACCTGCGCGAATACAGCGACCTGATGCCCGGGCAATTGTCGGGAGGCCAGCAGCAGCGCGTGTGCCTCGCCCGGGCCATCGTCAACACGCCACCCTTGCTTCTCTGCGACGAGCCGACCGGCAACCTGGACCCTGACACCTCATGGGACATCATGATGCTCCTGACACGGATCAACAAGCACTGGACGACGGTCCTCGTCGCGACGCACAACAAGCACATCGTCGACTCGATGCGCCGGCGCGTGGTGGCCCTCGACGGGGGCCGAATCGTCCAGGACATCGCCCGAGGAGGGTACCCCGTTGGAGTCGGTTAGGCGGTTCTGGCGGCAGGTCGGGTTCGTCCTCGAGGAAGCCGTCGCCTCGATCAGCCGCCAAGGCTGGATGAGCGGTGTCGTCATCCTGACGATGTCCGTCTCGCTGCTGATCCTGGGCGGCATCTGGCAGCTGTCGGACGACATCTACGGTCTGTCCCGGGCCATCGGCGGCAAGGTCGAGATCATGACCTTCGTGCGCGAGGGCTCGGACGCGGCGCGGCTCTCGGCGGCGATCCGGCAGTTCCCGGGCGTGACCACCACGGTCGTCATCACGCGCGACGAAGCGTGGACCCAGTTGCAACGGGACATGCGCAGCGAGCTGTCCTTCGAGAACCTGCTCGACGACAACCCGCTGCCGGACACCATCCGCGTCAAGGTCGACGGACCGGACCAGGTCACGCCCGTGGCCGATCGCATCCGCCAGTTGGACGGTGTCGAGGACATCAACTACGGCAGGGATCTGCTCGCGAAACTGCAGCAGATTGCCGCGTTCATCCAGGCCGCAGGAGCCATCATCGTCGGCTGCCTGCTGGTGGCCACGCTGGCTGTCACGGTCAATACCATCCGCCTGACGGTTCAGACCCGGCGCCGCGAGATCGAGATCATGCAGTTGGTCGGAGCGTCGAACGGATTCATCCACTGGCCGTTCCTGCTCGAGGGCATGCTTTTCGGGGCCCTGGGCACGCTCATCAGCAGCCCGCTACTTGTCTCATGGCGCACCTTCGTGATCCAGCGCCTGCAGGAACTGTTCCCCTTCGTGCCCATCGAGGCGGACTCGCTCGGCACGGTGCGCCTGCTGGCGAACCTCCTGCTCGTCGGCGTCGGCGTCGGTGCGCTTGGCAGCCTGGTCTCTGTGAAGCGCCACCTCTCCTCGGGCTAGCCCGGAGACCCCGGGCATCCGTCCGGGTAGAACCATGCCATGCGCAGGGGGCGAGGCGACAAGGACAGGCAGCCGCAGGGCCCGCCGGCCCAAGGTTTGCCGCAGCGCGTCCAACCCCAGCAACTGACCCGTCCCATCAAGCCAGATGAGGTCGGCGACGCCAGGATCGGCCCCGGGGACAGCGTCGTGCAAGCCGCCTACGCCAGGACCACGGCAGGCACCTCGGACCTCATGCCCGGCCCGCGCACGCCCCCGGAGGCGGGTGACCGAACGGACGCCCTGATGCTCCGCAAGACGGCCAAGTGGGCCCGCAGCCTGACATTCACCGTCCAGGGCATCACGTGGCGTGCCGGCTTCGCTCCGGACCTCATCATGACGCCCGTCGGTCAGGCCACACCCTTTCGCCAACTGGCGGACCAGGAGGCCCAGGCGCCTACCGGCGCCATCCTGAGACCGGTCGGACGCGACCATGAGTTGGTCTTCCGGGCGCTCGTACCGCCCCACCTGCTCGAGCAGGCCGCGCAGATGTTCGGCGAACCGCCCAGGCTCGAACGCATCGCGCTCTACTACTTCCCCAGCGGGGAGGGGGCGACAGCGGGCATCGTCGCGAGCTACGGACAGCAAGCCACCAGTCGACCGCATCTCCTCTACCTGCAGACAAGCATCCGGCAACCGTCCCCGTCGGTGCTCGACCAGATCGCGCGGACCTTCGAGGCCGCGATCCCGCGCGCCCGTGAAGCGGCGGCGCGACCCGCCACGGGGACGTTTACCGAGGAATTGGGCAAGGCGATGACCCGGGTCGAGGCCTCGCTCCGCAACAGCGGTATGGCGCGGCGGGCCCGGGCGGCTCGCGTCGGGGCGTGGCAATGGGGCCAGATGGCGGGACAGGGGGTCGATCAGGCCGTCGGGGCCTTCGACCGCATGGTATTGGCCCTCATGGGTCTCGGCCGGGTGCCGGCACGGCTGGCCATCAGCGCCATCCGGGCGATCAGCGGCGCCCTCGTGCGGACCATCGAGTCCGTGGACCGCTCCGGACCGCCCCGCGGACGCTAGGTGGCGTCCTTGCCCGTCATCAGGGCCGACGAGGACGTCATCCTGGGCACCCAGAGGGACTGCTGGCGCGCCTCGAGGGCCAACTCCAGCCCCCAGCGGATGGAGGGGAAGGCCAGCTCCTCCCAGGGTATGTCCTCCCAGTCGCGCATCACCACCTCGAGGCTCTCCTCCCCGGCTGCGTGGCGGTCATCGCGCATCCGCGCCTCATAGAGCAGGTGGACCTGGCCCCGCTGGGGCACGCTGTAGACACCAAGCAGGCGGTCGATGTCGACGTGGACGCCGGCCTCCTCGAAAGCCTCCCGGGCAGCACCCTCCTCGGCCGTCTCTCCCAGTTCGAGGAAACCGGCAGGGAAAGTCCAGAACCCGATCCGGGGGGGGATCGCCCGCCGGCACAACACCAGGCGAGGCCCGTCATGACAGACGGCACCGACAACGATGCGGGGGTTCTCGTAGTGCACCACCGCACAGGCAGGACAGACCGCACGCAGGCGATTGTCGCCCGGGGGCACCTCCTGGCGCACCCGGGAGCCACATCCGGGACAATGTCTCACGAGGGGCATCGTACCCGGGCGCAAGGTCTTGCAGGCCTTTTCCACCAGTGGCTGGCTCCAGGCGTGGGCACCCGGATTTCCCCAAGAAATACGGCAGATATCCTCCAGATTTCCCCCGCGTCATCATCAGTTGTTCACCAGAAAATGCGACTTATGCACTTGACCACTTTTTGTGACTGTGCGGTCTGGACAGCATATCTAGCGGCAGCTAGTGTCTTAACGAGTCCCATTCACGCTAGATATGGGCCGCCCGATTTCCCTTGCCCACCTGACGTCTCGCCCGATTTTCCGGCCGCCGTGCCACCCAAGGAGTCCCATGCTCAGCAAGAATGCCCTGACCGTCCTCGAGAAGCGCTACCTGCGCAAGGATGAGCAGGGAGAGATCGCGGAAACCCCGCTCGAGATGTTCGCCCGTGTCGCGGGCACCCTCGCGGAGGTCGATCGCGAATACGGCGCCGACGACCTCGAGATCCGCAAGACCAACGAGCGGTTCATGCGCATCCTGACCACCCTCGGCTTCCTGCCGAACAGCCCGACCCTGGCCAACGCCGGGACCCGGACCGGCCAGCTGTCGGCCTGCTTCGTGCTGCCCGTGCCCGACGACCTGGGCGGCATCTTCGAGTCCATCCGCGACGCCGCGCTGATCCACCAGACGGGCGGCGGGACCGGCTTCTCGTTCAGCCGGCTGCGGCCCAGTGGCGACATCGTGGGCTCCACCAAGGGCGTCAGCAGCGGCCCCGTCAGCTTCATGGACGTGTTCAACGCCGCCACGGAGAGCATCAAGCAGGGCGGCATGCGCCGGGGCGCCAACATGGGCATCCTTCGTGTCGACCATCCGGACATCGAGATCTTCATCAGCCACAAGGAAGACCTGGCGAAGCTGACCAACTTCAACATCTCGGTCGCTGCGACGGACGCCTTCATGAAGGCCGTCGAGGAGGGCACCTCCTATGATCTGCTCAACCCCCGGACCGGCGCCGTCGTCGGTCAGCGTGACGCCCGCACGGTGTTCCGCACGATCGTCCAGCGCGCCCACAGCACCGGCGAGCCGGGCCTGATCTTCATCGATCGGATCAATGCCGAGCACCCCACGCCCTGGCTGGGTGACATCGAGTCGACCAACCCCTGCGGCGAGCAGCCCCTGCTGCCCTACGAGAGCTGCAACCTGGGCTCGATCAACCTCGAGCGCATGCTGACCCGGGCGGCCGACGGCACGACCGTCATCGACTGGGACCTGCTGCGCGAGACGATCCACATCGCGACGCACATGCTCGACAACGTCATCGATGCCAACCGGTATCCCATCGACAGCATCCGCCAGATGACCAAGTCGACCCGCAAGATCGGCCTCGGCGTCATGGGCTTCGCCCGGATGCTCTGCGAGCTGCAGGTCGGCTACCACACGGAGGAAGGCCGTCGCATCGCCGAGCAGGTCATGAGCTTCATCGATTACGAGTCGAAGGCCGCCAGCATCCAGCTTGCCCGCAAGCGCGGTCCGTTCCCCGCCTACCGCAAGGACAACCGCTACGCACAGCTCTGGCAGCAGCGCCACGCTCAGGCCGAGCGCCATCCCGAGGCCGACTACGCCTCCCTGATCCCGCTGATGCAGGAGTACGGTATCCGCAACGCCTGCACCACGACGGTGGCGCCGACGGGCACGCTGTCGATCATCGCCGACACCTCGGGCGGCGTGGAGCCGATGTTCGCCCTGGCGTTCCGCCGCTTCCAGGCCGACACCCACATGATCGATGTCGACCAGCCCTTCCGGGTCGTGGCCGAGCGTGAAGGCTTCGCTTCCGAAGCCTTCTTCGAGGCCCTCGAAGCCAACCACGGCAGCCTCGTCGGCCTGGATGACTTCAGCGTGCCCGAGTGGGTCCGCGAGGTCTACGTGACGGCACACGACATCCGGCCCGAGGACCACGTGCTGATCCAGGCCGCCTTCCAGCACTACAACGACTCGGCCACCAGCAAGACGATCAACTTCAGCGAGCATGCCTCGGTTGAAGACGTGCAGGTCGCCTACGAGTTGGCCTACCGGACCGGCTGCAAGGGCATCACGGTGTACCGCAACAACAGCCGCGCCTTCCAGCCCCTGTCGGTCCCCAAGAAGGACGACAAGGCGGCCCCGGCGGAGCACGCCGTCGTCCAGGCCGAACCGGCCCTGCCCCAGGCGGGCGCCGTCCGGCCGAGCGCACGCCGCCGCTCGGAGGACCTCTATGGCTTCACCCGGTGCACCGCGACGGGCGACGGCAAGCTGTACACCACCATCAACTACGATGAGCAGGGCATCCGCGAGGTGTTCACCGTCGTGGGCCGTTCCGGCGGCACGCTGTTCAGCCTTTCCGAGGCGCTGGGCCGGATGGTGAGCCTCTCGCTCCAGCATGGCGTGCCCGTCGAGGACATCGCCAACAGCCTGATCGGCATCCGTGGCGCGAACCCGGTCGGCTTCGGCCGCAACCAGGTCCTGTCGATCCCCGACGCCCTCGGGAAGGTGCTGCGGGAAGCGCCCCGCGGCCTCGGGCCGATCCTGGCCGGCATGCCCGGCGGCCTTGTCGACACCGTCGAAGTCACGGCGTCTCCCGCCCTGGTCGCGGCGGGTGAGCAGGACGCACGCCTGCACGCCACACTGGTCTACGGCAAGAGCCCTGACTGCCCGGACTGCGGCGGCACGCTCGAGTTCGGTGAAGGCTGTTCCACCTGCCGCTCCTGCGGCTACAGCAAGTGCGGCTGAGGACCTGAGCGATGGGGCGAGACCCCCTGGAGCCCGACGGCTTCAGGGGGTCTTGCTTGTCCGGATCGATTTGCTGGGGCACTGGCGCTCGGCCTGCAGGATAGCCTCGACCTGCGCGAGATCCGGCCCCTCGCGCACCTGGCTCTTGCCCTTGCGCATGCGAAAAACCTCGGGGACGGTGCCGACGCAACGCCCACAACCGATGCACGTCCGGGCATTCACGGTGACGGCGGCAATCGGCTCCCCGCCGGGGGCATCCGACGTCACGCCTTCCATCCCCCGCCTGGCCTTCCCGTACGAAGGGCCTCCTGGGCCGCCACCACGAGTGAGACATCCGCGCCCCGAGGCCCCCCGGGCACCTCGGCCTGGATCGTGAGGACGCACGGTTGGGCAATCTGCAGTTCCTGCAACTCGAGGCGGAACGAGAGCCCCATGCCCGCGACCGTGACGGCTGCCGGTTGGTGCTGATGCACCGAAACCTCCTGGCCATCCACGAGAATGCGATGGATCAACGCGACGGGACCGCGAGGGGCTCCGGATATCGCCGTCAGCGCCACCAGGCCGCAGGCCATGGGGAAGGACTCGGCAAGGTAGCCCTGGACCGGATTGACGAAGGCCTGAACCTGTGTCCTCGGGTCGGTGACGACATTCTGGAACAGGATGGTCTGGACGACCATGCCGGATGGTGAAGCCTTCATGGGCGGACGTCGAACCTCCTGAAATCCCCCGTCGCGTCAAACCAGCGGGCGTCGACCGACAACACCGTCGCGAGGGGCGGACCACCACGACACCAGGCAAGCAAGGCCTCCAAGGCTTCAGGTGTCCCCTCCGCGACACACTCGAAACGCGTGTCCGACAACCGGCGCGCCCAGCCCCGGACCCCCAGGCGCAGGGCTTGATCCCGCACCGCAGGAGCGGCCCACGCACGTCCGACCTCTCCGTCGACGCGGACGTGCAAGCGACGGTCCGCCATCAGGCCGGCGTGCGCTCGCCGGAAGCCGCGAGTCCGAGCCGCTCGGCGGCCCAGGACACCAGCAGCGCCGTCAACTCCTCGTGTCCGCGGTCCGCCATCATGCTGTGGCCGGCCCCCACGACACGAACCCATTCCTTGTCCTCGCTGGCCAAGGCATCATAGACCCCACGACTGTGGGCATTGGCAATGACCTTGTCCTCGCTGGCCGCCACGACCAGCGTCGGCACGCGGACCTGGCGGGCCACGGAGGGATTGTCGATTTCCTCGAACAGGTAGGGATACCCCATCAGGCTGAGCGTCCGTTGGAGGAAACCCAGCGCCTCGGCGCGGCGTCTTGCCGAGGAATCGGTAAACAAGTCCCGATAGCTGTAGGGATAGGGAACGTGCACATGCTGGCCTGACCAGTCGTGCACGACCTTGGCCGCCTGGTAGGCCGTGCGGTAGATGGCACGCATGGGCGGGGACTGGGTCTTCGCGGGCACCGAGGGTGGCGCCAGCAGGATGGCACCGGCAAAGCGCCCCGGATGCGCAGCAAGCATGCGAAGGACCGATACCGTCCCGAGGCTGTGGCCGACGAGCATCAGGCGTCCCGTATCGACGTCTCCCTGCGTCTCGAGCAGGCCCAGGGCCCGTTCAAGGTCATCCAGCTGCTGGTCACCGACCACCAGGCTGCGAGTACCCGCCGATGCCCCGTGGCCCCGGAAATCGAAGGACAGAGCCGCAACACCTCGCTGGGCAAAGGCGTGGCCAAGGTCGGCATACTCTTCCTTGGCCGACAGCAGCCCATGCACGAGGACGACGCCGGGGAAAGGACCATCCCCTCGGGGCCGATGGTAGGCCGCCGACAGGATAGGGTCGCCGGGGACGGCAAGGGGACGACTCGAGAGGTCGGGAAAGAGCGCTTGCATGGGTTTCACTTCGCGGCACTGCTGCGCGACAGCAGCACGAGTAGCCATGTTCCCAGTACCCCTGCAGCCCCGAATGTCACGAAGGACAAGGCAGGCAGGCCCAGGATGCGGGGACCGTGCTCGAGCCCGGCAAGGCCGGCTCCGGCAATCAGGAGGCCGGCAACGAGCCAGGCCATGGTCATGCGGTTGCCGATACCCGTGAGCGTTCGCTCGAAGCGACGCATGTCCCGGACATCCGTCTCGATGCGGATCTGGCCGGAATTGAGCTGGGCCAGCAAGTCATCCAGACGACGGGGACTGCGCACGAGGACGTTGCGCACATCAAGCGCGAAACGCATGAATTCGGGCCCCTTGAGCAGGCCGGTGAACTGGCCGCGGACGATGCCCCGGATGAACGGCTCGGCGACCTTTACCAGCATGTAGTCGGGATCCAGCTGGCGGCAGATGCCCTCCAGCGTCACGAGCACACGGCTGATCAGCAGGAAGCTGGTCGGCATGCGGACCCGGTAGCGACCCATCAGTTCGAGCACTCGCTGCATCAGCTTGCCCATCTGCACCTCGGCCGACGGGCGGCCGAGGAACTCACGCAACAGGTGGTCCAGCGACACGGTGAGGGCCTGCCGATCGACGCGACCTTGGGGATGGCCGTACTCGAGGATGCGATCCGTGGCGCGTGCCGCATCGAACTGGATCATCGCGAGGAAGAAGTCCACCAGGATCTCGCGCGACCGCGGGTCAGTACGGCCGACCATACCGAAGTCAATCAGCAGCAGGCCCGGCAGGCGCGCCGCACCCCGGTCGGCGAACATCACGTTGCCGGGATGAGGATCGGCGTGGAACAGACCGTCGACAAAGATCTGCCGCAGGAAGCAAGTCGTGATCAGAGACGCCAACCGGCGGCGCTGCTCGACGGGCATCGCCACATCAGCCGGGGCACCATCCGCCCTTGGAAACAGCACAGAGACCTTGGCACCCGTCAGGAATTCCTGAGCCTGCAGGCGGCGGGAGGTGTAGGCGTGGATGATTCGAGGCGTCCGGACATCCTCGCCGGTCTCGGCCAGGTTGCGGCCGATTTCCTCGGTGTTGGCCGCTTCCTTGGTGAAGTCCAGCTCGGCCATCAGCACGGCGGCGAACTCGGCGGCCAGACCCTCGACATCATTCCACTGGCCCCACCGCGTCCGCGCAGCGATCAACCGGGCAAAATCCTGCAGCACGGCCATGTCGGCCTCGACCATCACGTCGATGCCGGGGCGCTGGACCTTGACGATGACAGGCAATAGACGCCCCTGCTCGGTCACGGTGGCGCGATAGACCTGGCCCAGCGAGCCGCACGCGATGGGCGTCGTGTCGAACGTCGGGAAGATGTCATGGACGGTCCGAGGGCGTGGGCCATCGGGATGAAGCACCATCCACTCCTCGATGATGACCTGCTCGATCTCGCGCCAAGGGGCGGGCGGCACCTGCTCCTGAAGCTTGGACAACTCGTCGATGTAGGGCTGGGGGAGCAGGTCGGCGCGGGTCGAGAGGACCTGGCCCAGCTTCACGTAGGTGGGCCCGAGTTCAATCAGGATCTGCCGCAGGACAGAGGGCAGGGGCAGCGTGGGATCATGCTCGGGCTCGCCTTCGCCCTCGTCCTCTTCCCGCTGGCGACGCACCAGAAAGGATGACATCTGGATCTGCTGGCGCAAGCCTGCCGGCAGCACCTCGAGCAGGGACAGGCGAAGGAGAAGCACGTCCCAGCCGTAGCGCGCCAGCGTCGAAGCGATCTCGGCCCGACGCTGGTTGGCGTTCGGAGGGCCGGAAGCCTGCCTGGCCGTGCGCGTGGGGTCGGACATCGTCGGACCGTCAGCGTTGATCGGCAGGCCAGGGCATGATCCATTCTAGCGCCTTCCGTCAGCCGGGACATGGCTCCAGAGTGGCAATCCGGCGCCGAACCACGCATCGGGCCCTGGCGGCCCCAGATCAACGAGATAACGCCCCAACTCGCGCCTGAGCTCGGCATGTCCCATGTCCGGCCGTCGGGCGAGCAGACGGGCGGCCAAACCCGCCACATGCGGTGCTGCCATCGACGTGCCCATCATGCCGCCATCGCGGGTCTGGGGTTGCGACACGCCCAGGTCCGACGCCACGACGTGCATCGGCCAGGCCGACCAGACGGGCACGTTCACGTCGCCGCCCGGCGCCACGAAGGCAAGGCCCGGGCCCCGATTGGAATAGGTCGCGAGGCCCTCATCCGCCGTGGTGGCACCGACGGCAAGCACCTCGGGGAGGCAGGCCGGGAAGTCGAGACCTCGCCCACGATTGCCGGAAGCGGCCACGATGGTGATACCCGCGGCATGCGCCGCCCGGAGCGCTGCACCCAGGCGCTCCGAGAGCGTGCGCCCCCCGATGGAGAGGTTGAGGATACGCACCCGCTCGCCGGACGCCCCCTGCCATGTCCGCGCGGCATCGACCGCTCGGGCGATGCGATCGTCCTCGCCGGCTCCTGACAGATCCATGGCCTTGATCGGCAGGATCCGGACACTGGCGGAACCGGCCACGGCAGCAAGGATGCCGGCCACGTGCGTGCCGTGGCCGTTGCCATCCAGTCCCGTATAGGCCACGGGTGGTTGCCGGTCGCGGACGACCTCCTCGCCGACGAAGTCGAGTCCGGGCGCCAGCATCCCGGCCAGGGCAGGGTGACGCGCATCGACCCCGGTATCGAGAACGCCCACGACGACCGGCAACTTGATACCGGCGGTCGCCGTGCGCTCTGCCTCGGACATGCCGAGCATCTCGAGATTCCAGCCGACAGCGCCACGACGGCGGGCCTCGCCGAAATCAGCCACCACCCGTTGCCCGGACAAGGTCCATCGATCCCCGGGACGGGGCCCGAAGGCCCCGCCCCGGACGCCGTCCAGCCCGCCCCCGGACGGCACGCCCGCCGTGCAGGCGGTGGCCGCAAGGACCATCGCACCGCCAGGCAGGACGGCCCGGACCAACCGCGACAGGAAGCCTGGCTCCACGGCGCGTGCCCTCCACGGACGCATCGTCGCACCGGGATCATCAGGGCCCTTAGCACTTCGTTGACAAATCTCCTCGGCTGACCCGCCCGGAGTGACGCAAGCCACCGAGCAGGAGAGATGAAGGCAGGTAACCTCCACTCAGTCCGGCGTTCCCGACCCACGGCCGCCGAGCCTCCTTCATGACTTCGACTGCGGTGGCCACAGCCATCGGGCATATTCGTGCCCGGATAGCCCGTGCGGCCGTGGAAGCAGGTCGTGATCCCGGAGCGCTCACGATCGTGGCCGTGACGAAGGGCGTTGACGTCAATCGGATTCGCGAGGCCCTGGCCTGCGGCATCCGCAGCATCGGAGAGAACAGGGTGCAGGAAGCTTGCCTCAAGCAGGAGGTCCTCGGGGAAAGCGTTCCCGAGTGGCACCTGATTGGGCCGCTCCAGGGCAACAAGGTCAACCGGGTGGTTGGTCGGTTTGCCTTGCTGCACGGCATCGACAACCCTGAGCTGGTGACCCGGATCGGCCGCAGGGCGACTCAGTTGGGCCTGACGCAACGCCTGCTCCTCCAGATCAATACGGCCCGCGACCCGCGCAAGGCCGGCCTGGCCCCCGAAGAGGCCGAGGCCGCCATCCGGCTGGCCCGGGAAACCGAGGGTGTGGCCCTCGAAGGCTTCATGACCCTTGCGTCCCAGGACGCATCCGAAGCGGAGGTCCGCAGGACCTTCCGCGACTTGCGCGAACTGCGCGACCACCTCGCGCCCGAAGGGTCCATCCTCTCGATGGGCATGTCGGGCGATTTCGAACTGGCGATCCAGGAGGGGGCAACCCACCTGCGCATCGGCAGTGGCATCTTCGGGCAGCGCCCCACATCACAGCAGGAGGCTGACGCGCATCATGGGTGAACAAATCAAGAACTTCTTCAACGACATCCTCGGCTTCGGTGGCGAGGGAGGCAGGCCGGGAGAAGGAGAAAGTCCGGACGACTTCGTCGATTCGTCCAAGGTCACCCGCCTCCGGACGGTCGCCCGCACGGTAGACCACGAGATGCTCGTGGTGGAGCCCCTCTCCTTCGAGGAGGCCCCCGCCCTGATCGCCGAAATCAAGAACCGTCGCTCGCTGCTGATCAACCTGCATCAGATGCCCGCAGACCAGCACCAGCGTCTCGTCGACCTGCTGACGGGTGCCATCGTCGCCCTCGACGGCCAGAGCCAGCGCATCAGCAAGGACATCTTCACCTTCGTCCCCTCGAACGTGAACCTCGCGGCCGCCCCGCGCGGCCAGCAGACCTGGAACCAGGGCCCGCAGCCCGGCATGGGCCAGCAGGTCCCGCCGCACTACGTGCACAACGCCGTCTGACGTCGTCTCGCCAGGGCCGGCCGGTTCCCAATAGGGAGCGGCCGGCCCTGGTGTATGCTGGACCCCATGTGGAGGAAGCACGCGTGAACGGCCCGTGGCATCTGGCCTTCGTGGGCGGCGGCACGATGGCCGAGGCCCTCGTCAAGGGCCTTGTCGCCCGCGGCGTCCACGAACCCTCCCGCTTGCTGGTCGCTGACCCCCTGCCGAGCAGGCTGGCGCATCTCGCCCAGACCTACGGCGTTGCCACGACCCAGGACAACCGCGACTGCCTGCGTGCGGATGCCGTCCTGCTTGCGGTCAAGCCGGCCCAGTTGCCGGTGGTGATGCAACAACTGGCCCCCCACTGGCCGGCGGGAGTACCGGGCCTGTCCATCGTGGCGGGTGCGCGGCTGGATCAACTGGCAGCCTTCTTCCCTGGAACGGCCCCCCCGTTGGTCAGGGCCATGCCCAATACCTGCGCGACCATCGGCCAGGGCATCACGTCCGTGGCGTGGAACAGCGCGGCGGGCGAGACCATCCAGCAGGCAGCCCGCGCCATATTCGACAGCGTGGGGGAGACGGTCGAGTTGCCCGAAGTCTACTTCGATGCCGTGACAGGCCTGTCCGGTAGTGGCCCCGCCTATGTCACGCTCATCATCGAGGCACTCATCGACGCCGGCGTGCAGCAGGGCTTGCCCCGGCGCATCAGCCGGGAACTGGTCTGCCAGACGGTGGCCGGGGCGGCCCTTCTGGTCAAGGCGTCCGGCATGCACCCGGCAGAGCTCAAGGACCAGGTCGTCACGCCCGCCGGAACGACTGCGGCCGGCCTGCAGGTACTCGAGGAGGCCGCTGTCCGCGCGACCTTCTGCCTCGCCGTCAAGGCCGCCACCGAACGCTCCAAGACCTTGGGACAGGAGGCTGCCCGATGACGGCCATACTCGTCGACCTGCTCGATCTCGCCTACAACGTCTGGAGCCTTTTGCTCCTCGTCTGGGTGGTGATGAGCTGGATTCCCAATGTCGACCGCAGCCATCCCCTCGTGAACGGGATCAGCCGGCTCGTGGAACCGGCGTTGGCACCCTTCCGCAAGCTGGTCCCGGGTATGGGCCCCATCGACATCTCGCCGCTCATCGCGATGGCGGCCTATCAGGTGATCTATCAGGTCCTGCGCCGCCTGCTGACCGCGGGTTTCTGACGCTCAGTCGTCTTCCCGCAGGCGCCAGGACACGGCCGTCCGCCACCACCATTCCGGTTCCGCGGCGCCGGGGCGCTTTCGCCACGACAAGCCGGTGACGGCATGGGTGTGGTCATCAGGCGCCGACCCCACACCAACGCCCACCTCCCAGGATGCAGACGCGGCCTCGGAAACAGCCGTGTTGCGCTGGCCGCGACCGGATACCACCAGCCACGACCCCGTAGCCTGGGGCGAGGCATCCCCTGTCCACCACCAGCGGACCTCGGCCTGAGCCGCGAGATCCATGCCGACGGCGACAGAAGATGAGGCTCCAGCCGCTGTCAACCAGGCCATCGGGCCGGCATGGCCGTGGCCCATGGCCATGACCTGCTGGTCGTCCGCAAGGTTGTAACGGCCACCAAGCGCCCAGTCACCCAGCCACGGCAAGCGTGTCCGCAGACGTCCCTGGACGGCAGGGCCCCGTCCCCAGAACGAGGGTACGAGCGGTCCCGGGCGGGTGCCCGTTCCTCCCAGCCAACCTTCCGACGCCACAGCGGCAAGCGCCACTCCGGCCTCGACGCCCTCATCACCCCAATCCAGTGAAGCGCCGCCCCCGAGTCCGGCCGGCTCGAGGAAACCGGCGGTGCCCATCAAGCCACCCTGAAACCACTGGCCGAATGAAGTCCTGTCCTCCAGTTCCTGCCAAGGCAATCGCATCTGGCCACCCGCCAGCTTCAAGCCAGCGACAGGCTGCCACGTCACGGCCGCTTCGCGGAGACCCACCCCCTGGCGTCCGGCGGCCTCAGCCGGCATGACACCCAGCACGAGGCGCGCATCGACACCAGGCAACAGATTCACGCCCAGACCGCCTCGCAAGGCCGGCGTCAGGACTTCCGGGGCATGGGATGCCGTGCCGGGCGAAGGCGGCAGTGACAGGTAGCCCATGTCGAGACGGGCCATCGGCTGGAGATCGAAGGCCATCAGCGGTAGATGTGGACCTTCCGCCACGACGGCTCATGCCCGTTCAGGCCCGAGGTCCAATCCGCCAGCAGGGATCTGGCGTCGCGTCCCTCGAGCAACCCCAGCCGCAGGCGGTCCGTCCCGGCCATCCGATCGAATCCCTTGGGCTCGAGTGCCATCGAGGCCGCGTGATGCTGCCGGATCCAGACCAGCGCATGAACGGCAAGCGCCACGGGACGGAAGGTCCTGGGATCCGTGACCTCGAGAACCACTGCAGGAAAGGGTGCCGTCCCGCCCGTGCGGCCAAGCGTGCGCGGTCCTTCGGGGCGCTCCCACAGGTCCCGCGTCCGGCTCGTCCCCACAGGCATGATGCGTGCACTGACCACGACACCCGGCAAGCCGAGCGCCGCCAGGTGGGCTGCGAGTCCCCGGGCATCCAGCCAAGGGGCAGCCCAGGTCGTGAAGGGGCGATCACCGACGCGCACATCGACGCTCGTGGCCTCGAAGAAACACGCCCCGGGATAGAGCCACGCCGATTCGAGAGAGGTCATGGCCGGACTTGGGGCGGTCCAGGTGCGGTCCAGATCCTGCCACATGTCCCGGCGTTGCAGGCCAGCAACGGGGACGACCTCGAGGTTGCCGCCTATCGTCCCGTGGAACCATCGCGCCAACTCGCCCAGGGTCAGCCCATGGCGGACAGCGACGGCTGCCGGTCCCGTGAAGGACAGGAAAGCCGGATCGAGCACTCCGCCCTCGAGGACCTCCCCTCCCAACGGATTCGGCCTGTCCAGCACGATGGTACGCAGCCCGTGCTCGGCGGCCGCTTCCATGACCTTCTTCAAGGTCGACCCGTAGGTATAGAAGCGCGCACCGACATCCTGCAGATCGAAGACGAGGGCGTCCAGACCCGCCAGGTCCTCGGCCACGGGCTTCAGGCGGGCACCATACAAGCTGCGGATCGGCAGTGAACGGGTTCCCTCGGGCGTACTCATCTCGACCTGACCGTCCTGGATGCGCCCCTGAAGGGCCGCGTCCAGGCCGTGCTCCGGCGTGAAGAGGCGAACCACTTGCCAAGGTCCGCGCGCGACAAGCGCCTCGACGTCCCGTTCACCGGCTCGGGTCACGGCAGCACCGTGCGTGACGAGCCCTACCTTGAGACCGTGGGGCTGGGGCCACGAGCCGTCCAGGATGCGCTCGGCCCCGGTCCTGACGTCCCGGACCGCAGCGGCCGGCGCCCCCGGCAGGAGCAACAGGCCTGCCACCAGCGCCAGGATGGGGCGCCAATCGAAGCGGAGGCCTGCTGCCAAGGGATCAGACCTCGAGCAGCCGGAGGCGCCGGCCGATGGCCCGCTCCTGCTCGGCGACCTCTGCTGCCCGCTGCCTCAGCTTGTCGACCACGGCCGCCGGAGCCTTGGCCACGAAGGCTTCGTTGGCCAACTGCCCAGCAAGGCGCACCTCCTCGGCCTTGGTGGCCTCGAGCGCCTGGGCCAGCCTCTCGCGCTCCTTGTCGAGATCAAGCAAGCCGCCCAGCGGCATATGGACCGTCAGGCCACGGACGACCACCGAGGCGCTTCCCTTGCCGGACCAGGGCTCCTCCCGGAACTCGAGGTCCTCGGCGCGCGCCAGGAGGGCCAACACGCCGGCCAAGGCGCGCAGGCCCGTGAGGTCTCCTTCGGGTCCCTCGAGAATCAGGCGATCGGCCTTCCTGGCTGGCGGCACGTCAAGTTCCTGCCGCAGGGTCCGGACGGCCCGGACGACCTCGATGGCGCGCCCGAAGACCTCCTCGGCTTCCTGGTCACGGGGACCGGCCTCGGGCCAATGCCGACGCAGAAGCGTCTCGACGGGTTCGGCCAGGCCGGCACGCACCATCTGTGCGTGGACCTCTTCCGACAGGAAAGGAACAAAGGGATGCAGGAGGGCCAACAACTCGACCAACACCTTGCGCAGGGTGGCCTGGGCCGCAGGTTCCCCGGCGCGCAGGCGAGGCTTGGCGGCCTCGAGCCACCAGTCGCAGAACTCGGACCACGCGAAGCCCTGCAAGGCCTCGGTAGCCAGGTGAAGCTGGTAGCTTTCCAGGGCGCGGTCGACCTGCTGGATCGTCCGACTCAGGCAGGACAGGATCCACCGGTCCTCCAGGGCAGTCGAGGGCGGTTCAGCCGCAAGGCGCTGCCAGGTACCCTCGCCCTCCGGCAGGGACATCATGGAAAAGCGCGCCGCATTCCAGACCTTGTTGCAGAAATTGCGCGCCGCCTCGATCTTCTCCGGCATGAAGTTGACATCCTGCGCGGCTGTCCCGGCGCCGGCCATCCACCATCGGCAAGCATCAGTGCCGTACTGCTCCATCATGTCGAGCGGGTCGACGCCCGTTCCCTTGGACTTGCTCATGCGCTTGCCATCGCGGGTCATGATGGTCGCGTGGATGACGACGTCCCTGAAGGGCAGCTTGCCTGTCAACTCCAGGGACATGAACACCATCCGCGCCACCCAGAGGGCCATGATGTCCCGGGCCGTCGACAGGAGCTGCGCGGGGAAGTAGCGGTCATAAGCCGGCGTCCGATCGGGCCACCCCTGCGTGGCAAAGGGCCAGAGCGCGCTCGAGAACCATGTGTCGAGCACGTCCGGATCCTGCGTCACGCCGGCACCGCACTCGGGACAAGCCTCGAGGTCCTCGACCGAGGCGCGCACGTGCCCCTCGGTGCAGGTGAAGACCGGGATGCGGTGTCCCCACCAGAGTTGCCGCGAAATGCACCAATCCCGGACGTGATGGAGCCAATCGAGGTAGACGTCTCGCCAGCGCTCGGGATGGAAGCGCAGATCGCCGGATTCGGCCACGGCGATGGCCGGTGCCGCAAGCTCCGACATCCTGACCCACCACTGCTCGGAAAGGCGCGGCTCGATGACCGTGGCACAGCGTTCGCAGGTCCCCACCTGATGCACGTAGGGCTCGCTCGCGACCAGCAGTCCCTCTCGCTCGAGCGCCTCGACGAAACGGGCTCGCGCCTCGAAACGGTCGCTCCCGGCCCAGGGCTCGCCCGTCCATGCCTCGAGACGACCGCCAGCCGTCAGCAGGTCGAGGACCTCGAGCCCGTGGCGCTGACCAATCTCCCAGTCATTGGGATCATGGGCCGGAGTGACCTTGAGCCCCCCGGTTCCGAACTCGGGGTCGACATAGCTGTCGGCGATGACGGGCACGCTGCGTCCCGCAAGGGGTACCCGCACCCTGCGCCCCAGCAGGGCTGCATGCCGGGCATCGTCGGGATGGACGGCAACGGCCGTGTCGGCGAGGATGGTCTCCGGGCGGACCGTCGCGATCTCGATGGCACCGTTGCCGTCTTCCGCCATGTATAGGACCCGATATAGCCGGCCCTCGCGTTCCTCGTGCTTGACCTCGAGATCGGACAGGCTGGTCAGGCAACGCGGGCACCAGTTGATCATCCTCTTGCCCCGGAAGACCAGACCCTTGTCGAAGAGACGTACGAAGGCCGTGCGGACAGCGCGGCTGTAGCCCGGATCCATCGTGAACTGCCAGCGATCGAAGTCGAGGGAGGTCCCGAGCCTGCGGAACTGGTGGATGATCTGGTTGCCCGAGGCCTCCTTCCACTCCCAGACGCGACCGAGAAAGGCCTCGCGTCCCAAGTCGTGGCGCGTCTTGCCCTCCTCGCGGTGCAGCTTCCGCTCGACCACCATCTGGGTGGAGATGCCGGCATGGTCGGTCCCGGGCTGCCAGCGGACGATGTGCCCCCGCATCCGCATCGACCGCGCCAGCACGTCCTGAAGCGTGCCGTTCACGGCGTGGCCCATGTGCAAGGCGCCTGTCACATTGGGCGGAGGACAAGGCGCGGTCCAAGTCGGCCCTTCGGGCACCTCGGGACTGGAAAAGGCACCAAGCTCCTGCCACTTGTCGAGCCAGAAAGGCTCTACGGCACCCGGTTCGTAGGCCTTGGCCATACCGGTCTCGACCTGCTCCATCACGGCCTCCCCGCCCCAGCGCAAGGGGTCATGCTACCACGCCCGCAGCCCCCCAAAGGGTCAGCGGGCCCTCTTGCGAGGACCCGCCGCCGACCATGGCCTGTGGAGCCTACTTGCCTGCCAGCAACTCGGCCATCCGGGCCGCCGTGCCTTCGTCAACGTACTCGTTGATGGCGTATTCGCCGCTCGCCAGGCGGTACGCCTGCTTGAGTCCCTGCTTCTGCTTGAAGGCAATGACCGCCTCGGCCGTGGCATCGTCGAACTGGCCATTCGCCGCGACCTTGAAGCCCAGCTTGCCCAACACGAGTTGCAGGCTGCGGATGGTATCGGCATCACCGGTATCGGGACCGACGGCCGCCTCCGGGTAGGAGGCCACCTCGGCCACGAAGGCCTCGATGTTGGCACGCTCGGCCTTCAGGCCGTACTGCTTGGCGTACTCGGCGACCTGAGCGTCCGTCAGGCGCTTGTCGGCCGGGGCCGCAGGCGTCGCGGCCTGAGGCTTGTCGGCAGGCTTTGCGGCCTGAGGCTTATCGCCAGGCTTTGCCGCCTGGGGCTTGTCAGCAGGCTTGGCCGGTGCCGGATCTGCCTGCTGGCCAGGGAGACCCTTGGCATCGGCCGGCATCTTCAGGGTCTGACCGATGTGGATCAGGTTGGCGTTGGCACCGATCACGTCCTTGTTGAGGTCGTAGATCTCGCGCCACCGTGCCTCGCTGCCGAGGTACCGCTTCGCAATGCCCGACAGGCCGGCCTGGCGATCGTCCTTGGTCACGGCATACGTCAGTTCCACGGGCACCGCAGGAGCCTCAGGCTCGGCGGGGGCGGCAGGATCAACGATCCTGGGCTCTTCGACCGGCGTCTCGGCACCGGGTTCCTCGGCCGCGGGCTCCTCAGCCGCGGGCTTTTCGGCGCCGGGCTTGCCGCCCTGGGGAGAGGGCACGGCCGGCTCTTCCTCGGACGGCGCGTCCACGGCGGGCTCCTCGAGGACCGGCTCGGCCTTGACCTTGACAGGCTGTCCGGCACGCTCGCCGGCCTTCATTGCCTCGACGAGAAGGGCGGCAGTCTGGTCGTCGACGTACTCGTTCACCGCCGGCTGTCCGTCGGCCAGTCGGTAAGACTGGGTGATGCCGTGACGCTGCTTGAAGTCGATCACGGCCTCAGCCGTGGCGTCATCGAAGGTCCCGGACGGGTCAACCTTGTAACCGTAGGCGCGCAGGACGGTCTGCAGCTGGCGGACCTGCTCGGGCGTCCCGGTGTCGGGACCGATGGAATCCTTCTCGTAGCTGCGGATCTCACGGACGAACGCCTCGACGTTCCGCGAGGTGGGCAGCAGGCCGTAACGCTCGGCCACGGCCTGGATCCGGTCCTCGGAAAGGGGGGCATCCGCGGCGGGTTCCTCGCTGGCCGAAGGCCTGTCGACGTAAAGATCGTCGTAGTCGCGACGGACATCGCCCAGCGTGCCCTGGCCCACACGATTGGCCAGGCCGGCCACGCCGAGGGCGGGCACGAACAGGGAGGCCGGTGCCGCAAGTGCAGCCGCGGCCAGAGTCCCGGGAGCCTTGATCACGGACTGGATCAGCTCGGCCACCGTCATCGAGCCCACGGCCGTCAGGCCACGGCCGATGGCGCGGACCGGTGCCGTGACAATCTGACCGACATTGATGCTCGAGAGGGTCGCTGCAGCGCTGCGCAGGACCTCGCCTGCCGACGTGATGACCTTGCCGGGCAAGCGGACTGGCGCAAGGATGAGATCCTTGAGGGTCATCTGGCCGATCTGGCTGACGACATTACCGATCCGTCCCGCAGCCGAGGCCACCTCGTTACCGAGGTAGGTCCCGACCTTGACGGTGCCGGCGATGCCCCGGTCGACACCCTTGCCGACGAAACGCGCACCGTTCACGAGCGGACGCTCGACGTAGCCCGTGCGGGTGAACCACTTGGACACATCGGCGGCGGCGCCCGTCAGCCGGGCGCTGTCCACCAGCTTGCGGACCGCCGCGGCATCCTTGGCGAGGCCCATGACCTCGGCAGCCTTGGCCGCCGCGGCAGCCTTGGCCGCAGGCACGGCCTGACCGGCCGCCCGTGCCTGCCAGTACGTCTGATGCGCCGCCGCGAGACCGGCGGAGCCCATCTTGTGGGTAATGCCCGCCTCCTTGAGGGCGGCCTTGGCAGCACCCGTCATCACGGGCTTTTGCGCCAGACGAGAGGCCAGGCGACCGGCGTCGCCGGCCTTGTCGGCTCCCGAGACGACCTTGGCAGCACCGGCCGCGACGCGACCCGCCGCCTGGCTGGCGCCCTGCAAGGCGGACGAGGCCTTGAAGGCCGCCGTCATGCCCGAAGACTTCATGCCGGCCTGGACGCTTGCCCTCGCGGCGGCGATGGCCGCTGAATCACCAGCGGCAGCCACCTGCGCGGCCTTCTTGAGGACGCCTGCGTACTCGGTCAGCTTGGCCGCCTGAGCAGACAGCTTGGCGGCGTTGGCCGTGGCGCCCGAGGCCTTGGCGGCAGCGGCGGCATCCTGCAGCAGCTTGGCCTTGCCGAGCACCTTGTCCACACCCCGCGTCAGCCGCATGCCATAGGAGAGCTTGCCGGCGACCGTGGCCGTCTTCTCTGCGGCAGCAGCACCCTTGACCACGGCGTTGGTGGTCGTCGCCGCGCCCTTGGTGGCCGCACCCACGCCCTTGGCCCCACCGGAAGCGGCTCCGCCGCCAATGAAGAACGAACCAATCTCGACGATGCCCCGGCCAAGGGCCTTGCCCGGACGGCCTTCCTTGATGGCCGACGTGTAGGGATCGACGAACGCGCTGATCAGGGCGGCGGGATGCGTGATGGCATAGCCGATGCCCTTGATGGTCTGGATGGGGTGGGCAATCATCGTGCCGACACCCTTGGCCATGTCCCAGATAGCTTCGCCGCCGCCGACGAACACGTCGGCCACGTGGCCGAAGAGGCCCCGGCCCTGCTTCTCGCGGACATAGCCCGAATCCAGGTCCTCCTCAAGTTCCCGGCGTCGCGCAGGGTCAACAGCGGGGAGGTCGTAGCGATCCTCCGGCAGGGACCGCGCGGAGTAACCGGAACCACCGATCGACGAGTTGGAAACGCCGGACATCACGACCTCCTCGCAACGAGGCTTGGAACGGGATCAGGGGGGGATACGAGGGCATCCCCCGTAGTCTTGTCGCCGGTAGAGGGACCAAGCTTACGGGCCGTCGCCTGAATTTGCGTATAAATTCTGGTGAAGACCCCGCCGCGGGGTTCCCTGACCATGCCGCGCATGCCAACGCTCATGGCCTCTCCAAAGCATCATACCCCAATTTGACGGCTGCTTGACAGCCTTCTGGGCAAAGGGCAGCCAAAGTCCCGGAGAGGCACCTCTCCCGAAGACTTGCCGCGCCTTAACCTTGGCAGGTCGCGCAGACCCCGCGCACCTCGAACTCGAAGGCCGACAACGCGAAACCGTGCCGCTCCGCGACCTCCCGTGCCAACTCCCCGACTGCAGGTTCCGCGAACTCGACCGGTCGCAGGCAAACGACGCAGACGATGTGGTGATGCTGGGGATCGGCGTGGCGGACCCACTCGTAATGTCGGTGCCCCTCCGTGAAGTCGTGCTCGCGCAGGTGCCCCAGGCGGACCAACAGGTTGAGCGTCCGGTAGGTCGTGGCCAGGCTTATGCCCGAACGTTGCTGCAGGAGGCGGGCGTGCAGGTCCTCGGCGGAGAGATGGGTCCCCGCGGGCAGGGCAGCAAATTCCTCCAGAATGGCCAGGCGTTGCGGCGTGACCCGCAGGCCTGACTGCCGCAGCAACTCGGCGTCCGGCATCCTCGTCCCTTCAGACCGCAGCGGCCGTCTCGGCGCGAAGGGGCATCCGGATGATGAACTCCGTACCGACGTTGATCTCGGACGCGACGTCGATAGTCCCCTTGTGGGCGACAATGAGGTCCTTGACGATGGACAGGCCGAGGCCCACCCCGCCCGTGACCCGACTGCGGGACTTGTCGACCCTGTAGAACCTGTCGAAGATACGCGGCCTATCGATTTCAGGGATACCGATGCCCGTGTCGATGACACGCACCTCCAGACCGGAGTTCCGTACCGTGAAGCGCAGCGTCACCCGGCCTTCCGCCGGCGTGAACTTGATGGCGTTGTCGACGAGGTTGAGAATCACCTGGTGGACACGGTCCCTGTCCCAGCGCACCATCGGCAGGTCATCGGGAGACTCGAGGCGCAAATCGACGTGGTTCAGGGCCGCGTGGGGCTCAAGGGTAGCGATGACCTCCTGCGCGAGGTCCAGTGGAGCGAACTCCGAGAGATGAAGGACCGGCCGGCCCCTCAGGTTGGCCACGACGAGGATCTCGTTGACGAGCCGGGTCAGCCGCTCGGCCTCCCGCTGGATATTGGAGGCAAACTTGGTCCGCAGGGTCTCGCTGGCCATGGCGCCCATCTGGAGGGACTCGGCAGCCATGCGGATGCTGGTCAGCGGAGTACGCAACTCGTGGGAGACGTTGGCGACGAAGTCCTGCTGCAAGCTGGCCAGACGCTGCTGGGGGCCGATGTCCGTCAAGGCAAGCACGGGGCAACCGCCCGGCCGTGAAAGCGAGAGCAGCAGCACCTGGTCCTGAGCCCAGTCCGGAACAACCTGCAGCGCCCCTTCTCCAGCCTCCAGCAACTCGCGCACCTCAGGCAGGCCGAGGAGCACGGCGAGGCGCCGGCCAGCCTCGATGCGGTCCGCGTCGTCCGGTGCGGCCAGCACGTCCAGTGCCGCGTCCGAGGGACGAGGCACGCCTTCCGTCCCCCAGCAGACGGCACCCAGGATCTGGGGGGGCAGGAACAGACCGTCAGTCGCCATCTCGATCCTCGCAAAGCGCCAGCGCGAGGGCAGCATACCCGTGCGCAGCCCTGGCCACGGCCTCGAGCGAAACCCGCTCGCCCGGCGTGTGCGACGTCGTCTCCTCGCCGGGCCCGTAACCGATGGTCGGCAGGCCGAGCGCCCCGGCCGCATACGAGCCATCGGTCCCGAAGGCCCACTTGTCCAGTCGGGGCTCCTGGCCCACGCCACGCAAGGCGGCAAGGGCACGGCGCACGACAGGATGGTCCTCCCGCGTGAGCCAAGGCGCCATGACCTTGGGCACCTGGCGCACGAGGCCGGTCCACGTGGTCTCGACCTCCTCCCGGATGCGCACGTCTCCCAGGAAGGACGGGTCCCTCTGGGCGACCTGGCTCAGGATCGTCCGCACCTGCCCGACCACGGCATCCAGCGATTCCCCGGGCAAGTAGCGCCTGTCGATGGTGGCCACGCAGCGATCCGGGATGCGGCTGCCATCCGCCGGGCGAGTCGCCAGTCCTGTGAGGGCCACGGTACTGCGCTCGAGCAGGGGATGACTGGGCAGGGCACGCTGCAACTCCTCGACGGCCTCGATGACGGGCATCATCTTGTGGGCCGCATTCTGTCCCAGCCACGGCACGCTGGCATGGGCCGTCCTGCCGTAGGTCTCGATTTCGAGTTCGGCACGTCCGCGATGCCCCAGGTGCACGGCAAGGCCGGTGGGGTCGCCCAGCACGACGACAGCCGGCCGGATGCCCATGGCCGGAAGCGTCTGGTCGAGCAGGTGCTGCGAGCCCAGGCAGCCGGCCCGTTCCGAGTGTACGACGGCCGCGAACACGAGGTCACCGGCCGGCCAACCTTCCTCGGCCAGGGCCGCAAAGGCTTCGACCTGAGCCGCCATCGCTCCCTTGCAGGAAGCGACCCCAAGCCCATGCAGCCAGCCCTCGCGGACCGTGCCTGAGAAGGGTGGGATGGCCCACGCCTCGACCGGGCCGGGAGCGGCCGTATCGAGGTGGGTCGCCAGGACCAGAGCAGGCCCGGGCCGCTCCCCCCGCAGACAGGCGACGACGTTACCTGCGGCGTCGATGGTCGCGCCCGCGATACCGCGATCCACAAGACGGGCAAGCAGCGCCTCGGCCAAGGCCTGCTCCGCTCCCGTCGGACTGGGGATGGTCGCAAGACCGGTGGCCAGCGCCCCGAGGCGCTCACGCCGCCCTTCCAGGCGCCGAACCACCCGGGTACCGAGGTCGTCGCTCATGTCCGGCGAGGATAGCACCCTTCCATGTCCCGGCCAACCCTCCGGGGGCCGGGAGCGGAGAGCTTGACGGACTTTGAATCCCGGCTTTACACTGCTTCCTGAAGTAGAAGGCCCACCTTCTCGCCTGGCGAACGATCGTCCAGGCCCGTACGCAAGCTACGGCGCGCTCGGCAGGTGGCCCCCACCTGCCTTTTTCTTTTGGCGCCCCACGCAACTCTGGAGATCCGACCATTCTGAGGGACAGCACCCTGTTGAACGAGCGCATCCGCGCCCGTGAGGTCCGCACCATCGACGACGATGGCGCGCAGCTCGGCATCCTGGCGACCCGCGAAGCCCTGCGGATTGCCCAGGAAAAGGGTCTGGACCTCGTGCTGGTCGCTGCCGATGCCAACCCGCCCGTCTGCAAGATCATGGATTACGGCCGGCACAAGTTCGAGCAGGAGAAGAAGAATCGCGAGGCGCGGCGCAAGCAGCACGTCGTCAGTCTCAAGGAAGTCACGCTCTCCTACAAGATTGGCGAGCACGACTACCAGGTCCGGTTCCGGGCCATCCAGCGGTTCCTGCTGGACGGCGACAAGGTCAAGGTCACGATCCGCTTCCGGGGCCGCGAGATGCAGCACCAGGCACTGGGCGTCAACGTCCTGATGCGTTTCGCCCGCGAACTTACGGACATCTGCACCATCGAGCGCGATCCCCGCCAGGAGGGCCGCACCCTCTTCCTGATCCTGGCACCGAAGAAAGGCCTCGCGCCCGAGAAGCGCGATGCCGTCAAGCAGGACAAGGCCGTCCAGGCCGCGGCACCTGCCGGTCCCTCAGGGGACCTTGTTCCCTAAGCCCTTTTCCCAAGGAGCATGTCATGCCGAAGATGAAGACTCACCGCGCCTCCGCGAAGCGCTACAAGACCACGGGGTCTGGCAAGATCGTGCGGCGCACCTCGTTCCGCAAGCACTTGCTCGTCGACAAGTCGGGCGCCCGTCTCCGCCGGATCGGTGACGAGCAGGAGGTCTCCAAGGCCGATGAGCCGCGGGTCCGTAGCGCCCTGCCCTACATCAAGTACACCCGCTGATTCCCCTCTTCCTGTTCTCGCTTTCTTTCTAAGGAGACTCGACCATGCGCGTCAAGCGTGGCAATGCCAACCGTCGCAAGCACAAGAAGGTCCTGAAGCTGGTCCGCGGCCACCGCGCCGGCACGAGCAAGCTTTTCCGCACCGCCAACCAGTCGATGATGAAGGCGCTGCGGTACATGTATCGGCATCGCCGGGAGCGCAAGAGCGACTTCCGCAGCCTCTGGATCCAGCGCATCAACGCTGCTGCCCGCATCAACGGCCTCAGCTACAGCCAGATGATCCATGGCCTCAAGCTGGCCGAGATCACGGTCAACCGCAAGATCCTGGCGGACCTGGCGCTCAACGACGCCGGGGCCTTCACGACCTTGGCCAATCGGGCCCGCGAGGCGCGTGCCGCGGCGCTCAAGACCGCCTGACAAACGCCTGAAGGCAAGCCGCCCCCCTGCACCGTGGTGCAGGGGGGCGTCGTCTTGAGCAGGTGACGCGCGGTCAGCTGTCGTCGCCCGGATTTTCAGGGGGCGGCGCCGGCGAAGGCAGGATGATGGGCGGCTCCTCGGGCACAGGCTCGACGATGTAGCGGATGACCTCGAGCTTGAGCCCGGCACGGATCACTTCACCACTGATGGCGTCGACGGCGATGACCGTCATCTGCGTATCCAGGCCATCCAGGAATGCCCAGACAGGTCCGATGACAAGTGGCCGGATCAGCACAGCTGCCCGCGTGACGCCCTCGCCGGTGTAGCCGGCACGACGCGCGATGGTGTAGGCCTCGTGGGCGTCGATGCCGAAATCATCCTGAACACCTTGGAGAAACGGTGCCCCCCGGTCCATGCGCCGGGAAATCTCCTCGTGGTTACGACTGGTCCACGGCTGCAACTTGAAGGCTTGGACCAAACTGCGACGGACAGCCGGCGAGTAATGCACGTGCTGGACTTCAGACAAGGACTTGAGGCCCTTGAACCCCCAGGCCACGTAGACCTGCCGCGCATCCCGATGCCAGGCACGGGCAACAGCCGTGGCGCGGTCCTGACTGTGCGCGGGACGCACCTGTACCCGACGATCCGGCTCGCCTCCGGCTGCTTCTTCCGGATACCGGATGAGGCCACCCGCTTCCTCGCGGCGCAAGTTGCGATAGAGTTCGAGGACCGGATCGGGGGCTGCAGTCCCGAAAGTCGGCAGCACTTCCACTCCGGCGGGCGCAGCTGCAGTCCGCGGGGACGAGGGCACGGTCACAGCCAACTCGAGCGGCAGGACGGGACCGGACGCCCCCCCTTCGCCGAGCACCGCCGCAGGCTCCGCGACAGGCGGGACGGCCGTACGACCACAACCTGCCGCGACACCGCAGCAGACCAAGGCAGGCGCCATCCAACGCATGTGCCGAGTTTACCCTATCTTAACTGCTTCTTCAAGCCCACCAGAGGCCCGACACGCGTGTGAAAGCCATGCGAACGGGGCAAGATCAGGGCATGGTCTGCCCGGGCTGCCAGACGCCCCATGTCCCGACCGCTGCCTTCTGCGGGCATTGCGGCCGGAAATTGGCAACCTCGGGGCAACACGCCCGCCGAGCCGCGGACCAGAGCCCCCTCACCCTGCTCGCCGTCTACTGGCCGGATGCCTTCAGCATCCACGAGGCAGCACACGTCCTCGGCCTCTGGGGCGGAACGATGGAAGCCTCACTGGATGGCCGTATCCTGGCCTCATTCGGACGTCCCCATCCCCGGGAGGACGACTTGCGGCGGGCGGCTGCCGCGGCGCTGGACCTGATGGCACGCAAGTCTCGCTGCGAGCTGGGCGAGCCCAAGGCCTATCTCGTCAACGGCAGCCTGCCACGCGTCAGCACATCCATTGCCGACACCCCGCTCGGCCAGGAAACCTGGCTCGCGCTGGACCGGGTGCCGGACGGCCGTATCGGGATGCCCGCCCGCACGGCCCGATTGGTCGAGGCGAACTTCGATGCCCAGCAGGACGACTCCGGGGACATCCACTGGCTGGAACCCGGCCAGCGGCGCCTCGATCCGGACCGTGTCGCAACGCTGCACGGACGACAGGCCGAGCGCAGGAAGATCGAAGGCATGGTGACGGCATGCATCGCCGGACACCCCCAACTGTGGATCGTCACGGGCCCCGAGGGCTCAGGCAAGTCAAGGCTTGTCGTGGAGGCGCAGGCGCAGACGAACCGCGAAGCCCTGTCACGCCTGATCCTGATCCGGGTGCACAGCCTCTCTCCCGACCGTAGCTACGGGCTCGTCCGGGACCTCATCCAGCAGATCCTGGCCGACCCCGACACCGGCAGCCCCTGGCCATCGGCGGCAGCCTTCGGGAAACAGTGGCCAGATGCCCACGCCGAATTCCTCTGGCCCATCCTCCGTAACCTGGCCCAGTTGGACAGTCCTTCCCCGGAGCAAGTCCAGCAGGTCCTGCCGCACCTGACTCGATTCCTCTGGGAAGCGACGCGTCACCGTCCCCTGCTTCTTGCCGTGGACAACATCGAGTGGACGGATGCCCTCTCGTGGGGCTGGTGGCAACAGTTTCTCCAGGCTACGCCTTCATCCGGCCATCGGCTGTGGATCATCCTGACCAGCACCCAGCGTTTCATCCTGCCGGAGACGGGCCTCGACCTCACGGTCACCAACCTGCAACCGCTCCCGGAGGCCGAGTCCCTGGGTTGCCTCGCCAGCGCCCTGGGCCTTGATCAAGGCCAGGAGACGTGGCCGACCGAGATCCTGCCCGTCCTGAGGGAGGGCGTGCGGCACGCGGGCGGCAATCCCCTCTTCCTGCGGGAGCTGGCCTTCGACCTGCTGGCTACCGGCACGGTGACCTATGGTCCGGAGGGCTGGCGTGCTCGCGAGCGGGCGCCCGGGGAAGCCCTCGTCCCCGAAAGCCTGTCCGCCCTGCTGCGCGCCAAGGAGGCGCGCCTCCCCCCTGCAGCACGGCAGACCTTGGCCACGGCAGCCGTCATCGGCTCCCGGTTTGCGTGGGAAGACCTGGAAGACCTCGTGGGCCGCGAAGTCCTGCCCGAGATCCTGCAAACGCTTGTCGATGCCGGCCTTCTTGCCGTGGAAGGCAACGAAGTCTGCTTCCGACAGGAAGCCCTGCGGACCCTGACCGCTGCCTCGATGACGGAGGACCAGAGGCAGACGGTGCGACGCCAGTTGGCCAATCGCCTGATGGCCCGGCAGCAGGAGCAGATGGAGGATCTGGACGGGCGAATCGCGGATCTGCTCGAGGACGGCGGGGCCCTGGACGAGGCCGCCATCTGGGCCCAGAAGGCGATGGCGCTGGCCACCGATCGTCAGAAACCCGGGGAAGCCCTGCGCAGGGCCCACCAGATCCTTCGCTTGGCCAAGACACTGCCGGAGACAGCCCCGGAAGAACTCGAACGTGCGACCCGCGATGTCGCATCGCTCGAGCTGCAGGTCGGCAGCGTGGCCGAGGCGGAACGCCTGTGGCAAGCGCTGCACGACATGGCGCCCATCGCCAAGCGTCACGAGGCCCGCACGCAGTTGGCCCGCATCGCCGGCATGCGCGGCGACTTCGACAGGGCCCTCGCCTTTGCCGAGGAAGGCCTCGCCGTCGCCGAGCTGCTGGGTGAGGCAGGCAATCAGGTGCGGTTCCTGATCGAACTGGGCCTTCTGGCCACCCGTCAGGAACGCTGGGATGTCGCTGGTTCCGCATGCAATCGGGTAAGGGGCCTGCTCCCTCCGGACAGCCAGCACAAGGATGCAGGCGATCTGCTGGTGCTGGAAGGCAAGTTGCACCTGCACGCCGGACGGCCAGCGGAGGCGCTCGCGGCAGGACGAGCGGCCCTTGACCTGTACGAGGCCCACCGGGAGAGCGACGCCATGGTCGAGGCCTTCCAACTCATTGCATGGGCACATCGGGCCTCGGGCAATGCCACCCAGGCCCAGCGCAGCCTCCGGCAAGCCATGCAGTCGGCACGGGATACGACTGTCGCCCGTGAACTGGGGTTGATGCTGGCGAACTTCGCCCTCGAGGAAGGCGATACGCCCACCGTGCTCGAACTCGATGACGACTGGCTGCCGGCCGCTGGTGCCGGACACCTGGGCAGGGAACACCTGCTGCTGGGTACCGCCTGGCTTTTTGCCGGCATGCGGGACCTCGTGCGGACCCACCTCGAGGGCCCCTTCGAGGGACGGCCGGAAGACCTTGCTGTCCTGCACGCCATCCAGGCCATCAACAAGGCAGAGTCGGACGACATGGCAGGTGCGCGACTGGCCGTGCGTCACGCCCTGCAGCAAGCAACGGCGGCCGAGGGTTCGACAACGCTGGCCCGGGCTCTGGCGCTGGGCGCAGCGGGGCATGTCGCCTTCGTGGCTGGCGAATACGAGACGGCCGTGCGCCATCTGAGCGAGTCAAGAGCCGTACTGCCGACTCCTGCACACCCCGTGTGGTCCCTCTGGTTCGACATCGTCTACGGCATCAGCCTCCAGACGCTCGGCAGCCCCCTGCCCTTCCTGCCCGAAGACCTGTCCGTCCGGGCCAGCCAGGTTCGCCTGCCGATGACACTCGAGCCCTACTGGACCATGCTGCGTAGCGAGTTGGGCAGCGTGACCGAGGACAGCCTCGAGCCGTTCGACGCGTGGGATGCTAGCATGCCGGCATGGACGATCGGGAACGACTGATTCGCCAAGCGCTGGCCGAGATCGAGCCGGACGAAACCGAGTGGCGCCATTTCGCGGTCCTCGCCGCAGATCCGGCGGCATGCCCGGAAATCGTCATCCGCAAGTTCCTTGGACGTGCACCGCGGCCTTATCCCGTCCCCCTTGAGGCGGTGGTCTATACCGTACGCCACCTCGCCGGGACCAAGGTGGTCTTCCTGGATCTCCGTCCGGTCGATCGCCTGTATCACAAGGTAGAACAGGCCTTCGGAGACGCGGGCGTACCTTCCGGCCCCCGTGGCTTCTTCCGGACCTGACATGCCCACGGCCGGCGCAGGTCGGCCCAGCCCGCTGGCCGCCATCTGGAGCGCAGCCAATCAGGTGACGTGGCTGATCCGGGAACGCCTAGCGTGGCGGCGAAACATCCGCAGCGTGGAGCCGGTGTCGAGGAACGAACTGCTGCGCGGGCTCTCGGATCCGGAACGTGCCAGCCTGACCCTGGACACGTGGCTGCCGGGCCTCGCCCTCGACGCCGGCGGACTGTCCGCCGAAACCGCATGGATACGGGATGCGCTTGACCTGATGGCGGCACTTGAGGTTGCGCTCGAGCATCTGCCCGCGACGCTCCCGGACCCCCTGCGCGTCCTCGATATCGGAGCCAAGACCTGGCACTACGTCCGCGGCATCCACGCCCTGCTTCGCCTTCGTGGCGATGGTCCGCGCGACCTTCGCCTGACGGGTGTCGAGATTGATGCCTTCCGGGTCTACCGAGACCTGCATTCGCGATGGGACTGGGCCCACTGGCACGCCTCGACCTGCCCGGGCACACGCTATCTGGCCATGGACGCCCTTGACTTCCACCACCCCCAGGACCTGGTGCTGCTGTTCCTGCCGATCATGTTCGAGGAAGAGCATCTCGACTGGGGCCTGTCACTCGCCCAGTATCGGCCTGATACCCTCTTTACGCACGCTCGACGCCTCGCAGGCCCTGAAGGCCATGTGGTCATGCTGAACTTCGCCTATGAAGAACCAGCCCTCGACATCATCGCAAGTCGTCAGGAGGCTCCCCCCTTGCTTCGGCGACCGGCTCCTTCGGCCCTCGAACCCGGGGAGTTGCCCCGAATCCTCACGGTCTGGCGCGGCATTCCCTCAAGTTGACCGGAACTTTACCCGGCTGTTACCGAAATTTGCATCCAAGGGACGACAAGACCGTCATCCCCCCTCGTGATGGCAAAACCGACATGCAGCAATTCTGGATTACGGCCGAACTGGATGATGCCACGACCCTGTCTCGCTGCTTCACCGCCAGCGACCGCGACGCAGCCGTTGCGCGAATGATGGCCTACCTGGAGCTCGAGTTCGGGGCCGCGACACCGGCTGCCGGTTGAAGCGGCCGGGTGCCAGGGCGGCGATAGCGATCGTATGAGCCGATGACCGCCCGGATGTACCGGCCATTGCGGTAGCGCCCACGGCTGATGATGCCGCGGCGACCAGCATTGTAGTAACTGAGGGCCATCGCGAGGTCGCCGCCGAACTCTCGAAGCAAGGCCTTGAGGAAGTAGGTCCCGACCCGTATGTTCTGCTCGGGATCGTAGAGGTCGATACGGCGCATGCCCAGTTTGCGCCGTAACCCCCGAGCCGTAGCCGGCATGACCTGCATCAGACCGACGGCACCCACCGGGCTGACGCAGTGGGGATCGAAGGCGGACTCGATCTGGATGACGCCCGCGATCAGGCTTGCGGGCAGCCCGTGTTCATCGGCAATCCGACGAATGAGCGCGGCATAGGGATAGGCCGCCCACTTGCCCTCGCGGGCACCGAAGGCCCGCACACGTTCGGCCTCATGGGCGCCGGGCAGGCGGGAGACGGACGCCGAAGATGGGATAGAAGCCAAGCGGACCCGCGGTGCCCGGACAGGCAGGTCGCGTCCTTCGGGACCCACTGCCGCACGCCCCGCAAGATTGGCGAGCGCCCCGAGCACGAGCGCCATGGCCCCGATACCCAACACACGTGCCCTGGGCCCCATGACAGCAGGACGCACGTCATCAGCCACGGTAGCGTAAACAAGGACACCGCTATCAGGGACGAGCGGTTCGGACACAATGACCCCCACGACGGCCCGACAGGCTCGGCAAAGTAGTTAGCTGCAAGGTCAGGGGTGCAAAGAAAGGTATCAGGTGCCAAGGTCGACACGGCCGTGGTGCCGACCCTTCAAGGCTAGCATGGGCTCAAGGGACGGTAAAGCCCGGAGCCGGAGTCGGTCCCATGCTGCCTACGGCTCCCGCCAAAAGCATGGCGGCGGCGAAAAGGCCCACGGCCAAGCCGTACCAGACCGGTCGGCCAGGCTCGACCCGAATACCGCGCCAGACGACCGTGAACTGCGCCACGGCCGTGACGGCGATGGCAATGGCCGGTGCAGGATGCCGGACACCCAGCAGGATGGCCACGGCGACTAGGGAGGTCAGCAGCAACATCGAACCGATGAGCAAGCCCATCTCGGGACCGAGCAAGGCAGCAAGAGTGCGGAGGCCCACCCGGCGATGGGCATCGACGTCCCCGAGCGTGCCCAGGGTGAAGAGACCGACGGCGCCGTAGGCAAAGCCAGCTCCGAGCAGCAGCACACCCGTCGCCGGCTTGGCAAAGAGCATCACGCCAACCAGCCACGGCATGAAGACGACGCACAGCGCATTGACGAGACCGCTGGCCCACGTCTGACGGCGCAAGGACAGCGGCGGGGCGTTCATGGCGAAGACCAGCGCCGAAGTCGCGAGCGTGGCATAGAAGACCCCCGCCCCATCCGTGCTGCCGACGCCGAATCGACCGGACCAGGACAGGCCGAGGCCGTGGTCCAGCAGATGGGCGAAGAAGAGCATCACCATGCCCATAAGGCCCATCTGCGCCACGAGGACGTTGAGCGGCAGGGCGCCCGAAGGCAAGGGCCGCTCCGGATGGTTCACGGCATCGAGGTCACGGTCGAAGATCGCGTTGACGACACTGCCAAGCCCCGTGATCAGGGGACCGCACAGCAAGGCTCCGAAGGCCAATCGTGTCGCACCGATGCCGGACAAGGGAACCGCGCCCGTAGCGAGGGCCCCAGCCATCATGGCTGCGACCGGCACGATCCAACGTTCCGGACGCGATGTCCGAAGCGACAGCTGCCAGGGCGCACGCTCCGGCTGGAGAGGCAGCGACACGGTCTCCGCGCGGAGAACGCGCAGCGTCGGGGGAGCGGCATGCAACTGCATCGCGGGGATGACCTGTCCTCGGAAGGCTGCGGGGGATTGGCCGGGCGGACCCGAACCCCTTTAATGTTCCGTTAATCTTAATGGAAAGTAAAGGCCTGCCGAGGTTTATTTACCCGTCCTTAACCATGTCCATTTGGCGACACGGAGTCCTTCGGGTATGTTCTCGGAGATGAGGTCCCGCGTCCTGCACCGGCCGACGCTGCTCTTGCTTGCGGCCTTGCTGCTCGTGAGCTGTCGCACGGGCTTTGGTGGCCAACCGCAGTCGACCGGTGGCGTCTCGATCCAACCCGCTGCCAGCCCGACCACGGGCAACACCATGCAGGGTCCTTTCGTCCTGCCCGGACGGGTCGTGGATGCTGCAGGAACGCCTCTCGCCGGAGTGCCCGTCTTGGCCTGGCCCGTCGGCATCCTGCCTCCCGACAGCCGGGCCTCGCTGGTGGCGAACGACGCAGCCGGCCTCATTGCCAACAACGCCGCGGGACTCGTTGCCAACGATGCCGCTGGCCGCCGAATCCTGCAACTTTCCGTCGCACGGGCCATGACGGATGCCAGCGGCGCGTTCCGGCTCGAAGTCCCGGAAGGACGGTACAACCTCGAGGCCGTGCGCGAGATCAACGTCAAGGCGTGGATGGCAAACGTTTCCGCAGGCCCCGGCCGGACAGGCGAAACCGTCCTGCGGGCCTTGCCGACTGGACGCATCACAGGCCGCGTGGCCTTGCCCGCGCCCACCACCGGAACCGGCGCGCCGGTGTTCGTGACCGAAACAGAAGTCCTCATCGCCGGTTCCGGCTACAAGGCACGACCGGACGCCAGCGGCAGCTTCCTTATCGAGAACGTGCCCACCGGGATTTTCCAACCCATCGTGTGGCATCCGATCCTGGGTGCAGCCAAGCCGTGGGGCGAGATGGTCGAAGTCCCTGCCACGGCGGAAGGACTTGCCCTTCCGGTCATCCGACCCGCCACGGGCGGGGGCTGGATCGCGATTCCAGGTCCCGTGACCGCAGGCACGCCGAATCCGTCGCCCAGCCCGACGGCAGCCGTTGCTTCGCCCAGCCCGACGGCAGCCGTTGCCGCGCCATCCCCCACGCCGACGGGGGACATGCCGTCGCCTGTGGCGACGGAGACGCCTGCACCGTCTGCAACGCCCCCGGCCTCCCCATCTCCTACCCCCTCCCCCGCACCGGTGGTTTCCCCGATTCCCACCGCCACACCTGCTCCGACGGCTGCGCCGACGCAGGCTCCTGCAGCCCAGCGGCCCGGCGTGTTCTTCATCGAAGGCAACCTGCCCTACGCCCTCCACAAGATGGGGCACATCAGCCTGCACCGAGAGGCCCTGGCGTCCATCGGCCTCGACCCTGCGCTGCCCCGGCACCTGTTGCTCGGGGGCGTGACGTCGCAACCCGGTGGCAGCCGACAGGCGACGGACTCCGTCGTCATGATCACCGAGGACGACCAGGGACGCCTCAGCACCTTCAGGACGCTCGAGAGCCGGCTGCGCGTGCCGCGCCACAGTCCCGGAGTCGTCTTCATCCCGCCCTACGTCTACGTGATTGGGGGCATGGCGGATTCGGATGCCAATGTCCCAATCGCGTCCGTCGAACGGGCCAGGTTGACGCTCGATGGGCTGGGCTCATTCGAATCGGTGGGCAACCTGCTCGATGAGCCCAAAAGCCGCATGCACCTGGTTGCCTTCGATGCGTGGCTGTTCGCCGTCGGCGGTCGCACAGGTCCCGGGGATCGGGACTTCAGCCAAGACATCTCCAGAGCAGCCATCGGACCGGACGGCGAACTGGGAGCATTCTCGGACCAGGCTACCCTGCTGAAGCCGAGGGCCAGCAGCATCTTGGTCGATGCAAAGGACGGCCGATACTTCCTGCTGGGCGGATCGACCGGCGACAACACGGGACAGAGGAGGCTTGCCGACCTCGAGAGCCTTGACGAAACCTATCTGGTAGAGCTGGCATCCCCCGATACATCAGGCAGCATCTTGGACCGGCTGCGGCAAGGGAACGCGACAGAGCGACAACCCGACTCGCTAACGAGTTCACCCGAAGAGGCCCGGGCGAATGTGCTGCCCGCGCCCCGCACCCGTTTCAGCCACGCCGTCCTTGGCAACTACCTGTATGTCTTCGGAGGCTGGACGGGCACCCACGGCACGGAAATCCTGCGCGGCCCCATCACAGAGGGCGGCCTGGGCGATCTGACGGAAGTCATCGGCCCTCGCCTGGCCGTGGGCGTCGAGGATGCCGCGACGATCGTCACGGGACAGAACCTCTATCTGCTGGGCGGGGCCAACACGGACAGTCCCGCGGGCGTGTCCTTCATCCAGCGGGCGCCGCTTCTCGACCAGCCCTGAACGCCCTGCTGCGTGACAGGAACGTGACGCACGGGACCGGCCCATGGCCTAGAATGGGGCTTCCCTTTCTGTCCATCCCGGATTCCAGACGGAGACCCAGGCGCTTATGTGCGGCATCGTCGGCTATTGGGGGGCCAAGCAGGCCTCGGATGTCCTCGTGGGCGGTCTTCGCCGTCTCGAGTACCGCGGCTATGACTCGGCCGGGGTCGCCGTCCTGGCGGGCGGCGCGCTCCACATCCGGCGCGAGGTCGGCAAGCTGCAGGCTCTGGCCGACGGGCTCGGCCGGGCCCCGCTCGAGGGCTCCGTGGGCATCGGTCATACCCGCTGGGCCACGCACGGCCGCCCGACGACATACAACGCTCATCCCCACACGGACGCCTCCGGACGCCTCGTGGTGGTGCACAACGGCATCATCGAGAACTACATGGCCCTCAAGGAAAGACTGCAGGCCGCAGGCCACGTCTTCCAGTCGGATACCGACAGCGAGGTCCTCGCGCACCTCGTCGGCAGTTGCTACGGTGGCGACCTGCCCGCAGCCGTGCGTCAGGCCCTGCAGCAGGTCGAGGGCACCTATGCTGCGGCGTTCCTGCATCAGGACCATCCCGACACCATCGTGGGTGTCCGCCACGGTGCCCCGCTCGTGGCAGGCGTCGGCGAGCAGGAATCCTTCCTCGCGTCCGACGTCAGCGCCCTGTTGGACCACACCCGCTCCGTCGTCTACCTCGACGACGGCAACCTGGTGCAGATCGGTCCCGAGGGTGTCCGCGTCTCGGACCTCGCGGGCAACGCGCTGCCCCTCGACGTGCACCGGGTCGACTGGAACCCCGCCGCAGCCGAGAAGGCGGGCTTCGAGCACTTCATGCTGAAGGAGATCCACGAACAGCCCGCGAGCCTGACGAACACCCTGGGGGGTCGTCTCGACCAGGCCGCAAACCGCATCCATCTGGGCGATCAGCGCCTGACGGAAGACACCCTGCGCGGCATTCGCCGCGTGGTCGTCGTGGCTTGCGGCACGGCCTACTACGCGGGCCTTGTGGGCAAGTACGTCCTCGAGGAACTGGCTCGCCTGCCCCTCGAGGTCGACGTGGCCTCGGAATTCCGCTACCGCCGGCCCGTCCTCGATCCCGAGACCCTCGTGATTGCCATCTCGCAGTCCGGCGAGACGGCCGACACCCTTGCGGCGTTGCGCGAGGCCAAGCGCCTCGGCTGCCCGACGCTGGGGGTCATCAACGCCATCGGTTCGACGATGGGTCGCGAAGTCGATGCCGTGCTGGCCCTGCAGTCAGGCCCCGAGATCAGCGTGGCCTCGACCAAGGCCTACACGAGCATGGTTGCCGCGATGCTGGTCCTGGGGGTGCACCTGGGTCAGGTACGCGGCACCTTGTCAGACGCCGACGCGGCCGGTCTCATCCGGGACCTCAAGCACCTGCCGGCGCTGGTCACCAAGACGCTCGAGATGGCGCCCAAGGTCCGGGCCCTGGCCGAGGCCTTCGCCCTTTCGCAGAACTTCCTGTTCCTCGGCCGCGGCATCAACTACCCGACCGCCCTCGAAGGGGCCCTCAAGCTCAAGGAAATCTCGTACATCCACGCCGAGGCCTACGCCGCCGGCGAGATGAAGCATGGGCCCATCGCCCTCATCAACGAGGCGATGCCGGTCCTCGCCATCGCGACGCGCAGCGCCACATACGACAAGATGGTCAGCAACATCCAGGAGGCACGCTCGCGCAAGGGGTCCGCCATGGGGACCGTCATCGCCGTCGCGACCGAGGGGGATACCCAGATTGCCCACCACGTGGACCGGGTCCTGTACGTGCCGGATTGCCCGGAACTGCTGTCCCCGATCATCAACGCCATCCCGCTGCAACTGCTGGCTTACGATATCGCCCGGATCCTGGGCAAGGACATCGACCAGCCGCGCAACCTCGCCAAGTCGGTGACGGTGGAATGAACCTGCCGACACCGGAGTTCCGGCCGCGGCGGCTGCGACGCAGCGCGTCCATCCGTCGTGCAGTGCGCGAGACGATCCTCGAACCCCGGAACCTCATCCTGCCCCTGTTCGCGTGCCCGGGAACAGGTATCGCGCGCGAGGTGCCGTCGATGCCCGGAGTCTTCCAGCAAAGCGTCGACACGTTGCTGGAGACGGCCCGCAAGGCCCACGCAGCCAGCCTCGGCGGCGTCATCCTCTTCGGCCTGCCCGCAAGCAAGGACGCGGTCGGCAGTGGGGCCTGGGACGAGGCGGGGCCGGTGCAGGAGGCCCTGCGGCGCATCAAGCGCGAGCTGCCCGACCTGCTGGCCATCGCCGACGTCTGCATGTGCGAGTACACCGACCACGGCCATTGCGGCATCCTCGAAGGCGGCCACGTCGTCAACGACCTCTCGCTGGACCTGCTGGCAAAAGCCGCCATCAGCCTCGCGGATGCCGGTGCCGACATCATCGCGCCCAGCGACATGATGGACGGCCGCGTCGCGGCCATCCGTGCGGCTCTGGACGAGGCGGGCCACGAGGAAGTTCCCATCCTGTCCTACTCCGTCAAGTACGCCTCGGCTTTCTACGGCCCCTTTCGCGACGCAGCGGGCAGCACGCCCCAGACCGGCGATCGCAAGGGCTACCAGATGGATCCGGCGAACGTGCGCGAGGCACTCAAGGAAGCTGCCGAGGACCTCGCCGAGGGTGCCGACATGCTCATGGTCAAGCCCGCACTGGCTTACATGGACGTGATCCGTGCCGTCAAGGAGATGACGGACCGGCCCCTTGCCGCCTACAACGTCTCCGGGGAATACGCGATGGTCAAGGCCGCAGCACGCGCCGGCTGGATAGACGAACGCCGCATCGTCCTCGAACTGCTGACGGGACTTCGTCGTGCCGGCGCAGACCTGATCCTGACGTATCACGCCCTCGATGCGGCGGCCTGGCTGGCCGAATCCTGAATCACCAACCCATCAGGCGGGCCCAGAGATCGCTGGCCAACTCGATGGATCGAGGCGCACGAGGTGCCTTGAGCAAGGGCATGCGCGCCTCCTCGGGTGTGCGGTCTCCCTTGCGGTTGTTGCAGCGCAGGCAGGCCGCGACCAGGTTTTCCCACGAGTCCTCGCCGCCTCGCGACTTGGGCATCACATGATCGACAGTCAGGTCGCCGCCCTTGCGCCCGCAATACTGGCAGACCTGTCGGTCACGCCGGAACAGGGCCTGCCGCGAGGGCTTCATGCTCTCGAGGGTGTATCGGGCCACCACGCGAACCAGCAGGCGAATCGCGTAAGGCACACGAATCTCGGTCGAGGGTGAGCGGACCACGTCCTCGGTATCGCGTACCGACACGGCACGGCCCTGATAGAGCATCGTGATCGCCTTCTCGACCCCTACGGTGTAGAGGGGTTGATAGGTGGTCGACAGGACGAGGACCTGCATCACGGGAAAGCTCCCTGGAGGGCACCTCGGGGACGACCGCAGCGCCCTGCTGATGTCTTACCCGCCCAAGGCCACGCCATAGCAGGCTTTCGGGCTAAATCTTCGTGGTGTTGCTATGCTTGCAGGCATGGCTGGCAGCGGATGCCTGTACCTCGTGGCGACCCCCATCGGCAACCTCGAGGACATCACGCTGCGCGCCCTCTCGGTGCTGTCCGGCGTAGATCGCATCGCGGCCGAAGATACCCGAGTGGCCCGCAAGCTGCTGGACCGGCACGGCATCGACAAGCCGCTGGTCTCGTGCCACGCCCATACGGCAGGGCCGCGCCTGGCGGCCCTGGCGGACGCGATGGCCGCCGGCGAGCGCCTGGCCTTCGTCAGCGATGCGGGCACGCCGGGCATTTCGGACCCGGGTCACGAGCTGGTTAAGCTCGCGCTGGAGCGCGGTGTGGCCGTCGTGCCGATACCCGGTGCCAGCGCCCTCACCACCCTGCTCTCCGTGGCGGACGTGCCTGCCGAGCGATTCGTCTTCGAAGGTTTCCTGCCACGAGAGGGCAAGGCCCGGCGGCGTCTGCTCCGCACCATGATGGAGGAAGCGAGACCGACCGTCTTCTTCGAGGGCCCTCATCGCCTGGATGACACCCTCGCCGACCTGCTCGCGCTGTGGGGAGATCGCCGCGTGGTCCTCGGCCGCGAGTTGACCAAGTTGCACGAGGAAGTCTTCCGGGGCAGCCTGTCCGAGGCCATCCAGCGCTTTGCCGCCGAACCGCCCCGGGGCGAGGTGACGCTGCTGGTTGCCGGAGCCACCGGCGGACCGGAAGGGTCCTCGCCTCCCGAAGCCGCCGCCCATCGCCCCGGCCGCCGGGAAAGGAACCGTCGATGACCGCGCCCCTGCCTGCCGCACCGGGCGGCATCCTCTTGCTGGTCGATGGCCACGCCATGGCCTACCGCGCCCACTACGCGCTCATGCGCCAGGGCCTGAGGGCCAAGGACGGCACCCCGACCTGGGCTGTCTATGGCTTTGCCAGCATCCTGTTTTCGGCCATCAGCCGCATCAAGCCCGCGTGCGTCGCCGTCGCCTTCGACCTCCCCGAACCGACCTTCCGGCACGAGGCCTTCGAGGCCTACAAGGCCAATCGCAAGCCCATGCCGGACGACCTTGTCCCCCAGATCGACCTGATGCGGGAACTCGTCGGCGTGCTGGGCATCCCGCTGTATGACCGGCACGGCTACGAGGCCGACGACGTGCTGGGCACGATCGCCACGCGCGCCGCTGCGGAGGGTTGGCAAGTCCGCATCCTGACAGGCGACCGCGACACCTTCCAGTTGGTGGATGAACGCATCCATGTCGTGATGCCGGGCAAGGGCGTCGGTGATCTGGACTTCTTCGACGCCGCGGGGGTCGAGGAACGGATGGGGCTGCCCCCGTCCCGGATCGTCGACTACAAGGGCCTCGCCGGCGACACGTCGGACAACATTCCGGGCGTCCCGGGCGTAGGCGAGAAGACGGCTGTCGAGCTCTTGCGCACCTTCGGCAGCTTCGAGGCCATCTTTGCCGGGTTGGAAACCGTGGGCAAGCCCAAGTTGCGGCAAAATCTGGCCGAGCATCAGGAACTGGCAAGGATATCCCGGCAGTTGGCCACCATCGATGTCCATGTGCCCCTCGACAACCTGGACTGGCATCGCTGCCGCCTCGAAATCCCGGATTTGGCGCCCCTGACCCGACTGTTCGAGCGACTGGACTTCAAGGGCCTGCTGCGCAATCTGCCGCGCCTCCTCGGTGACTTCCTGCCGGGCGAGGCCGGTCTGCCGGCTGCCTCGGCGGCAGGGGCGATCACTCCCGCCGTATCACCGGTCGGCCAGGGCGCACTCTTTGCCGAGGCCGTTCCGGACGCCCCCCAGCCCATCGAGGTCCCTCTGCTGCCGACTCCCCTGATGCCCGTAGATCGGGCCGGCCTCCTGGCCCTGCGAGAGGCCATCGAGGCTGCGGATGGCCCCTTGGCCTTCGATACCGAGACGGACGGCCTGTTTCCCCTGCGATGCAAGCTGGTGGGCCTGTCCCTGGCCTGGGGGCAAGGTGCGCCCGACCAGTGCGCGACAGCCTACGTGCCGGTCGGCCACGCAGAGGGTCCCGCGGCCCCGCTCGATCTCGTGCGCGAAATCCTGGGCCCCCTGCTCGCATCCGACAGGCCCAAGGTCGCCCACAACGCGAAGTTCGACCTGCACGTGCTAGACCGGGCCGGCCTCGCTGTGGCCGGTCCCACCGAGGACAGCATGCTGGCGGCCTTCATGGCCGAAGGGGGCCAGGGACGGGTCGGCCTTAAGGAACTGACGCGCAGGGTCCTCGGCTTCGCGATGACGCCCATCGAGGACCTGATCGGCACGGGACGAAAGCAGATCACGATGGATCGCGTTCCGGCCGAAAGGGCCGCAGGCTATGCGGCCGCTGATGCTGCGGCCACGTTGGCGCTGCATCATCGATACCGCGAGCGCCTTGCGGAAGCCGGCCAGGAACGCCTCTACCGGGATCTCGAACTGCCCTTGCTGCAGGTCCTTGCCCGGATGGAGCGCCACGGCGTCCGTCTGGACCGCGCCAGGCTGGCCGCCATCAGCGAACGCCTCGGCGAACGCCTCGTGGCCCTCGAGGCCGAGGCCCACGGCCTGATGGGCCGCCCCTTCAACCTCGCCAGCCCGCGCCAACTGGAGACCATCCTCTTCGACGACCTGGGCCTTCCGGCACCGCGGCGCACCAAGACCGGCCGCTCGACCGAAGCCGCGGTCCTCGAAGAGCTGCAGGACGCCCACCCGCTGGTGCGCCTGCTGCTCGAGCATCGCCAACTCAGCAAGCTCAAGGGCACCTACCTGGATGCCCTGCCGGACTACATCCACCCCGAAACGGGCTGTCTCCACACGTCCTACAACCAGCACGTCGCGGCAACCGGCCGCCTGTCCTCGGACAATCCCAACCTGCAGAACATTCCCGTGCGCGGGGAGCTGGGCCGGGAAATCCGCAGCGCCTTCCTGCCCCGGGATCCGGGCAATGTCATGGTTGCGGCCGACTATTCCCAGATCGAACTTCGCCTGCTGGCCCACATCGCCCGTGACGAGGCCTTCCTCGAGGCCTTTGCCATGGGGCAGGACATCCACACGGCGACGGCGTCCGAAATCTTCGGGGTGCCGGCCGAGGCCGTGGATGCAGACATGCGCCGTCGGGCCAAGGCCGTCAACTTCGGGGTCGTCTACGGCCAGACGGCCTTCGGGTTGGCGCGTCAGCTGGCCATCCCGCAGAAGGAGGCCAAGGCCTTCATCGATGCCTACCGGGCACGCTACCCGGGCATCCAGCGGTACATGGTCGAAACCATCGCCAGGGCCCACCAGAACGGATGGGTCGAAACGCTTATGGGGCGGCGGCGTGTCCTGCCGGGTCTGCGCTCAGGCATGCGCCAGGAGCGTGACCTGGCCGAACGCGCGGCCATCAACGCCCCCATCCAGGGCACGGCCGCCGATCTGATCAAGGTGGCCATGCTGCGGGTCGATGCCGCGCTGGCGCAGGAAGGCCTGAAGGCACGGATGGTCCTGCAGGTGCACGACGAACTGGTCCTCGAGGTTCCCCCTGCCGAGGTACCGGCCGTCGAGGCCCTCCTCGTGCGCGAGATGACGGGTGCCATGTCCCTCTCGGTCCCGCTTGAGGTCACCATTCACGCCGGACCGGACTGGGGTTCGGCCAAGTAAGCCTGACCCGACTGGCCCCGTTCCTCAGAACCGGAAGGCCGAACCGGCCCGCAATACGGGAACGAACGCCCCGCCCTGCGGCTGGGTCCAGACCGGCACGAAGACACCCAGGATGCTTGGAAAGCCAAGTCCGGGCAAACCGATGACGATGCCCAGCCCCGTTTCCGTCAGGGTGCCGGCCGCCCCCCCTGAAGCAAGCGGACGTCCGTACCAGGCCTGGTTGAGAAAGGCCGTACCCAGCGTCCAGCCCTCGAAGGGCAACCAGGGCAACTGCCAGGTCCCACCGAGTGGCATGACACCTTCGGCTCCGACGGTCGTTCCCCAGCGCACGGCACCCACAGGATCCCATTGAGTCAGGCCCTCATGGCCCAGATCCAGCATCGAGCGCCCCTGGTCCGTCGCCACGCCGGACCACGCCCGCAGGGACAGTCGTCGCCGCCAGCCGAGGTCCTGGTGCCAGACCACCTCGGTGTCGGCCACCGCCGACTCCGGCTGCCCCGGAAGCCCCTCGGCCCCGACCCGGAAGAGCACGCCCCGTGGCCGTACACCCAACTCGGGCTCAGGTACCCACGCCACCCCGCCGTCGATGCGCGGCACCCCTCGGGCCACACCCTTCTCGACCAAGGCCCGGATGCCGGGTCGGACGTAGGGCACAAGGCCCTCGCCGGGCGGATGGCCCCCGATGAAGTTCATGCGCAGATCGCCGATGAACGTGTCGTTGCGGCTCGCCCAGGTCGCGGCCCAAGGGTAGGCTCCCAGCCCGAAGAACCAGGGCTGTGGCCGGAAGACGCCCCCGACATCCGCGTGCCACCCCACGGCGGGTGCCGAAAGTCGCGGTGGCGACGCGCCATGGCCGTGCGCATCACCCGCACCCAGCACCTGCGCCTCGAGCCACGCAGCGGCGGCGGCATCAGCGGCGGCCGCGTGCGCAAGCGTCGCCTCCGTGCTGGCCAGCCCGCGCACCATGTCGTTCCGGACAGCCGTGACCCAGGTCTCGAAAGCCCCCGAAGCCACGCGCTTGCGGAACTCCTCGAGCACACGGGGGCCGCGGCTGGCCCACAGACGGGGCCGGGCCATTCGATCGGCGGTATCCAGCCGCGCCAGCGGTGCCTCTTCGCCCATGGCTTCCTGATAGGCGACGGCATCGGCCTCTTCCTCCGCAAGGCCGGCCGTCAGCAAACGCAAGGGATCCAGCCACGCCCAGGACGGATCGAGCCAGGCGCGGGCCACTCGCCCCCCTGGCCGCATCTCCCGCAGCCAGGTACCCGCGACCCACTGGGGCAGGGTTTCATCCAGCCACGGACTGCCGCCATCCTGCTGGCCGGGGGGAAACCACTGTCGCGCCAGTCCGCGCGCCAGCACGAACTCGAGGCCGGAAAGGCTGCCGAGCCCCCCGAGCAGCTCTTCCTGCGCAAGCATCACGGCTGGCAGGATGACGAGGCCGGGTGCCACGATCTCGCGGGCCAGCGTGGTCACGCCGGTCCAGGCCAAGGTCACCGTGCCGCCGGGGGGCGGACCGTAGCGGGCACGCAGCCAGCGCACCATGGGCGTTGCCCTGGCCAGCACGGCCTCGGCCCTTCGGGACTCGACCGAAGATGCAGCCACCCGCAGGCGGACATCGCCCACCACGACCTCGCGCCACAAGCCGACGGGACGCACGAGGCCAAGCGCACCTCCACCCTGACTCCCCGTGACCTTCCAGACGCGCCGGCCCGAGACAACCGGACCCGCAGCCGCATCACCGCCCGTGACGGGCTCCAGGGCCTCCGGCAGGTCCAGCAGCGCGTGGACGGGTTGTTGCCATGACGCCACGGGCTCCCACGTCGGGTCGCCGGAGCCGGCAGGCGGCAGCCGACCGGGCATGGCACCCGCAATCAGCCAGGCATCGTCGCGACGCCCCGGATTGCCGCTGCGATCCTCGATCGGCACCACGAAGAACCAGGTGGGGCCCGACGCATCCCGTCCCGCCGACCACGTCGCCTCCCGCGCACACGGCTCGATGCGGCACGTCACGTCCGGGCCGTAACGAATCTCGGCGGCCTGACGCAAGGCCCAGGGAGCCGTGGGGAAGCCGATGACGACAGAAGGGGTGGCCAGAGGCAGCCCGCGGACTTGGCCGACGAGGATACCCCGTTCCTCCTCGAGGCGGGCCTCCACCACCCACGGTGCAGAGGTTGCCGGAGTCGCTTCGACTTGAACGATCGCCGCCACCGCGGGTGTCAGTCGCGAACGACGCCGCCGACGCTGCCACCCGACGCGCCCCCGGCGCCGGCGGTGCCGTCTCCATTGAGCAGCGAACGCGAGTCGACACCGCCAGCCAGGAACTGCAATTGGCCCTGCTCACCCGTGACGCCGACAATGTAGCCGGACACCTCGACGGGTGTCTGGATGGCCATGTCCATCATGACGACGCTCTGGCCCCTGGCCACGCGGGCGTACTGCATCATGCCGACATAGCCCTCCTCGGTCGGATTGGGGGTCATGATGGGCGCGGGCTCACCGTCGAAGCGTCCGGATGGCAGGTCCCGGCGATGGGAAGGGAAGGTCGCGGGGCCACCGCGTCCGTCGATGCCCTGACAGATGGAATCGTTGTCGTTGAACCCGGAGATTACGGCGGACGTCACCTCACGCCGGTCGAGCCCGGTCGAGATCGTACCGCCCCAGGGACTGGCACCCGCGTCGAAGCGCTTCTGCAGCCAGGTCACGGACAACGCGAGGATGTCCGGATAGGCGCGGGCATTGACCGTCGCCAGTTCCTCGACAACGGCCTGCAGGGCGACAACCTTCTGCTTGGCCTTGGCCGTGCCTGCGCTCGACTTCGCAACCTGATAGACGTAGGTGGCACTGGCCAGGAGGACCACGCCCACCACCGTGACGAGGATCGTCTCGACCAGCGTGAAGGCCGGGGCCGTGCGAGGGGGACGGGAGAGGTTCCGGGAAGGCATGCCGGTCATGTACCCCGCAAGGGACAAGCGGCAACCCCTTTTGGCACTAATATCATTTGACAAGCTGACACTAAATCTTGTTAGCTGGAACCACGGAAGTCCCACGTCGACCGGGCCGGAACCGTCCGCCTGGCGCCACACGGAGGTGCCGATGCTCGATCCCGGGGCCAAGGATCGCCCGCTCTACATCATCAGCGTGGCCGCCGAACTCGTGAACATGCACCCCCAGACGCTGCGGCTCTACGAGCGCCGGGGCCTCGTCCAGCCCAAGCGGCAGGGCAAGAACCGCCTCTACAGCCAGCGTGACATCGAGCGGCTGGTCTACATCCAGAACCTGACGCAGGAACTGGGCATCAATCTGGCAGGCGTGGAACGCATCATCCGCCTCCAGAACGAATTGGATCAGATGAAGGCGCTCAAGGAGGCCGAGTTGCGCGACATCCAGGATCGCTTGACCCAGCTGGAAGCCATGAAGCGCGTCCGACAGGGAGAGATCGCGGACCTGCAGGCGCGATTGCACGGTGCGCTCGAAGAAGGTCCGGAGGGTGTGGGATAGGGTTTCGGGGCGCGTGGTAGGATTCCCCTGAGACCCACCGGGCTCGCTTCGATGACGAGGTGCCAAGATGTTCGAACGGTTCACCGAGAAGGCGATCAAGGTCATCATGCTCGCCCAGGAAGAGGCCCGTCGCCTGGGCCACAACTTCGTGGGCACCGAGCAGATCCTCCTGGGTCTGATTGGCGAGGGCACGGGCGTCGCGGCCAAGACGCTCAAGAGCATGGGTGTCTCCCTGAAGGACGCCCGCATCGAGGTCGAGAAGATCATCGGCCGCGGCTCCGGCTTCGTGGCCGTCGAGATTCCCTTCACACCGCGTGCCAAGCGCGTGCTCGAACTGTCGTGGGATGAGGCCCGGCAACTCGGCCACAACTACATCGGCACCGAGCACCTGCTGCTGGGCCTGATTCGCGAGGGTGAGGGCGTCGCCGTCCGCGTGCTCGAGAATCTGGGCGTGGACCTGTCGCGGGTGCGCAGCAACGTGATCCGCCTGCTGGGCGAGTCGGGCGCGCCTGCGACCCAGGGCCAGCAGCGTTCCAAGACGCCGACGCTGGACGAGTTCGGGGCCAACCTGACGCACATGGCCGAGGAGCATCGTCTCGACCCCGTCGTCGGACGCGAAAAGGAGATCGAACGCGTCATCCAGATTCTGGGTCGCCGCTCCAAGAACAACCCCGTCCTCATCGGCGAACCGGGCGTCGGCAAGACCGCCATCGCCGAGGGCCTCGCCCTGCGTATCTCGAGTGGCGAGGTGCCGGACATCCTCTCCGAGAAGCGTGTCGTCACCCTCGACATCGGCAGCCTCGTCGCCGGAACGAAGTACCGGGGCGAGTTCGAGGAGCGACTCAAGAAGATCATGGAGGAGATCCGGGGCGCCGGGAACATCATCCTCGTCATCGACGAACTCCACACCTTGATCGGAGCCGGCGCGGCCGAGGGCGCGGTGGACGCGGCCAACATCCTGAAGCCGGCCCTTGCGCGCGGCGAGCTGCAGTGCATCGGCGCGACGACGCTCGACGAGTACCGCAAGCACATCGAGCGGGATGCTGCCCTGGAGCGTCGTTTCCAGCCCGTCATGGTGGGCGAGCCCAGCGTCGACGAGACCATCGAGATCCTGCGTGGCCTGCGCGAGCGCTACGAGAGCCACCACCGCCTGACCATCTCGGACGAGGCTCTTGTCGCCTCGGCGAAGCTGGCGGATCGCTACATCTCGGACCGATACCTGCCGGACAAGGCCATCGACCTGATGGACGAGGCCGCGTCGCGGGTGCGCCTGCGCTCGAGCAGCCTGCCGCCCAAGGCCAAGGAGCTCGAGAAGGAGCTGCGGCAGTACACCAAGGAAAAAGAACAGCACATCCGTAACCAGGAGTTCGAGAAGGCCAGCCAGGTCCGGGACCAGGAGCAGGCCCTTCGCGAGCGCATCAAGGAGATGGCCTCCGAATGGCGTCAGGAGCGGGGCGACGTCGCCGCGCCCGTCGTCGACGAGGAGGAGATCGCCGCCATCGTGGCGTCGTGGACCGGCATCCCGGTCTCGAAGATCACCGAGGGCGAGACCGAGAAGCTCCTGAAGATGGAAGAGGTGATGCACGAGCGGGTCATCGGCCAGCACGAAGCCATCGAGATGATCTGCAAGGCAGTCCGGCGCGCCCGCGTCGGGCTCAAGAACCCCAAGCGGCCGATTGGCTCGTTCATCTTCAGCGGGCCTACGGGCGTCGGCAAGACCGAGGTGGCCAAGGCACTGTCCTCGTACTTCTTCGGGCAGGATGACGCCCTCATCCGTGTCGACATGTCCGAGTACATGGAGAAGCACGCCGTCTCCAAGATGATCGGTTCGCCCCCGGGCTATGTCGGCTACAACGAAGGTGGCCAGCTTACCGAGGCCGTGCGGCGCAAGCCCTACAGCGTGGTGCTGTTCGACGAGATCGAGAAGGCCCATCCGGATGCGTTCAACATCCTCCTCCAGATCCTCGAGGACGGACGCCTGACGGATGCCAAGGGCCGAACGGTCGACTTCAAGAACACGATTGTCATCCTGACGTCCAACATCGGCGCCCGGGCCATCGAGAAGGGCTCGTCCCTGGGCTTCCAGACCGGTGGGGCCGACCAGCGCTACGGCAAGATGAAGGACCTGGTGATGGACGAGCTCAAGCAGGCCTTCCGGCCCGAGTTCCTGAACCGCATCGACGAGATCATCGTCTTCCATCCGCTGACCAAGCCCGAAGTGGCCCAGATCGCGGACGTGATGATGAAGGAAGTCTATGCCCGGATGAAGGAAAACGAGTTCACGCTCGAGGTCACGGCCGAGGTCAAGGAGAAGCTGGTCGACGAGGGCTACAACCCCTCCTACGGGGCGCGGCCGCTGCGCCGGGCCATCCAGCGGCTGGTCGAGGATCCCCTCGCCGAGGACATCCTGTCGGGCGCCGTACGCAAGGAAGGCGTGGTGGAGGCCTACCTCGACGACGGGAAGGTGCGCTTCCGCAACCGCGAGTTGGTGGCAGCCACGCCGCCGGCCGCCGAGGAATCCGCCGGCTGACGGCAAGCCCTGCTTCCAGGCGACCGCATCGGGAAACCCCGGGTGCGGTCGCCTTGCTTTTGCGGGCAAGGAGGTTGGTGAGCATGCGGTGAGCGGTCCCGGCGAATGGACTGATGCAGCGGTTGCTGGAACCGCAACTGACCGGAGGAACCACCCCATGCGCCTTGGCCGAACCCTTGCCCTCGCCACCACGCTCTGCAGCCTCGCCTCCGGGTGCGGTTCCACCCTTGGCCTTCCCCAAGCGCAGGCCATCGGCCAGGCGGAGTCCATCATGACGACGGAGGTGGCATCGGCCGAATTGCCGACGTTCGACGTCCAGGGCATCGCCGCCGCCCCCGCCAAGGCAACCGGCACCGAGATCTCCTACGGCACCGATCGGGAGCAGCGCCTCGACGTATACGGATTCCGGCCCGGCGGAGCCCGGCGTCCCGTGATGGTCTACGTGCACGGGGGCGGCTGGCAGGTGGGCGACAAGCGCTTCGGCATGCAGGACAAGCCACGCTTCTTCAATGCCATGGGCCACGTCTTCGTCTCCGTGAACTATCGGTTGGCTCGGCCAGGCCTGCCCGTCGGCAAGCGCCCGATGCATCCTTGCCAGATCAGGGACGTCGCTGCCGCCATCGGCTGGGTCAGCCGCAACGTGGCAACCTACGGCGGCGACCCCGGCAAGATCATGCTGATGGGCCATTCGGCCGGCGCGCACCTGGTAACGCTTGCCGCCAGCCACGGTGGCTACCTGGCCGAACAAGGCCTTGACCTGTCGGCCATCCGCGGGGTCATCGCCAACGATTCGGCCAGCTACGACCTGACGGCTCCCGAGCCCGTCGTGCGCGGGATGGTGGCCAATGCCTTCGGGACCGATCCGGCCGTGCTGGGGGATGCATCGCCGATGCTGCAACTGCGCGAAGGCCGGGGCACCGCCCCCATGCTCGTCCTCGTCCAGGGCGGGCGGGACCGCGTGCAGCATGCCCGCAAGTTCCACCAGGCAACGCTGAAGACCGATTCCGCAGTACCCGGGGATGCCTTCCGGGAGATTCGCGAACCCGGCTATGACCACGGCGGCATGAATGAAGCGGTAGGCAAGGCCGGTGAGCGCGTCGTGACGCCACTCATCATGACCTTCTGCCGGCGGATGCTGGGCCAGTAACGCGGTAGCCGGGGCCCGTCACCCAAGGTGGCGGGCCCCGGCCCTCAGGGCATTCGCCGGCGGCGCGTCGTCTCGAAGAGACAGACGGCTGCGGCCGCGGCGGCGTTCAGGGACTCGGCCCTGCCGGCCATGGGGATGTGCACCCTGATGTCGGCGGCCTCGAGAGCCTCGGGGGGCAGGCCCGTTCCCTCGCGCCCGATCCACCAGCAGACAGGCCCCTCGAGCGAGGCTTCCCAGAGCGACTGGGCCCGGTCCAGCGTGGTCGCGATCCACCGCATGCCCGAGGCGCGGGTTGCCGCGGCACAAGCGAGGATGTCCGGCACCCGGGTCATCCGCACGTGGAAAATCGAACCCATGCTGGAACGAACCACCTTGGGCTGGAAGGGATCGGCACAACCCGGACCCAGCACGATGGTCCCGACACCCGCCGCGTCGGCGGTCCGGATCATGGCCCCGACATTGCCGGGATCCTGCAAGCCATCGAGGGCCAGCCAAAGGGCATCAGGACCGATATCGGGCAGGGATGGGGCCTGCGGCAAGTCCACGACGGCCAGAACACCTTCGGGATGCTCGAGCGTGCTCATGGCCCCGAAGACGTGGGGAGCGACGACGGTGATTCGGTCGTGCCACTCAGGCGGCACCACCGCGAAACGCTCCTCGAGGAGGTAGACCTCTCGGACGGGCCAGCCGCTGTCCCTCAAGGCCTCGATCAGCCGGGTGCCCTCGACGAGAAAGGCCCCCTCATCGCGGCGTGCCTTGCCGTCGTGCAGACGCCGGACCCGCTTGATCCGGGGGTTCTGGACGCTTGTCAACACCGACCCATTCACCTCGTCATCGTAGCAGCCCGCAACGCGGCACGTGCTTCCTCGACATCCTGATGAACCCGGGTGACCCTGGGCAAGCCGAGCAGATCGGCCACGCCACGGACTTCCGGCCTGAAGCCACACAGCCACAGGTCACCGCCGGCCTCGCGAAAGGCTCCCGATTCCGCGACCAGGGTCCCGAAACCCGCACTACCCACGAACGGGACGCCTGCGAGATCCACGATCACGTGATGCAGGCCGGAGCGTCTCAAGTCCCCGAGCGCCTCGGCGAGGCGCCCGGCAGCCCCGGCATCCAGATCACCCGTCCACGCCAGAACCGCTCCGGTTTGCATGCCCCATCGTGTACGGAACGGCTTGTACTTGGCCAGCCTTCGCGCCGTGTCTTCATCCGGACGTCATCCCCGCGCACGACACCGATCATCCCGCCAAGGCTAGGAGAGATCATGGGGAGGACGGCACCCTTCCGGATCGTGGTCGTGCTGGGTCTCGCCCTGCAGGCCGTCATCGCGATGCGCGGCTGGCAGGAGCGGCCCTTCGACGGCTACCTCCTCGAACGTCACCAGATTGTCTCGGCCCTTCACGATCCCGCATGGCCGGCCTTCGCCGAGGGATTGCGCGTCGGTGACGCCTTGCTGGCGCGCAAGGCCGCCCCCGACGGCCACGTCACGCTCCATGTCCGTCGCCGTGGCGAGCATCGCACCGTGACCTTCGCGCCGGCGCCTTTCCCGACGTCTGATCGTTGGCGCTTCCTGCTGCCCTGGCTTTTGCTGGGCTTGCTGCTCGGCGCGCTGGGGCCGGCCATCGCCCGGGTCCGTCCCGACCATGCCGGTGCCCGGGCCCTGTCCGACTTCACCTTGGCTGTCGCCATCTTTGCCCTGACCAACCTCGAGAGCGTCACGACGCGGCAGACGTGGCTCCTCAACCAGCTTGCCCTGGGTGCCACGCCATCCCTTGCACTCGGTCTCGCCCGCAGCGTCACGGCCCGGAACCCTGACGGTCCAGCTCAGGCCGGCCCGCTGCATCCGGGCTTCATGGCAGCCGGCATGGCGATCGCCCTTGTGGGCGCAGCCCACGAGGAAGCGGCATCGTATGCGTATCCGGCCCTCATCGTGGGAGCCTGCGGTGGCCTGCTGGCCATCCCCGTCCTTTGCCTCGTGCAGGCGTGCACGTCGGCGCTTCCATCCCGTGCACGACGGCGTGCCGCGACCTGGGCAACCGGAACGGGCCTTGCCTTGCTCCCCATCATGAGCAACGGCGCGGGCGGATTCCTTGGCGGCGGCGTGCCCGTCGGCGCCCTGGCCACGATGCTGCTCTTTCCGCTTACGCTCGGCCTGCTGTTGATCCGGGACCAACTCTTCGCCATCGACAGGCGCGCCCGGCGTGTCATCGCCCATCTGCTGGCGACCGTGTCGCTGGCCGGCATCCACGCACTGTTGCTGGCAGTCGCAACCCCGGAACGCCCCGAGTCCGGCCAAGCCTGGATGTCCGCGGGAGGCGGCCTGCTGGTCGCACTCGGCATTGCCCCGCTGGCCCGATCCTTGCAGGCCGGGCTGGACCGGTTCTTCGATCAGGTCTCCTATGACCCGGCCGAGGTCCTCGGGACCTTCCATGCCGAGGCACGGGACTGCCCGGACGGCACAGCCCTTGATAGGCTGCGCGAAAGCCTGATCGAGCAGACGCTGGGTCCGGAGCGGACAATCCCTCCCGACGTCGGGTCCACGTTGCCCCCCCGGCGCTCCGGACAGCCATGGAGCCGGCGCGATCGCCAATTCCTGACGGACCTCGATGCAGCGCATCGTCTCTGGCACGAGCACCTCGAGCTAGTGGCGACCCACGTCCGCCAGGAGCGCGTGACCCGCGAACTGGCCCTGGCCCGCGACCTGCAACGCGCGTGGATGGGCCACCCGCCAAGCCTCGACGGGACGATGGATCTCGCCATCCGCTGCCTGCCGGCGCTCGAGGTGGGGGGGGACTTCGCGGAAATCATCCATCGGTCCGATGGTCGATGGCTGATCGCCATCGGGGACGTTTCCGGCAAGGGCGTCCCTGCCGCGCTCCTGATGGCCGCGACGCTGACGTTGCTGCGCGCCCGTGCCGATGCCCCGGAAGGCCCCGCCGAGATGCTGCGGCACCTCGGTTCCGTCCTGCATCGCCAACGGCCCTCACCGGCCATGTTCGTCACACTTTCCCTGGCCCTGCTCGACACCGATCGCGGCGAGCTCCTGACGGCATCTGCCGGACAGCGCGAACCCTGGATCGAGGGGGGGCCGCCCCAGGCTTCGGGCACGGCCCTGGGATGGCTCGCGGATGCACTTCCCCCGGAGCACCGGCATGTCCTCCAGCCGGGCACCCGCGTCCTGTGGGCGACGGACGGCCTCGAGGACGGCATGGAAGCTGAGGATGCACCGAAGCGGGATGCCGTGGGCGCACTCTGGACCCGACTGCCCGACATACCGGCCGAGGCGCTCGCGGACAGACTCGTCGCCGCCACCCGGCAAGCCGACGGCAGGGCAGCGTTCGACGACCTTACGCTCGTGGTCCTGCGCTGGCGCCCCGATGGCGCGTCTCCTCGAGATTGAGCCAGCCGGCGGCGACGCCATACCCCGGCAGCAAGCCAAGCACCGCCTCGAGATTACCGGCGCAAGGCCTGCCAAGGGCCCGCAGGGCGGGACGCGCCAGACCCTCGCCTCCAAGGCCGCAAATCCAGACCTCGTCTCCTGGGCAACCCAACGGCCGCCACGCCCGCACGAGCCGTCCGATGGCGCCGCGCACGACAGCGCGGGCCAGGCTTCCGATGGGATCGGGCAATTCAGGAAAGGCGCGAAGCATCCCGTCAGGATCCAGAGCCAGAGCAGCTGCCAGCTCGTCGGCGAGCTCCCGGCGCTCGGAGACCCCCGCCACGGGCAAGGGCGGCAGGGCCAACCAGCGGCTCGCGGCCCGGATACGGGCGTGTCGGGGCACCACGGGCCAGCCTCTGAAGCGTCGCAACACGGCATCGACAGGCGTGTCGAGCAGGCCGATCCACGTCAGGCTGCCATCACGGAGGCGTGCCAGGGCCGGCCCGGCTCCTGCCCTGGCCTTGCCGATGCGCACCCACTCGGCGGAGGATGCCCCCAGATCGACGACGGCCACGGCCTTGTTGTCAGAGCATTCCCGAGCCAGAGCGACGAGTCCGGGAGCCCGAGGCAAGGCAAATCGTGCCGGGGAGCCGCCTGCGGCCAACGCATCGGCCAGCCACCAGCCGCGGCCATCCACGCAGGCCACGCGCAAGGGGACGCCCAGGCCTTCCCCGACCCGTCGCAGGCCGATCAAGGTTTCCCAGTGTCCCCCGAAACGATCCTGGCAAGCCAGCACCAGAAGCGGTTGCTTGCCCGGCACGGAGGCAAGCAGGGTGGCGAGGGCGCGGGCAAGCAGCAAGGCCGGATGCCCATCGCCCGCCCATGAGACGGCCCGGGTCTGCCGAACACCCTCTCGCCAGATGGCCCGCAGTTCGTGCCGTCCGACCTCGATGACCACCACGGCGACAGCCTCCGTCGTGCCCATGGATCAGGCCAATCGACCGACCTCGGCTATGACCGGCCGCGTGCAATCGGGATCGCGCAGGCGCCAATCCCCGAGGCGGGCCATCGCCATCGCCCGGCTTCCGCCCTGGCAGCCGGCAACGAAGGCGCAGGTTTGGCAGACCTGCTCGGGCCGCCACGCGCGCAAGTCCCGCATCCACGGATGGTTCCAGGCCTCCCTGGGCCCCATGCTGCTGGTCTTGCCCAGCACGAGCGGCAGCCGCCGGGAGACAAGCCACGTCCCGTCCGCATCGACGGCGAGCAGGTCCCGCCCCTCCTCGGAGCGCCACTCGTGGCCCTCGACCCGGGCCGCGCGATGTGCGAACGGCGCATCCCGCCAGACCAACCGAACCCCATCCGGGTTGTCCTGGGCAAGCAGCGCCTCATGCCACGAAGCATCGGGCAGGTCCCCCGGACGTTCGGCCTCATCGGACCGGAGCGGCCAGCGTCCCAGGGGAAGCACACGCGCAAAGGCCACGCCCTGCACGTCCCAGGCCCCTGCAAGGGCCCGCCATTTCTCCGGAGAGGCCAACGACGACGCCCCCACCGTAACCTTGAGCCAGACTTCCAGCCCCGCCTGTCGCATGACCGAAACGCCTCGTGCGGCACGGACAAAGGCACCCTGACCCCGGACGGCATCGTGCGCCTCAGCCTCGGGCGCCTCGAGGGAAACCTGGACATGCCGCAGGCCCCGCACGGCCAGGCGCTCGATACGTTCACGGGTGGCGAGCACGCCACTGGTGTTGATGCGGACACCGGCCCCGGCCCGGACGGCGACATGCACCAGGTCCCCGAGGTCCCGTGCCAGCAAGGGTTCGCCCCCGGTCAGGACGACCACGGGTGGACGCTCCAGACGCGACGCGAACGCCACCCAGGCCTCAATCAGGCTAGCCTGGGTCGACAAGGTCCATTCCGAGGCGAACCGTCCCCCCTCCGTCCGGTAGCAATGCCGGCACTGCAGGTTGCAGGCGTTGGTCGGCGCCAGTTGCAGGACCAGCGGCCTCAACAGCCGATCCCCCATCCCGCCCAGGGACGTCCCTGCGCGGCACGGACCTCGAGTACGCCCCCGTGGAGAATCAGGCTGCGGAGGAGGACCACGCTGGCCTCCGGCATGCCTTCCGTCAAGCGTGCCAGGGCCTCATCCGGCTCCCGTCGCAGTTCGTCCCGCCAATCCGGCTCGCACGCAAGGCGGTCGAGCCATCCTGCGACGACCTGATCGTGTTCGCTTGCCCTGTTCATGGCTGTTTCCTCCCGAACGCATCCTGCCGTTCACAAGAGCTCGTGGGAAGGCGATTCCGGCTTTCTTCACCCCGCTGAGACGCGAAGGATTGCCGCCCGCAATCCGGCATCGGGCCATGGAGCTTGCATGACGAATCCGGGCCGACTGAAGACCCCCCTCACAGCCCCGCTGGCAATCTTCCTCGCGGCCTGCGGGACGCGGGTCCCCCCCCCCTTGCCCGAGGCCTCGCAGGCGTGGCTGGTCCTTGTCGCGTCCGGCACGGCCGGCTCGGCCGCGCTGGATCGCCTGCATGCATCGGGCTGGACAGCAGCGGGCACGACAAGCGTTCCCGGGATGTTCCGCTTGCAAGGCATCGGCACACCGGAAGGTGAGGGGGTGATGGGCGCGTGGTGCGACAGGGAGCATCCGATCGACACCGGCCACCTGCGGCCGGGCGGACCGGCCAGCCGTCTGGCCGCATCCGCCCCCGTGTCCGGCACGGCGACCGGAACGCCATGGAACATGGCGCTGATCCGGGCACCGGAGGCCTGGCATCGCGGGCATGACGGCCAAGGTGTCGTGGTGGCGGTCGTCGACAGCGGACTGGACCCGGGGCACCCGGACTTTGCAGGCGCAGTCGATTGGGAACACGGACACAATCTGGTCGAGCAGGAGCCTTTCACGGACCTGAATGGCCATGGGACCCACGTGGCCGGCATCATCGGTGCCCGAATGGACGAGCAAGGCATCACGGGCGTTGCCCCGGCATGCACGCTCCGGATCATCAAGGTGCTGGACCAGCGTGGCTACGGGCACGACCACCTGGTCATGGAGGGCGTCCTGCGGGCGGCGCGCGAGGGCGCCGATGTCATCAACGTCAGCATCGGGACCCGCCTGGCCTGGGGCACGCCCGAAGCGGGCGCGCTCACGCTGGCCTGGGACAGGACGCTGCGCGAGGCGTTGCGTCTCGGAGCCCTCGTCGTCACGGGCACGGGGAATGACGGAGAGGCGGAGCGCACCAGCGGTTGGACACACCTGCCCGCCGCGCGCCCCTGGGCCCTCGTGGCCACGGCATGCGGGCCGCTCATGGGGCAGGACCCCGCGCGCCTCGCGCCGTGGGCCAACCACGGCCCGGGACTCGCCGGCGTCGTGGCGCCTGGCGGGGGGTTGGACCGCGACGCGCTCGGCAACCCGCGGGTCCTCGATCCCGGCGACCTCATCTGGTCGACATGGAGCCGCGAGGCCCCCTCCGGCGCGACGTGGCAGGGCTGGGCGGGGACCAGCATGGCTGCGGCCCACGTCTCGGGTGCGGCGGCCCTTGCGCGGCAAGTACGGCCCGACCTGAAGGGAACAGCACTCGGGGACTGGATCCGGGCAACGGGCCTGCAAGGCGAGCCCGGCAGCGCCCCCTTGCTGCGGTGCGACCGACTGGACGGGCCCCTGCAAGCGCCACGACCGTGAAACGGTTTCCGGGCCAAGCCCCGGCAGTGCGTCGGGTCCGGGTCAGTCGCCTGCCGGCGGGGCCGCACCGGTTCCGTCGGCATCCACCGGGGGCGGGGGCGGCGGAGCCTGATCGGCAGGACGACGACGCTTTCGCTTCTTGCGCTTGGGTCGCTCCTTGGCCACGCCGGCAGCCGCTCCCGGGGAAACGGACTGGGAAGCCACCCACACATGGTCCTTCTCGGCGATGCGGAGCATGTAGGGCAAGTTGTAACGCGGCCGGTCGTTGATCTGGGAGGGCACGATAAAACGGGCCTTGTTGCCCTGATCCACGTAGTAGGCCTCCTCGAGGCCCTCGTTCTGCGCGATGCGCACGGCCTCCTCGCGGGTCCGGGGCGGCGTCTTCATGACAATCAGGTGATCGTTCGCCGCACGGCCCACGATCAGGCGCTCGCGGGGGATGGCATCGTGCAGTCGCTGCTTCAGGCCCGAGTACGGATCGGAATACTCGGGGCGGGGACCATAGCTGTTGTAGAGATAGCCGAGACCACCGATGAAAACGCGGTAGTTGTCCTCGTCGCCATCCTGCCAGCCGCCGAAGCCGAAGCGGATGTTGCCGCGCTTGGTCTGGGCCATGAAGTAACGCCGGTTCGCGAACCCGCGGCTCTCCTTGGAGGCCGGGATGAGTTCACCGTAGAAGTAGAGGTCCCCGATGACCTTGGCGTCGTAATCGGTTCCTCCCTCTTCCTCGAAGAACGGGCCGGTGAAATAGAGCAGGGCGTTGGTGTCCTGGAAGGCCAGCTGCTCGACCGTCCAACCGCGCGCGAGGTCAATGCGGACCTTGCGGGTGGAGACATCCGCCTTGAGCACGCCGTTGTCCTCGACGATTCGGACACCCTTGCCCGGCTCGTCGGCAAGGCGCGCGACGATTTCCGGTGGCTCGGGAATGAGCCTCTTCCAGATGACGCCGGCGCCCGCCCCGACCAGGAAAAAGTTGCCCGCGACCAGCGGAACGGCCAGGATCCGCAACAGCCAACCCAACACGCCCGGGCCACGCCGGGCTGGCCGCGACGGCATCGACGGCGCGGCTGGGCGGGTGGACAGTCCTGCCATCTCTCCGGGGGCTGCTGACGGGGCGGGGAAACGGGATCAAGGCGAGGTTCGCGCCCGTTCCCGCCATGTTACGCATCACGGGGACGGCTGGGCAACTCCGCGCAGCCCGGGGCAGGCTTGCAGAGGCGCCATGGTCGACAACTCCGCCCGCAAGTCCTTACCATGGGTGGCGACAGGGGGTTCGCAGATGCTCGATCGCGCCACGAAAATCAAGATTCACGACCTGATGGTCAAGACGCGGTGTACGGAAGAGACCGCGATCTCGATGAACAAGCAGGGTGAGGGCTTCTTCTGGATCGGCGGGGCCGGGGAAGAGGCCTTCGGGGTGTCGCTGGGCCTTCAGATCCGCAAGGGTCAAGGGCCTGCCTACGACTACCTGCATCTCCACTACCGCGGCGCGCCCATCGCCATCGCCATGGGCGCCGAGCCCATCGACCAGATCCGACAGATGCGGGCCACTGCGACGGACCGCTATTCGGGTGGCCGCCAGTTCGTCGAGCACTTTGCCATCCCCGAGTGGAACATCGTCCCCGTCACGCCCACCATCGAGACGCAGTACCTGATGGCGCCCGGGACGGCGCATGTCCAGCGGCGGTTCGGCGGCGAGGGCATCACGGTCGTGACGGGTGGCGACGCCGGTACGGCCGAGGGCGACTTCCATTGCTGCCTCAACTGGGCCAGCCGGCCGGGTGAAGAACTGCCTCTCCTGATCATCGTCACCCACAACAAGTTCGGCATCAGCACCCCTTCCAGCCAGGTCCAGGCCTCCAGGGAACTCAACCGCCAGGCCGAGCCGTTCGGCATCCGCAACTCGATGCACGACGGGAACGACGTCGAGGCCATCTGGGCCGCGCTGGAAGAAGCCATTGCCTACATCCGCAAGGAGCGCAAGCCCTATTGCCTGCAGGCGAATGTCAGCCGCATCTTCGGTCACTCCTCGGCAACCGGGGCCAACCGGGTACCCGAAGTCGACTGCATCACGGCCTTTGAAGACAAGCTGATCAAGGACGGCATCATGACCCGCACCGAGATCGACGCCGTCTGGAAGAAGTGGAAGGAACACCTGAAGGAGTGCCTGGCGCAGGTCCGCCAGGAACCGCTGCCCGATGGTGCCGACATCTGGCGCCACGTCTTCGCCGAACCCGCCACCGTCTGATTCGCAGGGAGCGTACCGCATGGCCACCTACGCGCAGGGCATCCGCCTCGCACTTCACTATGCCGAGGAGAACCTTGGCCTGACAGATGTCTTCGGCGAGGACGTCGGCCCCCCGCTGGGCGGGGTCTTCACCGCCACCCAGGGCATCAAGTGCGCATGGAACTCGCCTCTCGACGAGCGAGGCATCATCGGCATGGCCATCGGCATCGCCCTGGCCGGCGGTCGTCCCGTGGCCGAGATCCAGTTCGCCGACTACATCTTCAACACCATCGACATGCTCAAGCTGGCCGGCAACCTTCGTTGGTCCAGCTACGGCAATTATGGCGTCCCCCTCGTCATCATGACGCCGGTCGGCGCGGGTATCCACGGGTCCATCTACCATTCGCACTCGTTCGAGAGCATGGCCACCCATATCCCGGGCTTCAAGGTCGTCGCCCCCTCCAATGCGCTGGACGCCTACGGCCTGATGCTCTCGTCCATCGTCGACCCCGATCCGGTGATGTACCTCAAGTCCAAGGCCCTCATGCGCGTCAAGAGCGAACATCTGATTCCGGGTGAACCTGGCGATCTGGCCGAGCTCAACAAGCGCATCAATGCCCCGATCGGCGACCGCAGCAACTGGGTGCCGGATTGGCCGGCCGTCGAGGATTACCGCGTGCCCATCGGCAAGGCATCCGTGGTGCGCGAGGGCTCGGACCTCACGGTCATCACGTACAGCCGCCATGTGCTGGAGTGCGTCCGCGCCGCTGACCAACTGCGGGGCGAGGGCATCTCGTGCGAGGTCATCGACCTGCGGACCCTTTTCCCGGTGGATTGGCCCACCTTGCGACGCAGTGTCGCCAAGACCCGCAGGGTACTCGTCGTCAACGAGGACACCGAGGTCACGAACTACGGGGAGCACCTCATCCGCAAGCTGACGGAGGAGTTCTTCTTCGACCTCCAGGTAGCGCCGCGCCTTCTTGCCGGCGTCAACGTGCCAGGCGTGGGCATCTCGATCCCCCTCGAGGAAGCCAGCGTGCCCCAGTACCGCGACGTCCTCGACACGATGCGGGACGTGGCCACCCAGCCCGGACGCGGCACGACAGGGGAATGGCCGCTGCTTCCCGAGACGGTCTTCGGTCGACGCTGAGGCGTCTCCCTCCCGGGGGTATGGGACGGTTGTCCCCGACTCCCGTTTGAGGCGCGCGCCATGATTCCGAAGTCCCTCCGGCTCGTGTTGGCTGGCCTTGTCTGGCTGGCCAACACGTCTCCCGCGCGAGCCTGCGGCGGTTTCTTCTGCACGCGTGTGCCCGTCGATCAGGCGGGGGAGCGGGTGGTCTTCGCCGTCGATGGCGAAGAGGTCACGGCCATCGTGCAGGTCCAGTACCAGGGACCCGCCGAGGAGTTCGCCTGGGTCATCCCCGTGCCGGTGGAACCCAAGGTAGGTGTCGGCAGCGAAGCCCTCTTCGCGCGACTGGGCGCGGCCACGCGCCCGACCTACAGGCTCGAGGTCGAAACCACGGGCTCCTGCAAGGTCGCATCCCGGGGCTTCTTCGGCTTTGGCGATGCCAACGTGTCTGCCGTATCCGCACCCAAGATGGCCATGGAATCCGCCAATGGCGTCACGGTCGTGGCCCAGAAGGCCGTTGGCCCCTACGAGACCGTCACCCTGAGATCCGACGACCCAGAGGCCCTCGCCAAGTGGTTGCGAACCAACGGCTACCAGATTCCCGAGACCCTCGATCCGCTGCTCGCGCCCTACATTCGCAGCCGCCATCTCTTTGTGGCGCTGCGCCTCAAGAAGGATCGCAGCACGGGCGACCTGCAACCCATCACCCTCAAGATGAGGGAAATGTATCCCTGCGTGCCCATCCGGCTCACGGCCGTGGCCGCCACCCCCAACATGCCGATTACACTGTGGGTCTTCGGCGAAGGACGCGCGATCCCCCGGAACTATCGGCACGTCCATCTCAACGAGGCCCTCATCGACTGGCAGGGTGCCTCCTCGATGGCGAACACGACGCCTCAGGCCCCCTTTGCGGCCTCGGCCCCCAACTATGATGCCGTCGTCAGCCAGGCCATTGCCGAGGCAGGCGGCAATGGCTGGATCACCGAGAAGGCCGGCCCCACGGCCAATCTCGGCATCGACGCCGATCCCGGCCTCGACAAGGCCCGCCTCCTGACCCTGCCGGGCCCCCGGGATCTCGCGTTCGCGCTGGCGCGCGTCGGCCTGCCGGGGTCCGCGCTGCAAGGCCTGCTGCGCCGCCACCTGCCCCTGCCCGGGGACCTCGCTACGGCGGGTTGGACCGAGGATCGCTACTGGGCCTGGTACGGCTTCGTCACGTCGGGCAATGGCGTGACGGTCGCCCCTGGCGCGTTCAGCGTGCCCCAGGTGTCTGGCGGGCAGGAACCCGCAGCCGTGCCCCCGGGGTTCACGACCGCCGCCTTCGTCGCCGATCTCGACGAGACCTACATCACGCCCATGCGGGACGCGGCGGCGCTGATCCGCCGCAATCCGACGATGACGCGGTTCTACACGACGATGTCCCCGGAGCAGATGACGGAGGACCCCACATTCTCCTTCCATCCCGGCATGGCGGGCGTGGCGTCGGACCACCTGGCCAAGGGGGAACGGCTCTGCTCGGACCAGGTCACGTTCGACGAAGCGCCGCTCCGGGTCACGCTGGCCAACGGTCAGGTCTTCACCCTGACCAGTGCCCGGCGCGTGGTGCCCTTGGGAACCATGCCGGCCGCAGCCCGGATCGAGCGACTCTTCGAGGACCGGGATGCCGAGATCGTCGTGGACAACCTGGCACGAATCGCCGAGTCCCTCAAGACCATTGCCGGCGTCGTCCAAAGCCAACCGGGCTGCGGTTGCAGCAATCCGGTGCAGACGGCAGGCATGCCTGATGCCGGTCGGGGCGAGGCCATGCTGCTCGCCGGTGTATGGGGAGGACTTGCCGTCTGGCGGTTGCGCCGCCGTCGGGAGGATCGGGACGCCTGACCGGCCAACGGAAGCTGGTCACGCCGGACGAGGCCGGCCCGGTTGCCTGGCGGCATCCTTGAGAGGTGTCCGGTGCGTGCCTTCGCGCGCCGAACCACCCCAAGGCCCCCAACCAACCAGGAGGAATTCCATGGCAGTCGACCGACTCATGGCCGTCAAGCAACACACCGCCGTATCCGAGGGGCTCTGCAAGCTTCTCGCCGACACCTACACCCTGCAGATGAAGACCCAGTATTTCCACTGGAATGTCACCGGGGCCCAGTTCGACACCCTTCACCGGCTCTTCGAGCGGCAGTACGAGAAGCTGTTCGCGGCTTGCGACGATCTGGCCGAGCGCATCCGCGCCCTGGGCAACGTCGCACCTTCCGGCTACAGCGAGTACGGACGCCAGACCCGCATCGAGGAGCCCAATGGTAGCGTGCCTTCCGCCCACGACATGCTGGGCCAGTTGCTCAAGGACCATGAAGTCCTCGAGAAGGAAGCCCGCGCCATGCTGGACATCTGCCGCACGGCCAAGGATCCCGTCACCGAGGACCTGGTGATCGAGCGGATGGAAGCCCATGACCGCATGGCCTGGCAACTGCGCAGCCTCTTCGAGGGCGAGCAGGCCTCGCGCGGCTAAGGATGGCGTGGCCACCCCGGACAAGGTCGTCCGGGGTGGCCCCCCGAGGGGTAAGATCGCATCTAGCCACGTTCCGGAAAGGGCTGAATCATGCGACGACCTCTCGCAACCCTGCTTGCAGTCGGGATGCTCCTGCCCGGCAGCCTGCCTGCCCGGGCGGCAGAGGACAGCCCGGTAGCCAAGCGTCCGCAGCAAGGACCGGATCCCATCGCGCGCACGCTCCAGCGCCTGGGCTACAAGTACCGCCAGGATGAGGATGGCGACTACACGCTGATCTTCGAGACCGAGAACAAGCGCAGCCAGATGGTTTGGATCAACGGGACGACCGAGACGTACGGTCCCTACGACATCATCGAGATATGGTCGCCGGCCTATCGCTTCAAGGGGACCCTGGACAAGGCCGAATCCTACCTCGAGGCCAGTCAGGTCAAGAAGCTGGGTGCCTGGCAGATCGCCCGGAATCCCGACGGCGAAGGCATCTTGATGTTCGTGGCGAAGCTGACGGCCCCGGCCACGGAAGCCGGACTTGACGCCGCCATCCACCTGGTCATCGACGTGGCCGATCGGATGGAAGCCCAGTTGACGGACGGAGGCGACGCGCTGTGATTCCTTGCATCAGGTTCCGGGCCACCGCAGCCCTTGCCCTGGGCCTCGCCCTGATGGCCGCTCCGGCGGAGGCCCTGCAACTCAAGGTACGCTTCGGCGGCCGGCCGATGCCTCGCGATGCCAGCCAACCGGTCGACCTCGAACTGACGGTGACGGATGACGAAGGCGGCGTGCCCTCGGTCCTGCTGCCCCATCACGAGAAGACGATGCACCTCGTGGCCGTCCCCGAGGACCTTTCGGAGATGGTCCACATCCATCCGGTCGACCTCGGCAAGGGCCGCTTCAAGCTGCCCATCCGTGACAAGCGCCATCAGGATGATCGCGACAACAGCCAGGCTGTGGCGGCATTCGCACGCCCCGGTCGCTGGTGGGTGTTCGCCGAAGTCTCCGACTTCCCGGACCAGACGGTCCTGCTGCAAGAGGCCATCGTGGTCCCTGGCCGCCCGAAAATCAGGCCGATGCCCGAACCCCTGGCCTGGGCCGGGGACGTCGCCACGACCTCCATTGCCCTCGGCCAGGCTGACGCCACCGCCACCTGGACCCGAAACCGGCGCCCGGACGGAGCGCTGCTCCTGACGTGCCGGATGACGGACGCATCAGGCGAGGAAATCGGTGGCTTCCTGCCCTGGCTCGGGATGACGGCACACGGCGTGCTTGTCGGCAAGGGCCCCGACGGCCCGATTTTCAGGCACCTGCATCCGGAGGGCGGCATGATTCACGGACCTGGCGGCCACGGGGGCATGAACCACGGCGCGATGACGATGGATCATGGTGCGCACCACGGCGCGCATCACGGTGGCCATCACGATGCCCCGGTTCAGACCTATCCGGGCAAGTGGACCTTCGTGCTGGGCGCGGACGATGCCGTGCCCGGAGGGGTCTACAGGTTCTGGCTGCAGACGCGCGTCGAGGACGGTGTCCGGTCCTTGCCCTTCACGCTGAAGCTCTGATGGCGGTGGCGCCCGCCGAGGCCGCGAGGACCACCGACAAGGCGGCCAGTTGCAGCCAAAGCAGGAAAGCCACCACGCCGCTAAGGCTGCCGTAGACTGCGTTCAGGCTGGAAAACTCGAGCAGGTACCACTGCAGGCCTGCAGACAATGGCAACCAGAGGCCGACGGTAATGAGCGCCGTCACCATGGCGTCACGCCAGGGTATCGTCCGATGCGGCAGGTACCTGAACAGCAGGACAAGGCCCAGCACCATGGCGAGGAATGGCAAGGTCGCCGGCAGTTGGTCCCAGGCGCGCGCAACTTGCTGGACCCAGCCGTCGGCGGCAATGCCGAGGCTTCGGAAGCGGGCGGCTGGCACCATGTGGGCCATGCGGCGCGGCAGGTCGGACAGCCCGAGGCGCAGCAGGATCTCGGCCAAGGCAAGGGCCAGGGTCGCGGCCGCGAAGACCAGTGCACGCAGTTCGCCCGTCACGACCGCCCACGGTCCCGTCGGGCGCTGGAATCCGTGTACGGCATCGAGCGCCGTCTGCAGGGACGAGAACAGGCCTCGCCCCGACCAGATGAGCAGCGATACCGCGAAGAAGCCGAGGGCCCCCCTCGCCTCGACCACCTCGCCGATGGTATCCGCGAGGAAGCTCCGCTGCGCCGGCATGAGACCGGCCGAGGCCCTCGCGACCAGGTCTCGCGCCTCGCTCGGGTCCAGAAGATGACCGGCCATCGCCAGCAAGCCGAGGACCAACGGGAACACGGCCAGCGCCGCATAGAACGCGATGGCTGCGGCCAGCATGCCACCCCGGACGGCGCCATAGCGGTCCGAGACCATGTCGCCCCACTGCCAGAGCCGCATCGCGAGGACGCGGATGCTGTTCCACGCTTGCACCACGGTCCTCGGGATTTCCGCCTTGCCGCCGGGCCTCAGGCCCGGGACAGCTTGGCCCACGTGTCCCGCAGGCCGACGGTACGGTTGTAGACAGGGCGCCCGGGCTCGCTGTCGGGGTCGACGCAGAAGTAGCCCTGCCTGAGAAACTGGACGCAGGTGCCCGCGGTCAGTTCAGCCGCGGCTGGCTCCAGGACCGCCTCGACGACCTTGAGCGAGTCGGGATTGATCGCGTCGGCCAGCTCCTCACCCTCGTCCAGGCCATGGGGCTTGGCGAAGAGGTGGTCATAGAGGCGCACCTCACCATGTACGCCGTGGGCCACCGAGACCCAGTGCGATGTCCCTCGGACGACCCGGCCGTCAGGCGTGCCACCGCCGCGGGACTCGGGGTCGTAGGTGCAACGCAGTTCGGTAATGTGCCCCGAAGCGTCCTTCACCACCTCACGGCACGTGATGTAGTAGGCATGCTTGAGGCGAATCTCGCGTCCCGGTGCCAGACGGAACCACTTGGGCGGGGGATTCTCGGTGAAGTCCTCGCGCTCGAGCCAGATCTCGCGCCCGAAGGGCACCATGCGGGTCCCGTCGGCAGGGTTTTCGGGGTTGTTCTCGGCCTCGAACCACTCGACCTTGTCCTGAGGGTAGTTCTCGATGACGACACGCACCGGGTCGAGAACGGCCATGACCCGACGTGCGTTGGCATTGAGATCCTGACGGACGAAATGCTCGAGGTGCTCGTAGTGCACGAGGCTGTTGGCCTTGGAGACGCCGATGGATTCGCAGAAGGCGCGCACGGCGGACGGGGAATAACCGCGTCGACGGATACCGGAGAGCGTCGGCATGCGGGGGTCGTCCCAACCCCGGACATGGCCGTCCTGCACCAACTGCAGCAGTTTCCGCTTGCTCATCATCACGTGCGTCATGTTGAGGCGGGCAAATTCGATCTGCCGGGGATGCGCAGGCACAGGAAGGTGCTCGAGGAACCAGTCGTAGAGGGGGCGATGATCTTCGAATTCGAGCGTGCAGATCGAATGCGTGATGCGCTCCAGGGCATCCGAGACGCAGTGGGCGTAGTCGTACATCGGGTAGACGACGTACTGTTCACCCGTGCGGTGATGATGAGCCCGCTTGATCCGGTAGATGGCCGGGTCCCGCATGTTGAGGTTGGGCGAAGCCATGTCGATGCGGGCCCGCAGCGTGCAGGCCCCTTCCTCGAACTCACCGGCCACCATGCGTGCGAACCTGTCGAGGTTCTCGGAAACGGAACGACCGCGGAAAGGGCTTTCGCGCCCCGGTTCGGTCGGCGTGCCACGATAGGCGCGCATCTCGTCCGGCGTCAGGTCGCAGACATAGGCGAGGCCTTCCCGAATCAGGTGGCGGGCATACTCGAGCATCTGTCCGAAGTAGTCCGAGGCATAGTAGAGATGTCCGCCCCAGTCAAAGCCCAACCAACGGACATCCCGCTGGATGGCATCGACGTATTCCTGTTCTTCCTTCGCGGGGTTGGTGTCGTCGAAACGCAGGTGGCAGACGCCACCGAACTCACCCGCGATACCGAAGTTCAGGCAGATGGACTTGGCATGACCCAGATGCAGATAGCCGTTGGGCTCGGGCGGAAACCGCGTCGCCACCCGTCCCCCGTGCTTGCCGGACACGCCGTCGTCCACCACGATCTGGCGCACGAAGTCGCGACTTGATGCGGGGCCCTCGGCGGCGGCCAGCGAACCGGCTTCCTCGGTCATGTCTGCGCCCCCCCGCCTATGGCTTGCCTTCGGGCTGCGTGGCGGGCAAGAGCTCGAGGATCGTGCCGCATGCCACACGAGGCCCCGCATTGCCTGCAGGGTCGGTCTTTCCATCGTCCGGCTCGGCATGGATGACGAGTGACGTGCCGTCCGCATCCAGGAGGGTGCGGTCGCCCTCCAGCAGCGTCACGCCCGGCACCGTGACGACGATGCTTCCGGTCCCGCCCGCACCGATTTCGATATTGGGCAGATCGCCGACGTGCGCGCCCCGGGGGTTCATGTGACCGTGCTCGCGGCTGTCCAGGTTGAGATGGACGCCCGCCGAGAGGAACTGCGGGGGCAGGCACTGGCCCACCTTGTGGAGGTGAAAGCCGTGCAGGCCGGGCTTCAGGCCCCGGACCTCGAGCCGGATTTCGACACCTGACCCGAACTCGCGCAGGACGGCACGGCCGATTTCACGATTGTCGGGCGAGCGCAAGGGTGCCTCGGCAATAGCCTTGATATCGTTGCAACCCACGAGGGAGACGAGAGCCGCCACCCCCACGACACCAGCAAAACCCAGCCCAACTTGTGCCATCGGACACCTCCAGCAGGGTTTCATCGTAGCACGGGGCGTCCGCCGGGCCACCAGTTCCAGCGGCCCGCCAAACGCATGAAGGCCGGCATCAGCAGGACCCGGACGAGCGTTGCATCCAGCAGGACAGCAACGGCCAACCCCAGGCCGATCATCTTGACAATGGCGACTTCGGCCCAGGCAAAGCACCCGAAGACCACCACCATGATGGCCGCTGCGCTTGTGATCAACCCACCGGTCGCCGCCAGGCCCTCTGCCACGGCGAGGCCGTTGTCGCCGTGGGTCGCGAACGACTCGCGAATCCGGCTGAGCAGGAATACCTCGTAGTCCATGGACAACCCGAAGGTAATGCAGAAGATGATGATCGGAATGGTTCGGGGGATGGCCTGCAACGGTTCGTCCATGCCGATAAGTCCGAGACCGATGCCCTGCTGGAAGACGGCAACCAGGACTCCGTAAGCGGCACCGACCGCGAGCAGGTTCATGACGATGGCCTTGATGGGCACGAGGACGGACCGGAATGCCAGTCCGAGCACCACGAGCGTCACGCCCAGGACCAGGGCCAGTGCCTTGCGGAACGCCACGCTCATGTGGCTGTCGAAGTCGTTGTAGTACTGGGGTTCGCCACCCACCAGCACCCTGAAGGATGCGCCCGGCGTGACCTTGGCCAGATCACGGCTCAGTGCCTGTGCCCCCTCGAGGCCGAGCGCCTGGGTCGGAATCAGTTGGAAGAGCAGGGCCCGACCGTCCTTGCTGACGAAGGCCTCCTTGATTTCGGGCAGACGTGCGAGCGTCCGTTCCGGGTTGCGGTACAGCAGCATGATTTCCGGCAGGCCGAGCCCCTTGCGCAGCGTCATGGGGGAGAGCACGTCCGCGACGCCCTCGCGCGTCACGAGGTCACGAGCATAGGCGTGCAGGGCGGGCAAGTGGCCGACCCACAGCGCCGGCTTGCCGTCCGTGGCCTCGACCACGATCTGGATGGGCAGCATGGCATTTCTGGGCCCCATGCCCTCCAGCAGGTCGATACCCTGTCGGCTCTCCATCGCCTCGGGCAGCCAGCGCGTACTGCCGAACCCGAGCTTCATGGCCGACAGAGGCCAGATCAGGGCCGCCATGACCGCGAGGGCCAGCGCGAGCGTCCGCCATGGGCGCGCGAGCACGACCTCGGTCAACCGGAACCACGCGCGCCGCACGGAAGCACGACCCTCCGCCGGCACCAGGCGACGGGGCCAGTCGATATGGTTCCCCAGCGCAGCCAGCAACAGGGGAACGAGCGTCAATGTCGCCACTGCCGAGACCACAACCACGAGCATGCCGCCCACGGCGATGCTGCGCAGCTCCACCATGGGCGAGAACCAGAGCCCTCCCAGTGCGACGATGACGGCCACGGCGGAGACCAGGATGGCGGGTCCCGTACGGGTGAGGGTCCAGAGGGCAGCCTCGTCTGCAGACCGGTTGCCGATGGCTTCCCGGAACCGGCTGACCATCAGCAGGCTGTAGTCGATGCCGACGGCAAGGCCCATCATCGTGACGATGTTCTGCAGCATCGACGAGAGCGTCATGGAATGGGCTGCAAGCCAGGCCAGCCCCAGAGCAAGGGACGTGCCGACGAGGGCGATGGCCAGGGGAATCCCCGTCGCGGCGATGGAACCGAAGGCCAGCAGCAGGATCAGGGCCGTCAGCGGCAGGGCCCGGACCTCGCCGACCTCGGCGTCCACGGCGCTGTGGTGATCGATGTCATGAAGCATCGTGGCACGCCCCGTCAGGACCAGCCGGCTACCCGGCACGGCGCGGGCAAGCCGCTCGGACAGCGGCTTCAGGCGCTCGCGAACCTTGGGAATCAGGTGTTGCTCGGCCTTGCTGTCCGTCACGCGAAAGCCGACCATCCACAGGCTGGTCTGGCGGTCGGGGGAGAGGAACCGGACATCCTTGCGGTCCTGCCAGCCCGTCACGCGCCAGACTCCGGGCAGTGCGCCCAAGGCGACGGGAACCTCGTCCCGAATGGCCCGCACGACGGGATCGTCGATCTCCCGGCCGGGCGTATGCATCACCACGAGGCCGTGCCGGGCATAGGGTGAAGCGAAGCGATCGCGCAGCAGGTTCTCGACCGCTTCAGAGTCGCTGCCCGGGATGGCCATCGACCCCTGGAACAAGGCACCGGGCAAACGGACCGCACCGAGGGCACCCAGCAGAATGGCCACGACCCAGAGACCCAGCACCTGTTTGCGACGCGCCAGCAGGCCCCGGCCGACACGCTCGGCCAGCGGCTGCAGCGAAGATTCAAGCATGAGGCCCTCCGACGGCTCGCGCCCCATGATAGCCGTCAGCCGGGTCAGGGCCGGAAATGGTCGGGGGGCAGCGCCCCGTCCACGGTCCCTTCGAGCACATCGAGGCGGTAGACGGCCTTGTCACCCTCGTACATCTCGCGGACCCGAGGCATGCCGTCTGCGTCATCCAGCCAGAACACCTGATGCGTGATGCCGCGGGGACTGCCCGGTCCATCGAGCCACAAACCCGTGACCGACCGTTGCTGCCATCGTCCCGGGGGCAGCAGGCCAAGGCGGCAGTCGGGCCGTTCCAACTGCTCGAATACCCGGGTGATGGCAAGGGAGCGGTTGTCGTCCCCACGCAGGTCCATGAGGCGCGGGTCCTGGAGGGGCAGCGTGATCGACAGTGGAAACCCGAAGAATCGCGTGCGCACGTGGACGTCGTCCTCGCCGAACCAGACGATGCGTGTGCCCTCCGCACTGCGGGGCCGATCTGCAGAGAGAATGGTGTAGGCCGTCCGGTCCGGCTTCTCGAGCGCGAGGTCCAGCACCATCTGTGCCGTTTCCTCTCCCTTGCGGACCTTGACCCGGACCTTGCCGCGAAAACGCTTCGCGCTGGCAACGAGGGCAAGGAAGCGACGCACCACCGGGTGGTTTCGTGCCGATGCCGCGGGAGCCGGCTCGAGCTGGTCAGGGGGCTGGAGGACGCCGGCCCGCGCCTCGCCTGCGGAAACGAGCACCATCGACACAGCCAGAAGCAGGGCAGGAAGGACTGGCACGCCTACCTCAAGTAGACGGGGTTGGTCAGCGCGGTCATCGACCACCAACGGTCAGGATGCTTGCGCAGCTCGACGCGCAAGAAGCCCTCGTCCGTCGTCCGGGCGGCCACGTCGAGCAGCCATTCGGCATCATCCCGGTCCAACCGCCGCCGGGTCAGCACACCACGCTTGCTGATAAGCAAGGCCGTCAGGCCCTTGCCGCCCTGGACCCGTATCCGGACCTTGAGCCTGGCAAGCCGTCCCGACAGGGGGAGGTCATCCCCCTGCAAGGCCTCGAAGCGTCCGTCGCCGTCGGCGTCGACCTCGAGGACGGGACGCGCTGCCCTTGCCGAAGCCAGGACCGAGACGTGGCCGCGCCGGATGGCGGCCTGAATGGCGGCGGGGTCACGCTGGGCAGCCAGAACCATGTTGGTCGGCTTGTCGATTTCGTCATAGAAGTGGCCGTGGTTGTCCGTGCCCCCGAAGGCCGTAAGACGCTGGCCGCGCGCCAAGGCCTTGTTCCACCAGGCCAGGGCCTCATTGTTGTGGATGAGGGGGCTGACCAACGCCCACCAGTGGTTCCACACCTCGACGGCGTGCGCGCGAGGGTCGGGATCAGGTTGAAGCCATTGGTTGTTGCGTGTGAATGGATGGTTGATGACGATGGTGGCCTTGCGCTCGGTCGCCTCGGTCAGCATCTGGTCGAGGCTGAAATGGGTCTCGATGGGCTGGTCGCCCTCGAGACCCAGAAGACAGGCATGGCCGAGGACGGTCTCGCCCTGCTCGCGCAACGCGCCCCACTCCATGCCCCGGATCATCACGAGATCGCCGGGGTTCTGGAACTCGGGCGACTGGGTGCCCTTCATCGTGTTGTGGTCCGTCAGGCTCATCGCATCGAGACCCGCGTTCCGCGCGGCCTGCATCATGGTCGTCAGGGCCTTGCGACCGTCGAGATAGCCACTGTGGTTGTGGTGGGTCATCAGGAGCCACTTGCCCGGATGGGCATCCGGGACGGCAGGCCGTGCGGATGCGGGCACATCTCCCTGGCCATCCATCATGGCCATCGCCGCCGTGTCGCGGGGACCGTCCTCGTGCGGGCGGGGCGCAAGCGAGCGAGGCTGGTCGGAAGGCGACCCGCCACCGCAGCCCGCGACAAGAGCCGCCAGCAGGAAGCGGCGGACGCGGGTGCGGGGGGAGAGCGAAGGCATGACCTATCCCCTTATCGCTGGGTTAAGGCTTGGTCTTGCGCGGTTGAGCAAGGTTTCTCCGGGGCATCAGCGTGCCGATGTTCCCGGCTTGGCTCAGGATCACGACCTCGCCAGCCCCGTCCTCGGCGAGCGCGGTGATGCGGCCGGGGGAACCGGCAAACCAGGGTGTCGCATCCTCGGCCTCGACAATCCGGCCGCCAACTTGCGTCAGGACGTGCAGGAAACCCGAGCAGTAGTCGCTGAAGAGATAGCGGCCCTGCAACCAGGGGAGGGCCTTGCCCCGGTACAGGACCCCGCCGGAGACGCTGCATCCGGCCTCGTGGCCATACTCCCACACGGGCCGGACAAAGGTGGGATCGTCGCACGGCCGTCGGAAGCCCAGGCAATGACCGCGACCCTCGACCCGGGACCAGCCGAAGTTGCTGCCCTGAAGGGCGGCGAAAGGTACGCGGTTGACCTCCTCCCACCTGTTCTGGCCCACATCGGCAATCCAGCAATCACCATTTCGCCTGTCGAACACGAAAGACCACGGATTCCGCAGGCCGCGCGACACGATCGTGGGTCTGGCTTCCAGAGCGTCGACGTCGAGCGCCAGCAGCTTGCCCAGCAGGGACTGAGGGTCCTGTGCGGTGCCCAGCGGGTCATAGGCGCCACCGCCATCGCCCATGCCGATGTAGAGCCGGCCATCGGGGCCGAAGGCCAGGTGACCACCGTTGTGGTTGGGAAAGGGCTGACGAACCTTGAACAGGGTGCGTCGCCCGCGAACGACAGGCATCCCCTCGGCCGCGCCCAGCCAGGCCGCCGGGCGATCGAGTCGCCAGGCCGTGATCACCGTGTGGCCGTCGGGATCCGTATGGTTGGTGAAAAACCGGCCGTTGCGCAAGAAGCCCGGATGGAAGGCCAGACCGAGCAGGCCCTGCTCGGCGCCCGTACTGACTTCCCCGTGCAGGTCCAGCACGGGCCGGGCAGCCAGACGACCGGATCCGAGTGCTCGGACATACCCTTCCTTGTCGACGACCCACCCCTCGCCGGCATCGGCCCCGAGGGGCGCGGCAAAGGCCACAGGCTGGCCTGCGGCCGGCCCCAGCCACGTCACGGAGGCACGGGCCAGACCATCACGGTCCATGGGCCGCAACGGGGGCAGATCGGAACCGGCGGCAGGACCGGCCACAACCAGAGAAGCCGACATCAGGGCGACAGTCATTGCGAAGACCATCCGAGGCGTCGAAAGACAAGGTCGTTCAGGCCGCATGGCGCACCGTCACCGAATGATTTCTCCGGACATGAAGGCTCAGGAAGGGCAAGGCCGGCAGCCCCATCGCGAGGGCCGAGACCCAGAACATCGCGTCGGGCCGCTGTTGCTGCAGCCACGGGAAGAACCAGGCGCCGACGACGACGCCACCGGTGACACACGCGCCCAGCCCCCCGAGGATTCGGCCCCGCAAGGGGGTGGGTGTCGCCTGCACCGCGAGCACCTGCTGGGCAGGCATGGACCAGGCGAAGCCGATGCCCTCGGCAACGCATGAGACGAGGGGCACCACCGCCCCGGGCCAATACGGGTAGGAGGCGACGGATACGGCCTGCAGGCAGGAACCTGCAGCCAGCGGCAAGTAGGGGCCGACGCGATCGAGATGTCGCCCCACGCGCGCGGCCAGCAACACGGGTGGCAGCGCGAAGATGGCCCAGGAGGCGCTGATCAGCCAGCTTGTCGCACCCCGCGCCAGCATGAAGTCCGCCCACGTGGCCTCGTACATGCCCACCACCAGGCCCCCGCCGAGGGCACGAACCGCCAGCAAGCCCAGCACATCTGGCTGCAGGCGCGGCTCCTCCCCGGACGCAGGAGTCTCCCCGGCTTCCGGAACCTCCGTGGCAGCCACCCCACTGCGGGTGCCAGACGCCCGCCACGCCACGATCAAGGATGCAGAGGCGATCGCGAAGGCCGCGGCAAACGCCCCGCGCGGTCCCATCACCAGGAACGGGATGCCCAGAGCTGGACCCAGGGCATAGCCCGCACTCTGCGCTCCCGTCAGCCGCGCCACCCTGCTACCCCGGACATGGACAGGCGCCTGCTCGGCAGCGAGGGCAAGGGCTGCCGTCGTGGCGAGGGCTGCCGCCACGCCTTCGAGGGCACGAAGGGGTACCAGCCCTGCCAGTCCTCCGACCCCCAGCAACAACAGACCGGCGACGAGCGCATGCAGGACGAGGCCAGCGACGAGCACGGGGCGACGCCCCACCTTGTCGGCGAGCCAGCCACCGGGGACGTGGCTCAGCAGGCCTGCGACCATCGAGGCCGTGACCATCGCACTGATGACGACCGCATCACCGCCCGACTCGCGCGCGACCAGGGGCAGTACGGGCAGCGCCGCGTGGACGGCAGCAGCCTGAGCGCAAGCGACAAGATCGAGGCCATCGAGGCCCAGCCTCCGCCACGCCCCGCGCAGGGCGCCCAATCAGGGCAGCCGGGGCAAGCCGATGGCCGGATCGCCGGACGGTGCTACCGACGGGGCAGGGGCCGGTGCAGGCGTCGCGACGGGATTGCCTGGTTGGGCGGCAGGCGGTTCGGTTCGCACCACCTGCTCGCGATAGCGGGCCATGAAGCGCTCGTATTCCTGGTTCGGCCGCAGGATGATCCACTGCCAGACCGTGCGGGCATCGAGGATGCCGTTGGCATTGACGTCGAAAGTCCGGATGTGGCTGTCCATCTCGCTGCGCGTGACCTTCATGTCCTGGTCCCGATCCGCGTGGTAGAACAGGTCACGCAGCGTGTACACGGTGGCACCGCCCGCCGCCGTGCCGTCGCGCCGGAAGCGCTCGTCGCGATGGAAGATGCCGCGCCAGAAGCCATCGGGCTTCTCGAGTTCGATCACGCCGTTACGGTTGTGATCGTAGTTGTCGAAGATTTCGTTGAGCAGACCCTCGATGTAGGTCGGCCGGAACATGCCCTGCGCCTGGACCTCACCCGAAGGAGCCTGGACGGCAGCCGGACGCGCGGCAGGTGCCATGGCGGAGGGCGCCTGGCCACAAGCGGCAACGAAGGTGAGCGCGGATGCAGCCACGACGACACGAGCAAAAGTACGCACGGGAACCTTCCGGAAAAATCGGGCAACACGAAGATGATCCAGGGAAGTTGTCGGAACCGCCGGACGCATGCTGACCGCCCCAAGCGTCATTTTAAACGTTTCTTAAGGCAGGCATGGTCTTGCCTTCAGAAACAACTCCCCGGATCGGCAACAGGTGCAAGGCCGAGGTCGTCCCGACAGCGACCAAGCGGGCCTCATCAACGAAGGCAACGGGACCCGAGAGGGCTTCGACCCGATGAATGGCCAGCAGGCTGCGGTGAACCAGGTCGTGCACGCGGACCTCGCCCGAATCCCAGACCGTCGCCAGCCAGTCGCCGCCCATGCCGAAAGCGGCATCGACGGGCTCCCCGTTCCCGCGCAGGCGCCACTCCGGATCGCCGCCCCGGGGACCGTAGCCTCTGGCTTCGCCAGCCTGGCCCAGGACCCACCAGCCCGCCACCGGCTCGATGGCAAGCGGACGCCAGTCAGGTGCAAAGTCCCCGGAAACGGGCGTCCGGTCCTGCTCGGGCCGCAGCCAACGCAGGCTCCCGGGTCCCAGCAGCCAGACCGCCGTGCCATCGGGAAGCAGCCGCCAGGCCATCCGCGCAAGTCCGGATGCGGGCTGCTGACGGAATCGGACAGGCAACCCGGCCTCATCGAGGGCCATCACCTGGAGCCATCCGGATGCGGAGGCGGCAGCCAGCCAGGGCCTACCGGGCACGAACTGAATGGCCGTGACCGGTGCAGCAGCCAGTTCCCTGCCCTCGCCGACGACCTGGCCCCCGACCACCCGCATGAGCCCGACGACACCGTCCGCGCGACCATAGGCCAGGCGCACCGCAACGGGATCCGCGTCGATGGCCGTGACGGCGAGTCCGGCCTCATCGAGGCCGATGTGCGCGAGGGACCAGCCTGCTTCCCGGGAGAGGACCTTGAAGGCACCGTCGCCGGTCCCCACATAGGGCGGATAAGGCGCCATCCCGCGCTGGATGGCCGTCACCCCCCCGGTCACGGGCAAGACGTGGGGCGACGCTGGCCGCGGCCGGGCCCGGGGCGTCCCGAGGGCCCAGAGGGGCAAGAGCGCGGGGGCCTCCCAGGCCAGCGCCTCGGCCACCAGCGTCGGATCGTCCGTCACGGCCTCGGAGAGCATCCACGGGCGCGTGGCGGCCAGCAGACGATAGGCGAGGAGCATGTCCCCCGCCTTGCGTGCCACCGCGACGGGGTCATCGCCCATGGCCAGGGACATCGCGGCATCAGGGCTTCGACGCCGCGCACGCTCACGCAACTCCCGTGCACGGCGCTCGAGCGGAGTCCCCCCGGACCGCCCGGAGGCTGCCCCGAGGCTGGCGTCCGCATCAGCGACAGCAAGCAGGGGCCGCGCTTCCTCCTCCCCCGTGTTGACAGCGGGCAGGACAGCTTCCAGCAGCAGGGCCAGGTGCGGGGGACAATCCGCCCGACGCAGGACAGCTGCCGGTGGCAGCGTCCAGCCCCTCGCCCTCGGACCCAGCAGAAGCCGCCGAAGCAAGCGGGGCCAGGACAGGACGGCCACCGAAAGCGGTGCGGCGGCAACCCCCAGGACGGCCCCTGCCGGCCAGTGCAGCGTCCAGGCCATGCCGGCCGTCGACAACGCCCAGATGGCTGCCGCGGCGGCCAACGTCGTCCGGGGCCCTGCTGGCAGGCCGACTGCGGCCAGCAGGCCGATGGGCGCGCCCAGCAACCATCCGGACAGGAGGCCGACGCGACCAGGCAGGCCCGCCGGAAGGACAGCCCCAAGCACCAGCGTGGCGGCGAGCGCCACGGTGGTCCAGACGACAAGCGCGGCGCGCCCCCACCGGATGGTGCCCTCGGCAATCAGGGGAACGGCCGCACGTTCCCGTTCCAGCCAGCCAGACATGGCCGAAGCATGCCATGGTTCGGGTACGCCATGGCCATGGATGGCCGCTGCAACGTCTGTCCCCGGCGCTGCGACCTCGCCCGGGGGCCTGCGTTCTGCGGAGGCTGGGAACTGGCCCCGGAAGGCCCCCGCAGCATCCTCGCCGGCCAGGTCGCGTCGTGGTCGGTCGATCCCATCGAGAAGAAACCCGTCTGGTACTTCCGTCCGGGCACACGCGTTCTCTCCCTGGGCACCTGGGGGTGTACCCTGCGCTGCCGGCATTGCCTGAATGCCGATCTGGCGTGGGCCCGGGGACCCGGTGTCGTCGAGGTGCCGTGGACGCCCGAGGACGTGGTTCGCCTGGCTCGGGAACACGATTGCGCCGGCATCGCCTGGACAACGACCGAGGCCGCGCCCTGGTGGCCCTTCGTGGTGGAGACCAGCCGGGCGATGCGCAAGGCGGGGGGCTACACCGTGCTCGTGACCAACGGGTTCTACACGGCAGAGGCGCTTGCCGAACTGTTGCCGTGGCTGGACGTCTGGCGCGTCGATCTCAAGGCGTGGAACGAGGCCGCCTACCGGACCCTGATGGGGACGGACCCCGGACTGAGACCCGCCGCGACGGCCAGGGAACGGACGCTCCAGGCCCGGCAGGCCGGGGTGCATGTCGAGATCGTCACGTGCCTCGTCCCGGGCTACCACGACACGGTCGATTCCCTGACCCCGCTCGCGGACTGGATTCACGACGCCCTCGGGCCCGAAACCCCCTGGCACCTGCTGCGCTTTCATCCGCAGCACCGGATGCGCGACATCCCGCCCTACGGGGCCGGGGCGGCCCGGCAAATCGCAGCGGCCCTGGGCACGAGGGGCTTGACGAGGGTGCACGTCGGAGGCGAAGCGACCAAGGGCGGCCCCGCCAGCACGACCGGACTCAGGGCCTACGACTGGCAAGGTCCTGACGGCAGGTTCCTGCGACTCGTCGCCGACCCGGCCACGGGCAGGATCGGCTTCGTCGGGGACGAGGACCTGCTGGAGCAGGTGCTCGCGTCCTGCAGGGCAGAAGGCCTGGCCCTGACCATCGGGCGCTCTGCCCGCTGCGGCTGAGCCTACTTCGTGCCGTAGCTCGTCGGGTCACCCGCCAGCAGCACGGCCAGCAGCCCGAGCAACTGGATGTCATGCGGCACGAGGGTGGTCTGGACGATGAAACGGCCGTGGATGCCCGTGCGGCCTTCGATGATGTTGCCGAAGCGTTCGAGATAAACCGTGCGTCCATGGGCCGACGCCTCGGCGCCCCACTTGCCGTCGAAGCGGCCGGTCACGGCCTCGCCGCGGGACGTGCCCGACAGGGTCCAGTCGTTCTGCACACGCAGGCGGACCGGATGGCCGCCGACGGTGCCGCCCGCCTCGTCATAGAAGGTCTCCTCGACCCGGAAGCGCGCCCGGCCCCACTGGCCCTCGAGCAGATCCTCGTAGCCCACGGCACGGAGCAACCACGTGTCGATCTCGCCGGAATAATAGTTGTTGAACTCGCGCTCGGGGGCGACAGCAGGCGTCAGCAAGCGCACGGGGCGCGCCACGGGTCCCGTGGCCCCGGCTGCCACCACGGGGGATGAGCCACGGACAGCGACAGGCGTGCCGGCCGGCCCGCCACACGCGGACAGCACCACCGACGACAACGCGACAAACAGGCAAGAACGCTGCATCAAAACCACCAGACATCAAGGCAAGACCAAGGAACGTTTAAATCATAGCAAATCGAGACCCGTGGCGGCGGTTTGCTGACAAGCCTCGGGGGGCCAGGAGTCACAAGCACTGCATGGGAACCGTCATCCCCACTGCCCGGCTGGCCGGCGCATGCGCGCTGCTCACGCTGGCCACCGGCTGCGGAACGCCGGGACAGACGGGCCTGCGTCCGGGCGCGTCAGGGACGGCGACAGCCCTCGCCGGCAGCGGCCATCAGCCCCGGCAGGTCGAAATCAGGGCCGAACTCACTGCCGAGGGGCACGCCTTGCTGGCGGCGCAAGGAGGGTGGAGCAGTCCGCGGACCCGGACCGATCTCTACTTCGATGCCTTTGACGGCCGCGCGTGGGCCTGGAGGGACGGAAAGACGGCGTGGAAACTGCGCATCAAGCGCAAGGTCAAGAGCAGCGAGATGCAGTTGCGGCGCCCCTTGAGCCGCGAAAGCGCCCCGCCCGGCGCCCTGCCGTTGACCATGAACGTGACGGAGTCCTGGGCGGCCACCATGTTCGAGAGCCAAGTGATGGCCCTGTGGGAGCCGGGCCTCGCCATGCTGGATACCCTGCAACAGGGTGACCTGCCCACGCGGAAGGCGATGACGGACGTCGACAAGGCCTGGCAAGGGCAACTGTGGGCGGGAGCCGACGCGCTCGCCGGGGCACGAAAGGCGCAGCCCGGCGTGATCGTCCCGACGCACCGCGCGGACAAGCACCTGCTGGAACAGACGATGGCGTTCGGCCGCGGGTGGAAGGCCGATGTCGTCCTCGGCACGAGCCGGACCCAGGATGGCGCGGGCACCGTGACGGTCCGCCACGAAATCGAGATCGAGCCGGGCCGGGACGCCCCGGAGGCCGCGATGGCGATGCAGGATGTCTCGGCCTGGCTTGCTGCATCGGGCCTGGCGATGAAGCACATCGCGCCGACCCCGGCCGACCCGACCCTGGCGGCAGCCCGGGCCTACGGCCGCGTCGGGGCACGCCGCAGCGCCCCTTAGGGCGCCCGTGTGCGCTTCCGCCGGTGCGGGCATGTTGGGGCGCACCCAAGGAGACGCTGCCGACCGATGTCCGAAATCCCCGACGGGAAGGATCCCCGACTCGCCCCGTTGCGCGAGGACATCCGGTTCCTTGGCGATTGTCTGGGCGCCATCCTGACGGAACAGGGAGGAGCCGCCCTCTTCGCCCTCGAGGAGGAGCTGCGCCAGGGCTTCAAGGCGTGGCGAGCCGATCCTGAGGCGACGGGGCTGGGTGAGCGGCTGCGCAGCACCATCGCGGCCCTGGACACCGAGACGGCGGCAGGCGTGCTGAGAGCCTTCACGCTCTACTTCCAGCTGGTCAACCTGGCCGAGCAGCACCACCGCATCCGTCGGCTGCGCGAGCGTGAAAACCGGACGGGACGCGAGCCGGCCCCCGGGTCGCTCGGTGCGGCCGTGGCCCGCCTGGCCGGACAGGGCGTGACCGCCGGGGCGATTCGGGAGCTTCTGGCCAACTTGCGCATCGAACCGGTCCTGACGGCACACCCCACAGAGGCCCTGCGCCGAACCGTCCTCGAGCACCTGGGCGCCCTGGCAGACTTGCTCGACAGTCGCGATGTCCATGCCCCCGGGACCCCGGACAGGCAACACGCCGACGCCCGCATCGCAGCCATCATCGAGGGCATGTGGCAGACGGACGAGGTCCACCAGCGGACACCCACCGTCCAGGACGAAGTCCGCAACGGCCTCTACTATGTGGACGGCATCCTGTTCGACGCCGTGCCCGCGGTCCTTGCGACGCTCGAAGAAAGCCTCGCGAGGCACTACCCCGGCGAGACCTTCGGGATACCCGCATTCCTGCAGGTGGGCACGTGGATCGGCGGAGACCGGGACGGCAACCCGAACGTGACGCCAGAGGCCACGTGGCAGGCACTCCTTGCGGCCCATCGGGCCATGTTGCAACGGCACATCGCCACGGTGGATGCCCTGTCCGTTGCCCTGAGCCAGAGCACCCGCTGGGTCCGGATCCATCCTGCGCTGCAGGATGCGCTCGAGGCCGATGCCCGCAGGTGGCCCGAGCGGACGGCCGATGCACGGGAGCGCAACCCGCTGGAGCCCTATCGCCAGCGCCTCGCCCTCATCCGCCATCGGCTCGCCGCCACGCGGTCGCAATGGCCCGAAGCCTGGCAGGATGCCGACCGAGCCCCGGCCGGAACCGACGGCTACGGCTCAGCAGAGGAATTGGCAACTGAACTCGACGTCCTCGATCTCAGCCTGCGCAGCCACCGCAGCGATCGGATCGCAGACGACCATCTCAAGACGTTGCGCAGGCAAGTGGCCACTTTCGGTTTCCACGGGGCGCGCATGGACTTGCGGCAACATGCCGGTCTCCACGAACGCGCACTGGACGCCGTCCTGCAGCGCATCGGCATCGACCCTGCCTGCTGGACGGCAGCGGACCGCACGGCGTGGCTGAGCAGCGAGCTGACCAACCGGCGCCCGCTGGTGGCCCGGGACCTTGCACCGTATGACATCCAGACCCGCGAGACGCTCGAGACATTCCGGATGGCGGCGGCGGCGCGGCGTGTCTTCGGACCCGAGGCGCTGGGCTCCTTCGTGCTGAGCATGACGACCGGTCCGGCCGACGTGCTGACGGCCCTGCTGCTGCTTCGGGAAGGCGGCTTGCTGCAGTGGGGCGAGGATGGATCATGCCTCGCGACCATGGCGGTCGTGCCCCTTTTCGAGACCATCGCCGATCTCGAGCGAGCCCCCCGCGTGCTGCGCGACCTGCTGGACCTGCCGGCCTACCGCGCCCACCTGCGTGCCCTGGGCGAGGTGCAGGAGATCATGCTGGGCTACAGCGACTCGAACAAGGATGGCGGCATCATGGCGTCATCCTGGTCGCTCTACAGCGCCCAGCAGGCCTTGCTCGAGGTGGCCCGGGAGGTCGGCATCCGGCTCCGGCTCTTCCACGGCCGCGGCGGTTCCGTGGGAAGGGGAGGCGGACCCTCGCACCTCGCCATCCTGGCGCAGCCGCCCGGTACCGTCGGCGGCCAACTGAAACTGACGGAGCAGGGCGAGGTCATCAGTCACAAGTACGGCCGCGAACCCCTGGCACGGCGCAGCCTGGAGCTGGTCACGTCGGCCGTGCTCGAGAGCAGCCTGTGCCCCCCGCCCGACGGTGCGCAGGATCCGGTCTGGGAGGCGACGGCCGCCGACCTGTCACGCCGCGCGCACGCCGCCTACCGGGCTGCCGTCCACGACGCACCGGGCCTAGGAGACCTGCTGGCGCGCGCTACCCCGCTCGACCTCCTGGGAGGACTGCGCCTCGGGTCGCGACCCGCGCGCCGCCAGCCCGGCAGCGACCTCGGCGCCCTGAGAGCCATCCCCTGGGTCTTCGCCTGGACCCAGAACCGCATGATCCTGCCGGGCTGGCTGGGCCTGGGGTCTGCCCTCGCAGGCTGGCGTGCCGACCATGGCCCGCAGGCGACGGACCACCTGAGGCGCATGGCAAGGGAGTTCCCGTTCTTCCGAACCCTGCTCTCGAACGTCGAGATGACGCTGGCCAAGGCGGACATGGCCATCGCCTCGCGCTACGTCGCCGACCTGGTGGGTCCGGATGCCGAGGCCATCGCCCTCTGGCAGGCGCTCCAGGCCGAATATCGGCTGACGGTCAACGAAGTCCTGCTGGTGCTGGACCAGACATCCCTGCTCGAGCATGCCCCCACCCTGCGCCAGTCCATCGCCGCCCGGAATCCCTACGTCGACCCCTTGAACCACCTGCAGATCGCCCTGCTTGCCCGCTGGCGGGCAGGGGGTGACGAACCGGCCCCCGCAGCGCTGCTCGACGCCCTCAAGCTCAGCGTGAGCGGTATCGCAGCAGGCCTTCGCAACACGGGTTAAAGCCGACTTGACCTCGGCCTAACCGGAACACAAGCCCGCTTGCACGCCTGAAGACCGACAACCCATGGCATGCGTGCAACCCTGCTCCCGGCCACGACGGCCCTGCGCCCCCCCAGCCCCCGGCCCGGTCCGGCACGGCCTGAGCCGCGCGTGGACAGCCAGCCCTCGGCGAGGCGCGCGCACCTCCCGGCACGATCCGCTACCAGAGCGGAACCGCCACGTGCGACGCGCCTGCAGGACTTCGAGGGTCTGGCCCAGCTGCTGGTTTCCGGTGTCGGCAGTCCACTGCTCGCCGGGACCGGCGCCCTGATCGGGTTCCTGCTGGGTGGCCCGGCCATGGGCCTGACCCTTGCCATGGCGGGTGGATCGCTGCTTGCCATCCTTTTCGGTGGCTATGACGTCGTGGTGGGCACCGGCGACATCCTGGCCGGGCGCAAGGGCGGCAAGGGGCAGCTTGCCCTCGGCCTCGCCCTGCTGGTCGCTGGCCCGGGGCTGACATGGGTCGGAGCCTCATTGGGAGCGATGCTGGGCACCGCGGGCGCGGCGACGCTCGGCGCCATGCTGGCGCCCGCGCTGCTCGTTGCCGGTCCATGGGCCTACCTTGAAGTCGCGAGGCGCCTGCGCACGCAGTCCTGACCCGACGGGTGGTACGCTTCTTGCGTCACTCAATCCAATCACGCGGCACCACGTCATGGCTCATCTGCTCGATCCCGCCCTGCTGGCAGGACTCCTGACCCTTGTCGTCCTCGAGATTGTCCTCGGCATCGACAACCTGGTCTTCGTCGCCATCCTGTCGGACAAGCTGGACCCCTCCCAGCGGGAGAAGGCCCGGGGCATCGGCCTCACGCTGGCGCTCGTGCTCCGGCTCGGCCTGCTGGCCGGTATCTCGTGGATCGTGGGCCTGACCACGCCCCTCGTCACGCTGGCCGGCTTCGCCCTGTCGGGTCGCGATCTGATCCTGCTGGCCGGCGGCTTGTTCCTGACCTTCAAGGCCACGATGGAGCTGCACGAGCGCCTCGAGGGCGCCGGCCACGAACCGGGCAAAGCGACCACCTATGCGCCCTTCTGGACCGTGGTCACCCAGATCATCCTGCTGGACCTGGTCTTCTCGATCGACTCGGTGATTACGGCGGTCGGCATGGTGGACAACCTGGGCGTGATGATGGCGGCCGTCATCATCTCGATGGGCGTCATGCTGGTCGCGTCCCGGCCACTTGCCCGCTTCGTCAACGAGCATCCGACCGTGGTGGTGCTGTGCCTGTCCTTCCTGCTCATGATCGGCTTCAGCCTGATTGCCGAGGGCTTCCACGTCCACGTGCCCAAGGGCTACCTGTACGCCGCGATAGGCTTCTCCATCCTGATCGAGACCTTCAACCAGGTGCGCCACCGGAACGCGAGCAAGGCAGAGGCCGCGCGCCCCTTCCGGTTGCGTACGACGGAGCGGATCCTGCGCCTGCTGGGCGATGGTCCGCCGCAAGCGGCGGGCGAAGCCGGCTTCGCCAACCCCGAGCGACAGTTGGTCTCGGGCGTTCTGGCACTCGCCGAACGTCCCGTGACGGCCTGGGCCACGCCGCGCGCTCGCATCGTCTGGCTCGATGCGACCCGAACACCTGCTGAAATCCGGGAACGCCTGCTGTCGGCGCCCCATGGTCTGCTGCCGGTCTGCGACGGCAGCCTCGATCGTCCCTTGGGCGTCGTGCGTGCCAAGGAAGCGCTGGCCGAACTCGCAGCCGGACAGTCCCTGGCGGCCGTTGCCCGCGGTCTGCCCGTCCTCACGGCGCCCGCTTCCTCACAGGCCTTCACCCTGCTCGACATGCTCCGACGGGCCGAGGGCAACCTCGTGCTGCTACTGGACGAAGCCGGCCAGGTGGCGGGCCTCGTTACCCCCGTGGACCTGTTGTCGGCCATCGCCGGCGACGCCACGCCGAAGGAACCGGGGGGCACCGGCCCCTACCAGCCGGCCTGACGCGACCGGAGCGGGTATAGGCCCAGCAGGCCATCATGTCCGATTCCACCGACTCGCCCGTCACCATGCCTGCCGCCCTGCCCCCGTGGTTCAGGGCCCTGAGCGATCACTACCGCGCCAAGGCCGCACACCAGTTCCTGCTGCACTTCAACATCCAGGACCATGTCCTGACGGATGGCCGCATCACGACCGTACGTGACCTTCTGGTCCAACGACTTTCAGATCGCTTCCTGATCGTCACCTACAGCTTGTCCCGCGGACTCGGATTCCCCGCGACCGGGATGGCCCAGGCCGAAGAACTGGACAGGGAACCCGGCCTCGGGGGGTTGCTGGGCTTTCGGGAGACAGCCGGGGAAACTACGAATTCCACGGCAGACGACCGTGACTTCCGCCGTCTGCAGGGTGCGGGACGCAACAGCCCGCTGCAACCTGCCGACGAGGCCCTGCCTGCCCTCGAGCGTGCCATGCGGCAGGGACGACGGAAGCTGTGCCTGATCCTCGACCACGTGGACAAGCTGGCCCCGGCCGACGCCCGGGGCCGCGAACAATGGCTGGCCATCGAGACCCTGCAACGCTGGGCCCTCGACGGAGAGATTGCCGACCATGGCCACCTGGTCATCATGCTGGCTGCCGAGCACGGCCAGGTGGCATCGGCCGTCCAAGGCGCCAACAGCGGCACGGTCTCGCTGCAGGTACCCCTGCCCGATGCACCGGCCCGCAGGGCCTACATCAGCCATGTCCTCGCCGATGCCCATTTCGGCCGGCTCACATGGCAGCCCGGCTTCGCTCCGACGGACCTTGCAGGCCACACCGTCGGCTTCTCGCTGCGCGACATCCTGAATACCCTGCGGCTAGCGGCTGCCACCGGTCGTCCCGTGGGGCAGGACCTGGTCGCCGAACGCAAACGCGAGCTGATCCGGCTCGAGAGCCATGGCCTGCTGCAGGTCGTCGAGACCCGGCATGGCCTCGATGCCATCGGGGGCCTTGCCCACGTCAAGGACTACCTGGGTGACAAGATCGCGAGCATCCGGTCCTACCTCGATCTGAATGCCAGAGCCGGGCAGGCCGATGCCGACCCCGCGGCGCTGGAGCGGGCGCTCGCCCTGGTGCCGCGGGGCATCCTGCTCGCCGGGCCTCCGGGTACCGGCAAGACCATCCTTGCAGAGGCCCTCGCGCACGGCAGCCAGCTCAACATGGTCAAGCTGCAGGACATTCGCAGCATGTGGGTGGGCGAGAGCGAGCGCAACCTGACCAAGGTCCTCGACCTGTTGGTCGCCCTCGCCCCGGTGCTGGTCTTCGTCGACGAGATCGACCAGGCGCTGGGCAGCCGGGGCGGCCCCTCCGCCGGGGCCGGAGGCGACACCGACAAGCGCATTTTCGGCAAGCTGCTCGAGTTCATGGGGGACAATCGCCACCGCGGCCGAGTGCTGTGGGTCGCCGCCACCAACCGCCCCGACTATCTGGACGCCGCCATGCTGCGACGTTTCGACCGTGTCGTCCCGATCCTGGCCCCGGACCACGAGGAGCGCGTGGCCGTCCTCGCCTCGCTTGCCGGCCGGATCGGCACCCGTTTCGCGGAAACGGTCGACCTCGCCGCGATCGCGGCGAGGACGGACGGCCTGACGGGTGCGGGTCTCGAGGTCATCGTCCGTCGGGCCGCCGAGTTGGCCGCGGACGACGTCATCGTTCAGGACAGTCTCGTCCGGGCGCTCGAGGACCACAAGCCGAACCACAATCCCGTCATCTACGAAGAGCAGGCGTTGCGGGCGCTCATCGCGGCCAACTTCTACTCGATGTTGCCCCGCCAGCTCCCGGCGCACCTCGCCGAACTGGTCGAGGCCTGCAGGCAGGAACGCAGCAATGCGCCGCTCGAACGGGCCCTGGCCAGGTTGGCCACGTGACGGTCGTCCAGCTTGCCCTCTGGGCGGGCGCCGTCTGCATCCTGGGCTGGCAATCGGCAGCCGAGTGCGCCGAGTGGCTGGCCCTGACCTCGGAGCGCGCGCGGGCTGCCCTGCAGGGCGGCATGCTCGGGGCTGGCCTGGGTGGCGGCCTCGCCATACTCGAGATCCTGCTGCTGGACGCAGCCCTCGTACGGACGCCCTTGCGGTGGCTTCCTGCCGCCCTGCGCGGGGCTGCCGCGGGTCTGGTCTTCGGGACGGTGGGCCTGCTTCTGGCCACGGCCGCCTATGGCTGGCTGGGGCATGCGCCCTGGGCCCGAGGGCTCTCATGGGGGGTATTCGGCCTCGCCACCGGCCTGACGGAGGGCTTCAAGGCCGCATCGGGTCGTCGCGCCGTGACCGCGGGCCTGGGTGCTGCCGCAGGGGGACTGGTGGGCGGCATCGTGATCGAACGCGCCCCGGACTGGGCAGGTCCGATTTCGGGAACGCCCGGGGGAGCGGTGCTGGTCACGACCCTGGGCCTCGCCGTGCTGGGTGGTTGCCTGGGGGCCGGCATGGGCCTGGCCCAGGTGCTGACGCGTCGGGCGCGCCTCGTCGTGCTGACCTCCCCGCTCGGCAAGCAACTGGGCCTTGCCTTCGACGTGGGCAGCATCGCGACTCGGGAAACCCTCGGCAGCCTCAAGGCCACTTGGACGCTGACGGGAGACCCCGGCATCGAGGCCCGCCACCTCGAACTTGAGCGCCATGGCGCCATCCTGCGGGTGCGCCCCCTCGGCCAGGCCCGGGTCGACCGCTCCGATCGCCCCCTCGGGCCAGAGGAACTGTCCCTGCTGGCGGATGTGGCCTTTCACCGCCTGACGCCCGGCCAGGCGGTCGAGCTCCGGGATGGCGAGGTCCTGAGGCTGGGCGAGGGCACCCATCTCCACGTCAGTCTCGAACGGCTGCAACGGCTTTCCTCCCGTCCCGGCAAGGTCGCACTCGCAGGCCTGGTTGCCCTGGGGTCGCTGGGCTTGCCTGCGGAGGTGGCGGCGGCGGGGGAGGGCCCAGTCCAACTCCGCATCCAGCAAACGGGCATCCTGCCGGCACGCGACGCCGCGGGTCGATGGCGCGCGCGGGCGACGGTCCTCGTGCTGCGCGGCGACGAGCCTGTCGAGGGCCTGACGCCGCAGGCCTTCCGGGCAACGCTCGACGGGCAACCTGTCCCGGTGCTGGCCGCAGGCACGGGAGAAGTGTCCCGACAACCCGTTTGCGTGGCCCTGGTCCTCGACCGGTCGGGAAGCATGCTGGGTTCGGCCGGGCGCCACGGCCTCGGGAGCCGCATGCAGGTCGTGCGGGAGGCCGCCCGGGCCTTCGTGCGTCGGCTCGACCCGCTGGATCAGGTCATGGTGGTGTCCTTCGATCAGGCGATCGAGGTCCAGGCGCCAACCAGTGATCGCGAACGCCTCGAGCGCGCCATCGCGGCCATCGAACCTGCGCGGTGGGGAGCAGGGACCACCAACCTGAGAGGCGCCGTGGCACGTGCCCTGAAGGAACTGGAAGGCCATCACAAGGCAGATCCGGGCTTGCGCCTCGCCCTTGTGGCGCTGACGGACGGCGCACACAACGTCCCGGGTGCTCCCACGCCCGGGAGCCTCATCGATGAGGCACGCCGGATCGGCTGTCCGCTGCATGCCATCGCCTACGGGAGCACGACCGCCCCGCGAGGGAGCCGCGACTGGGTCGACGTGCCGGGCATGCGCAGGCTCGCAAGCGAAGGGGGCGGCATTTTCCAACTGGCTCCGGACCCGAGGGCGATGGATGACGCGTGGGCGCGTGTCCTGCGTGCCATCCGGGGCAGCTACGGGCTGGAGCTGTCGCTGGGCCGCCGTGTCCCCGATCCCTACACGCATGCCCTGGCCGTGACCCTGGCAGGCACTGGTGCCACGGGCACGGGCCACCTCAGCGGCGGGATGGTCCCGCCTCTGCCGGGCACTCCGGCCGTGAGGGTGGCGATCTGGCTGCCGATGGCGCTCCTGCTGGCCATGTGCGGGCTCGGACTGCCCCTGGCGTGGCGAAGGACAGAGCGTCTCCTCGCTCCTGCGGTCCACCCTCCACCCATGCGCGCCGAGGCGCTCGCCCTCTGGCAGGCCCACCTGAAGGGGGACGCCGCATGAGCCGTTTCGCGCGCCTCGAAGCCATCCCGTGGTGGAATCGCGCAGCCGTGGCCGATTCGACCGTCCTGCTCGCCGGCGTCGGTGCCGTCGGCAACGAGGTCCTCAAGAACCTGGCCCTCATGGGTGTCGGCCGCGTCGTCCTGGTCGATCGGGACACCGTCGCCATCCACAACCTGACACGGTCCGTGCTCTTTCGCGCGGGTCAGGCGGGCCAGGCCAAGGTAACGGCCGCAGCCGAGGCCATCCGGGAACTCGCCCCGGACACGGCGATCCTGCCCCTCGAGCTGGATGTCGCGATGCTCTCTCCCGCGCTGTTGGCCCAAGCCGACGTGGCTGTCGGCGCCCTCGACAGCCTCGCTGCCCAGGTTCGCCTCGGGCGGCTCTGCCGCGTGGCCGGCATTCCCTGGGTCCAAGGCGGCCTGGGAGACGTATCCGACCTCTTCAAGCTCACGCTGACGACGCATCCGGGCGTGGAAGGGCCATGCCTCGAATGCCATCTGCCGCCCGGCACGGGCGAGCGGTTGCTGGCCGAGGACCAGCCCCGGGGAGGCTGCGCGGCTGCCGGATCCGAGGCCACGGAGGCCGACGGCGTGCCCTCGACGCCCATGACCGCCTCGGTCCTGGGCGGCCTGATGGCGCTCGAGACACTGACCGTGCTGCATGCGGTCCACGGCTTGTCGGGCCCCGACATGCCCCCCGCGTGGGGAACCCACACCCATTGGAGCCTGCGCGGTCCCGCGGTGCACGCGCTCAGGCGCCGGGATGCGCGTCCCGGTTGCCCGTGGCACATGCCCCCTAGAGTCCTGTGGGTCGAGGGCCCGGTCCATCGGTGGTCCTTCGCGCAGTTGGCGGAGGCGCTGGGCAACGACGGCATCCTCGGCGTCGAGGGCCACCTCGTGCGGCATACGGGATGCCCAGCTTGCGGTGCGATCGCGGACTGGCGCTGGACCCCCAAGGTGCCGGCGCCTTGTCCCGCCTGCGATACGCCCGACCCACACGCAGAGAGCATGCGCCACCTGCCTGCCGGGCATCCTCTGGGTGGCAGAACCCCAGAGGCCCTGGGCATGCCGCCGTACGTCGGGCTGCGCTGGTTCACCCCCGCCGCGGAATGGCTGGTGACGTGGCCCGGCCTGATCGGGCACACCCTCTGATGAGGCCACGCTCCCGAACAGGCCTGACGGCGCTTCTGGCGGTGGCCGTCCTCGGGATGGCCGCTCACGCCGCCCCGGAAGTCGTGGTCGTGGCACCCGTCCTGGGCTGGGTTGGTGCCCTCGCCACAACGCTGGCGTGGCGCGCAAGACGCCAGGACAACGCCACGTGGGCGACGGCCCTTGCCGCGCGATGGCTGGGCCTTGGGGGCCTGCTCGCCGCGGCCGTCGCCGGTGCCGTGCCTCCCAGTGACGTGCCGAGGGGCTGCCTCGCCGCGCTGGGCTGGGCTCTGGGGCTGGCGATGGGAACATGGCGGGCCTCGCAGGTCCGCGCGACGCCGGGATACCACCTGTTCCGCCTGGTCAGGGACCGGCAGGCCGTGCCGCAGGGCCGATGCCCGGTGCCGGGCTGCCGCGAGCAGGCGCTGGCCTGTGTCCGTCCCGAATGCACGCGGACACTGTGCGGCACCCACTGGATCATGGCTGAGGCACGCTGCGCCGGTTGCGGCCATGACGGTCTCGCGACCACACCGATCCCGGCTCGGCGCGAACCGGACTGGACGTGGGTGCCGGTGCTGCTCGGCCTCGGGGCCTGCGGGATCCTGCTGCTGATGCAATCGGGCCACCGGGGAACATGAACGGACATGCCGCACTATGTCATCGAGATTCTGGATCAGGACCTGAAGGACAGGGCACGCGGGGCCAAGGCCTATGAGGTTGCGGCCGGAACGACCGTGGCCGCCCTGAAAGCCGCCCTCGTCGACCAATGGGGTCTGCCCCGCCGGGACATGCGCGGAGAAGTACGCCCCTACCTGATGGCCTGGGACGGCGCGTTGCTCGACGACGGGGATGTGCTCGACGTGTGCGTGCCGGACGGTGCCACGCTTGCCATGGCAAGTCCCGGGACCGTCGCATGAACGAGGTGCTGGCCGAACACCTGGCGCGCCAATGGGAGGGGCTGACCGGTCTTGCCGCATGCTCGGGCGCGAACCCGCTGATCAGGGCCGTGCCCGTCGCGTGGCTCGATCCGCTCTCACGCCGGGCGCCGGTCCGAATCGACCTGGCCTTTCGCACGGTCGCCATCCGCGACATGGAGGTGCGCGCACGCTCCCTCGTCCGGGACTTCGGAGGAGATCCCGAGGCCTTCGTCCGCGCCATGCGGCCCGGCCCCCTCGATTGGGAACCTGTCTTCGCGGAACCCCTCGAGGACCCCACGCAAGCCCCCATCCGCCTGCGCATCTTCATGCCCGAGGACCTGAATCGTCCCGTCAGCCCCGAGGTCTACTACATAGACCGGGTCTGGCATCCCAATATCCGGTGGGACAACGGCCTTGCGTGCTACGGGGACAAGCAGGCGTGGGCCCAACCCGACCGCGCTCTGGCGGACCTCGTGCGTCGCCTCTTCATGATGACGGCCTATGCCGATCCCGGCGCCGTGAACCTGGACGAGGCCCACGCGCTCAACAAGACAGCCCTGCGCTGGTACACCGACACCCTTGCGGAAATGCCCGAGCTTTTCCCCCTGTCGCGGACCATTCCGGCGTGACGGAGGTTCGCTGCTGGCCGGGCCTGCCCCCCGGCGCCCCCGAGATCGAAATACCCGATGCCTTTCTCGCGGCCCTCGAAGACTTCGGACAACGATCCGCCCGGCGCGGCCGTGAGGCGGGCGCCTTCATCCTGGGCAAGGCCCGAGGGACCGCCGAGGGCTGGTGGGTCCGTCTCGAGCAACTTGAGGAGATAGCAGGCGACGGCGACGCCGAGACCTTCACCTTCCCCGCCGAGGCCTTCATCCGCGCTCATCAGCAATGGAGGACATGGTCCACGGACGAGGTCAGGGCACGCCCGGAGGCCCTGCATGTGGTCGGCTGGTGCCACACGCACCCGGGCCACGGGGTTTTCCTCTCGCAACCTGACCTTGAAGTCCACCATCGCAAGTTTCCCCTGCCGTTCCAGGTGGCGCTGGTTCTCGATCCCCTGGCGATCGATGCGGATCGACGCATGGGCCTGGTGGCCTGGACGGGAGAGGACATGCTGTCCCCGCACCTGCCGGGGACCATCGCCACGTTGGCTGCCCGACCCGCCAAGGTTCCAGCGCCTCGGAAAATCCGGTGGTCCAATGGGGCCTGGCCATGGGGCGTCCTGCCCCTGATCGGGGCCCTCGGCTGGTGGCTCTGGCACCATGGCTTCTGAGACGGGAGGCGCCTCCATGACCGGTTTGCCCGAGGATTCCATCATTCGCTCCATCAGGGATCTGGGCTCAGGCACGTGGATCAAGCCGCCCAGGGAGCCTGCATCCACCCCACCGCCCGCCAGCCAGGCAATGGACCTCGAGGAGCGCCTGCTCCACGCCGAACGTCTGGTCGCCGATTACCAGGACGAGTTGCTGGCCGCCCAGGCGCGTATCCGCACCCAGCAGGATCGCATCGCCGAGCTCGAGGACCAGGTCCGCACGCTGAGCCACGGCATCGGCATTCGGCCCGGCGGGGAGCGTGATGCCCTGTGAGTGCGGAGGGGGATCTGGTCGTCAACGCCCTCGTCACGCCCGTGGGCATGGCGGGCCTCGCGATCGGCAGCGCTGCCCTCGAGGGCGGGGCCTTGCTGGCTGCCGGCGCATGCGGCATCACGCAGGCCGCGGGCGAGGGCCTCGGCATGCTGGGCGAGGCCACGTCTGCGTGGGGTGCGCGCTTCGTGCGTGCAGGGACCGATCTGGTCCAGGGCCTGCAGGATGCCTTGCGGGAGGAATGCACACGCCAGGCCAAGGCCTATGACGCACGGTTCGCCGGCAGGGACGCAGGCCGGGAGCGGGCCA
>JAYKIS010000034.1:0-3994 GCA_035286125.1 Candidatus Sericytochromatia bacterium
CTGAAGAACGCGACGCCCATCAGGCAGACGACGAGAATCAACACGGCGGGACCGGCAGGAATGGGTCCCAGGGGCACCGTGGCTTCCATCAACGGAGGCAGGGCCACACCAGGCTGGGTCATCGGAACAAGCCCTCCACACTGGAGGGCACGGGACTATGGCCGGGGTCGGATGACATCAGGACTAGATTCGCGTACCCGAAACAGGCAACCGTCACGCCTTGGGGGCGGAATCGGCAGGAGGCTCCGACGGCGGATTGGCTCGTCCCTCGGGGTCGTCCATGCCCTGCACGCCCTTGCGGAACTCCCCCATCGCCTTGCCGAGGCCACGCGCCAGTTCGGGCAGTTTGCGCGGTCCCACCAACAGAAGCGCGACAGCACCGATGACGATTGCGGATGTCGTGGACACCATAGGAAGTTACGAAGAGCCTCTCTCAATTAAGCCTGTGAAATTCTAGCACGCACTTGGGCCGGGGGGCTTGACCGAGGCCATCCTTTCAACTACTGTTAACTTGTTCTTGGTGTTATCTTTCGTTTTAAATCGTTTTCTTCAGAGCCCCCGCACCCGAACTTCCGGAAAAGGACCCTGCCATGTCCATGTTGACGAAGCGCACCCTGCCCGCGTTGGCGTTGGTCCTCGCGGCCACCGCTACCGGCTGCGGTACTGCCGTGGCCCCTGCTGCCCCCCAGGGCCAGACGACCGTGATGGCGCGTACCGCTCCCCCCGCCATCCCCGCCTGGAAAAAGGTCCTGATGGTTCGGGACCTGACGGCAGCCGAACAAGCAGCCGACCTTTCCAACCTGGTCCGGACCGCTCACGATCTCGGGCGTGCCCAGGGTGCCGGGCCCATGCTGGAATATGCCGTGGACAACCTGACGGCCGACCTCGGCAACCGCAAGGACGTGACGGTATCCGTGTTGTTCACGCCGCCCAAGTCCTTCGCCAGCGTTCTCGAGGTCATCGTTCGCGATGGCAAGATTGGCGTGTATGACTGGGGCAAGCTCAAGAGCCTCCAGTTCATCCAGATGAAGGCCATGCAGGGCGAGCCCGTAGGCGGCATCGCTTCCCTCGACCAGATCAAGGACGTGCGTGAGTCCCTGCTCAAGGCTGGCCTGCGCGCCGGTGCCCAGGGCTTCGATTCCTCGAGCGTCTACTTCAACCCGTTGCCCAAGCGGAAGCCGGATCTCACGGTCGAGTGGTTCCCTGCCTATGTGGCCGTGACCTACAAGGGCCACTACGCCCAGGGCAAGTATGTCCTGAATGCCGAGAGCGGCGAGATCATCTCGTCCCCCAAGCCCTGAGGTCCCCACACATGGCGGAAGCCCCGGTTGTCCTCGGACAATCGGGGCTTCTTGTCTTGTAGCCGGACTCTTGCGTCAGAACCGGGGCGTATGCCTATCGCGGATGTAGCGTGCCTCCTGCTCCTCGGCCTCCTGATGCTCGCGAATCTTGGCAAACACGAGGTAATCGATGAAGTCCTCGATATCCAGGATCTTGCTGCGGTCCTTTTCGGCATCCAGCTTGTGGATCCTGAAGTACTGGTTCCGGAAGTAGGTCTCGGTCAGCTTGATACGGGTGCCCCAGGGATCCACCTTGTCGCGCCGCAGGTCTTCGCGCAACTGGGCGTACGTACCGGCCCGCGAGGCCCAGAGCGACTCCATGAGTTCCATGAGCTCGCCGGGCTCGACTTCCTCGAGCGGATCGCCGTAGCGCCGACGATACTCGGTCACCACCTCGGGGTTCTCGAACTTCTCGAGTTCACGTCGCAACGGGCACGACCTTTCAGGACAACGGGCTCGGGTGGGACGCCAGGCGCCCTCCACCAGCGCATCATAGCTCCCCGCCGCGGTCGGGCGCAAAGGACCGCGGCGAATCGACAGCTGAAGCTTTCCTTCCAATTAGCCTGACGTTTACCGAGTCGCCGTCGCGAAGACCGACAAGGCACTTGGCCATCGTGGTCAGGAAAAGGGAGACCTACCATGTCGCATCTCGCAGTCCGCAAGCCCAACGGTATCGCCCCCGTCGGCTCGGTCCGCCGTGACCTCTCGTCCATCCTGGCTGAAGGCGCCGCTGCCGCAAGGCCCGCGGCACCCGGTCGCGACATCGCCGTGTTGCCGCGCCGGGAGCTGGCCATTCGTCCCGAGCCCACCCTGACGGTGGGTGAGCACCTGCTCAGCAAGTTCACCAGCGGTGCTGGAAAGATTGGTCGCTTCCTTCACGGCCTGGCCGAGTTGACCGTGGTGCCCTTGGTCGGAGAGTTGGCCTTCATCAAGGGACGCCAGCTCGTGAGCTCGTATGACCGGATTCTTGACCTGCCCTATGACCCGGAAGGTCGCTGGAAGTCCGCCGCTGCCCGTATCAAGCAGGAAGAGGCGCGTCGGGCCAGTGAGGCCATTGGCGACCTTCCTGTCATCGCTGGTAGCCGGGTCGTCGGCGAAGCCGTCGTGGACGGCACCGTGGCCGTGGGTCGGGCGGCCGTTCGTGGGGCCGAGGCGGTTGGCGACTTTGCCGTCGATGCGACCCTGACAACGGTGCGCGGTGTCCGCGAGGCAGGTCGCCTGGCAGGCCGCACGGCTCTGGGCGCCATCGGCGATCTGGGCCAGAGCCTGGTCGAGTTCTCCCAGGAGAACCGCGCCAACTTCCGCTGATCGTGCTTGTTGCTCCCCCCGGGCTTTCGGTCCGGGGGGTTTCTCCTTGCTGGCGGAGAGGCTTGCGCAGTGCTTGGCAAACGGCCGCCCCATCGGCCAACATGAACGGGGATGTCTGACAGTTTCTGGGATCGGATGCAGGGCTGGCTGGGTAAGCCCGTCCCTGATCGCGCTGGCCGGCCTGCCTCGCGGCCAACCGGCCAGCCCGGCCAGCGGCGGGATCGGCCTGGCCCCCCGCCGCCGCCGGACATTGAAGAGTTACAGAAGGAGAGCGAGGAGCGTCGCTACCTGATTTCCGCTTGGGAATCCTCGCCGGACCTGATTCCCGAGTTCAGGCAGCCGACCTACATGTACAAGCTGATCACGACCGAGCGTGAGTATGTCCAGGCCCAGCTTCATGCGCTTCAGCAGGCCAGGGCTGCGTTGGCCGCGACGGGTGAGGCCGAGGGTGATGCCGCCGATGAACTCGAAGGCCGGGAGATTGCCCTGCGGATGGATCTGAACCGTTTGTTCGGCCTGATCAAGAAGGTGACCGGCGTCCAGCGCACCGGCACCGGTGGCACGGACTTCATGCCGATGTAGCCCGGCAGGGCTTGTCCGTGAAGGCGCAGGTGGACACGATGCCCCTGGAGGGCAAGTCATGGCGCGTTGGTCTTTCCGGGGCCTCGAGGGGCAAGGCATCTGCGGGCCGGATGGCGAGAGCCTGGCCCAGGTCCGGGACGTCTTGTGGGATCCACTCGAGCAGCGGGTCCTCGCATTCCGGGTTACATGGATCGATCCCGAGGCGCGCTCCCACGGGCCGTCCGAGGACATTCCCCTGGCCCAGGTCCGGCGCGCAGCAAGCTCGGCTCTGGAATGTCAGGGTCTTCCCGAGACGACGGCAGGCCTCGACACCGGCACGGTCGCCGATGCCCTGATGCAGGGAACGGAGGTGCTCGGGGTCTGGCTGACGGACACGCGACAAGGCAAGGAAGGCGTGGTCGCGGATGTCCACTTCTCCGATGACAGCGGTGCGATCCTCGCCTACGAGCTCGAGGACGGTACCATGTGGCCTCCACTGGACGACTTCCAGCAGACGGCACCGCAGCGCTGGAGCGGCAAGGTGCTCGACGGCATCGTGCGTCCCGTCCATGGGGACTCGGGACCCGATCGGCCACGCGTCGACCTTCCCGTCGCCAGAGGCGAGGAGCCCGGTGCCGAAGATATGTCGGAGACCTTCGGGGCATGGGGAGACCCCTTGCAGGAACCGCCCGCACCACGGGTAGAATGACGCCATCCACCCGGACCGCAGGGTCCCGACACGCCAGGAAATCTCATGCTCGAATCACTCAACGCCGCCATGGTGT
>JAYKIS010000035.1:0-8021 GCA_035286125.1 Candidatus Sericytochromatia bacterium
GTCAGCCGCTTGCCCCGAAGCTCGAGATACCGGTGCGTCAGGCGCAGGTTCTCGTCGACGCCGTCGTCGTCCAGCGGGAAGGGCAGGGGTCGGGCAGCGTTGTAGACTTCCAGCTCCCGGACGGCGACCTCGATCTCGCCTGTCGCGAGGCGCGGGTTCGCGAGGCCTTCGCCCCGGGCGCGCACGACGCCCCGGATGCCGATGGCGTACTCGCCACGCAGGCGGTCGGCGGCCTGGTGGGACCCGGGCGAGGTCTCGGGCTCGAAGACGATCTGGACGAGGCCCGTCCGGTCGCGCAGGTCGACGAAGATGACGCCGCCGTGGTCACGGCGCGAGTCCACCCACCCGAAGAGCGTCACCTCCTGGCCCAGATGGCTCGTGCGCAGGTCGCCGCCCATGTGGCTGCGGGTTCCAAGGCGCAAGGTGTCGCTGATGGTCGTGGTCACGGTGGCCTCCGTAGGCATCCGGCGGGCGGCCTCGCCCCCGGCTCCGAAGGGGCATGGTAGCAGACGCCGGGTTGTCCGGCCCTGCTTGCGCGGGCTAGAATCCAGCCTATGGATACCATCGTGCAGGAGCCCCCCTATGTCCGGCTTTCCGATCTGGGCGACCACGTCGGGCAACGCGTCACCGTCAAGGGCTGGCTGACCCACCACCGCTCCAAGGGCAAGATTGCCTTTCTGGTGGTTCGCGACGGCACGGGTCTGGTCCAGGGCGTGGTCTTCCGCCCGGACGTCCCGGAGGAGCTGTGGCAGCAGGCCGAGGCCCTCACGCAGGAGTCCAGCCTGGCCCTGTCGGGCGTCGTCAAGGCCGAGCCCCGCGCGCCGGGCGGCTTCGAGCTGGCGGTGGACGGTCTGTGCGTCTTCCAGCTCACCCAGGACTTTCCCATCAGCCCCAAGGAGCACGGCGTCGACTTTCTGATGGGCCACCGGCATCTCTGGCTGCGCAGCCGTCGCCAGCACGCCATCCTCCGTGTACGCGCGGCCATCATCCGGGCCATGCGCGGCTGGATGGACCGCAACGGTTTCCTGCTGGTTGACGCGCCCATCCTGACGCCGGCCGCGTGCGAGGGCACCAGCACGCTCTTCGAGACGGATTACTTCGACGAGAAGGCCTACCTGACGCAGTCCGGCCAGTTGTACGCCGAGGCCGCCGCGATGGCCTTCGGCAAGGTCTATACCTTCGGGCCCACCTTCCGTGCCGAGAAGTCCAAGACGCGCCGCCACCTGACGGAGTTCTGGATGCTCGAGCCCGAGGTGGCCTTCGCCGACCATGACGACAATCTTCGCCTGCAGGAGCAGTTCGTCGCGGGCGTGGTCCAGGAGGTGCTCGCCACCTGCCGCGAGGAGCTGGCCATCCTCGAGCGTGACGTGACCCGTCTCGAGGCCGTGCAGGCCCCCTTCCCGCGCCTGACCTACGACGAGGCCGTCCGCATCCTGCAGGAGGCCGGACACGCCATCCAGTGGGGTGATGACTTCGGTGCCCCCGACGAGACCCTGCTGGCCGAGCGTTTCGACCGCCCCGTCTTCGTCACGCACTATCCGCGCCAGTGCAAGGCCTTCTACATGAAGGTGGACCCGGCGCGTCCGGACGTGGTGCGTTGCGCCGACCTGCTGGCCCCCGAGGGCTATGGCGAGATCATCGGCGGCAGCCAGCGCGAGGACGACCTCGAGACGCTGCGTGCCCGCATGGCCGAGGCCGGCGTGCCCGAGGAAGGCATGGAGTGGTACCTGGACCTGCGTCGATACGGTAGCGTGCCGCATTCCGGCTTCGGGATCGGCCTCGAGCGGACAGTCGCATGGATCTGCGGCCTCGAGCATGTCCGCGAGACGGCCCCCTTCCCGCGGATGCTGACGCGGTTGCATCCTTGAGCCCCTCGGAACGCCTGGTCGAGGGCGTGGACTACACCCTCGAACGTGGCCTGATGGTGTTCACGGCCGACTACCTGCGGCGGCGCGGCTTCTGCTGCCGGAACGGCTGCCGCCATTGCCCGTGGGACCACGAGGGGCCGCGGGCGATCTGGAAGGCCGACGGCACCGCACGTCCGCAAGGCGACAAGACCGACGCATGAGGACCGCCCAGACCCGCTTCAGGGTCCGCTACGCGGAGACCGACGGCCAGCGCATCGCGCATCACGCGGTCTATCCCGTCTGGTTCGAGATGGGGCGGGCGGATCTCCTGCGGGAACTGGGCTTCGACTATGCCGCCATGGAACGCGCCGGCATGTTCATGGTCGTGGCCGATCTGCATGTGCGCTATCGCCGGCCGGTCCACTACGACGAGGAGCTGCTCCTCGATACCACGGTCAGGGAGATCGGGCGCTCATCGGTCCAGGTGGCCTACCGCCTCTGGCGCGATGATGTCGAGGTGGCCACGGGTGAGACCCTGATGGTGATGGTAGGGGCCGAGGGGCGACCCATCTCCGTGCCCTCGGCCCTCAAGGACGTGCTGGCCCCCCTTGAGGCCGAAGGGTGGCAGGGCGATGCCCCGCCACCCGACCTGGCCTGACTGCCCGATTCAGGCCTCGACGACCTCGGCGACCGTCGTCCGCTCGGTCGAGCCACCCTCGATGGGGATGAGGCGCGCCGAGGGGGCGCTGGCCATCGGCAGGCGGACGCGCAGCATGCCGTCCTCGAACCGCGCCGAGATCCCTTCCCCGGCCATCCCTTCCGGCAGTTGGAAGCGTCGCTCGAAGCTGCCGGAAGGCACCTCGGCCATCCACCAGCGATCGTGGTCGCCGGACTCCGTCACGGGACGCTGGCCGCGAATGACGAGCACGTCGCCCTCGACGGACAACTGGACCTCGTCGCGGGGCACGCCCGGCAAGGCGAGGTGCAGTTCGTAGGCTTCCTGCCGCTGGATCAGGTTGGCAGCGGGGACCCAGGTGCGCTGGGGCGATCCGGTGCCCAGGGCATCGAAGACGCTCTCCAGCATCTCGTGCTGCAGGCGCCGTAGTTGGCGGCTGACGGGCAAGGCAGGAGTCATGACGAGTCGGCGCATCGGAAACCTCCTTCAGGTGAATCGATGTGCTTGGATGGTATTGGATTGAGTGTAATTGTGTCAAGTTAATTCATGTTTGAGTGTCCGACGCATTACGTATTGCCTGCGCAAAAAAACGGCCGCACCCCCCTCGGGACGCGGCCGAACGGACTCCTGCTGCCTAATCGCCTTGCTGCTGCTCCTGCTGCTGGGCCCGGTTCATGGCGCGCGAGACCTGATCGGGCATGCGGTCTAGCGTGACCTCAAGGCGCTTGCGCTGTCCCTCGCGCATCACCAGCAGCGTGACCTTGTCGCCCTTGCTGCGGTTGCCGATGGACCAGATCAGTTCGGCAGCGGAGCCGATGGCCTTGCCCTGGACCTCGAGGATGACATCCCCGGGGGCGAGGCCGGCCCTGGCCGCCGGGCTGTCCTCGGTGACCTGGGTGACGACCGCGCCCTTCTCGACGGGGAAGAACATCTTGTCCCGCTCTTCGGGCAGGTCGCGCACGCCCACGCCCAGCCAGGCCCGCTCGACCCGGCCCTTGGCCTTGAGTTGGGGCAGCACCTGCTTGAGTGTCGTCACGGGGATGGCGAAGCCGATGCCCTGGCCATCCCGTGCCACGGCGGTGTTGACGCCGATGACCTCACCCTTCAGGTTCAGCAGCGGTCCGCCCGAGTTGCCCGGGTTGATGGGGGCATCGGTCTGCAGGAAGCCCACCCGGGGGTTGACCTGCACGTCCCGGTTGACGGCCGAAAGGATGCCGGCCGTCACGGTGTGCTGGAGGCCCAGCGGGCTGCCGATGGCGATCACGCGCTCGCCCACGCGCAGCGTCGCGGGATCTGTCAGGGGCAGCGTCGGCAAGCCCTTGGCATCGACCTTGACCAGGGCCAGGTCCGTGCTGGGATCCTGCCCGATAACCTTGCCTTCCAGCTTGCGGCCGTCCGTCATCGTGACGCGCAGCTTGGTCGCGCCGGCAATGACGTGGTGGTTGGTCACGATGTAGCCGTCGGCCTCGAGGACGAAGCCCGAGCCCACGCCCTTGCGGACGAGGAACGGTCCCTGGCCCTGGTGCGGATTGCCGCCGCCCGGACCGCCCATCCCGCCGAAGGGCCCGAAGAATCCGAAGAACGGATCCTGCTCCTGGCCATAGAAGGGATTCCGCTGGCGGGTCTCGGTGTCGATGTTGACGACGGCAGCTCCCACACGTTCGACGAGGTCGGCGATGGGCTCGTCGCCCGCAAGGCGGGAGGTCACCTTCGCCAAGGCCTGGCTGTCGGCCCCGGGGGCCGCCGAGGTTGCGGCGAGCGCAGGGGGCATCGCGCCCTGGTGGGCCAGCATCGCCCAGGTTCCGGCGGCACCGCCGGTCGCGGCGAGGCCGACGGTCAGCAGGTTGGCGATCAGGGTTCTTGCCACGATGGTCTCCTCCGGTTTCGGGGCTGGCGTCTCCCCAATCGGGAGACGCTGCCCGAGGCATCAAGGTTTCGCATGATACGACTCCCGGGACGCCGGGGACAGCAGGCCGTCAACGGGTGAGATAGGTGAAGGTGGCCTTGGTGGCCTGCGTGTAGGTCTTGCCGCCCGTCACGTCCGCGATGCGGATGGTGTAGTTGCCCGTGACGTCGATGACCTCTTCCTGCGGGATGACCATCGAGAACGTGGCCGGCAGGCTCTCGACGGACCGGGTGGCCTCGGGGCCCCAGCCGCAGGGGTTGATGACCCGGATGTGGTAGGCCCGGGGCGCGTTGCTGCTGGCCGTCAGGCGAAAGGTCAGCGTGACCGGCACCCCGGGCCCGGTCACGGCCGGCACGGCCCCCATGGCCAGCGTGACGCCCTCGAGCGCGGCCTCCGCGGGTGCCACGGCCGGCACGGCGAGACCGGCGTTCGCGGGCGCCTGGCGATCCACCACGCGGTAGCCGGACGACGGCTCGAGGAAGCGCAGGCGTATCGTCCAGAGGCCCCGGCTCTGCTCCCAGACCGGCGGCTCCTGGATGGGGGGCGTGACGCCCTCGGGGGCGAGGATGGTCAGGTCCGGCATCCGGGCCTCTCCGCCCGGACTCGAGGCCGCGAGGTACAGCGCACGGTCGTGCGCCACCAGCCGGCTTGCAGGCGTCTTGTCCCGTTGCAGCCACGTCACGGTCCAGGCGAAGGGCGCTTCAGTCGCGGGCAATGGCAGCGGTCCGGGCTGGATGGGATTGCCCTGGATCGTCCGTGCCGGGCCGCAGGCCACCCCAAGCAACAGGAGTGGCAGGCAGGCCCGGAGGCCCCGCTTCACCGGCGCATCTCCGACAGCTTGACCCACGTCGACAACTCTTCGAGCACGATGCGTGCGTGGCTTCGGGGGAAGCGCAGCACCTCGAGCAGGCCCTTGCGCGGCCGGGGTGCGCCGGGTGTCGGCCTGGCCGCCGGAATCTCCTCGCCGTTCTCGTCGACAAGGACCTCTTCCTCGGATTCCTCCGGTTCGGGATGGAGGACCGGCTCCAGCACCACCGTCACGAGCGAGGAGGGCGAGGCCTCACCCATCCAGATCCGCTGCCGGCCGTTGTCGAGGACGACACGCAGGCCCGGGTCGGCGGCCTTGCGTCCCGGCAGCATGGCCATCAGGCGCGCGATGAGGCTCGTCTTGTGTCCACCTGGAGGTTGGATCCAGGCGCGCTCCACGTCGAGCGTGTCCTGGATTTCCTTCTGCTTGGTGACGACCTTGCCGGTCCGGGTGGCCACGACAAGGGTCTCGCCACGGGGACCGCGCTGGACCACCAGGGTGGTGCGCGGGCCATAGACGAGGCCTTCGGGTCTGAGCGTCGGGTCTCCGACCAGGATGTCCTTGCCGACGCGCCACTCCCGCGGCTGGCCGGCCTGCCAGGTCTCCAGCGCGAAGCCCGGCTTCATGTCGGGGCTGGCAAGGCCCCCTGTCCGCTTGAGGCCCGGTGTCCGGGCCACGAAGGCCTGCAGGGGCGCTCCGGGCAGCAGGCCCGGCCCGGGTACGGGCGTGGCCTTGGGGGCGGAGGTCAGGGCCGCCGCCAGCAGCAGGCCAGCCGGTAGCGCCACGGCGTCAGGCCGGATTGCCCGACTGGGGGCTGCCGGGGCCTTCGGAGCCCGGGTCCGCGGGCGTGTCCTGCTGGTACAGCGCCTCGAGGCGGTTGCGGCTGCGCTCGAGCGAATGGGTCGTGACGCCCATCAGCAACTGCAGGGGCACGATGTTGTGGGCGACGACGGTGTCCTCGTCGTCGTAGGCGTCGAACTCGAGGAAGTCCTGGCCGACCCGCACAATCCGGGCCAGGTAACACGTGTTGGCAGGGGCGAAGAACAGCTCGACAAGCTGGTTCTCGTCCTGCAGGCGCTTCAGTCTTTCAATCAGGTGCATCTGGGCTCCTCCACCCCCTTGCGGGACTCGAGGGGGGGATCCATCCCAAGCTATACCCCGTCCGGGCCCAAGGTCAGCCATCCAACTGCTCCTTGGCCCGCTCGAGCCACGCTGTCCTCCCCGAACCGTCCACGGCCTGCCGACCCAAGGCCTCGTACAGGCGACGCGTCTCGGCGTCAGGGGCCTCGGGCACCCGGATCACCAGGCGCACCAGCATGTCCCCACGGCCCCCGCCCCGGCGCGACAGGCCCTTGCCTTTCATCCTCAAGATGCGGCCCCCCTGGCTGCCCTCGGGGACCTTGAGCCGCACCTGGCCCTCGAGCGTCGGCACCGAGACCTCGGCGCCCAGCACGGCCTCGTGGGGGGCCACGGGCAGGTCCACCTCGAGGTCGTCGCCTGAAATCGTATAGAGCGGGTGGGGCAGCAGCGCCACCCGCAGCACCATGTCCCCGTCCGGGGCGGGCACGCGCAGGCGGGCACCGTCGCGGACGCCGGCAGGCAGGTTGACCTCGACCGTCCGTTCCTGGACCTTGATGCCGATGCCTTGGCAGGAGGGGCAAGGTGCCGGCCCCGTCGGCCGCCGGCCCTGGCAGACGCCGCAGGGTTCCTGCGTCCTGAGCCTGAGTTTCTTGCGCGTGCCCTCGTGGGCCTCGCGCAGGCGCACGTCGATGCGGACCTCTTCCGGTTGGCGGGGCGCTGCACCCCCCGTTCGTCCCCGCGGCGCCTCCGCCCGGAACAGGTCCTCGAACATCCCCTCCAGAATCCGGCCGAAGCCTTCGCCACCAAAGCCTGCGCCACCGAAGCCGCCACCCCCGAAGGGCCCCTGCCCCGGGCGGAAAGGTCCCTGGCCGGATGATCCGAACGGGCCGTCCGCCCCGAACCGATCGAACCGGGCGCGGCGCTCGGGATCGGACAGGGTCTCGTAGGCCTCGTTGATTTCCTTGATGCGGCGTTCGGCTTCCTGGCGGGCCCTCTCCGACTCCTGGTGGCGATCGGGGTGCCACTTCTTGGCCAGCTTGACCCAGGCCGAGCGGATGTCCTGCTCGGACGCGTCCTTCCTGACTCCGAGGACGGAGTAGGGATCGCGCGCCTTGGTGCTCATGGTGCCAGTCTCTGCATTTAGTCTGGTGTTGTCAAGTCACTTTAGGGTGACGGTGGCTTCGAGGGTTCCGATGCCCGTAATGGTCACCGCAAGCTGCATGCCCGCACGCAGGTCCGGTGTCTCGCCGGGCGTGCCCATCAGCACCAGATCGCCCGGTTCCAGCGTCATGTGCCGGGACGCAAAGGCCAGCACCTCGGCGACACCGAACACCATGTCCGCGAGCGGGGCATCCTGCACGATCGCGCCGTCGCAGCGCGTCGTCAGGCGGGCCGTGGCCGGATCGAAGGACGCAGGCGGCACGACGACGGGACCCACCGGGCACCACGTGTCGCATCCCTTGGCCCGCCACCACTGGCGGTCGCCCTGCTGCCACGCCCGGTCCGTGATGTCGAAGGCACAGGTGTAGCCGGCGACGCCATCGAGGGCCTTCTCGAGGGATGCGTCACGCAGCAGCGTGCCCACGAGCACCCCGAGCTCCCCCTCGGCCTGGGGGCGGCTTGCGCCCTCGGGCAGGGTGACGACGGCACCCGGGCCTGCGAGGCTCGACGAGGGCTTCAGGAACAACTCCGGCTTCTCGGGCA
>JAYKIS010000036.1:0-4469 GCA_035286125.1 Candidatus Sericytochromatia bacterium
CTGCGCGGATCCGGCAAGAGATGCCGGCCTGCTCGCCGTGGTGTCCGGCACGCGTGAAGTGTTGGCGCTGGAGCGAACCCGCGAGTTCAAGGGACGCTACCATGTGCTGGGTGGCCTGCTTTCACCCCTGGATGGCATCGGCCCCGAACAACTGAACGTGCGCAGTCTGTTCGAGCGCCTGCGGGATCCTGCCTTGCGGGAAGTCCTGCTTGCGTTGGAGCCGACCGTGGAGGGCGAGGCCACGACCCTCTACCTTTCCAGACATCTCCTGCCCATGGGGATTACATGCACCCGTCTCGCCTCTGGCTTGTCGGCGGGTGCCGAGCTCGACATCGTCGATGAAGTCACGCTTGCGCGTGCATTCGAGGGGCGTCGGCCCATTGCCTGATGGCACGCCTGCGGCGGTCATGACGGCGCAGGTCGACAGCGAGGACGAGCAGGCGCAAGCCCAGGGCCCATGTCGCCCAGAGGACTCCGAATCCGCGCGCGACCAGCGGCAAGGGAGCCAGCATCAGCAGGAGCACGCACGGGCGGACCAGGAGCCACAACCGTCCACCGGGCACGTGGCGCGCCCGGCCTTCTGGTGGTGCGGTAGTGGACCAGAGATGTCCGATGACCTCGGGCACACCCAGGAAGACGGCGAAAAGCCCCAGGGTACGGAAGCCCGAAGTGGTCAGGTTCCAACCCGGCAACAGGCCCTCGCCTAGGAGACCCAGCCACGACACAAGGGAGAGCAGCCCCCCGAGCACAGCCACCAAGGTCGCCAGGCCGGCCGTGTCACGCAGGATCCTGCCGAAATGGCGTCTTGGTGTGCTGTCCCTCCAGGGCGCGTGGCCGTAGGAGGCGAACAAGTCCGCCAGAACCCACACTGCGGGTAGCGTCAGGCCCAGCAGCAGGACCCTGTCGGGCACGTGCTGCGTGACAAGCGTGGTCACGACCCCCGGAAGCCCTGCGTCTCCGACGTGCAACGATCGCAGCAAGCCGACCTCGAAGGGGAGCATCACGCCAAGAGCCACGCCATGGACGGCCATGGCCAAGCCCCAGCGCCCGTGCTCGGGGGCGTCCTGCACGACGTCCCTAGGCCCTTGGCCGCAGGAGAGGGAACAGGATGACGTCGCGGATGGACGCCGCGTCGCACAGGAGCATGGCCAATCGATCAATGCCGATCCCGAGACCGCCGGTGGGAGGCATCCCCTGCTCGAGAGCACCCAGGTAGTCATCATCCACGGCGTGGGCCTCTTCGTCCCCCGATGCCTTGGCGGCAGCCTGCGCCTCGAAGCGACCTCGCTGATCCAGGGGGTCGTTGAGCTCGCTGAAGGCATTGGCAAGCTCACGGCCCAGGATGAAGACCTCGAAGCGCTCCGTCAGGCTCGGGTTGTCACGATGCCGCTTTGCCAACGGAGAAACCTCGACCGGGAAGTCCGTGATGAAGACGGGATCGAGCAACCTGCTGTCGAAACAGTCGAAGAGCGCCGCCAGCACCGACCCCGGCGTTACCTCACGGGGCACCGTGCCGCCTTGGGCCACCAGAATCCGTAGCCGGGCGTCCAGGTCCATGGCGTCGGGATCGTGCCCCATCTCGCGCAGGAACAGGTCTACCTGCGCCTGCATCGTTCGCCTGGGCCAAGGGGGAGTCAGGTCGATGAAGCCCGTCGGATGCTGCTGGCAGGGGATGCGCGTGCCGCCGCAGGCTTCCGTCGCGGCGGCCGCCACGAGGCGTTCGGTCAACGCCATCATGTCCGTGTAGTCTGCATAGGCCTGGTAGACCTCGATCATCGTGAACTCCGGGTTGTGCCGGGTCGAGATACCTTCGTTTCGAAAGCTTCGGTTGATCTCGTAGACGCGCTCGAGGCCGCCTACGACGAGACGCTTCAGGTACAGCTCGGGCGAGATGCGCAGGTGAAGCTCGAGATCGAGGGCCTGGTGGTGGGTCAGGAAAGGCCGCGCCGCCGCACCGCCCGGAATGGCGTGCAACATCGGAGTCTCGACCTCGAGGAAGCCTTCGGCATCGAGAACCCGCCGGATGGCGGAAACCGCCCGGGTCCGCTTGATGAAGGACTCGCGCACCTCCGGGTTGGTAATCAGGTCGAGGTGCCGGGCCCGGTAGCGGACCTCGACATCCGTCAGGCCGTGCCACTTTTCGGGAAGGGGCCGCAAGGCCTTGGCGAGCATGGTCCACGATGACGGCTGGACGGAGAGCTCTCCACGACGTGTCCTTCGGACATGGCCTTCCACACCGAGGATATCGCCCAGGTCGACCCATTCCGTAAGCCTGCGGAAGGCCTCTTCCCCGAGGCCGCCAAGGTCGGCGAAAATCTGGATGCGGCCGTGAGAGCCGTCGACCAGGTCCATGAAGCACAACTTGCCCGAAGTGCGGCGACTGACGATGCGGCCTGCAAGGCGCACGACGTCCGTGGTGTCCTCACCGGCAGGCAGGTCGGCATAGCGCTCGTGCAGGTCGGCGGTGGTTGCTGTCGGGCGAAACTCGGGCGGGTAGGCCTCGATGCCCGCATCCTGCATCGCGACGAGCTTGTCCAGGCGGACGCGCTCCTGCTCGGATCGTTCGAGGGTTGGGCGATGCACCGTATCCATGGCGCCATGATAGGCGTGGCGGGGAGGCTAGGCAAACCCCCGCCGGTAGCCGATGGATACCGGCGGGGAGTTGGTGTGCCCGACTACGGAACCAGAACCCGGGACATCACGCCGGGCCGGGCCCCAATCCATCCGAGGCGCGAGAGGACCCCGGGCGTGACACCGGGCGTGACCCCATGGACACCGTAGGGCGTCAGCAGTTGCCTTGTCGTGTACGTGACGGCCGTGAGCGCGCCGCCTTGGTTGACCAGCAGAGGATAGTAATAGAACGGTGCATCGGGTGCCTTGATGAAGAACGGACTGAGTCCACCAATCGTGTTGTAGTAGGGCAGGTAGAGCCCGAAGTGGCTGTTGACGCCGAGAAAGTGCATCCGGTTGAAGATGCCGGGCTCGATTCCGAAGGGCAGGCCCTCGAAGGCCTGGGCCCTTACAGAGCCCGCGAAGAAAGGCTGGTAGAGATCGATCCAGCGCGCACCGCCGAACCCGAGGGTCGGAAATACGCTCAGGATGCTGGCATCTTCGGTGACGACGGCCGGAATGCCAGAGACGAGGGCCTCGAGGCGTGGCAGGGCCATGGCGCCTGCCATGCGGGGGACCCGCGAAATGGGCATCTGTACGCCAGGAGCCTTGTCTGCGGGAACGGCCTGCTCGGCAGGCTGCACGGCGTGAGTTGCCCTATCGGTCCGGGCAGCCGGGGTCCCGACCCCGCAACCCGCAAGCAGCCCGAGCAGCAACGTGCCGTGGGCCAGGGGCTGAAGACGACGCATCGATGACCTCCTCCGCCGGACGGGAGCATCACCGGTCCGGCCCCGCAGCCTAGGCGGACAGGAGGATGGGGGGCAACGCCCCCAAGGAAGCCGTGTCCATATATTCGTGCGTTGCACCGCCGTGCACGGTCCCGGGCGGATTCCGGGCCTGACGCCGGCAGGCACGACACACGTTCGTTCGCAAGAAATCCGGTGATACTTGGTGCACCGAGGTCCCAAGGAAAGGGTCCCGGCTACACGACTGTGCAGCCGGGACCGCTTCCGACATCAGGCTTGCAGGCGGAGACCCTTGCCCGGAACGCCGACACGCTCCATGGCCTGCCGCAGTTGGCGAAGCAAACGGGCACCCGCCTCGACACTGCCGGCCGCACGGAGGGCACGGCCGATGCCGATGCCGCAGGCTCCGGAGGCCAACGCGTGTGGCGCACTCTGGGCATCCACGCCACCTGCCAGGAACACCGGAATCTCCACGACCCCGGATACGGCCGAGACGACCTGCAGGGCATCGGCCATGGCGCGAAGTGAGCCGGCGAGGCCGCCCTCAGGATAGGCCATGATGCCTTCGACCTGAAGAATCGAAGCCCCGGCAGCCTGAAGTTGCACGGCGAGGTCGATGGATTCGGCGAGCGAAGCGCGACCGGGCAGCGTGACGCAAACCGGGGTGCCGGGGCGAGCCAGGGCGACCGTACGGCGCGTCCACTCCAGGATTTCCCGCGCCGTGGGCTCCTCTCCGGCACGGTAGAGGGCGTCGTAGTTGCCGATCTCGAGGACATCGGCGCCGGACGCGACAAGAACTTCAGGCACCACGGAGGAGGCAAAGATGGCCAAACCGGGGGCAGCCTCGCGGGCCTCGCGCACCAACTCGGGATCTGCTGCCACATCGAGGGCATCCGCGCCGCCCTCCGCCGCTGCAAGCGCCGTCGCACGGACCACGGTCGTATCGAAACAGTCGATGCCGCTGATGGCCTTGAGGAAACGACGGGACACCATGGCGGCGTTGAGTGATTCGAGCATGAGATTTCCTGGCGTGTCGGGACCCTGCGGTCCGGGTGGATGGCGTCATTCTACCCGTGGTGCGGGCGGTTCCTGCAAGGGGTCTCCCCATGCCCC
>JAYKIS010000037.1:0-72540 GCA_035286125.1 Candidatus Sericytochromatia bacterium
GCAGTACACGGGTTTCACCGTCGAGGATCGGTTCGTGGTCGGCTATGGCCTGGACCACGCCCAGCGTTTCCGGAACCTGCCGTTCATCGGTGTCCTCAAGCCCGAGGTCTACACCCGATGACCCTGGTGGACCGCGCGTCTGCCCTGGCGGCCCCGCTTGCGGCAGGTCTGGGGCTGGATCTCGTCGAGGTCACGTGGACCCGTGAGCACGGCCGCCGCATCCTCCGCATCACGATCGATCATCCTGATGGCGTCAGCCACACCCACTGCGAGAGCCTGTCCCGCGCGCTGGACCCGGTCCTGGATGGCGACGAGGCCTTCGCCCTCCTCGACGAGGGATATCACCTCGAGGTGTCTTCCCCGGGTGCCGAGCGGCCCTTGGTCAACGAGGCGGACTTTGTCCGCTTCAAGGGTCGTCGCGTGGCGGTAAAGCTGAGTCGGTCCGTCGAGGGTCGGCGCCAGTGGGTGGGGCGGCTCGAGGGCGCCACGGCAGAGTACCTGGTGGTCGAGGTCGAAGGTCGCTTGCTGGAGCTGCCCCGGGACGCCGTAAGCCGGGCAAGGCTCGCACTCAATTGAATCCCCGGGCCCGGCAAGGGCCCTATTGGTAGCCACGTTCATGAATGTCGACATCAAGGGTGCCTTCCGCACGTTGCAGGTGGAGAAGGAGATCCCGGCGGACGTCCTGAAGGACATGCTCGAATCCTCGTTGCTGGCGGCCTACATGCGGATGCCGGACGCCCTCCCGTCCGTGGTGGCGGTCCTGGATCCGGAGGCCAACAGCGTGGCCCTCCTGCGTCGCCGGACCGTGACGGATGTCGAGGAGGTCGGGGCGGATGAGGTATCTCTGGCCGAGGCGCGCCTTGTGCGGCGGGATGTCGAGGTGGGTGACCTCATCGAGGAGGATGTCACGCCGAACATGGCGACGATGGGGCGCCTCGCTGCCGGAGCCTTTCGGCAGGTCCTCCAGCAGAAGACCCGCGAGATCGAACGCCGCAAGCAACTGGATCAGTTGCGTGGCCGCGTGGGGCGGACGGTGCTGGCCGAGGTCGATCGCATCGAAGGACGGAATGCCTGGGTCATCGTCGAGGGCGTCGAGGCCCTGATGCCCGGCCATGAGCAGATCCCCGGCGAGCGCCTCAGGCCGGGTGACCGGGTCCGCGTCTTCCTGGTCGAGGTCCGGGACGGCGCTCGCGGGGAAGTGATGATTGCCAGCCGGGGCCATGCCGGGCTCGTGCGCGAGCTCTTCGCGCTGGAGGTGCCCGAGGTCGCCGACGGTGTCGTGCGGATCGAGGCCATTGCCCGCGAGGCCGGCCAGCGCACGAAGGTTGCCGTGCGCAGCAGGGACCGCAGCGTGGATGCCGTCGGAGCCTGCATCGGGGCGCGTGGGACGCGCATCCAGGCCGTGATGCGTGATCTGGGCCAGGAGAAGATCGATGTTGTTCGCTGGTCGCCGCGACCCGAGGAGTTCGTGGCGCAGGCCCTTGCGCCGGCGAAGGTCCGTCGGGTGGATGCCATCGGCGACACGGATGCCCGTGCGGTGGTGCCCGACAGCCAACTGTCGCTGGCCATCGGCAAGGAAGGCCAGAATGTCCGCCTGGCGTCCCGGTTGACGGGACGCCGGATCGACATCCGCTCCGAGAAGCAGGCGGCAGAGGATGCACGCGGCGTGCCCCGGGTCCGGGCACCGCGCCCCGAGCGGTCCGAAGATGCGGGCGTGTCGGCTGCTGGCACGGGGGCTGCGGACGAGGTGACCGCACTTCCGGAGGCGATGTCCGGGAACCCGTCGGCTGAGGGCCGGGAAGGCGACCAGTCCTCGTGAGCCCGCGCCATCAGGCACCGCGCCTGAGGCGCTGCCTGGCTTGCAGGTCCTGGAGCCATGGGCCGGACATGATCCGGATTGCCCGGCATGCCGACGGCAGTTGGGATCTGGCTTCCCGAGGGGGGCACGGCCACTACGTCCACGCCACACCCTCGTGCCTGGCGTGGGCACACGCCCCAAAGTCGCTGCCCCGCCTCATGGGCGCTTCGGCCGCCGAGCGGATTCGGGCTGCCTTGCCCTCCGGCTGAACACCATGGTCCGTTCCGGCCGGCGGGGCGTGGCTGGACAATCGCCCCGTTTCGTCGCATGATGGGCCCTCGAGGTCTTCTTTTTTCATGCGTGTCATCGAGCTCGCTCGCGAGGTCAGCCTTCCCTCCAGGGAGGTGCTGGGCATTCTCCACGAGATGGGCTTTGCGGCCATTGCCACCAACTTCGCTCCGGTTCCTGCCGATGCGGAGCAACGCTTCCGTGCGCGGCTGGCACCGCCGCCGCCCGAGGCTCCTGTCGTGGCTGTCGCAGCCGGGCCGCGCAAGATTTCGGCACCCGCTCCCGTCGTCGTGACGCCGGCTCCCCAGCCTGTCCGCCAGCAGCCCGGCAGGGTTGCCGGTCGACCGGGCAGCCTGGCGACGGCCGGGGCGGGACAGCCCCAGCGCGCCGCGACGCCTGCAGGGTCGCCTGCGCCGGGTGGTCGTCCGGCTGGCGGTGCCTACGGTCGCCCGCCCGGGCCGGGGGGTGGTCGGACGGGCTTCGGGCCGCGGCCCGGTGGTTTCGGTGGTCCCGGCGCAGGGGCGCCCGGCGGGCCGCCCAGGCCGGGTCTCGGGCCCAACAAGAAGCCGGCCGGCGCCGGCAAGAAGTGGCAGGACCGCCGCAAGGACAAGGAAGGCGAAGTCTCCAAGGTCAGTCAGCGGTCCAAGAAGAAGGGGCACCGTTCATCGGGCCCGTCGATCAATCAGGTGGTGCGTTTGTCTGGTTCTCTCACGGTCAAGGAGCTCGCGGAGCGCATCGGCGTCCACGAGGCCGAAGTCATCAAGCGGTTGTTCCTCAAGGGCATGATGGCCACCATCAACCAGACCATTCCGCTGGAGACCGCCGAGGCCATCGTCGCGGACCTCGGTCTCGAGGTCGAGATGTACGATCCGTCGCTCGAGGGGGCCGAAGAGGTCGTCGAGGACGTCGACACCTCCAAGCTGGTCAGCCGGCCTCCTGTCGTCACCATCATGGGTCACGTCGATCACGGCAAGACCTCGCTCCTCGATGCCATCCGCAATACCCGTGTCGCCGCGGGTGAGGCAGGCGGCATCACGCAGCACATCGGTGCCTATCAGGTCGAGATCCACGACAAGCCGATCACGTTCCTGGATACCCCCGGCCACGAAGCCTTCACGGCGATGCGTGCCCGCGGTGCCAAGGCGACGGACATCGCCATTCTTGTGGTTGCGGCCGATGACGGCGTCAAGCCGCAGACCATCGAAGCCATCAACCACGCTCGCGAGGCTGGCGTGCCGATCATGGTGGCCATCAACAAGATCGACAAGCCCGAGGCCCAGCCTGATCAGGTCAAGCAGCAGCTGACCGAGTTCGGACTCGTGTCCGAAGAGTGGGGCGGCCAGACCGTCATGGTGCCGGTGTCCGCGAAGCAACGCATCGGCATCAGCGAGTTGCTCGAGATGATCCTGCTCGTGGCTGAAGTCCAGGAGCTCAAGGCCGACCCGGATCGTCTTGCCCGCGGTCTCATCATCGAAGCCGAGCTCGATCCCAAGATGGGGCCCAAGGCGACGGTGCTGGTCCAGAACGGTACGCTGTCCGTCGGCGATCACTTCGCCGTGGGTGCCATCGCCGGCAAGGTCCGGGCGATGATCAACGATCAGGGCCGTCGCGTGAAGAGTGCGCCCCCGGCCTTGCCTGTGGTCATCACGGGTCTTTCGGCCGTGCCGCGGGCCGGCGATGTCTTCCAGGTCTACGAGGACGAGCGCAAGGCCAAGGCCATCGCTGCCGAGCGTGCCGAGGCCGAGCGTGCCAAGGATCTGGCCGAGAAGGCCAAGCACCTTACATTGGGCGCCATCTCGGATGCCGCCAAGGGCGGTGGTCTGGGCGACCTCAAGGAGCTCCGGCTCGTGCTTCGGGCCGATGTCAAGGGCTCCCTCGAGGCCGTCACTCAGTCCCTGCTCAACCTCAACAAGGATGAAGGGCTGGCCCTGCGGATCATTCTGGCCAACACGGGCGATGTCACCGAGTCCGATATCGATCTGGCGAGCGCGTCCAACGCCATTGTCATCGCCTTCCACACGGGCGTCTCCGATCGAGCTCGTGCCAAGGCCGATGTCGATGCCGTCGAGGTTCGTCAGTACGACGTCATCTACAAGCTGCTCGAGGATATGGAGAAGGCCCTCAAGGGCATGCTCGAGCCCGAGTTCGAAGAGGTCTTTACCGGCCGCTCCGAAGTGCTCAAGATCTTCACCTTCGAGAAGACGGTCATCGCGGGCTGTATGGTTCGCGAGGGCAAGATGCAGCGCAATCTCAAGGCCAAGGTCATTCGCGGCCGCCAAGCGGTTTACGAGGGTAAGCTCGATCACCTCAAGCGCTTCAAGGACGAGGTCAAGGAAGTCCAGCAGGGCTACGACTGCGGTATTTCCTTCGGGGAGTTCAACGACCTTCAGATTGGCGACTTCATCGAGGTCTATTCGCTCGTCGAGAAGGCGCGGTAGGGGACAGTCGTCATGCCGACCCACGGTCGCTCCGACAGGATGGCCGAGGCGATCCGTCGTCTCGTTGCCGAGATGCTGCAGTTCCGGATCAAGGACCAGCGTATCGTCGGCATGGTCTCGGTCACGGATGTCGAAGTGTCGGGCGATCTTCGCCACGCCAAGGTTTTCGTGTCGGTCTTCGGTGACGAGGAGCAGGAGAGCCTGACGCTCGAGGGGTTGCGTTCTGCATCAGGCATGATGCGCGGCGAGATTGGCCGGGAACTGCAACTGCGCCATGCCCCCGAACTGTCGTTCCGGGTTGACCGTACGGCACGCCATGCTGCCCAGCTCAATGATCTGTTTGCACGGATCCGCCATCACGAGGCTGGCGACGCCGCCGACGAGCGCGGCGCCTGACGCTTCCCCCAGAAGGAGGGTCTCCCATGGTTGCGGATCAGGATCTTGGCCTGCCCGCTGAGCATCACGCGGTTGCCGACGTGTTTCGTGACCGGACGCGCTGGGTCGTCGCCTCCCACATGAATCCGGACGCCGACACGCTCGGCTCGGCCATTGCCCTCAAGGTCTTGCTGCGCAAGCTTGGCCACGAAGTCGTTCATGTCTGTCCTGACCCGGTACCGCAGGCGCTGCGTTTCCTCGGGGGAACCGACGAGGTCAGAACGTCCCTCGACGGTCTTGAAGACTGGGCCTTGGCGACGTGCGACGCTGCTGACATCCGCCGGTTCGGCGCGGACTGGGCGGCACGGATGGCGGCATTCCGCCCGTTGGTCGTGGTGGACCACCACATTTCCAACCAGGCTTTCGGGACCGACAACCTGATCATGGCCGATGCCGCTGCCACGGGCGAGGTCGTGTTCCGGCTGTTCAGGCACTTGGGCGTCCCGCTTGATCGCGAGGCGGCCGATGCTCTCTATGCGGCGATCTCGACGGATACCGGGTCGTTCCGGTACGAGGGTACGCGCCCGCATACACATCTGATGGCAGCGAGGCTCATCGAGGCCGGCGTCTCTGTCAGCCCGCTCAATCAGGCGCTTTACGAGGAGACCCCGGCCCGGGCGCTGCGTATCCAGGCTGCTGCACTGGGTCGCATGCGCGTTGCCCTTGGTGGGCGGGTGGCGCTTGCCTCGGTTTCCCGTGCCATGCTTGCCGAGGCCGGTGCCGATGATGAGGACTGTGAAGGCATCGTCGAGCAGTTGCGGTCCATCCAGGGGGTCGACACGTCCGTTTTCATGCGCGAACTGGCTTCCGGCGGCTGGAAGGTGTCCTTCCGGTCGAAGGGCCTGGTGGACGTCAATCGGGTGGCGCGGATCTGGGATGGTGGCGGGCACGTCCGGGCCTCGGGATGCACGGTGTCCGACGGGCCTGGCGTGTTTGAGGAGCGCTTCCTCGAGCAGATTGGCCTGCAACTGGACGGCGTACCGGTCGCGTGACGCCGTCCGGTTTGGCGGTCCTGCTCAAGCCGGCCGGCATGACCTCCTTCGAGGTCGTCTCCTGGGCCAGGAGGCGGTTCGCCGAGCGTCGCGTGGGCCATGCGGGGACACTGGATCCCGCCGCCGCGGGGGTCATGGTCGTGGCTGTCGGGACTGCAACCCGTTGGTTGTCCTTCCTGGACGGAACCAAGGGCTATGTCGGGGAAGTGGCCTTCGGGCGCGCGACATCGACGGGGGATGCCACGGGGACCACCTTGCTGCAGCAAGCGACTGCCGTCACGGAGGAGGTCCTGCGGTCCTTGCTGCCTGCTTTCACGGGCACGATCCGGCAGCGACCGCCGGCTGTCTCGGCCGTGCGGATCGAGGGTCGGCGTGCGCACGAGCGCGTCAGGTCCGGTGAGGTCGTGGTGGTCCCTGAGCGCGAGGTCCGTATCGAGCAACTCGAGTTGCTCGCCTTCGATGAGGCCCGGCAGGTGGCGAGGCTGGCCGTGACGTGCTCGGCAGGGACCTACATCAGGTCGTTGGCCGAAGACCTGGGCAGGGCACTCGAGGTCCCTGCGCATCTCTCGTTCCTCGTGCGGACACGGGCCGGAGCGTGGACCCTCGCGGACGCGGAAGCCTTGGACGAAGAAGGCCCGTCTCCGGTCCTGTGGCCTGTCGACACGGCGATGGCGCATTGGCCCCGGGTCGATCTGGACGCGCCCGACGAAATCATGGCGTTCCGACAGGGCAAGGCCCAGGCCTCGACCGGCGGACCTGAGGGCAAACTTGCCGTCTGGCACCTGGGCCGCTTTGCAGGCCTGGCTCGTATGGACGCCGGATTGCTCAGGCCCGAGCGGGTCGTGCCCCAGGCGTGAACGAATCCTCAGGTCGGTCGGCGCGTGTGCCCACGAACCAGCGGATAATCTCCACGATGCGCTCCACGGCGCGGCCGTCCCCGTAGGGGTTTACGGCCCGCGCCATCGTCGCATAGGCCTCCGGGTCATCGAGCAAGCGGAGTGTCTCGGTGATGATGGTGTCCCGATCCGTGCCCACCATGCGTACCGTGCCTGCCGTGACGGCCTCCGGGCGTTCCGTCGTGCTGCGCAGGACCAGCACCGGCTTGCCCAGCGACGGAGCCTCTTCCTGCACGCCGCCGGAGTCCGTCAGGATAAGCGTGGCATCCCGCATGGCCTCGATGAACGGCAGGTAGTCGAGGGGCGGCAGGATGCGCACTCTGGGGTGGTCACCCAGGTGGCGACGGCCCACTTCCTGCACCAGGGGGTTCAGGTGCAAGGGTACCACCGCCTGGACGTCAGGCCGTGCCTCGAGAATGGCACGGACCGCAGCGAAGATCCCTTCCATCGGGGCACCCCAGTTCTCGCGCCTATGGGCCGTGACGAGCAGTGTCCGCCTCTCGCCGGCCTGCTGATCGGGCAGGTTGCCGGCAACCTGGAGCAGGGCGTCGATGACGGTGTTGCCCGTCAGGTGAATGGCTTCGTCCGCGATGCCGTCCTTGCGGCAGGCAGCCGCAGCCGTCTCGGTCGGGGCAAAGTGCAGCGTGGCCATCTGGGAGATGAGCCGCCGGTTCATTTCTTCGGGGAAGGGGTTGTAGCGCTCGGTCGTTCGCAAGCCGGCTTCGACATGGCCAACTGGGATTTGCTTGTAGAAGGCTCCCAGTGCGGCGGCAAAAGCTGTGGTGGTGTCACCCTGCACCAGCACCAGGTCGGGACGATGGTGCTCGAGGACCGGCTCCAACTGGGCCAGGACTCTGGCCGTCAGGCTTTCGAGCGTCTGTCCGGCCTGCATCAGGTCCAGGTCGACCTCCGGAACAATGTCGAAGAGATCCAGCACTTGGTCCAGCATCTGCCGATGCTGGGCCGTCACCGCCACGCGGGCATCCAGGTCGGGTCGGGCGGCCAGGGCCTTGACGAGGGGTGCCATCTTGACGGCCTCGGGGCGGGTGCCGAAGATGCTGAGAATGACGGGGCGACGTTGGTTCAAGGGGTCGTACCTGGCTGGGGCTGGGTGGATGGGGTCGGAGGGTCGATGGCTGCGGCTCGCGATCGCTTGAGTCGCCACCCGCCCCAGCCCAGTGCTGCGGTGCTGGCCAGAAGCATGGGCCAGGTGCCCGGGTTGCCGAGCAGACCTAGGGCGATGCCGGCGAGCGCCAGGCTGAGGCCGTAGATGAAGATGACGGTGGTGCGGTGGGACAACCCGGCGCCCAGCAGGCGATGGTGGAGATGGCCCCGATCTGGCGCGAACACGGGCTGCCGGTTCCAGAGACGTCGCAGGATGGCGAAGGTGGTGTCCACTATGGGCACGCCCACGATGAGCAGCGGCAGCGCCAGCGCGGCGGCCGTCACCAGCTTGAAGACGCCCATGACCGAGATGCCTGCCAGCATGAACCCGAGGAACAGGCTGCCGCCGTCGCCCATGAAAATCTTGGCCGGGTTGAAGTTGTAGCGAAGGAAGCCGATGGTGCCGCCCAGTAGGGCCAAGGCCAAGGTCGCGGGCAGGATCTGCCCGGTCTGGATCGCAATCGTGACGAGGGCCAGGGCTCCGATGAGCGTGATGCCCGCAGCAAGGCCGTCCAGGCCATCGACTAGGTTGATGGTGTTCGAGATGCCGACCAGCCAGAATGCGGTGATACCGAGACTGACGAGGGGTAGATCGGCTACTGTAGGAAACGCCAGCAGGCCGCCGTCCACCCAGGACAGGAATTCGATGCGCAGGCCCAGCTTGAAGGCCAGGACCGCCGCGGCCAGTTGGCCGGCGAGCTTGACCCGTGCCGACAGGGGGTGGAGATCATCCACGATGCCCAGCAGGAAGACCAGTCCCGCACCCGCGGCCAGGCCGAGGAGGGGGCCGCCGACCAGCAGGTGCCGCCCAGGCACCAGGTTCTCGACCAGCAGAAGGCTGGCGACCACGCCCAGGAAGATGGCGATACCACCGAGGCGGGGAATCGGCACGGTGTGGACTTTCCGGGCATCGACGGGATCGACGCGACCGAACTTGTAGGCGAAGCGGGTCACCCACGGAATCGCCAAGTCGGTTGCCAGCCACGCTGCAAGCAGGGTGACGGTCAGGAGGAGCGCCCCGTAGGGCCCGAAGGCTCCCGGATCGCCGGGGGGCAAGGGCGGCATGAGGCTCAGATCGCGGCTCCGGCGGGCGCGAATACGCCGGGATAGAGGGGATGGGCACGACACAGGCCCAGGACGCGGTCCCGGCAGGACGCGATGACACCTTCGTCTTCCGGATGGTGCAAGGCATCGGCGATGGCCTCGCCGAGCAGGGTCACGGCGCTGGGGCCCAGGCCCCGAGTCGTGATGGCCGGCGTGCCCAGGCGCAGGCCGCTCGTCACGAAGGGACTCTGCGGGTCATCGGGGATCGTGTTCTTGTTGGCCGTGACCTCGATGCGCGCCAGAACGGCCTGGGCTTCCTTCCCCGTCAGCCCGACGGACCGCGTGTCCACCAGCACGAGGTGGTTGTCCGTTCCGCCCGTGACGAGGGTGATCTGCCGTTCCAGCAGGGTGTCGGCCAGAACCCTGGCATTGGCGACCACCTGCTCCTGATAGGCCCGGAAGCCCGGCTGGAGCGCCTCGTGGAAGGCCACGGCCTTGGCGGCGATGACGTGCATGAGCGGACCACCTTGCAGGCCGGGGAAGACGGCCTTGTCCAGGGCCTGGGCGTGGGCGGCGCGGCTCAGGATGATGCCGCCACGGGGGCCGCGCAGCGTCTTGTGTGTGGTCGACGTGACGACGTCGGCGTGGGGTACGGGCGACGGGTGGACGCCGGCTGCGACAAGGCCTGCAATGTGGGCCATGTCGACCATCAGGACGGCACCCGCCTCGCGGGCGATAGCGCCGAAGGCCGCGAAGTCGAGGGTGCGGGCATAGGCCGAGCCGCCGGCCAGCAGGATGCGCGGCCGCACCGCCAGGGCGCGAGCCCTGACATGGTCCATGTCAAGCAGGCCCGTGGCTGTATCGACACCGTAGGACTCGGCCTTGAACCACTTGCCGCTGAAGTTGACGGGGCTGCCGTGCGTGAGGTGTCCCCCGTGGGACAGGTTCATGCCCAGGAAGGTATCGCCGGGCTGCATGAAGGCCATGAAGACGGCCATGTTGGCCTGCGCGCCCGAGTGCGGCTGGGTGTTGGCATGCTCGGCCCCGAAGAGTTCCCGGGCCCGCGCATTGGCGAGGTCCTCGGCGATGTCCACGATCTCGCAGCCGCCGTAGTAGCGCTTGTGGGGCAGGCCTTCCGCGTACTTGTTGGTCAGGACCGAACCCATGGCTTCCATGACGGCGGGCGAAGCGACATTCTCCGAGGCGATCAGCTCCAGACCGTCCTGTTGACGCAGGAGCTCGCGGTCGAGGACGTCGGCGATGGCGGGATCGACGCGACGCAGGTGGTCGATGGCGAACATGGCGGCTGGCTCCGGGGTCAACGACGGGGCGGGGCGGTTTCGAGCGCGGCGATCTGCTGGAGGCGGGTCTCGTGGCGGCCCCCCTCGAAGGCTTCGGCGAGGAACGCCTCGACGCAGGCACGGGCCATGTCCTCGCCGATCAGGCGCGCACCCAGGCACAGCACGTTGGCATCGTTGTGGGCGCGGGCCAGCTTGGCCGAGAGCGGCTCCTGGACCAGGGCCGCCCGAACGCCATCGACCTTGTTGGCTGCGATCGAGACGCCGATGCCCGAGCCGCAGATCAGGATGCCGCGATCGACTTCCTTGCGGGCCACGGCTCCGGCGACCTTGCCGGCGACCTCCGGGTAGTGGACCGGTTCCGGGCTGTCGCAGCCATAGTCGATGACGCCGTGCCCCATCTGGCCAACAAGGGCCTCCAGGGTCTCCTTGAGGAAGAACCCGGCGTGGTCGCTCCCGATTCCGATACGCAAGGCTTCCTCCTGCCAATCGCCTCGCCATTATAGCCCAGTGGGGCGCACCCGGCCTCGTGCCGCGTGCGCCCCGACCCCGGGTTGCGTCAGGGCTTTGCGATACCCGGTGTCTGACCCAGCTTGCGGGCGACGCGGGCCACGAAGGCCCGGACGACCTCGGTCTCGAAGGTCTCCAGGCGCTCCATTTCGACGGGCAGGGTTGCCCCGAGCGCCTTGATGCCCTTGTCATTCAGAATCTCGATGGCATCGAGCTTGGCATCGAGGAGGCTCGTCAGCTTTGCGGGCTTGTCGATCATGGCCAGGAACTCGAGATGGACGTCTTCCACCGTCCGGTCTTTCATGCCCTGCCACAGGGAGGCGCGCAGCGCCTTGACCTGGGCCTGGTCAAGCGCCAGCAGGCGCTTCCGGATTTCGTCCAGGGACTCGGCCTCGTCGGGATGGCGCAGCGCCAGCGCATCAATGATGGCATTCAGGCGCTGGGTGCGCATGGTCGGAATGCGGGCCAGGGCCTCGATGCGGTCCTGGACGGGCAGCTCCGCGACGGTCTTGTCCTTGGCCATGATGGCGGGGACTGCCGTGACGGGTGTGCTGGTGATGGCGGGTGCTTCCGTGACGGGTGCGCTTGTCTTGGCGGGGGCTTCCGTAACGGGTGTGCTCGTGATGGCCGGGACAGACTGGCCGCAGCCGCACATGCCGACAAGCAGGGCTCCCGTCGCAAGGGACTTCCTCATGACCTCCTCCTTCTGGCCGGCAGTCGTGGTGGTCCTGCCGGATGACCCGGAGCATGGCCACGTCGCCGCCAGCCACGCGAGGCCCGGTCCGATGCCGCGAATGGACCCGAGGGCCTCAGGACGGGCTTCGGGGCGACTCTGGCGCGGGACGGCCTGCCGGTCGTTCGTCCCAGCCGACCGGACCATAGGCGCCCTCGCGCAGTTCGGAGAGAAAGCTGCGCCCGGCTCTCTCCAGATCCGGTCCGCCGACGTTGACCCAGCCTCGTGCCATGGCCAGGGCCGCCAGGTCTGCCGGGCTGCCCGCTGCCGCGTAGGCGGCAGGGGCCATGACGGGCAACCGATGCAAGGCTGAACGGGCAACCTCGAGCGGGTCCATCGCCTCGAGCGGAATGGCACCCACGAGGGCCAGCTTGAAGGCAACGAGGAGATCATCCAGCCTCGGGGGCACGAGGCCCGGAGTATCGAGCAACTCGAGGTCCTTGCCCAACTTGATCCAGCCCGGTGCCCGGGTGACACCGGGCTTGTCGCCTACCTGCGCCTTGCGCGCGCCGGCGAGGCGGTTGATCAGGCTGCTCTTGCCGACATTCGGCAGGCCCAGGACCATCACCCTGAGTGGTCGGGGCAACCGCCCTCGGCGCGCCATGCGGGCATCGATGGCCCGCTTCGCGGCTTGCAGCCGCTGGCGCAGCGCCGGCAAGCCGCGGCCGTTGCGGCCATCGATTTGCAGGGCGTCGTGGTGCTGGGTCCAGGCCCGGATCAGGCCGGGGTCGGCAAGGTCCGTCTTGGTGTAGACGAGGATATGAGGCTTCTGGCCGATGAACTTGCGGGCTTCGCGGAACCGGGAGCTGTCCGGGATGCGCGCGTCGGCAACCTCGATGACGGCATCGACCAGGGCCAGGCGATCGGCCAGTGTCTTCTGGGCCTTGGCGATATGGCCCGGGTACCACTGGACCTTGGGAAGGTCCAGCGCGTCGTCGGTCGGGCGTTCGGGGTTCATGGGGCCTGCAAGACAACGGGGGATGACCGGATGGCCATCCCCCGTCGGATCGTGAATCGTCAGACGGTGGCGGGTTCGGGCTTCTTGGCGGCCGCAGGCTTGGGGTCGCGGGCCTTTTCCTTGATGCGGGCAGCCTTGCCTTGCAGGCCGCGGAGGTAGTAGATGCGCGCGCGACGGACGTCACCGCGGCGCAGCACTTCGATGCGGTCGATGCGGGGAGAGTGGACCGGGAAGACGCGCTCGACGCCCACACCCTGGAAGATGCGACGCACGGTCACGGTCTGGCTGATGCCGACGCCCTGCACCTTGATGACGACGCCTTCGTACGCCTGGATGCGCTCCTTGCCACCCTCGACGATGCGGGCGAAGACCTTGACGGTGTCGCCGGCGTTCATCGCGGGACGATCCGTGCGCAGGTTGCCGGCGGCCACTTCTCTCAGGATCTGATGGGCGTTGAGACGGCTCATTGGACAAATACTCCGTAAAGCAGTAAATCAGGACTCCCACTGTACCGTCAGGGCGCGTGCTTGGCAAGGCCTCCTCTCCGCCTGTCGACGCGCCCCGCGCCCGGCCCGATCTCGAGGAGCCCGTCATGAGCACCCTGCAGCGCCAATTCGATCTGCCGATGGACGAGGTGCTGTCGCGCCTGCCCGAGGCGCTCAAGTCGGAAGGCTTCGGCATTCTGACGGAAATCGATGTCGCCGGTACGCTGAAGACCAAGCTCGACGTCTCGTTCCGGCCCTACCGAATCCTTGGTGCGTGCAACCCCGTCCTGGCCCACAGGGCGCTTGGCCAGGACCTGGCCATCGGTACGGTGATGCCCTGCAATGTCGTCGTCTGGCAGGAGGGCGAGGGTACGGTCGTGCGAATCGTCGACCCCGTGGCGACGGTTCAGGCAGCCTGCGGAGATGCCCTGTGCGATCTTGCGGAGGAAGTTCGCAGCAAGCTCGACAACGTGCTGGACCGCATCGCCTGAACGACCCGCCGCCGCGGGGCTAGCGACGCAGGCAGCTGCCACAGGGCTTGAAGCCCTCGGCCTTGCCCGCCTCCGCCGAGGAGAATCCCTTGCGGGAGCCCTGGGCAATCTTTCGGGCCCAGCGGCAGCTTGCCTCGTGGAGCTTGCCCGTCCGGGTGTTCGCGACGAACGGCGTGTCGAAAGGCGTCTCGATGGCCTGGGCATACCCACCGCCCGACTGTACCGGCGCGTGCGCCACGCCGCCGCCGAGGGCGGGCTGACCTACGCTGGCCGGAGCTGCCCGGCCCCCGTGGCGGAATTCGTAGGGACTCTGCTTCAGGCCGTCCCGGCTGTTCCAGATACCCTTGCCCGCCTGCCGCGCGACGCGCTGGGCCTCGAGGAAGCGGTCGCTGTAACGCACGTTGGGCGGCGCCGTGTAGAGCATGGCCAGGCCCTCTCGGACCAGCGCCTCATTGACCAGTTCCTTGCCGACGAAGACATAACCCAGCAAGCGTCCGTACTTGTCCCGTTCCTGGACGTCCGTCTCGACGCGCACCGTCTTGCCGGCCACCTTGCCCTGGGTGAAGGCCTTGGCCCGGGGACCCCAGGGCGCCTGGGCCTTCTCGGGACAGTCGATGCCCAGAAGCCGGATCTTCTCGACACCGTTCCGGCCGGCCACGGCGACGGTATCGCCGTCCGAAACGCGCACGACCCGACCTTCGAGGACCAGCGCACGGGCCGGCGTTGCGAGCAGCACCGCCACCAGGATCGGCAGCAGAAGGCGGTCAATCCTCATGGAAGCGCTTGCCCTCCCGGGCCATCTCGACCAGCATTGCGCACGGCATGAAACGGTCCCCGCATGTGGCCTTCAGGCGCTCCATCCGGGCGACGATATCGGCGGGACCCACCAGGTCGACATAGCGGAAGGGGCCGCCCGTGAAGGGCGGGAAGCCCAAGCCCAGGATGGCGCCCAGGTCGCCATCCCGCGCGCTGCCCAGAATTCCTTCCTCGAGGCACCGCACGGCTTCGTTGACCATCAGCAACGCCAGGCGATCCACCATCTCGGCAGCCGGGAAGGACTTGCGCGAGGGGCCTCCGAAGAAGCCGTAGACCTCGGGATTGACCTGCTTCTTGCCCGACTTGCCCTTCTTCTCGGGTGGATAAAGGTAGAAGCCCTTGGCATTCTTGCGGCCGCAGTAGCCGGCATCAACGAGTTTCGCGGCTGCCGGACTGGTCTTCCAGCCGCGCTCGGCGAAGGCAGCACCCAGATCCCGGGCGATGTGCGCGCCCACGTCGATGCCGACCTCATCGAGGAGTGCGATGGGGCCCACGGGAAAGCCGAAGTCCTTCAGGGCCTTGTCCAGGGCCTCGATATCCGCCCCTTCCTCAAGCAGCAGCATGGCTTCCCCGACGAAGGGGGCCAGGATGCGGGTGGTGTAGAAACCCGGTCCATCCTTCACGACGATGCAGGTCTTGCCCTGCTTGACGCCGTAGGCGAGGGCCGTTGACAGCGCCCAGTCGGCCGTCTTGTCCGTCACGATGATCTCGAGCAGGGGCATCTTGGGCACAGGCGAGAAATAGTGCATGCCAAGGACGCGTTCGGGATGTTTCGCACCCTCGGCGATCCGGCCAATCGGCAGGGCCGAGGTGTTCGACGCGAAGACGGCCTGCGGATGCAGCACGGCCTCGGCGTCTGCCAGGATCTGGCGCTTGAGCTCCAGCTTCTCGAAGACGGCCTCGATGACCAACTCGCAACCGGCCAGGTCCTGCGTGTCTGTCGAGAACACGAGGTTCGACCATTGGCGGTCACGTTCGAGGCGCGTCAGGCTGCCCGACTTCTCGCGCTTGGCAAGGCCTGCGTCGAGGTTCTTTGCTGCCTTGCCCAGCGAAGCTGGCGTCAGGTCCTTGAGTACGACGGTGTTCTGGCTCATCGAGACGGCGGCGATGCCTTCGCCCATGAAGCCGGCACCCAGGATGCCCAGGCGGGAGACGCGCCGGGGAGGCGGCAAGTGCTCGCCGGCCTTCTTGACGTCCGTCATCGCGAGGAACAGCTTGATCAGCGCCTTGCCCTTGCTGTCGCCGACCAGCGCGCCGAAGCCTTGCTGCTCGGCAGCTGCACCGGCCCGGAAGCCCCGCGCCTGTCCCGCCTCGATGCAGTCGAGGATGCGCAGGGGGGCGGGATACAGCCCGCGGGTCTTGCGCAGGACATCCTTGCGCGCCTGTCCGAGAATGAACGCGCGGCCCGGTCCCGTTGCCGCGAGGCGATCGAGGGGGGTCGGCTTGCGGGGCTTGCGCCGCAGCGAACCCTCTGCGAGCTGCAGGGCGGCGCGGGCGGCCACGTCGACGATGCCTCTGGGCGAGGTCAGGTGATCGACCAACCCCAGCTTGAAGGCCTTGCGCGCCTTGAATCTGCTGCCAGTCAGGATGGCCGGAAGCGCGGCAGCCAGGCCGATCAGCGCCGGCAGGCGCTGGGTTCCGCCGGCTCCGGGCAGGACGCCCAGCTGGACCTCGGGAAGGGCCAACTGCGTCTTGGAGTCATCGCTGGCGACCCGGTAATGGCAGGCCAGGGCCACCTCGAGGCCCCCGCCCAGCGCGACGCCGTGGATGGCGGCCACGATGGGCTTGCGGCTGGCGGCCACACGATCCAGCAGGCGATGTCCCTCGGTCACGAGTGCCGTGCCCTGGGCCGCGTCGAGGCCCACGAACTGTTTCAGGTCCGCGCCGGCGATGAAGCTGTCCGGCTTGGCGCTGGCCAGCACGCCCGCCTTGAGCGAGGGATCTGCTTCGAAGCCGTCGAGTGCAGCCGCGAAGTCGCCGAAGAACCGGCTGGACAAGATGTTGACGGGACTTTCCGGCGTGTCGAACCACAGGATGCCGACGCCGTCGGGACGCTTCTCGAGGCGGATGGCCGGGGGCTGTTCGGTCAGGTTGGACATGGCAGGATTCCTGGCGTGAGGTGGCGATCAGGCGATGGCGTCGAGGACAAGGGCGTGGCCGAGTGCGCCCGCGGCACAGGCGCTGACGACGGCGTGGCGGCCGCCGCCCGCCGCGAGGCGTTGGGCCGCCATCATCACGAGGCGGGCCCCCGTCGCTCCGAAGGGATGTCCGATCGAGAGCGAACCGCCCCAGGCATTGAGGCGTTCGTCGGGCACTTCGCCCAGGGCTCCGTCCGCCCCGAGGCGGTCCCGGCAGAAGGCCGCGTCCTGCATCAGTTTCTGGATGGCGAGGACAGGGGAAGCGAAGGCCTCGTGAATCTCGAAGACGTCGATGTCCGCCAGCGCCAGTTCCGCCGCGCGCAGGGCCGCAGGGACCGCCAACGCGGGTCCCAGAAGCAGCTCCTCGACGGGGTCGAGGCCGACGAACGAGGAGCTCCGGAATGCCGCGAGCGGCTGCAGGCCCAGCGATTGGGCGGCTTCCTCGCTGGTGATGAGCACGGCTGATGCGCCATCCGTCAGGAACGAGCTGTTGCCGGCCGTCACGGTCCCGAACTTCCGATCGAAGACCGGGGACAGCTTCGCAAGTTTTTCGAGGCTGGTGTCCCCACGGATGCCGTTGTCCGCGGCTACGGGTTCGAACGTCGGTGCCACGGGCACGGGCACGATCATGCGGGCGAGGTCGCCGCGTTCCGCAGCCTTGGCCGCGTTCACGTGTGAGGCCACGGCGAGGCGATCCTGCGCCTCGCGGGTGATCCCGAGGGCCTTGGCGAGACGCTCGGCGTTGTCCCCCATCGTCAGGCCGGTCGAGAACTCGGCGATGGCCGGCGCATCGGGGACCAGATCCCGGGCCTTCAGGCCAGCTGCGAGCTTGAGGAGGTCTGCAGGGCCTCGGGCCTTCTGGGCGGCGATCAGGCGCTTGCGAACCGGCCGGCTGTAGCGGATGGGCACGTCCGAGAGCGTTTCCGCCCCGCCCGCGATCACGATGTCCGCCGACCCCGACGTGATGGCCTCGATGGCGCTCATGATGGCGACGTTCGAGGATGTGCACGCCGCACTCACGGTAAAGGCGGGGCAAGCCTGCGGCAGGCCGCACGCGAGGCCGACCTCACGGGCCAGGTTGGAGGTCCGGGGTTCCGAGATGACCGTGCCCAGGATCATGCGGTCGACGCTTGCGGGATCGAGGCGTGTACGCGTCAGCAGTCCGGCCACCGCGGCCCGGGCAAGGTCGTAGGCCCGCCAGTCCATGAAGGCGGTTCCGGACCGCATGAACGGGGTCCTTGCCCCGGCCACGAGCACGGCGCGGCGGCCACGATAGCGGACAGCGGACATGGACGGGGACCTCGTGCTTGGCTGCGGACAGGTTGCGGATGTCTTGGACGGTCGTCCTAATCTGACCTTACCACGCGAGGGGCGGGGGGAAACCCCCAAAGGCAACGGGCGGCCTCTCGAGGAGACCGCCCGTCGGCACCAGAGCCGAAGATGGGATTTGAACCCACAACCTACGGTTTACGAAACCGTTGCTCTGCCGTTGAGCTACTTCGGCAAGCTTGGCCGTGCTGGTGGCCCGGGCGTACACTTTGCCATGGATATGCTCGATTGTCGATGGCGGCACAGGGGGTAGCATGGGGCCGTGGGCATAGCCTCCCGGCGTTCCGTCCGCGCCACGATCCTCTGCGGGATCCTGGCGCTGACCGGTTGCGGGGATTCGGCAGGCCTGCCGGACGTGATGCCGCTGGCCGGGCTGCCGCCATCCCGGGTTCCCGACCGTTTCCTCTGGGGCGTCTCGGTAGCCGGACATCAGGTCGAGGGCGGCGAGGCCCCCACCCAATGGCGGGCGTGGGAACAGGCCGGGAACGTTCCGGATCGCACGCGACCGCAGGGCGATGCGTGGTGGCGCTGGCGCGAGGACCTGGCGATGGCCCGGCAGATGGGCCTGACCGCCTATCGTTTCGGGGTGGAATGGGCGCGCGTCGAACCTTCCGAGGGCGCTTTCGACGACAGGGCCTTGGCCCGGTATGCGGCCATCGCCCGCGAGGCGCGTCGCCTCGGCATGCGGCCCATCGTGACGCTGCTTCACTTTTCCTATCCGTCGTGGCTCGACAAGCCCGACTTCTATGGGCGCAAGGGCTGGGAGCGCAGGGATGCCCCTGAGCGCTTCGCGCGATATGTCGCACGGGTGGCACGCCTCATCGCGCCCGAGGACCCGCTCTGGCTGACGCTCAACGAACCGACGATGATGGCCTACAAAGGCTACGTTGACGGCCAATTTCCCCCCGGTGAGCGCGATCCATGGAAGGGCATGCTCGTCCTCGGACGCCTGCTTCAGGGCCATGTCCTCGCGCGTGAGGTCCTGAAGCAGGTTCAACCGGGGGCGCTCGTCGGGTTCACGCACTACCTGCTCGCCATGCACCCGTTCCCGATTGCGCCGATCGGTCTCGGGGACCTGGGTCGTCCCCTGCCGCGCGTACCTTTCGGTCCCCTGGAGCCCGATCTCTGGGTGATGGACTTCCTCGAACCACGAGCGTTGGCAGAGGTCGACTTCCTGGGCATCGACGCCTACACGGCCGTCTCCCTCTCCCGCCCCGATCCCGGTCCTTATGCCCGCTGGCCAGTGGCTCCGCATGGCCTCAGGGAAGCCGCCCGGCGCGCCTGGCACCATGTCGGCCGCAAGCCGCTGCTGTTCACCGAGAACGGCATGGCGACCGACGATGGCCGTCCCCGCCGGGATGGCTGGAGCCGTTCGGCCTACATGGTGGCCCACATCGGCATGGTCGAGGAACTGCGGCGTTCGGGCGTGCCGGTCTGGGGCTATTGCCACTGGACGCTTTACGACAACTGGGAGTGGGGCTCCCGCAAGCCACGCTTCGGCTTGTATTCGATGGATGCCGGGGATCGGGTCCGTCGGCCGACGGCAGCCGTGGCGACCTACCGACAGATCGTCCGGGACGGCGGCATTCGTCCGGCGCTCGTCGAGCAGGTCCGGCGCCTGCCTTCCGCACCCTAGGCGGGGGCCGGAAACCGCACGGCCAGCAGTGCCTCTTCGGCCATGCCGGATGCCTGGTACCACAGCAGATCGTCCGAATCCGGCCCCAGGATGACGGCCACGTGACCCGCCGTAGGGCCGGCCTCCCTGGGCGGATGGCACAGCCGGATGCCTGCGTCCCCCGATGGCGGATGGTCCGGACGGCGTGCGTCCCGCAACGTGATGCCCAGCGTCATCGCGACCCCCAGGGCCATGCCGTCCCACGGGGCCTCTGCAAGCAGGACTCGGCTACCGGTGCGCGTCCCCAGCCACCCCAGTGCCAGAGTGGCCGCGGCCTCGGGCGTCTGGCAACAGGGCGCGTCTTCGTGCGGACGTGGCATCATGCGTCCATGTCAGGTCGATTCCGGGGCGGGTGTCCACGTGCACTATGACTGGATTACGCCTCGCGTGGCCCTGGGGTCCCGGCCCGCCAGTGCATGGGATCTCCGGGAACTGGCCCTGGAAGGAGTCACGCATGTCGTGAACATGGCGGCCGGACTTGAACTGGGGCAGATCCTGGTCGAGGCATCCGCCGGTGGGCTCGACCCCTTGCCTGCGGTTGCCGCATTCCCCATCGGGGATGCCGAGGATGGCGCCGGTGCGCGGGGGCACCTGCTGCGCCAGGCCGTGGCGCACGTCGCTCACGTGCTGGATCAGGCCGAGGGGCATCGCGTCTATGTGCATTGCGTCCACGGGGTCTCGCGCTCGGCGACCGTCGTGCTGGGATGGCTGATGCACGATCAGGGCATCGGGGTAGGCGAGGCGTTGTCCCGGCTCAAGGCGGCGCGCCCCAAGGCCTCGCCGCATCCGCTGCTGGTGGCCGAGATGCTGGACGTACCTACGGTCTGACGACCCAAGAGGACGACCCCCCCGGCAAGGATTGCCGAAGGGGTCGCTGCGACGGTCCAGAGGTCTCAGAACGAGACGCCGGCCTCGAAGAACGGACCGGACTCCACCGTCGCCCGGAAGGTGTCCTGCAGCGTCTTGGCCTTGGCCACGGCATCATTCTGGATGGCAGTGGGGGCCGAGCCATTGAGCACGCTCGTGGGATTCAGGCCCGTCGGCAGGGCCGAGCCCAGCAGGCTGCCGAAGGCGGAGCCGAAGTCCGTGCCATAGCCCGTCAGCCGGAAGCGCTGGCCGAACTTGACCTTGATGCCATAAAGCGTGAAGCCGAGGGCCGCCTCGGCCTCCGCGGGGGCCAGGGTCGCGGCTGCTGCAGCTCCGTCCGCCACCGTCAGCGGCGCGATGCCGCCCAGCAGATCAAGGCCGGCGCTGACGGGACCGAGGCCCAGGCCCAGACCGTAGCCCACAAGGAACTCGTTGAGCGACACGTCCTTGTCCGGTGCGACACCCGGGATGCCCCGATAAGTCTCGCGACGGTAGCCGGCACGCAGGCCGAGCGCCTTGCCGTAGAAGCCGGTGTAGCCCTGGCTGAGCAGGGGAGAAGGGGCTGAGAGCAGCGAACTGGCAACCGAGGCAGTCTGGGCGTTTCCGGGGGCGGTCCGCATGCCCGCGGCCTCGAGGCCGCCCGAGAAGATCAAGAAGCCCAGTTCGGCCTTGAGCGCGTTGAGTGATGCGCCGCTGGAGGCCTGGGAGGCGAGCTTGGGGTTCTGCAGGTTGGGGATCGTGACCGCCGCGTTGGTCACAGGAACGGTGAAGCTGGTGTCCTCGAACGACACGAAGTTGTTGCTCACGTCCTGCTGGTATCGCGAACCTGCCATGACCTCCATCCAGAAGAAGGGGGGCAGCTTGGGAGGCCAGCCAAGGTTCATGCCGCCGGATGCCGGGGCCTCATCGGCCGTCTCCTTGGCAACCTTGCCGCTCATGACGAGGCCGTCGGTCGTGCCGCCGGGAGCCTTGGCAGGCGCAGCCGCCGGTGCGGCCGGCGCGGGAACGGCCGGGGGAGCCGGCACGGCGGGGGCATTGTCCGCGGGCGCAGGGCTGGAGCGCCGGATCTGGGCCTGGGCAGGCGCGGCGATGACAATCGAGGCTGCGAGCAGGGCAACGGTGCCGATGGGTCTGGTGATGTTCATGGTGTCGGGGGAGCCTCCTCAGGTCTCCAGGGCATGGTCCAGCAGCAGGCTGGCCTCTCCAAGGCTCTTGCGCTTCAGCGCCGATTCGACTTTGGCAATGTCGGATCGGAGCTTCGCTGCCTTGGTCACGGTGGGGTCCGCGAGCAATTCGGAGGTGCGCAGCAGGTCCATCGCGGCCTTGCGCGCGGCCGCATGCTGGCCACCCTTGATTTCGTTGGCGCAGGATTCGGCCAGATCCGCCATCTGGTTCGAGCGATTCACGATGAGCCCGTCGAAGACCTCGGCGGTGCGCGCGAGGACGCTGGCGCTACGCAACAGGTTGGGGTCGATTTCGCCCTTCATCATCTTGCGGAGCGCCATCCCGCCCTTGATGAGCTCGACGGCCCGGCCGAAGACCTGATCTCCCATCACGGCGCTGCCGCAATGGACCAGGATGGCAAGCGGCACGACGAAGGGATACTGCCTGGCCTTGAGGGTCTCGACCAGTTGCAGCAACTGCTTGTCGATGAGCTTCCACTTGTCCTGATTGCCCACGGCCGAGACCTCGGTCCGATCGGTGACTTCGGGAATCTCGACGTCCTCGCCACCTGCAGCCACGACCGAACCTGCCGTGATGACCTGTTCCGACAGATCGGCGACCGCAGCGAAGTCCTTGGCAGTGAGGCCCTTGAGCAGCTTGCCGCCGACCTTGGCCAGGAACCGCGACTGGCGGTGCATCTCCTTGTCGAGACGGACGAGGCGGACGTCGAAGTCGCGGCACCACGTTTCGATCGTGTCGGGCTCCCGGGCCTCGAGTGCTTCCTGCAGCTTGGGGACGATGCCGCGAACCTCGCGAGCCTCCTTCAGAATGTCGTCGCCAAGCAGGCCGATTTCCCCCACGAGGCGCACGGCCAAAGGCTTGAGCACGGCCGCATTTCGGCTGCGAGCGGCATCCCGGAGCACCTTTTCGAGGCTGTTCAGTGCCTCGATGCGGGCTGCCTCGGTACGCAGCAGGCTGTCGGCCTCCGCCGTTCGGTCCTCGAGGAGCAGGCCGATGGCCGCGACGTCTCCGCGGTCATACATCGGCTTCAAGTCGTCGATGAGCGGCTTGCGGCGCTTGAGGTCCTTGGGCTCATCCTTGCGCCGGAAGAAGCTCTCGATGCGGATGCGCATCGTCTGCGTCAGTTCGTTGGTCTTGCTCCTGGGCTCGTCACCCTGAGCCTTTCCCCACGTGCGCCCGGTGGGCGAGGCGACGCTATCACCGGCCTTGCGTGCGGAAAAGAAGTCCTTGGGCGGAGCCTTGCCTTCGGGGACGGCGGCCGGATCCAGCTTGCCTGTACCGCGCGCCGCGAGCGGCCCGGTACCTCTTGGCGGGGCGGTGCGGCCCTTGGCGGCGATGGAGCCGGTGCGGCCCTTTCTGCCCTTTTTTCTACCCTTCTTGCCACGACCGAAGCCCCCCTTCAGGAGGTCCAGCAGTTTGTTAAGGAGGCCCAATCTTCCACCTGACGGTCACGGGAGCATCGCAGTCTAGCATTACCGCCGCCCGCCCGTTGTGACCAAAGTCCGCAGACGCGCTCAGTGATAGGGAATGGGTAGAGGTGGCCGGTAGCGGGGGCGCTCGACCTTGGTGCCGGCGATATCCGGCAGGTAGGTGATCATCTCGCCGCGGAGTGTAGACACCGTGAAGCCTGTCTCCAGCTGCTCGCGATACATCGGCATGTAGTACTGCATCGGCGAGTCAGGCGTGTCGTCAATAAGTTGCAGCTTGGCGTCGAATACGAGGTTGTTGTTGCTGAGGACATTGCCGCCCCACATCAGGATGTAATTCCGGGCCGGTTCGGGCGGCACCGGACGCTCGCGCCGGACGCTGTCATCGAAGCGCATCGTGACCCGACCCTGCTGTATGGTGGCGCCGGTGCAAAAGGCCCTCATCGCGGGTGGGGGAATCATGCGGTCCGGATAGAGGATGATGTCGTTGCCCTCGATACGCACGCCCTTGTCCTCCCGGGCCTGCAGCATCTCTGCGAGGTCTACCCCGACGACGTCCAGCAGGCCCTTGACCGGCAGGCCATTGGACTTGATCCGATCCGGGCGCAGGACGAGTTGCCCCTTGCCGTTGGGGCGCAGATCCCCCTCGATTTCGCAGATGGTGGTGACACCGAACTTCTTGAGCTTGGCCGTTTGGCGCAAGCGCCCATTGCTGCAAGAGATGCGGATGTCGCTGATGGGCGAGTTCGGGAAATTGAATACGTACCGGTTCATCAGCGCGGCCATGGCCTGCTCCGTCATGGTGAACTCGGCCACGTGGACCTTGACCAGATAGTCGTTGACGTTGCCGGGAATGAGTGGCTTGCCCAGGTCGTAGGGCAACAGGTCTGCATCCATCGCGGGAATGTCGACAACGATCTGCTCGTCGATTCGGTAGGCCACGTTCTGCATGTAGAAACGGGTCGGGGCACCCTTGGGTTCCTCGAAGGGGGTTCGCGTGGGTGTGGGCGCCGGCACCTCGGTGCCTGCAGGGGAGCCGCCGCAGCCGGCCAGTGCTACGCAAGCCACGGCCGCAAGGGCCTTGAGCCTTTGCATCGTGGACGAGGGGGCGCCGTGGGGGTGCATACTCTGATTGTCGTCGGAGAGGCTGCCAAACTGACGTCTTGGGGTTAAGGTTCGCTGATGGGATGCCTAAATCATACCGGTTTGGCATAGGTATCGAGTACGGTGAAGAGGGCCTCGGCCGTGCGGGTCTGGTTGACGGCGTGGCGCAACTCGGCGGAACCCGGAAGGCCCTTGGTGTACCAGGCCACATGCTTGCGGCACTCTGGCACGCCTTGCGCCTCGCCCTTCTCCTCGATGAGCAGCCGGCAATGTTCCCGGGCCACCCCGAGGCGAACGTCCGGTGCAGGCTCGGGGGGCATTTCCCCGGTCTTCAGGTATGTGTCGATGCGCGGTATGATCCAGGGATTCCCTTGGGCGCCCCGGCCGATCATGACGCCGGCGCAGCCCGAGGCCTTGAGACGCTCCGCGGCAATCAGGGGGTCCCAGAGGTCCCCGTTGCCGACCACGGGAACGGAGACGGCCGAGGCCACCTCGGCAATGGCCTCCCAGTCAGCAGAGCCCGAGTACATCTGGCTGCGCGTCCGGCCGTGGACCGTGATCATCTGCACCCCGCAGGATTCCGCGAGCCGGGCGACGGCGACATGGTTCCGCAACTGCTCGTCCCAGCCCAGCCGCATCTTGATCGTCACGGGGACCTGGTCGCCCACGGCTCCGACCATCGCCGTCAGGATGCGCCCGAGCAGGGGCAGGTCCTTGAGCAGGCCGCTGCCGTCGCAGTTCTTGGCAATCTTGGGGACGGGACAGCCCAGGTTCAGGTCGATGACGTCTGTGCCTGCGGCCGCAAGGATCCGGGCTGCCTGGCCCATGGTCTCCGGTTCGTGGCCGAAGATTTGCAGGCCAAGAGGACGCAGGCCCGGCGGGATGTCGACCTTCAGGCGACTCTTCCAGTGGACCAGACCCACGGCGCTGAACATCTCGTGGAAGATCAGGGATCGTTGGTCGAAACGACGCAGGAGCTTCAGATAGGGGACATCGCAGACGCCGCACATCGGCGCCAGGATCACCCGGCTGTCGAGCGTCAGCGGGCCAATGCGGAAGGGTTGTTCAAGTGCGGGGGGCATACCCCGTCAAGAATACCGCTCAAGTGACGCCGGGCGCAGCCCCCTGTACTGCTGACAGAAGGCTTCGTAGACGGGCGCGAACAGTTCGAAGGCGCCGGCGCGCATCCGGGTCGGGGGCAACGCCGACCCCCAGCCACCCAGGTGAATGATGAGGTCCTGGGAAGCCATCGAAAGGTCGCGCATCCCCTCGATCAACCGAGCCGCCTCCTCGCCCGAGCACCCTTCGATGCAGCCGAGGAAGCCTTCGCCCGAGTCCGCGATCCGGATCGAGATGCGCCCCTCCCCGAAACGATCGAGCAGGGCCTCCGTGGTTCCGGCCACGTCGCAGGCCTCGGCGTCCCCGTCAAGCTGGAAGACAAAGGCGTGTCCACGCGGCTCGAACATCAATGCCCGTGACCCCTTTCGCCCGTGGATGCGACCATTTGGCCCCCTTTTTCGTACCCCCGGAGGCGAGTCGCGTAACCCCGCGATTGACGCCCCCGCCCATCCCCTGATAGCCTTGGCCGCCCCTAGCCGTCTTGAGGAACCTCGTGCCCCAGCCCGCCCTGCGCCACCGCATCCGCGTCCGACATGCCGATGGCACGGTGATGGAACTCGACCGGGACCCCGAGCGCGAGGTTGGCGAACTGGTCACGGCCGACGCCTTGGCGTGGCCCGGTGCTCCCGTGAAATTCATCGTCACGGGGAAGTCGGTCCAGCCCGGTTCCGATGTCGAGCCCCGCGAGACGGTCTACCAGGTCCAGCCCGTCGGCGCCTGAATCGGTCCCGGCCGCAAGAAGGCCGCCCGCCAGAAGCTGGCGAGCGGCCCGTCCGCGTTTCCGGAACGCTACTTCAGGATGAAGCCGACGCCGACCTCATAGGTGAAGCCGCCCACATCGACGGTGTTGTCGAGGCCATTTGCCGTCGCCTGGCGAATGCCCTTCTGCGCGGGGAAGTTGACGAAGCCCAGATTGAGGAAACTCTCCGGGGTGAAGCGAAGCATCAGTCCCGCCTTGGTCAGCAGGGCGTTGCGGAAGTCGTTGTCGCCCACGATGAAGCCCTGGCCGAGGCCGCCGTAGAGGTTGACGACCCGGTTCTTGGTCTCCTTGTAGAACAGCGGATCGAGGGACAGCAGGAAGGCTGCGTTGAGGTTGAACAACTGGACACTGACTTCCTGCTTGACGGGCTTTCCGAGCGACGAGAATCCGCCCTCGAGGCCGAATGCGAAGTTCTCGAGGAAGCTGCTTTGGCGCAGCAGCCCGAGGCTCAGGCCAAGACTGCCATCGGCGGTGACGGGCGTACCGGTTCCGGGGTTGCCGCGCGAGGTCGACAGCCCCTGGAACACGCCGCTGATGTACAGGCCCGAGTCTCCGTAGCGCCGCTCTTCCTCGGCCTTCTGGCGGCGCTCGGCCACGACGTCGCGGTTGGGCTCGGTCTGGAAGCTCTTGGACCAGACGATGGCACCATCCAGCGCCCGGACGAGCTTGAAGTTGACGATGACGTTCTTGCCCGTGCCCATGGTGTGCCACATCAGCACGCCGTCGACGCCCAACTGGTGGCCGATCTCGGCAAGCCGCGCGTTGCTCTCGATGGTATTGGAGTAGCTGAAGCTCCTGTCGTCGGACACGACACGCGGGGTCCGGCATTCGCGACACTCGACGACCCGGAACCGGTTGGTCCGGATCAGTTCGTCCGTGATACGGGACTCGATGAGCGAGTTGAGTTCGGGAAAGCGGTCCTGGCGGGTCTCCCGGAAGACCACGACCTTGACGAGGCCCGGATCCACCGTCCGGATGGAATCAGGGAACCCGGCGAAGAGTTGGTCGAACAGTGCCGGGCTGGTCAGCATGGCGACGGCCGGATCCTCGCTGACAGCCTGCTTGTTGTCGGCGGCCAGAGCTGCCGGCACGTGCAGGCCGAGTACAGCCAGGCCGGCGAGGGTAACGAGGGTGCGACGAATCATCGGGGTCACCTGAATCAGGGTTTGGTGGCAGGGGTCAGCGGCGGGAACGGGCATTGATGCGCCCCAGGCTCTGTCGGACGTCCGTCAGGCCGGGGTCGAGGTCCAGGGCTCTGGACCAGGAGATGCGGGCAAGCCCCAGGTCACCCATCTTGTAGTAGATGGAGCCCTGCAAGGCCAGGACCTGGGCATTGTCCGGTGACAGGTCGAGAGCTCGTGCCACCTCGGCCAGGGCCTTGTCGTAACGTCCCGAGTAGGCGAGACGCTGGGCCGACAGAAATCGACGCTGGATCTCCCCGGCCAGGGCCGCCACTTCACTCGGCGAAGGTGTCAACACCACGACTGGTGGCGAGGGATAGGGGGGAGGTGTCGGATAGGGCGGTGGCGTCGGATACGTCGGGAACTTGAAGTCCGTAGGCAGCTTGTTCTCGATTTCGATCTTCGAGACGGACTCGACCTTGGAGCGTTCCGACACCTCGCTGCGTTGCGTCGCGTCGGATCGGATCGTGCTGTCGCTGCGGATGTTGGTGTCGGAACGGTTGTCCGACCGCGCGTTCGTGTCCTGCTGGAAACGTGCCTCGGAGCGCTGCATGCCGGCGGGTCCGTAGCCCTCTCCTCCCATCATGGCCTGTGGCGCGCGCATCACCGCGGGCTCGGCCACGGCAGGCTTGGGCTCGGGACTGGGTTCAGGGGGCACCACAACCTTCATGTACAGGTCGCGATCCTCGGGGAACAGCAGGCTTTCCAGATCCACCGAACTGCCCTTGCGCTTCAGGCGGATGAAGTCTCCCCCCTGGCGCGGCGGATCGGCAGGCGTTGCCACTGCCGGTGCGACAGGCGTGGCCTGCGCGGGCGCGGCCGCCACCACGGCCGGCCTGACCGGCACGAACTCGTCGAGACGGGGCACCCGGGGCGTAGGCTCGGATACGAAGCGGAATGCGGGTGCTGGCGTCTCGCCCGGTTGCCGTGCATAGGGGTTGGCGCGGGGTGCGGCAAGGGGTGCCGCCATGGGCGCAGGCGGTGGTGCCACGCGCAGCCCGGGCCCGGATGGACGCGCGGAGGGCACGGCCACGACGGTGGTCGGCGGCGCGGGAACCTCGCCGCCAGGCACAACGGGGGCCTGGGGTGCAGGCGGCAGGGGGCCGACGGCCGCCGCGGGCACTGGGGGCGGCGTGACGGGGACCGAGGCGCCTTCCGCGGGGGTCGGGCCAGCCGTGAGCACGGGGGCCACGGCCGGTTCGGGCCCGACGGCCACCTCCTGAGGACTCGTCGAGGCCGGGGGAGCATCGGGCACTTCGGGGGCGGAAGCGGCTTCGACCGGCGCAGCGACTGCGGCGGCCACCTCCCCGGCGACTGGCGCCTCCGTCGGCGTCACGGCCTCCGGATGCGCAGCGGCTGGTCCTGGCTCGGCCTTGGCCGCCACGACCTCACCGGGCCGACCGGTCACGCCCGAGGCGACGTCGACGACCTCGCGCAGGCGGCCCTCCTCGAATCGGAGAACATACCGGGCGGAGCCCGGCTGGCCGTAGGTCATCTCTTCGATCGTGCCTTCGGGACCCCCGGTCATCTGCGACAAGGGCACGCCAAGGAACTCGACCACCTTCTGGGGGCTCATGCCCGGGCGAAGTTCGCCCAGGTGCTCGACGGCCGCGTGAGCCCGGGCGACGACGGGATGCACGATCAGGCTGGCTGCCAGCCCGAAGGCCATCAGGGAGGGACGGCGCGAACCCATGGCCTAGCCCTCCGCCAGCGTCTTCATCGAGAAGCGACCCTGGCGCACCATGTCCCGGATCCGGCCCACCACCTCGCGGCGGGCGGTCTCGGCACCATCCGGATCGACAGGCTGGCCCTCGAGACGTTCGAGCGCGTCCATCAGCAGGGCGCGCCGCTTGTCGGTCATAGCGCCCAGCACGGCTTCCTGCAGGGGCTCCTCGGCGTCACGGATCGCCTGGGCGACGACGCCGGGATCAAGTTCGCGCACCGCGTCCTTGATGACGGCGGCAGGCAGTCGTGGCAGGTCGGCGAAGGTCAGGTACAGTTCGCGAACCTTGCGCATCATGTCGGGGTTCTGGGTCTTCAGGTTGTCGAGGATGCGCTGCTCGGTCGTCGCGTCGGCATTGTCGAGGATGTTGACCAGCAGGCCGACGCCGTCGGTGACGACGGCGCTGAAGGACGGCGCCTGCGATGCCTTCATCGCCAACTTCTCGGCAATGCTCTCGAAGGTCGTGAGCGGGATGGCCTCGAGCTCGCCCAGCGCCGTCGCGACGGGCCCCTGTTCCTCGACCGGCCACTTGGCCATCAGGCCGGCAGCCCGCTTGTAGGGCAACTGGGACAGCACCAGGGCCCGGACCTTGGAACCCTCGTCCTGCAGAATCCAGAGTACCTGGGAATCGTCGATGCGATCGAGGAAGCTGAAGGGTGCCAGCTTGCGCCCGACCTGGGCGCCCTGCTCGGCCTTGGCTGCGACGAGCAGGGGATAGGCCTCCTCGAGCACGGCGACGGCTTCATCGGTCGCCACATCGCGGGTCGAGAGCAGCGCGGCCTCGACGCGGGTCCTCTCCTCATCGGCGAGGCCGGGCACGGTCCTGGCGGCCTGGGCCATGCCGAGGACGCGAAGCAGGTTGGCGACCTTTTGCAGGCCTTCCTCGCGCCGGGCGAGGCCGCCGATCATCGGCGCGGCCAGCTCGGGTTGCTCGAGCAGCATGGCCACGATCTCCTGACGCAGGGCCTGCGCGGCCCGAGCTGCCCGCTGTTCTTCCGCAGACGGCCCTGCGGGGGCCTGAGCCTCCTTGGCTGGCTGGGGCATCAAAGCCGACGCCCAGGCCGGAGGTGCATCAGTGGCAGGAGCGGCATCCGGCTTTCGGCGCCGCAGCAGCGCAATCAGGCCCAGGACGAGGCCGAGCCCCAGCAAGCCGAGCAGGACCGCCAGCATGGTGCGGATGGCAGGATCGCTCTCGCCGGCAACAGGTGCGGTTCCGGCTGCCAAGGGGGCGGCGACGGGCAGGCCGGCTGCCGTCGTCACGCTGTCCGTGCCGGTGGCGGCCAAGGCGGCGGCCTTCTGCAGCGTCGGCGGGAACTGCCGGTTCATGATCTCGAGGCTGTCGCCGCGGGCGAAGTTGAGGTCCGCCTTCTGGTAGATCAGCTTCTCGATGAAGTCGCGCTCTTCCTGAGCGAGGTTCTTCTCGATGACCGTCAGGATGCGGACGCGGTCGATGCGCAGGCCCGCCGCTTCCGCGACAGGGGCCGCAGCCTGCTGGGCCACGGGAGGCAGCGACGGCGGCGCCGCGACTGGCGCCGCTGCCGGCCTCGCTGCGGCGGGACGCGCCGGCAGGCCGGGCAGGTCGACCTCGTCCGGATCCAACGGTTCGGTCCCGGGCAGGTTGGCCGTGAGCGCCGGCTGCAACGGGGCCGGCAACACCTGCAGCGGACGCGGTCCCTGCCCGTGGATGCGCTGCATCTTGACACGGACCTGGACGATGAACCTGTCGTTGCCCAGGTAGGATGTCATCGCCTGCTTGAGGCTCTCCTCGAGCAGTTTCTCGTAGCTCAGCTCCTCGAGCACCACGCCGTCCTGCCGGGCGTCGGTCGGACCCGCCGGCAACTGCGCGAGCGCAGGTTCCGCGAACGCGCCGGGCAGGCTGGCCAGGACCGCCACGCAAACCGCACGCAAGGCGCCGGAAAGGGGCTGGGCGCTCGCCGAGAAGGGCCGTGGGGCTCGCATGCAGGTCACCGGGGCAGAGGGTCGGGGCAGGATTCTTTGTCTTCTCCGGACCTTGCGGCAGGCGACCGGAGCTGTGTTGGACATCACCATACCCCATGCGCCATGCTCTCAAAAGCCATGACAGGGAGAACCGTGGACAACGGGATCATCCGGGGCCGTACCTGGTACCTGGATGTGCACGCCACGACCCCGGTCGCCGAGGAGGTCCTGGCGGCGATGTGGCCCTGGTTCTCCGAGCGGTTCGGCAATCCCGCATCCTCGGGGCACGCCTGGGGCTGGGAAGCCCGGGGCGGTCTGGAGGGTGCCCGCGACCGGCTTGCCGGCCTCCTGGCCGTCGCGTCCGGCGAACTGGTCTTCACGAGCGGGGCGACCGAGGCCAACCACCTTGCCCTCACGGGTGTCCTCGAGGCGGCCGGGGTCGGAAGCCGCCTCATCTGCCAGCCGACCGAGCACGCCTCGGTCCTCGAGGTCGCCCGTCGCTGGGGGCGGCAGGGCGGACGCGTGACGTTCCTGCCTGTGGACGGGGACGGCATGGTACCGCCCGAGGCCCTCGAGGATGCCCTGCGCGATCCGGCTGCCCTTGTCTCCGTGATGGCGGCCAACAACGAGATAGGGACGCTTCAACCCCTGGCGGAGCTGGGTGCCCTGTGTCGTGCGGCCGGCGTACCGCTGCATGCCGATGGCGCTCAGATACCGGGGCGCGTTCCCCTGGGGCAGGTTGTCCCGCACGTGGCCTTGTTGTCGCTTTCAGCCCACAAGGCCTATGGTCCCAAGGGAGTCGGCCTGCTCATGGTGAGGCGCCGGGGCCCAAGGGTTCGCCTCGAGCCGCAGGTCCTCGGGGGCGGACAGGAGGGGGGGCGTCGGGGAGGTACCGTCCCCGTGCCCTTGGTCGTCGGCCTCGCTGCCGCTCTGGACAGGGCAGAGGCTGGTGTCGGGGCGTGGTCGCGTCGGGGGCGCGATGCCGCGGCTTGCTGGCGCCGTGTCGTGGACGACGCCTTGCCGGGTGTCCGGTGGCTGGGCCATGCCGACCGTCGCCTGCCCGGCCACCTTGCCTTCGTGTTGCCGGACCGCACGGCGACGGATCTGATGCGCGCCTGCCCCGAGCTCGGGCTCTCCAGCGGCGCTGCGTGCCAATCCGGTGCGCCCAGCCACGTCCTGCAGGCCTTGGGCTTCACGGCGGCCGAGGCTGGCCGCATGGTCAGGCTCGGCTGGGGTCCCCATCTCGACGAAAAGGACCCCGAGCTTGTGGCCGGGGTCCTCGAGCGCGGCCTTGGATGCCGCGGCTTGGCCTAGGCGGCCTGGGGGACGGCGAGGTCCAGGGTCTGGCCGCACACGCAGGCGGTCACCTCACCGCGGACAGGCTCCACGTGAAGGATGATGCCGCAGGTGGCGCACTGGACCTCGAGGGCCGTGGTCGCGCGGGTTGGCAAGGACTTGAACAACAGTGGCTCCTTCCGGATTGCGCACGTGTCCCGCCCGTGGGGTACGAGACGATGCGTGCCAAGGTTGATTTTACCCAGCTATCCGGCTCACGAGTCAATGACAGCGGAGGATCCGTGGCTCCCGATGACCTGATCGCGACGGCCCTCGCCCCAGCCGTGGCCATGTCCACCGGGGCCATCCTCGCCACGAGCCTTCAAGGCCGCTTCTCGTCCATCGTCGATCGCATCCGGGAACTGGCCGCCGAACGCCGTCAGTTGCGGACCCAGGTGGCCTTGTCCGAACCCGAGGGTGCGCGCCTTGCACGCATCGAGCGGCAGTTGCCCCTGATGGTGGCCCGTGGACGCTGGGTTCAGGCCTCTGTCGTCTTCTTCTACGGGGGCATCGCTGCTTTCCTCGCCTGCACCCTTGCCTTGGCCTTCGCGGCGCGTCGTGTCCCGGGCGCGTGGCGTCCGGCTGCCGAGGTCTGCTTCCTCGTGGGCCTGTCGGGACTGCTTGCCGGCGTGGTGACCGAAATTCTCGAAATGCGCCTCGCCTTCCGGGTCGTTCGGGTCGAGGTCGGTGGCGAGGGTCCGGCGACCACCCGGGCGACATGACCTGCTAGCATGCCGGCATGAGCGATGCGGTACGCGTGGGACGGGTGGACGAGATCCCCGAGGGCACCTGGAAGGTGGTCACGGTCGGCGAGCATGAGGTGGTCGTGGTTCATGCCGAGGGGGGCTTCTGGGCCATCGACGATGCGTGTCCCCATCGCGGGGGCCCCTTGTCCAAGGGCTTCCTCGAGGGGCGTAACCTCTACTGCCCCCTGCATGGCTGGCCCTTCGACATCACGACCGGCGAGATGCCGGGCAGTCCCGACCTCTGTGTCGCCCGGTTCCCCGTGACCGTCACCGGTGATGAGGTCTTCGTGGGGCCCGGTCCTCTGGGCCAGGGCTGATTCGGCGGCGTCGGCCCTACAGGCCGAGAGAGGCCTCGAGCAAGCCCAGCCGGGCGTCCAGCACCGCCATGCAGGCGATCAGTTCGGGACTGGGTTCCGGCTGGCAGGAGGATTCGGGGCGGGCGACGGCCATGCCTTATTCTAGGAGGCGTGGCCGCCTCCTGTCACCCTTCGTCGTCCTGACGGAGCGTCGCGAGGACGGACAGGTCCTCGAGTGTCGTCGTATCCCCGAAGGCCTCGCCGCCACCGGCGAGTTCCCGCAGCAGGCGCCGCATGATCTTGCCGGACCGGGTCTTGGGGAGGGCGTCGGTGAATCGGACGTCCTCGGGGCGCGCGATGGCGCCGATTTCGGTGGCGACATGGTTGCGAAGCTCGGCTTTCAGGGCCTCGTCGCCCTTGCGCCCAGCCTTGAGGGTCACGAAGGCGACGACGGCCGTGCCCTTGACCTCGTCGGGCCGACCGACGACGGCTGCCTCGGCCACTGCGGCGTGGCTGACGAGGGCCGATTCGATTTCCATCGTCCCGAGGCGATGGCCCGCGACATTGATGACATCGTCCACCCGCCCCATGATCCAGTAGCAGCCCTCGGCATCCCGGCGGGCCCCGTCACCGGTGAAGTAGCTGCCGGGGACCTGAGACCAGTACTGGGCCAGGTAGCGGGCGTGGTCGCCGTGGATGGTCCGGGCCATCGAGGGCCACGCCTCCCGGATGACGAGGTAGCCGCCCTGGCCGTCCGGAACGGGTTGTCCCTGACCGTCGACGATATCGGGCTTGATCCCGAAGAACGGCTGGGTCGCCGACCCCGGGCGCGTCGTGGTGATGCCGGGCAGCGGAGCAATCATGACCGCCCCGGTTTCCGTCTGCCACCACGTGTCGACGATCGGGCAGCGTTCACCGCCTATCGTGCGGTGGTACCACATCCAGGCCTCGGGGTTGATGGGTTCGCCGACCGTGCCCAGCAGGCGCAGCGTGCTCATGTCGTGGCGTGCAGGATGGTCGTCGCCCAGCCTCATGAAGGTACGGATGGCCGTCGGGGCGGTGTAGAGGATGGTGATGCCCCAGCGCGCGATCATCGACCAGAAGCGATCCGGCCCCGGATACAGCGGGGCGCCCTCGTACATGAAGACCGTGGCACCCGAGAGCAAGGGGCCGTAAACGACGTAGCTGTGGCCCGTGATCCAGCCCACGTCTGCCGTGCACCAATAGACGTCCTGCTCCTTCAGGTCGAAGATGAACCGCGAGGTCAGGAAGACCTGGGTCATGTAGCCCCCGGTGGTGTGAACCAGGCCCTTGGGCTTGCCCGTCGTGCCACTGGTGTAGAGGATGAAAAGCCGGTCTTCGGCACCTACGGGCACGGCCTCGTGCTGCTCGCCCACCTGGCTGCGGCGCTCGTGCCACCAGAGGTCCCGGCCCTCGGTCCACGCGACGGGCGTGCCGGTGCGTCGCACGACGAGGACGTGTTCGAGCGTGGGGATGGACGGTGCGGCCGCATCGACCTGCGCCTTGAGCTGGACCACCTGGCCTCGGCGCCACCCCCCGTCGGCGGTGATGATGGCCCGGGCTCCCGCGTCGTTCATGCGGTCCTTGAGTGCTTCGGCGCTGAAGCCGCCGAAGACCACGGAATGGACCAGGCCCAGTCGGGCGCAAGCCAGCATCGCGATGGCTGCCTCGGGCACCATCGGCATGTAGATGCCGACGCAATCCCCCTTGGCGAGCCCGAGTTCCGACAGGACCAGCGCCATCCTGCAGACTTCGCGGTGCAGTTCGAGGTAGGTCAGCGTGCGGGTGTCGCCTGGTTCGCCTTCCCAGATGATGGCGGCCCGATTCCGCGCCGGTCCGTCGAGATGGCGGTCGAGGCAGTTGTAGGCGAGATTCGTCGTGCCGTCCTCGAACCAGCGCGTTTCGGGTCCGGAACCGGATCGCACCGTCTGGAACGGCCGGAACCAGTGCAGCTCGCGCGCGACCTCGCGCCAGAAGACCTCAGGCACTTCCCGGGACAGGGCCTGCAGACGTTCATGGCGGTCCGGATCCCCGACTGCGGCGGTACGGCTGAAGCCCTCGGGCGGGGGGAAGGCCCTGGACTCATGCAGCACCGAGGCGATCGCGGCCGGTTCCTGGGGCATGGGGCGCTCCTTGTTGTCGGGATTGCCCGACATTGTGCCTGAGCCCCGGATGAGGTGACAAACTCCGTGACGCTGGCTTGAAGGGTGCAGATACCTGCCGCCGTGGGGCATAACATGGGAGATTGTCCGGCGGTCGCATCCGCCGGGCAGGGAGACGCTGCCTTGTCCCAACAGGACCTCTTGACCCCGGCCCCGGCCCCTCGCACGGTCGTGGCCCGCCTGATCGCCCAACGCTACGGTCGGGTTCTGGATGGCGACATGGCCGAGATGGCCCTCGAGCGCCTGGGGCGTCCCGGCGAGGAGCCCGAGGCCACGGCGCAACGTCTCGTCCGGGATCCCGAGGCCCACGAGCAGGACCTTATCCGCATGGCTGCGGTGGGCGAGACGTGGTTCTTCCGGGACCCTCTGCATTTCAGGTTGCTCGAGGAGGAACTGCTTCCCCGGTTGCTCCGGGATCTGTCGCGGCCCATCGTGGCGTGGGTGGCCGGCTGTTCGACGGGTGAAGAGGCCTACAGCCTTGCCATTGCGGCGCGACGGGTCCTGGGTGACGAGGCCCCCCACCGCATCCGCATCCTGGCCACCGATCTCAACCCGGCCTTCATCCAGCGTGCCCGCGCTGGCCTGTTCCTGAAGCGCAGCTTCCGGGGCACGACGCTCGAGGACCTTGCCCCGTGGCTCGACGCCGAACCGGACGGCTACCGCGTCAAGGCCGAGGTGCGCGAGATGGTGACCTTCGCGACGCACAACCTTGTGCCTGACGAGGGCTACCAGACGCTGCTCGAAGGTCAGGCCGACATCGTCCTCTGTCGCAACGTGCTCGCCTACTTCGCCAAGGACACGTGTCGCTCCGTCAACCGCAAGCTTGCAGCGTGCGTGGCACCCGGCGGGGCCTTGCTGCTCGGGCCGGCCGAGACGGTACTGCACGACGCGGGTGCCCTTCGCCTCGAGCAACGCGATGGTCTGTTCTATTACACCAGACCCGCGGATTCGGTTCCGGGCTCGATGCCGCCCGACATGCCCCTCCCGAGGGCCGTGCGCGCCGCCGAGTTCCGGCGGGCCACGGGTTTCCTCGGGGCGACCCCGCGGGCTCCGTATCACGGGGGCACCGGTCCCCTGCAACCGCTGCCGTTCCGCGCCGAGGTGGCCGAGGAGCCTTCGCCGGATGAGGGCCTGCTGGGTGAGGCGCTCATGCTGATTGATGTCGGCAATCTCGCCGACGCCGTCGTGCTGTGCCAGGCCGCGCTCGAGGAGGATCCCTGTCGTCCGGCTGCGCACTTCCTGCTTGGCCTTGCCCGTCGCCTTCAGGGCTCCTACCAGGAAGCCGTCCACCTGTTCCGGGCCGCCGCCTATCTCCAGCCCGATGACTGGCTCGCGCCGTTCCACCTTGCCGAGTCCTACCGCTCGCTGGATCGCTGGGACGAGGCCATCCGCGAGTACCGCAGCTGTCTGGCCCGCATGGATGCCGGACAGGTCGAGCCTGCCCCGGCCCTGCTCGGCGGCTTCTCCATCGCGTACTTCCGCAAGGCCTGCGAGCGCCACATCGAGCAGCTGGGCGAGATCCTGAGCGAACCCTCGGCGTGATGCTTTTGGCTCTGCCCGACTGACGCACGTCACCGAGGTTCTTCCGCTCGTCCGCCACAATCGGGCGTATGAAGCGCGTGTACGTGGATGCGACGGAACGTCTGGAACGGGCCGATCGCGGGGCCTATGCGCCCGGGGACTGGGCGCGGCTTGCCGGTGTGGCAGCCCGCATGCGGGAGGGCTGGCCCCGCGAGGAGCTGTTGTCTCCTGCGGCCTTGCCACCCACGCGCCGCGTGCAGCCGGCCGAGGAGCGTGCTGTCCGCGCAATCGTGGGGCGCTGCGGGGATCGCGCCGTCCTGGCGTGGCCGGAAGCCTTGGCGCCCTGGGGGGTGGGTGAGCTGTTGCTGCGGGAGTGGCTCGTCCGCGATCCCGGCCGCATCCTGGTCCTGGCGGCTCCGGGCAGGCTCGAGGCGTGGCGGCGTGTCCTTGAGGGCGCAGGACCCCGCGTCCACTGCATCGCGCAGGGCGAGCCCCTGCCGGATGAAGCGTTCACGGGTTGGCTCGTGGATCGGTGCGATCGGGGGCTTGCCGAGTTGCCCCGACCGGATGGTGTGCGGCGTGTCGTCCTGCTGGCGCCCCGCCCGTGGCCGGAGGAAGTTGGCCTGGCCGCGCTCTCCGATTGGCTGGGCAAGCGTGATGTGCCCCTGGTGTCTCTCGAACAGGCCATGGTGGTCGAGGAGACGGCACCAGCCGTCACGCCTGCGGCAATCGAGGGACGGTTGGTCGCCGTTCGGCCCTCGATAGCCGAAGGGGCCCTTCTGGCCGAGGTTGCCGCCCTCTCGGACTGGTTGGTCGAGACGGGACGCCTCGACGCGGTCGAGATTGCCGGGCCGTGGGTTCGCTTGTTGGCGACGGCCGAGGCCTGGCCCGGAGCCATTCCCCAGGTTGCCGCCCACCTGCTGGATCGGGAACGTGAACCGTTGGCCAAGGCGCGCCTGCTCTCCCTGTTGCGCGCGGGCCTGGAGGCGTGGGAGGTCGGGCCATCCCTCGAGGGGACGTTGCAGGCTCTCGTAGCGACCAGTCATCTCAGGGTCCGCCTCGCGGTCGCAACCTCGGTGATGGGCGAAGCTCTTGCGGCCCGCATGCCGGCAGGCGTCGACGTGGTGGTCGATGGCGAGGTCGGTCCGGACGCGGTGCATGACCTCTGGTTGCACGCCGAGCCCGTCATGCACCCCCTGGACATGGCCAGTCGTAACGCGACCGGTAGCCGCCACCATCACCTGGTCCTCGCCGGCGGGCGCCTGCATCGGTGGCTGGCTGCACTCGATGTCCGTGGCCTGCTCGATGCCTCAGGTCCGATGTGGGCCGAGTGGGTCGCGAGACTTCCGGTCGCGATGGGGCCGGTCGACATCTGGCGCAATCCCGAACAGGCTGCGAGCCGCCTGGCCTCCATCCGTGACCAACTGGGCTGAGGTTGGGCCCGAACATGCAGGATCCGACACTTCGTACCTTTACGCTTGACTTCTATCGGCGCCAGGGCGCCGATGCCTCCCCGCTCGACACCCAGCGGCGACGCTGGGAGGTGCGCCTGGGTGATCGGCGCTTCGATATCTCGTTTGCTGCCGGCGAGGACGCCGAGGCCATTGCCCCGGGTTCGCCGCGGCTCAAGGAGATTCTGGCGGAGTGCGAGGAGCGGGGGGCCGTCTCCCATCGCCACGTCGTCGTCGAGCCCATCGCCGATCCGGCCGCCCTGCTGCTGGGCGTGGCCCCCGAGGGCTGGATGCTTTCCCGCGTGCGGCTCGAGCGGGTCCGCACCCGGCGTGTCGTCGCCTTCTCCCATCGGGTCGCCTACGGTGCCGGTGTCTTGCCCCACCCCATCGAGGAGACACACGTCGACATCCTGGATCCCGTTACGGGCATGGCCTGCCCTGCCCTCGTCGACGCGTTGTCGGGCACCCAGGTCTTGCCGACCGATCCACCGCGCGACCTGCCGGCGCTGGGTCCGCTGCATGCTCGTGCGCTGGCCCTCGTCGACGCCCGGACCAGCGTCCGGGGAGAGGCCCTCGAGCGACAGCTTGGCGGCCGGCGCACCGAGTCCGTGACCCGCATCCGCCGGCACTACGGCTCGCTGCGCGAGGATGCCCGACAGCGGGAAATCCGCACCCTGGAGGAGAACCTGGCCAAGGTCCTAGGTGCCATCCGCGGTGCGTTGCCGGGCGATCTGGCCGATCTGAGCCGGGAGGGTGCCGAGATGGCACGCCGTCTCGATGCGGCTCGCAAGGGGCAGACCGTTGCCCTGACTTCGCTGGCGCGTCTCGAGGAGGAGGCCGTCAGGGCCGAGGAGGCCGCGCACGAGGTCACGCTGACCACCGAACTCGTAGCCCTGCACGTCATCAGCTTCGATGAGGTCACCTACCTGGCACGCTTCGTGCGCCCGGCCGAGGAGAGCTTGCCGTCGGTCGAGTCTCCCGAGGTCCGTCTGGGCTACGTGCCTGTGACGCGCCAGATCCTGATGCCCGACTGCGGCGTCTGTGGCGAGGTCGTGGACGACCCCGTGATGACGGGCTCGCTGACCCTGGCCTGTCGGACATGCATCCGGGCTTGTCCCTCATGCAGCCGCCCTTGCGAGGATCAGGGACAGGCCGTCACAGCCTGCGGCACTTGTTCGGTCGCGTTGTGTCCCGCTTGCGACGCGACCTGCGGGGATTGCCAGGAGCATGTCTGCGCGTCGGACCGTGCTGCCTGCGGAGCGTGCGGTGCCCCGGTGTGCGCAGGTTGTCGCGGAGTCTGTGCCGAGGACGGCGCGGTCGTCTGTACCGGTTGTCGCGTCGAGGCCGGTGGTGGCTTTGCCTGCCAGGCGCATCTGGGGACTTGCTCGGGTTGCGGGATCCGGGGCCTTGCCTCCGGCATGGTGCCGTGCGGAGTGTCCGGCGAACCGTCCTGCGCCTCGTGCCTCGGCAGTTGCGCTGCCTGTGGCGTCAAGGTCGCGCGTCGCCTGATGCTCGAGGGCGTCGGGGGGGCCTATTGTCCGGATCATGCGGGCACTTGCCGCACATGCTTCGAGGTCGTGCGTGCCGATGACCTCGGTACCTGTGCCTCGTGTGGCCGCCATCAGTGCGGAAGCCATCGGCCCGAATGCGTCTCGTGCGGCCTGCCTGCGTGCGGGGAATGCGCGACGGCGGAGCGGTGCGGTGTCTGCAGCCGTCTCGAGCCCCTGTCGATTGTGGATCCCCGGGCCAGGATGCTGGCCCGCGAACTGGGCTTGCGTGGCGTCCGGAACCTATTGCTGGCTGAGGTCGGCGGGTCCCGCGTCATCGAGTGGCAAGGCAGCCTGGGGCGCTGGGGACGCATGGCCTGGGACGCCTCGGGACGTCAGGTCGCGGCCTTCCGCTACGGACCCGTCACCGCCATGGTCCAGGAGGTCATGGCCCAGTTCCGGCCTGCTTGAGCAGGGCCTCGACCCGCCGCAACTCCTGACCTGCGCGAATCCCCTCGAAGAGGTCCCTCGCGCCCAGCAGCAGGCTGTCGGCCTCGTGGACCTGGCCGGCTCGGGCAGCGACCCACGCGGCGTGAACCATGGCCCGACCCTTCTCCAGGGCATGGCCGTGGCTTCGCAGGGTCTCGATGGAGGCACGAATGAGGTGCAGGGCCTCGTCGGTGCTGTCAGCCATCATCAGGAGTCGGGCGCGAAGCACGTCGATCGAGGCTGTCTCGGCCTGCTGCCCTGTGGCTACGGCCAGCTCGCGCGCCTTGTCCAGGACCGCTCGTGCCTCCTCCGCACGGCCGGCAAGCAGTTGCGCGTGGCCCAGGCCACGCAGGACTTCTGCCGCATAGGTGCCGGCCCCGGCGCGTTCGAGGAGGCCTGCCGAGGCCTCGAAGAACGGAATGGCGGCCTCGGCTTCGTCACGGGCCAGATGGACCTGGCCCAGGAAGTTGGTGCATGCGGCACGACCGAGCGGATTGCCCAGGGCCTCGTACAGGGCATCGGCGCCGCGCAGGGCATCCTCGGCCTCGTCGAGCAGGCCGAGCTTGAGGCGCAGGCCTCCCAGGTTGTTGAGGATATGGGCGCCGCGCGAGCGGTCGCCGATGCGTGAACAGATCGCGTGGGCCCTTGCATAGGCATCCGCCGCGGCCGCCCAGTCCCCGGACATTTCCTGAGCCATGGCGAGGTTCGTCAGACCGACCACGCGGCGAGGAACGTCCTTGGCCTCGTCCACGAGCAGGAGCATGCGCTGGTAGTAGCCGATCGCCTCGTTGCCCCGGCGACGGCTGGCGAGGTTGCCGAGGATGTTCATGATGTCGGCGACGACGAGGGGATGCCGTTCCGGGCGGACGAGTGCCAGGGCGGCCTGGCACTGCCCCTCGGCGTCGCCGAGGGCCCCCGTTGTCAGCCATTGTTCAGCCAGTGTGGCCCGCAGCGTCGCCTCCTCGACGGGGTCCCGGGTCGCCGCGATGCGCTCCTGGCAGCGCGCGATCGCCTTGTGGGTCTCACCCTGGCGGATCAGGGCCCGGATCAGCCCGGCTTCCCATGCCCCTCGATCGAGATGGTCCGGCACCAGGCTGATGGCGGTCTCCAGGTGTTCCCGGGCCGTGGAGACCTCACCTGTCGTGGTCTCGACCGCAGCGAGATGGGCGAGCAGCGAGGCCCTGTCGGCTACCCGGGCCGGGTTCGCGTGCAGGCGATCCAGGTGCTCGAGCGCCTGGTTGTAGAGCCGGATGGCCTCTTCGTTGCCGAAGGCGTGACGGGCTTCGTCCCCGGCCTCTGCGGCGTAGCGGGCCGCGGGTTCGTCTCGATCGGCCCGTGCCATGTGGTGGGCAAGTGTCCGCGCACGACCCGGCGTGCCGGGCAGGTCACGCCGCTCGATGGCGAGGGCAGCCCGTTCGTGCCAGTCCCTGCGGGTCGCCAGCAGCAGGTTCTCGTAGGCGACCTCCTGGGCCACGACCTGGTTGAAGGCGTGGCGGCCGTCCGGCATGCGGTACAGGAACCCGAGCCGGACCAGATCACCGAGTTCCGCCTCGACCTCGCGGTCGAGTATGGTCCGCAAGAGCGCATCCTCGACGGTCCTGCCCAATACCGAGGCCACCTGCAAGGTCTGACGCTGGGCGGATTCGAGTTGGTCGAGGCGCGCTGCAAGGGCCCCTTGGACGCTGCCGGGCAGCTTGAATTCCGTGCGGCCTTCGGCAACGGCCCAGGTCGCGCCCGTCCGGATCAGGACCCCTGCTTCCTGGACCGTCCGGATCAACTCCTTGAGGTAGAACGGGTTGCCTTCGGCACGTGCGAGGATTTCGTCGAGCAATTGCCTGACGGGTGTGCCGAGGGACTCGGGCGAGGCCTGGAGCAGGGTGGTCGCGAGGGCTTCGGCCTCCTCGGCCACGAGGGGGGCCAGCGGCATCGGTTCCAGCAGGCCATGCTGGGTCACGGCCGAGGGCAAGGCTTCCGGATCGCGGCTGGCGAGGACCAACAGCAACGGCACGTGGCCTCCTTCCCTGCCCAACCGGCTGATGAGGCCGCCCAGCCATTCGAGAGAGGGTGCGTCGGCCCACTGGAGGTCATCGAGGACGAGGATGGTCGGCGTTTCCCTCGCCATGGCGGTCAGCAGGTCGTCGAGGACGACGAAGCTTGCTGACCGGCGCTGCTGGGGCGGCAAGCTGGCAACCTCGGGATGGTTTACGGGAAGGCCCAGCAGGTGGGCGAGCGAGGACGCGCTGCGGGGGACGTTGTAGGGCAACCATCGCGCCACGAGGGTTTCGAGTGCGACCAAGGCCGCATCCGGGCTTGCAGGTGTCTCGCCCAGCAGGGGTTGGAGGACGGAGATGGCGAGCGCATGGGCCCGATCGCGGTCGAAGGATACGCCCCGGCCCCAGACCACGAGGGCCCCTTCCTGGCGAAGCCGCCGGGTCTCATGTCGGATGAGCAACGACTTGCCGGTTCCGACCGCTCCCCCGACCAGCAGGCCCGCTGGTCTTCCCGCACGGGCCGCACGCCACGCCGAGGCCAGTTGCTTGCGTTCCCTGGCACGGCCGATCAGGTCCGTCGCCTGGTCCGTCATCGTCGGGCCCGTTCCCTCGGCCGGGCCGAGAATCAGCCAGGCCTGGACGGTCTGGTCGCGCCCCCCGGCCTGCACTGCGTCGCGGGCTTCAGCAGTGAAATGCCCCTGCACCTGCTGCCAGGTATCCGCCGAGACGAGGACGCCGCCGGGCGGTGCCGCGGCTTCCATCTTCGACGCGATGGCCACCGTTTCGCCCGTCACCGTGTAGTCGGATCTCTGGGTCCCCCCCACGCTGCCGGCTACCACGAGGCCGGTATGCAGGCCGACCCTGACCCTGAGGCGGATGCCCGTCTGTTGTTCCAGGTCCGCTGCAAAGGCCTGCGCCGCCTTCTGCATGGCCCATCCGGCCATCACGCCGCGCAACGGATCGTCCTCGTGGGAGACAGGGGCCCCGAAGAGGGCCATGATGGCATCGCCGATGTACTTGTCGACCACGCCGCCATAGCGGTAGATCGGTTCGGTCAGAACCTCGAAGAAGCGGTTGACGATGCTCGCGACGGCCTCGGGATCCATCTTCTCGGACATCGCGGTGAAGCCCGAGACGTCCGTGAACAGTACCGTGACGACACGGCGGTCCGATTGTTGCAGCTCCGTCGTGGGTGTGGGCCGTGCCATCGGGGCACCAGGGGCCGTGAGGGCCTGCTGCAGGTCGCCGGCCTGCCGGGCCCCGCATCGGGTGCAAAAGGCGTGGTCCGGCGCGACGGGCGCGCTGCACGACGCGCAAGGCAGGCCGACGGCCACGCCGCATCCCTTGCAGAAACGGGCGTGGGCCGGGTTCTGCGTGCCGCAGGACGGACAACCCAATCTGGTTTCAGTCCTTCAGGGCAAGGACCTGCTGACCCAGCAGGACGACTGCCAGCGATTCCGGGTCGGTGCCGATCTCGCGGGCCGCGGTCCGCAGCTTGCGTGCAAGTGCCGAAGGCAAGGTCAGGGTCATCGCTGCCTCTTCAGGTGCGACGGTCGGGCCGCGTTCCGCAATGTCTTCATGCTCGTCTGCCGGAGCCTGCCACGTACGGACGACGGGGCCGCGCGGACGGTCGTCGCGCTGGCGGGGCGGGCCAAAACGGCCACGGGGCGGCCCGTCGCCGTCGCGCCGGCCCGGACCTGCACCTTCCCTGCGTCCGGGACCCTCGCCGTCGCGGCGTCCGGGACCTCTCGGGGGACGTCCACCGGGGCCATCGGGGCCACGGGGTGGGCGGGGTGGGCGGGGACTGGGCACGATGGGGCTCTCCTGCGAGGTTGATGCAGCCTTACCGTACCCGCTCAGGCCACTCCTGCGCCAGCAGGCGGGCTCCTGGCCCGGTCAATTGGGCTATGATGGGCCCGTGAGCCAAGTGAACGTGGCCCTGGCCTTCGGGGCCGGCCTGATGTCTTTCCTTTCGCCGTGCGTCCTGCCCCTGGTTCCCGGCTACCTGTCGTTCGTCGCGGGCGTCTCCCTCGACGAGCTCAAGAGCGGCGCCTCGCGATCCCCCGAGGCACGTGGCCGGGTCCTGGCCCAGACCCTGGCCTTCGTCCTCGGGTTCTCCGCGGTCTTCGTGATGCTGGGTGCCTCGGCCACGACCCTGGGCGCCCTGCTGCTGGATCACCAGGTGGCCATCAGCCGTGCCGCAGGGGCGATCGTCGTCCTGTTCGGCCTGCACGTGGCCGGATGGGTGCGGCTGCCATTCCTCTATCAGGAGCGTCGGGCCACCGTGCGCACGAAGCCGGCGGGCTTCGTCGGGGCCTTTGTCGTCGGCCTGGCGTTTGCCTTTGGCTGGACGCCATGCATCGGACCGATCCTGGCCTCGATCCTGACGCTGGCCTCCCAGGAAGAGACCCTGGGCCAGGGCATCGGCCTGCTGGGCGCCTACTCCGCAGGGCTTGCCCTGCCCTTCCTCGGGGCGGCGCTGGCGTTCGATCACCTTCTGGGCCTCTTCGACAAGGTCAAGCGTCATATGCGCGCCGTCGAGATTGGCAGCGGCCTGCTGCTGGTCGCCGTGGGCATCCTGCTCGCGACCGGCGGCCTGACCCTCCTGTCCGGGTTCGTCCAGCGCCTTCCCCTGCTCAACCGCCTCTCCATCTAGGTTCCTCGTGATCGTCTTGCCTGCCTCGCTGACCTTCGATTGGCTGTCTGCCCGGGACCCGCGTGTCCGCGAGGCCATCGCCGTCCGCTGGGCGGTCTTCGTCGAGGAACAGGGCTTGCCGGCCGATGAAGAGGTCGACGAGTGGGACGGCATCTGCGATCACCTTGTGGCGACGCTCGACGGTGCGGTCGTCGGGACGGCCCGTCTGGTTCCCCAGGATGCCCATACGGTGCGGATTGGCCGTGTCGCCGTGCGTCGTGAGGCCCGCCACCAGGGGGTGGCGACGCGTCTGATGCTTCGGTGCGAGGCACGGGCTGCCGAGCAGGGGCGCGAGGTCGTCAGGCTCTCGGCCCAGTGGGGCGTGGTCAGCTTCTACGAGCAATTGGGCTATGCCGTGACCGGTGATCCCTACCTCGAGGCGGGTCTGGTCCATGTGGCGATGACCAAGCGGATCGAGCCGCAGCAGGGTTCGATCGTTTAGCCGGGGCTTCCCTGAAGCTTAACCCTGCCTTCGCAAGTGGCGCAGCCCCGTCGCCGATATCTTCTCCAAGTGGTTCCCGAACCGATCGCCTACGGAGAGTCCCGATGTTTCCGAACCGACGTGCACTGGTTGGCCTGCTCGCGACTGCGGCCATGGCATCCAGCCTCGTCCTCTCCGGATGTGGCACCCGTGTCGGCTCGACCGGTGATCCCAACGAGGAAGAGCCTCCCGCACCGACCCAGCCGGCTCCGGCTCCCTCGGCCGATCCCGGCCTGCCCTCGCCCGGGTTGCCTTCGCCAGGTCAGCCTGACCCCGGACTCCCCACCGTGCCTGTCCAGCCTGATCCCGGCACCAAGCTGCTCGTCTCCCAGAAGCTATTCAAGACCGAGCTCCTGGGCTGGTTCTCCAAGCCCTACATCGAGGTCATGGTGACCAATCCCGGTCAGTCCACCCTCAGCGGCACGCTGACGATCAACTTCACCAAGAAGGGTGAGTCCACCGGCGACGACCAGACGCGGCCCGTCTCCCTCGGTGGCAACCAGACGCAGACGATCCGCATCTCCGCCATCAAGGGCAATCCCGATGGTGCCCGATTCTCCGTCACCACCGACACCCCGGTTTCGGCGCCTGCAGGCTACGGCAGCGGCTACGGTAACGGGTACGGCAGCGGCTACGGTACCGGCTACGGATCCCAGCCCTACGGGGCCGTGCCCCAGGGCAGCAGCTACCGCTACTGATCCTGCGCGATCTGAGGGGCTTCGCCAGGCTTCCGAGCCGCGGCGGAGCTCGTTGCCTTTGGGGGCGTCCCTTCTCGGCGCTCCATCCCCATGCTTAAATCTCCCTTAGCCGAATCTTTGCCGAAAAGACGCAAGACCCCCTCTCCAAGGGGCCGATAACCCATACATCACAGGCGCAGGGCCTGGAAGGACTGGAGGGAACCCCGATGTCGAAGCGGATGCTGCGGATGGTCGCCGTCCTCGGAGCGCTCATGCTGACCGGGTGCGGCGGTACCGATACCTATGTCGATCCGGGCCTGGGCAGCTCGCCCACCTACCCTTCCGACCCGGGAAGCAGCTATCCCTCGCCCTCAAACCCGAGCTATCCGAACCCGGGCTACCCGAATCCGGGCTACCCCTCGAACCCGGCCGTTCCCGCGACCCCGCCGACCGCCTCCGTGGTCTCGAAGTCCCGGACCGCGGGCTTCCTGTATCTCTTCGGCCGCAAGATGAAGGCCCAGATCCAGGTGTCGAATCCCGGCCAGTCGATGTCCTCGGCCACGCTGACGATCACCTTCATGAAGGGTGGCCAGACGGTCGAGACCATGACGCAGACCCTTGACCTTGCCCCGGGCGAGAATCGGCAGATCGAGGTTTCTTCCACCAAGGCCGCCGACGACGTGACCGCCTACGCCACTTCGAATGGCGGCGGGGCCGGCGGCTATCCCACCCCGGTGGGCGGCTATCCTGGCGGCGGCAGCTTCGGGGGCGGTACCGGCTACGGCAATGGTGGCAGCTATGGTGGTGGTTACGGCAGCGGCACCGGTTACGGCAGCGGTACCGGCACTGGCTACGGCAGCGGCTACGGCAACGGTTACGGGGGCTGAGCCCCAGGCGCGGTCTTGACCTCGCGTCGCGGAACGCCCGGGCAGGAAGCTGGTTGGACCAGCCTCCTGCCCGTCGTCGTGCTGCTCGGCACCATGGGTGCCGTTGCCTGCCTGCACGGCCTCATCGTGCTCGATCCGATGGGCGCCACGGCCTTGCTCGGCCATGCCCTCGATCGGGTGACATGCCGCCAGGTGGCCCCCTTGCTTGCGGCACTCGTCGTCGCGGCCGAGTCGGCATCGGCCCTAGCAGGCGCGATGGTCGTGATGGCCCTGCAGGAGGGTTGGGCTGCGCTGCGCTTGCTGGGCCGTGATCCCTGGACGTGGTGGGGGCCTTCCGCGCTCATCCGGGGCAGCCGGGAGGGTGCCTTGCTGACGGCTGCCGGGTTCCTCGCTTTCGTGGCGGGTGGCGGCATCGTGCTCGCACTCCTCGGGCGTTCAATCGAGCCTTGGTTGGGCGCCTTCGTGCGGCCGGCCTTGCTGCCTGACGTCGTTCTCGGCATCCTCAAGGGTGCCGTGCTCGGCTGCGGTATCCAGGCCTTGGCCTTCCGTGTCGGCTTGCGGTCCGTGCGCGATCTCGAGCGGGGCAACGGTCCCGGTGGGGATGCTGCCGTGGGCGGGGCAGCGGGCGTGGCGGTCGTTCACGCCTTGATGTTCCTTGCCGTCGCCGAAGCTGTCTGGGTCCTGTTCGTGGAGGGTGGGGCATGAGCCGCCTCGACCCGCGGGAGGGCATGCTGGTCGCTTCGGCACGCGTCGCCGTGCACGCCTTCCGTCATTCGGTGCTGCCCGTGATGCTCTTGTCCGCCTTGCTTGCATTGGCGCTCACGGTGCTGGCCATCCGTCCCTTCCTGACCCTGGGGGTGCCGGCCAAGATCGGCGCACTCGAGGGCAGGTTGTTCATCGACGAACTGATGCCGCTCCTCGCGACGGCGCTGGTGACGGCGCGCTGGGGCACGGCGCGGACGGCCGAGGCGGCGATGATGCAGCACGGCGGGCAGCGGGACGTCCTGCGCCTGCTCGGTCGTTCCCTGGCCACCCGCTTGTACCTGCCGGGCGTCTTCGGTCTGGTCGTGGCCTTGCCTGCGCTGACCCTATGGGCCATCTGGGCGGCCTTCCTCGCGGCGGCGCTGGCCGCCAGGTGGCACGCGGGCCTGCCGCTCGACCTGTTCTGGTCCGAGGTGGATCGGGTTGCCGCACCGTCGGACTTGCTCCTTGCCTTGGTCAAGGGGATGGTCTTCGGGGCTGCGATAGCGGTGCTGACGACTCGGGCCGGGTTGGGGGCCGCGCCAGGGCCCCGCGGCCTCGCCGCGGCCGTGACCAAGGGCGTCGTGCGGACGACATGGCTGGTGGGCGTGGCCAATCTCATGCTGACGTGGGGCTGGACAACGCGATGATCGGGGACATCCTGCTCGAGGCTCGTGGTGTCAGCCTGCTCGCGGGTGGCCGCATCCTTGCGGACGGCATCGACCTCGAGGTCCGGGCTTCGGAACGGGTCTGTCTCGTGGGGCCTTCGGGTGCGGGCAAGTCGGTGCTCCTGAAGACGCTCATCGGCGCCATGCGACCTGCCAGTGGCGAGATTCTCCTGCTGGGCGGCGATCCGGCGGTCCTTCCCGAGGGCATCGCCCGGCATTTGGGCATGGCCTTTCAGGATGGTGCGCTCTTCCCTTCGATGACCGTGGGCGAGAACGTTGCCTTGCCGCTGGAACTGGCCGGCCTGGCGAGCGAGGTTCGTGACAGGGTGCCCGAGGTGCTCCGTCGGGTCGGCCTCGAGGATGCCTCGGATCGCCGGCCGATGGACCTTTCGGGCGGCATGCGAAAGCGTGCCGGGCTCGCTCGTGCGCTGGTCATGAGACCGCGGTTGCTTCTGCTGGACGAACCGACCAGCGGGCTGGATCCCGTCACGGCCCGGGACATGGCCGAGGTCGTGGCGGATGCCGCCGAGGATGCGGGCTTGCTCGTCGTTACCCACGATCCGGTCCTGGTGGCACGCCTCGGGGAGCGGGTCCTGGTCCTCGAGGGAGGTCGGCTGCGGCCGTCGTCGGGTGACCCGTGGTGGCAGGCCTTCCTCGCGGCAAGTCATGCCGGGCCGCCATGCTAGACTGCCGCTGATGGTCCCCGATTGGCGACGCCTGACCCCATGGCGCGGGGGGCTGTTGGCCATGGCCCTGACGCTGGCTGCTGGTGTGGCCTTGTGGTTCGGTCTCTCGCCGGGCAGTTCGCTCGGCGGGATGCGCGTGACGGCTCGATTCACCGACGTCACCGGGCTGCCCCGGGACGGCGTCGTCCAACTTGGCGGTGTTCCCGTGGGCAGGGTCGTCAACCTCTCCTGGCGAGAAGGAGCGGCCGAGGTCGCCATGGTCCTCGATCGGCGGTTGGCCTTGCCCCGGGATACCGAGGCCGTCCTGCGGGCCCGAAGTCTACTGGGCGAGCGCTTCATCGACCTGCGTCCCGGTGCGCGTCCCGATCAGCCGCTCCGGGAGGGTGATCGCCTCGAACGGACCCGCCGCACGCCTGATCTGGACAGCCTGCTTGGTGCCCTTCCGGCAGCGTCGGTCGAAGGACTTGCTGAAGGAGTCACCGGTACCGTCGTCGAGATGCGCCAGTTGGTACGCCGGCTGGATGCCACACTCGACCGGGTCGACAGGACGTTGGCAGTCGTGGAGCGCCTGTCGGTCGAGACCGGCAAGGACGTGGGAACCCTGCGCCAGATGGCCGAGGAGCTGCGGCCTGCGCTGCAGGGCACGCTCAGGGATACGGGTCGTGCGGCGCGTACGCTCGATCGGGTGCTTGACCGTGAGGTCGCGGCGTTCCTTGCCGAGGGTACCCGGACTGTGCACAGACTCGACAAGCTCTCCTTGCGCCTGGACGGAACGCTGGTGCGTCTCGATCCGGTGCTGGACCAGGCGAAGGAGGTGGTCGACCCCGACTATCTGCGACGCCTCTTCCGCGAGGAAGGCGTCCGGGTCCACGTCGCGCCGTTCCGCTGACCCGTACGGGCGTCAGTAGTCGACGCGCAGCCTTGGCTGGGTAGCGTCGCGTTCGGCCGTTGCCTCGGCCGCCTGCCAGGCCTCCCACGCCCCCAGTCCCCAGGGGACCATCGCGGCAAGCATGCCCAGGGCGGCACCGGGCAACAGGTTGCCATCGGCGCCGATGAAGCGGCCGGTGAACAGGGCCTGGCTCGCAAGGCCGACAAAGGCTCCGCTGGCCATCGTCACGCCGGCGACGGTCCAGCCTCGTCCCTGCTGGCCCAGCCAGATCTGTCCGCCACCCGGCAGGGCTACGCCCATGCCCATGGCGATCCATGGATTAGGTGCCGTCGCGAGGGCGATGGTTTCCCGGGGCACCTTGACGACACCCGAGGCCGTGACGACCTCGAGCGTGCTCTCGTCCTGCTTCTGGATACGGCCCTCCAGCCGGGTGCCGTTCCGCAGATACAGGGTTTCGGCGCTGGCAGGGCCTGCGTGCAGCAGCACCGGAGCGGCCATCAGGCTCGCCAGCGTGACGGCGGGGAGGGGCGGGGAAAGGGATGGCACGGGATTCCTCAAGCCAGACAACCGGGCAAGGCGTCCGGGTTCATGATGTCGTCCGGATCGCAGGTCCGCTTGAGGGCCAGCCCCAGACCGCCATCCGTTCGGGATGGCCCTTGCTGGCCCGCCCCCGGGCCGACGACGATCTGCCACAGTCCTCCGCCTGCCTCGACCCAGTTGTGGATCGGAGGAGCCGGCATGTCGGGATCTCCCCACAAGGCAAGGTCTAGCCGTCCCCTTCCGGGGTCTCCCGAGAAGGCCCAGCGTCGCCCCTCGGCCTTTCTCGTCTCCAGCCAGCCGGCAAGGGTCTGCAGGGTCGGGATGATCCGTGAGGGCAGGATGGCGAGGGTCCATGCCAGCCTTGGGGGATCCGGATCGGCCCAGAGGGGGCCGAGGCTCCGGTGGCGACAGGCTGCGGGCAGCGAATCCGAACCGGATACGGGCCACCGCGCCGAAACGGCCCGGACGACGAGCGAAGCGCCTTCGAGGCCGGCCAGCAGGCTCCATGAGAGGGGGGTGCCCCACGGCAGCCCCTCGACCGGCTGCCATGCGAGGGCATCCTCTCGGGCAGGCGTCGCCGAGGTGATGCGGAGCCACGTCAGAGGCGCATGCCACCAGGGCTGCAGGGCCTCCGACAGAGGCTCGGCGCCATTGCCTTCCTGTCTGAACTCGACCCAAGCCTCGGGTGCCGGCGCGACCTTGAAGGTCACGGATAGCAGCAGGCCCAGCGTGCCTCGGCTGCCGCACCACAGCCGGACGGCGTCATACCCGGCGACGTTCTTGACGACCCGAGCGCCGATGCGCTGGGGCACACCCGATCCCAGGACGGTATCCGCGCCAAGGACCCAGGCGCGCGGCATGCCTCGCCCGTGAAGGCGCGGGCCTGTGGTGCCGTGGGCGACCAGCCCGCCGACAGTACCTCCCTCGGGTGCATCGAGGGGCAATGCCTGGCCTTCGATGGAGAGGCGGTCGGCAAGCTCGGCAACGGTCATGCCTGCCGGTGCCGTCACGATGAGGTCTTCGGGGTGGTGGAGCCATTCGCCTGCGCTTGCGAGGACCCGCACCTCCCGGCCCTGCGGGGTGCCGGACAGGGGGCGTGTCCCCCCGCCGACCGGCCTGAGCAGGGTGCGGGTGGCCCGAGCCTCCCGGATGAGGCGCACGGCTTCTTCCGGATGAGCGATTCGCAGGCTGGTGGCGTCGCTCATCGGGGTTGGTCCTCGAGGCAGGAGCGGATAGGCAGGGCCTTGTCGGGGTTCCATCTCCCCCATGGGTCCCAGGCATGGCGGACGGCCTGCTGCCACGCCAGGGCGTCGGCATCGAACATCTTCCCGAGCGCGGCACGCTTTTCGAGGCCTATGCCGTGTTCGCCGGTCAGGGTGCCCCCCATGGCCATGCACATGTCGAGGATGTCGAGGCCGGCCTGCTCGACGGCACGGACCCGTTCCGGATCGGCTGCATCGAAAAGGACCACGGGGTGCAGATTGCCATCGCCGGCGTGAAAGACGTTGGCGATGGCAAGGCCGTGGGAGTGGCCGATTTCCGCGATTCTTTCCAGGGCCTCGGGCAGCAGGGACGGCCGGATCACGCCGTCCTGGATGATCTGGGCCGGGGCCAGCCGGCCCAGGGCGGCTACCGCTTTCTTGCGCGCCAGCCACAAGCGATCACGTGCCGCAGGGTCGTGGGCCGTGTGCACCGGGTTGGCACCTGCCGCGACGAGCACGGTCTCGAGGAGGCACGCCTCGGCCGCGACCTCGGGCGGGGTCCCGTCGAGCTCGATCAGCAGCAGGGCCGCGGCCTCCCGAGGCAAGCCGGCGGCGAAGGCATCCTCGACTGCCGCGACGACCTGCCTGTCGACCATTTCGAGGGCCGCAGGAAGAATGCCGCCCTTCAGGATCCGACCGACCCCCTCGGCTGCGGCGCGGACCGTCGAGAAGGCCGCAAGGACCGTGTGCACGGCCTGGGGACGGGGGACCAGCCTGACGGTTGCCTCGGCCAGGAAGCCGAGCGTTCCCTCGCTGCCCGTGAAGACCCCGAGCAGGTCGAGGCCGTGCCCGAGGCCCGTGGGATGTCCGAGCTCCACGATGGAGCCATCGCCCCGGACGACGCGGGCGGCGAGGACGTGTTGCACGGTCATCCCGTGCTTCAGCGTGTGGGGGCCTCCCGCATTCTCGGCGATGTTGCCCCCGAGCGTGCACGTCGACTGGCTCGAGGGATCGGGAGCAAACGTCAGGCCCAGGGGGCGCACCATCGCGTCGAGGTGCGCGTTGACCACACCCGGTTGCACGACTGCGAGGCCATCCTGCGCGGACAGGGCCAGGATCCGCCGCATCCCCGAGGTCAGGACGACGACGGCATCCGGACTGGGCGTTGCGCCACCCGAGAGGCCCGTGCCGGCGCCCCTTGGCGTGAGGCACACGTCGTGCCGGGTCGCCCACCGGCAAAGCGTGACGAGGTCTCCCGTGGTCTCCGGCCGGACGACGGCCTGGGCCTTCATGCTGGCCAGCACATAGGCGTCACGATCATAGGCCCGCGCGATCGCCGGGCCGGACAGGACCTTGGTCGACCCGAGGCTGCGGGTCAACTCGGCGAGGGCCATGGCGGAAGGTGGAGTCGGCACCAGGCCATGCTAAGCCATCCCGCAAATTGGCCCTCCGTGCCCGATTCGGGTACCATGGCCCCGTAGTGGCAGGCGCCACGCGTCTATTTGCCTTGTTTACAGGTCTTGTTGAAGCCATCGGACGTGTCCAAGCCCGACACGAAGGCCGATTTACCTTTGCGGCCCCCTTTGCCTCCGAATTGGTGCGCGGAGAGTCCGTGGCCGTCTCGGGTGCCTGCCTGACGGTGGTGGATGTCGAGGGCGCGGGCTTCACAGTCGACGTCTCGGAGACAACACTTGCCATGACGACGATGGGAAGCTGGCAGCCTGGCAGGGAAGTCAACCTCGAGCGTGCCTTGGCCCTCGGTGATCGCCTGGGCGGGCACCTCGTTTCCGGCCATGTCGAGGGCCTCGCGACCCTCGCCGCTGTCACGCCCCTGCCTGAGGGCGCCTACCGCTTGCAGTTCTCCGTCTCCCGGGATCAGCTTGCCCTGATGCTGCCCCAGGGGTCGATCGCGGTCGACGGCGTCTCCTTGACCCTGAACGACGTGACTGACGACGGCTTTACGGTGACGATCATCCCCGAGACGTGGGCCCGGACAACGCTGTCCAGGTTGGTGCCGGGCGATCCCGTCCATCTAGAGAACGACATGCTGGCCAGGCATGTCCATCGCTGCCTCCAGCCGTGGCTGGAGAGGTTCGCCGCGCGAGGAGGCGCGTAACACCATGACTCAGCTCGCAGAAATGCCCGAAGTCCTCGAGGCCCTTCGCCGGGGCGAGATGGTCGTCGTCGTCGACGACGAGGATCGCGAGAACGAGGGTGACCTCGTCATGATCGCCGAGCACGCGACGCCTGAGGCGATCAACTTCATGGCCACGCACGGCCGGGGCCTGATTTGTCTGACGCTGACGCCCGAGCGGGGCAAGGCCCTCGACCTGGGCCTGATGGTGCCCGAGAACGAGGGAACCGACGGCACGGCCTTCACGGTCTCGATCGATGCCGTACATGGCGCCACGACCGGCATCTCGGCCAAGGATCGGGCCAGGACCGTCGCCGTGTGCCTCGATCCCGCCTCCCGGCCCGAGGACCTCAGGCGTCCCGGTCATATCTTCCCCCTGATTGCCAAGCCAGGCGGCGTCCTTGCCCGCGCTGGCCATACCGAGGCCGCCTGTGACCTCGCGCGCCTTGCCGGTAGCGAGCCTGCCGGCCTCATCTGCGAGGTGCTGCGTGACGATGGCGACATGGCTCGCCTGCCCGACCTGCTGGTCTTCGCGCGGACCCATGGTCTGCTGATCACGTCCGTGGCCAAGGTCATCGCCTGGCGGCTCGAGCGGGAGCGCTTCGTCGTACGCAAGACCGAAGCCCGTCTGCCGACCCGCCACGGCGAGTTCAAGGTCGTCGGCTACGAGAACGTCCTGACCGGCGGGCAGCATCTCGCCCTGGTGATGGGTGATCCGACCCGGGAAGGCGTGCTGGTGCGCATGCATTCCGAATGCCTCACGGGTGATGCCTTCGGGTCGTTGCGGTGCGACTGCGGGCAGCAGCGCGAGGCGGCGCTCGAGGCCATTGCCCGGGAAGGGCACGGCGTCTTCGTGTACCTGCGCCAGGAGGGCCGGGGCATCGGCCTGCTCAACAAGCTTCATGCCTACCGCTTGCAGGATGAAGGCATGGATACCGTCGAGGCCAACCTCGAGCTCGGCTTCCCGCCCGACCTGCGCGACTACGGTCAGGGAGCCCAGATCCTCGTTGAGCTGGGTGTCCGGCAGATGCGGCTGCTGACCAACAACCCCCGCAAGGTGGTCGCCCTCGAAGGGTATGGCCTCGAGGTCGGGGGACGCGTGCCGATGCCGGTGGAGCGCAACGCGTACAATGAAAGTTACTTGCGCACCAAGGCCGAAAAGCTGGGGCACATCCTGTCCTGAGACAGGGGAGGCAATCATGTCGGACAGGCTCGAAGGCGGACTTTCCGGTACGGGAAGGCGCTTTGCCATTGTCGCGTCGCGGTTCAATGATTTGGTGGTCGAGCGTCTGGTTGCCGGCGCCCGCGACGCGCTGATCCGGCATGGCGTGGCTGCGGAAGACCTGGTCGAGGTCTGGGCTCCGGGTGCCTTCGAGCTCCCCGTCGTGACGGCCGGTTTGTTGCGCGATCGTCCCGACCTCGACGGCGTCGTGGTCCTCGGGTGTGTCATCCGTGGGGATACGGCGCATTTCGAACACGTCGCCTCGCCCGTGGCCGCGCAACTGGCGGCACTGGCCCGGGAGTCGGTCAAACCAGTCGGTTTCGGTGTCCTGACCACCGATACGCTCGAGCAAGCGCTCCAGCGTGCCGGCGCCAAGGCCGGCAACAAGGGTTGGGAGGCGGCCATGGCCGTCCTCGAGACGGCCAATCTCCTGCTCCGCATCCAGGGTGCCCCGCTGCGCCGTTAGGCGTCCGGTGGCGAGGGGTACGCAAGGCTTGTCCTCGCTCCCTTCCGGAATGCTGATGCCTGTCGTCTCACGTCGTGTCCTGCCCTTGCTGGCCACAGGCCTGCCGTGCGTGGTGCTGTGGGCGTGCTCGACACAGCCCCAGGGGTCGGCGACCACCACGGGTGCCAACCCGGTGCTGCCCCTGTCCGTCGGGGTGCAGGCAGGAACACCTCGTCCCCTGGTCTCGGCTTCCCCGACGACGCCGCCGCCGCTCTTCAAGCCGGTGACGCCCACGCCTGCGCCCACTCCCACGCCGACCCTGGTCCCGATGGGTATCGCCATCGAACCGGCCGTGGCGCGCAACGAAGCCTATGCGTTCAACCAATTCTTCGTTCCTGCCGTCCCGGGCGAGGCCGAGAAACCCGACCTGCCCTACACGCGCGAGTGGGTTTCCGTCATCCAGTTCGGTCGTCCCGCCGGGGATGCCCTGCCCTCCGTCGTGGAAACGACCCAGCCCGTTCTCGGCGCGTGGACGCTCTCTGCGACCGGCCGACGTGCGGCCATCGGTGCGGCAACGCCGGAACCCGGTGCCTTCGTCCTGTTGACGGCCTTGCAGCCTGCGACGGCCTCCGAAGCTGCCGTCGCGACGGCCAGTCACGCCCGTATCCGGATCCTGCCCCAGGCGGAGCCCTTCCTGGGTGAGGTCACGGCCCTCCTGACGGTGGCGCCTGCGGTGCCTGTCGCGTTCGTGCCCAGCCTGCCCGTGGCGCGGCGCGTGGCGACTGTCTCGATCGAGGCAGCCAATGTCGGGACGCCGCTGTTCCAGATCACTGGGCTGGGAGGACGGTAACCGTGATGGCCATGCGTCGCCTCCTGCCCTTGATGATGGCTGGCTTGATGCTGCTGCCTGCCTGTCGCACGGCCGTGGCGCCCGCGGTTCCTGTGGCAGGCGCTGCAGCGGCCACGCGTCCGACCCCACTGGCCGCGGTCGATCATGCCGATGGCCTGGCCATCTCGGTGCAGGCGCCCGAGGCCCTGCCGGCGGCGAAGTCCGGCTTGCCCGAGCAGCTTCAAGGACAGCCTTACGGTCTGCTCTCGGTCGCCATTGCCTGGCCCCAGCCTACCGAGGTGCGCCGGACCCAGGGTATTCCCACGCAGGCACGCAGCATCCGGATGCGGGTGATCGGCTCCGATGGCAAGGTGCGCCTGTCCGACTTCTTCTTCAACACGGGCCGGGGCGCGGTCAACAGCAAGACCTATGCCCTCAAGGCGGAGACCGGCATGCTGGTCGAGGTCAGGGCCTACCTGGAGTCCCAGGCGGATCTCGAGGCCGGGCCGGCAGCCGGTCAGACTTCCAAGTATGCCAACGAGGGTGGTTCGGAGCCCCAGTTCAATGCGGGCCAGGTGGTGGGCAAGGAATACAACATGGTCGGGCGCCGCGTCCTTGCTGAGGGCCTCAAGGCCAACTTCCAGGTGGTCCTCTTCTCGCGGAATCCCGTCAACGTCAGTCTGGACAGCAGTCAACTGGTCGCCGGCATCGGTGGGTCTCCGGCGTGGGGCCTCGGGGGCGATCCCTTCTTCCCCAACTTCGTGAGTGCGGCCCGGTTCGCGGAATTGGCCAATCCCCGCAACCTCTACCTCGACACGTGGAATGGTCGCCGCCGCCTGTTCTTCAATGTCAACCCGACCTTCGACGTCGAGGATCCCAAGGAGCGTCACATCGTGATGATGCTCGACCAGGCCGGACTCGAGGCTGTCCAGACGGACGCTCAGGCGCGGGCAAAACCGGTGCTTCAGCAGGTCTTCGGGGGGGCTCGCCTCCTCGGGCCTGAGGACCTCACGACCCAACCCTTGCGCAACCGATTCTTCGGGAACTTCACACTGTCGGCCTTCCGCTTGCCTAGCGCAGCAGGGGCCGTGCCGCAACTGGTCTTCGATTCGGTCGTGGGTGACGCGCGTACCTTCTCAAGCCTGCCGGCCGCATCCCTGGCGGACATCCTGGAGAGTACCAGCAAGTCCAGTCCGATTGACTTCGGCAGCACGGGGCTCGACAAGTCGGCGGTCGACATCTCGGGCTTTGCCTCGGGTCAGGGTGGCGCAGGCGTCCTGATTGCCGATCCTAAGGCTGTCTACGAGGTCCTGGATGACAAGTTGCCCAAGCTGCTGGCTGCTGGCGCGGCAGCACCCACTGCCACCCCCGATGCGACTTCCGACGTTGCCGCTGCCGACGTCATCCTCTCGGGCAAATCCATCGTGGCCGTCGCCGGCATGACGCGCGCGCCCTCGAAGACCTACGTGTTCGCCACCCAGACGGCATTGCTCTACGGCGTGGCCGACAAAGTCCGGCTCGTTCTCGGCAGTTCGACGGCTACCGGGAGTCTCGAGGCGGCGGCGGCCGGGACAGGCGTCGGGCGTTTCGACGTCGGCATCGGCAACATTCGTGATGTGGTGGCCTCGCCTGCATCGGCCTCGGTGCTCTACGTGGCCGCCGATGACAAGATCCTGCGCCTGGTCCTTCCGGCGGACCAGACGACGATGACGGTTGATTCCTCCCCGATGGAGATCTTTGCCCCCGGCTTCATCCCGACATCGCTCGCCGTGTCGCCTGATGGCACGAGGTTGGCGGTCGTGGGTCTGGACAAGCAACTCGAGGTCTATGCCGTCGGTCCCGGTCCCGCCGATGCCTCGACGTGGAAGGTCCAGACGGTGGCGCCCGTGAAAGCCGTCAGGCGTGCCGAGTTCGTGCCGTCACCCGGTGCCGCTGTGCTCCTTGCCTTCTCGCACGATGCCGATGTGGGCCAGTCCCAGATCACGGCGTTGACTGTGGGTGCATCGACGAAAAGCACCTTGCTTGACGGGCGCTCGGTCTACGACAGCCAGATCGGGGATGGCAACAGGATCAGCCAGACCATGATCGGCGTAACCGAGGGTGGCGGGCACATCGACAAGCCTGCGGCCATTTCTGTCACGCCAAGCGGCAGCGTGCTCGTGGCAGACCCCGTCATCAAGCGCATCCGGCACCTCGACATGCCTGGCGGTACCCAGGGAGTTCTCCAGTCCCTGGTGACCAGCATCCCGGACGCGGACCCCCCGTTCTATGTCCTGGATGCGCCCGAGGGCGTGGACGTCGACAAGTTCGGAACGGTCTTCATCGCCGACAGCAACAACTACTACATCAGGATATGGAAGCCCTCGTGCGGCTTCAGCTCGGTGAAGGTTCCGGTGGTCGCAGGCTCCGGACAGCAGGGCTACAACCTGGACAACATCAACGCCACCCTCGTCCAGTTGGGCAAGGTCACGCGCGTCAAGGTCGAACGAAGCACTTCCGGGAGGCGGCGCATCTTCTTCATCGATGGCAAGCGGGTGCGGATGCTCAATCCCCGCAATCCGGCCGTCACTGCGCCTTTGGATGATTGTGTCGGTCCGTCGAGAGATCCTTACTTCCAGTACATCGTGTCCACGATTGCGGGCGACGGTACCGGTACGGACAAGACCAATGCGGCCCAGTTCGCCCTCACGGCACCGACCTGGCTGGATGTCGATTCCCGTGGCTATGTCTATGTCGCCGACGGCAAGACCATCTACCGCATCGACCCCGATGCCGGGACCATCGTTGCTGCCTACACGGCCGAGGATGCGGCCATCACCAGCTTTGTCATCGATGACCAGGACCCGAGGGTCCGGGAAGTCTACTTCACCAAGGCCGGAAACCAGACCATCCGGAAGCTGATCCTCGAGGACTGAGGTCCACACCAAAAAGATTTCCGCGCCTTTTCTCTTGAAAGACGCAAGAAGAAGCCCTAGGATGGCGATGTTAATCCTTGGTTAACTTCTTCTTACCCTTTCTTCCAGGAGAATCCGGACACCATGCGCAAGGCGATGGGGCTTTTGTTGGTGGCGGCGACGGTCGGTTGCGGCCAGCAGGTGGCAGGTTCGGTCGCTACGGCGACCCGCAGCGCGTCCATGGACGTGGCAGCTCAGGCGGCCCGTGAGATCGTCGTGATGGTCGATCCCGCCGCTGCCGCGCAGGCCAGCCGGACCGTCAAGGCCATGGGAGCGGCCGTGTCGCGCACGTTCCGCCTCAAGAGCGAGGTCCAGGTCGTCCGTATTCCCGATGGCGTCGATCGCGACCTCTTCCTTGCCCGCCTGCGGAAGCAGCCTGGCGTCAGGGCCGCCGTGCCGCAGCGTGTCTACCGGGCCATCCCCGTCGTCCAGGAAGCCGAGTTGGCGCGCGAGGTCGGTGCCCTGATCAGCATCAACGACCCCAGCTTCTCGAAGCAGTGGGCCTACGGTCGGACCGGTACGCCTGCCAACTGGGAAGGCATCGATGCCTCCGGTACGCTGGTGGCGGTCGCGGACACCGGTGTCGATGCCGCGCATCCCGACCTAGGCGGCCGGGTCCGCAGCGGCCAGAACTTTGCCGGCGGCACGGGCACGGGCGACAAGGTCGGCCACGGTACCCACTGCGCCGGTATCATCGGCGCCACCGGCAACAACAGCCAGGGCATCGCGGGTATCGTCTGGAACGCTCCGATCCTCGCCATCAAGGTGCTCGGGGACAACGGCTCCGGCACGACAGAGGGTGTGGCCCAGGGCATGAAGTCGGCCGCCGATGCCGGCGCCAAGGTGCTCAACATGAGCCTCGGTTCCGACACCACCGACATTGATCCCGTGATGCATGACGCCCTCGAGTATTGCTTGGCCAAGGGGACTGTCGTCATCTGCGCCGCGGGCAACAACGGCCGGTTCGTCGGCTCGCCTGCCAACGATCCTCTTGCCATTGCCGTCTCGAGCACCAGCGATGGCATGTTTGGCGGCGAGAAGATCTCCGGCTTCTCGAGCCGCGGCAAGCAGGTCTGGGTCTCGGCCCCCGGCGGCGGCATCATCAGCACGCTTCCCACGACCGGCAGCCAGATGGGGACGACCTACGGCAAGGCCTCGGGCACCTCGATGGCGTGTCCGTTCGTTGCCGGTACGGCGACGATGATGCGCGCCGCGCATCCCGACTGGTCCGTGGCCCAGGTTCGCGATGCCCTCAAGGCGTCGACGGATGACCTCGGTACCCCCGGCTTCGACGAGCTCTACGGGCATGGCCGGGTCAACCTGGCCAAGGCCTCGCGCTGACGCTCGCACGGTCATAGAGGAGAGGCGCCCCGAAGCCGGGGCGCCTCTTGCCTCATGGGTGCGGGCCGAGGGGCAGGTCGAACCAGAAGGTCGCACCTTGGTCGGGTGCGCTCGTGACCCCCATTTCGCCGCCGTGAGCCTCCACGAGGGCCCTGGCCACGTACAGCCCCAGGCCGGAACCACGTCTCGCGCCGACAGAGCGGCGGGCCCCCTGAAAGTATTTCTCGAAAACCCTGTTGAGGTCGGCCTCTTCGATGCCTACGCCGGTGTCCGCCACGCTGACGGTCACGCAGCCGGGGCCGGTGGCGAGGGTGACCCGGATCTCGCCGTGCTTGGGCGTGAAGCGGATGGCGTTGCTGATCAGGTTCAGCAGCACCTGGGTGATGCGTTGCGGATCGCACAGGACCTCCAGCATCGTCTCCGTGTCCGGGACCACCAGCCGGACGCCCGCATCCTGAAGCTGGGGCCAGAGGCTGGATCCTGCCTGGCGGACAAGCTCGGCCAGGTCCACCTCGCGTGGGGACAGGCTGAAGGTTCCTGCCTCCAGCTTGGCGTAGTCGAGGAGATCGTCGACCAACCGCTGCAGGCGGTTCGCACCCAGTTGGATCTCGCGCAGAAAGTCCAGCTGCCGGGTGTTCAGGGGACCTTCCAGGCCGTCCTCGAGTAGTTCGGCATGGCCGATGATGGAGGCCAAGGGCGTATGCAACTCGTGCGAGGCTGCGCTGACGAAGTCGTCGCGCAAGCGGTCAAGCTGGTGCTGGCGGGCCTGATGTTCCTGGTCGCGGCGAACGCGTTCGGCGCGTTCCGTGACCTCGATGGCCAGCAACAGGGTGCCGGCACGGTCGGAATCCGGCCCGACCGGTTCGATGACCAGATCCCAGTAGGAGGTCTGGCCGTCTTGCCAGTGGGGCAGGCGCATCGGCAAGGCCTCGATGCGCAGGGGGCCCTCAGGTACGCGGCGTTGCGTCAGATCGAGGTCCGTCACGGTTGCCAGAAGCTCGAGCACGGGTTGGCCGAGCAGCTCGAACTCATCCTTGCCGAACCACGCGGTGACCTGGGGACTGACCCAACTCAGGCGACGGTCACCATCGAGCAGGGCCATCATGGCCGGCAGTTGGCGAATGACCTGATCGGAAAAAGCGCGTTGGCGACTCATGCGCAGGGCTGCCACGAGCTGATCCGCCAGCATGGTCGTCAGCAGGGTGTCCCTGGGCGGGAAGACTTTGGGGTCTTCGTAGATGACGTAGACGTGGCCCCGGGTCTTGCCTGATTCGACCAGTGGCGCACCCAGGAAGCTGCGAAAGCCCCAGGTCTCGCCCAAGGCCCGGGCGATTTCCGCGGCATCCCCGGTGAACTCCCGGACATCTTCCACAAGGATGAGGCCCTGGGGCAGGGTTCCGGGCAAGGTCTCTGCAGGCTGCATCTGCAGGCTGGCGATCATGGACCTGGCCTTCTCGAGCAGCTCATTCTGCTCGGCTTCCGTGCGCCCACGGACCCAGAGATCCTCGATTCGGGAATGCCCGTGTTCCTGCTGGAGGACGACCGCGCAATACTTGGCCTCGAGGATCTCGGCCATGCGCCGCAAGCCGAGTCCGACAAGGGTACCGGCCGTCGCTCCCTGGGCGAGGGCGCGGCTGAGGTCTCCGAGCAGGCGCAGCTCGGGCAGATGGGACGACTCGGTAACCAACTTGGACCTCTTGGGACCGTCGGGACCTTCCGCTGCTAGCCCTTGACGGTCAGCACTGCAGCAATGCCTTGACCGCCGCCAATGCACAGCGTGACGAGTGCGTGGCCACCGCCTCGCTGCTGAAGCTGGTCGATGGCCGTCAGCACGAGGCGGGTCCCGGAGGCAGCCAAGGGATGCCCGAGGGCGATGGCACCGCCCTGACGGTTGATGCGGTCGGTCGGGATCCCCAGGCCCTTGCAGACCGCGATGGCCTGTGCGGCGAAGGCCTCATTGACTTCGATGACCGCCATGTCCTCGAGGTTAAGGCCCGCACGTACAAGGGCCTTCTGGCTGGCCGGTACGGGACCGTAACCCATGTAGCCGGGCTCGACGCCCGCAACGGCCCAACTGGTCAACGTGGCGACAGGCGTCAGGCCCTGACGGGCTGCCCACCCTTCCGTCGCCATGACGACGGCGGCAGCACCATCGTTGATGCCGCTGGCGTTACCGGCGGTCACCGTCCCGTTGTCCTTGAAGCGCGCAGGCAGGCGGGAAAGACCTTCAATCGTCGCATCCGCCCGCACGTGTTCATCCGTCGCAAGCTCGATTTCGCCCTTGCGACCTGCCACGCGAACAGGCACGATCTCGCGGGCAAGCGCTTCCCGAGCGGCGTGAGCCCGCGCGTGCGAGGCCAGGGCAAAGGCATCCTGTTCTTCACGCGAGATGGCGTACTTGTCCGCCAGGTTCTCAGCCGTGATGGCCATGGGGGTCTTGCAGTAGGCATCCGTGAGTGCGGACCACAACGTGTCCACGAGGGGCATGGCATTCATGGCGTGGCCCCAGCGTGCCTTCGGGACGACGTAGGGGGCCGTGCTCAGGCTCTCGGTGCCACCTGCCAGCACCGTCTCGGCCTCTTCGAGCAACATGTCCTGAGCTCCCGTGATGATGGCCTGAAGGCCCGAGCCGCACAAGCGGTTGACCGTGAGCGCCGGCGTCTCCACGGGCGTGCCTGCACGAAGACCCACGTGTCGCGCGAGGTAGGCCGCGTCATCCTTGCAGTGGACGACATTGCCCATGACCACGTTCTGGATGTCCATGGCGGAGACACCCGAGCGCAAAAGGGCACCTTCCGCCGCGATGACGCCAAGGTCCGTGGGCGAGAGGTCGCGTCCCTGACCCCCGAACTCGAGGAAGGGCGTGCGGGCCCCCCCGAGGATGACGATGGCGGGTGGCATGGGCGCCTCCTTCCGAGGGGTCCGGGTCTGGATCAGGATTTCAGCTTGGGGTCGAGGGCGTCACGCAGGCCGTCGCCGATGAAGTTGATCGACACGACCGTCAGGAAGATCATGATGCCCGGATAGACGGCCAGCCAAGGCGTCGCGATCATGTACTGCTGGGCATTGCTCAGCATGTTGCCCCAGCTGGGGACCGGCGGCTGGATGCCCATGCCCAGGAACGACAGGCCGCTCTCGAGAATGATGGCTTCGCCCACTTGCAGCGTGGCCGCCACGAAAATCGGCGCCATCGCATTGGGGATCAGATGCCGCGTGATGATCCAGGCGGACTTGCCGCCGACGGATCGCGAGGCTTCGATGAACTCCTGCTCGCGCAGCGACAGGAACTCGCCCCGGACCAGACGCGCTACACCCATCCACGAACTGGCCCCGATGATGACGGCGATGAGTGCCAGCTGTTGCAGCTCGGGGGCGATGAACGGCACCAGGGTCTTGCCCCGCGTGAAATTCGAGAGGACGAGCAGCAGCATCAGCAAAGGGATGCAGAGGAACATGTCCGTCATCCGCATGCCCAGGGTATCGATCCATTTGCCGAAATAGCCGGTGATGGCGCCGATGAGCGTGCCGATCAGGACGCCGAGCACGGCGGCCGAGAGACCGACGAAAAGCGAGATGCGGCCGGCATAGAGGAGGCGTGCCAGCACGTCCTGCCCCAGTTCGTCCGTGCCCAGGGGGTGGGCCAGGGTGGGCACCAGCTGGTTCGTGTTGGACAGGTCCTGCGCATCGTAGGCCGGAAGGAACCACGGCCCGATGATGGCGCCCAGGACGAGCACCAGGAGCATGACACTCGAGGCCACGGCCAGGCGATGCTTCAGGAAGCGGCGCAGCACCATGGCCCCGAAGGATTCGGGCGGTGGCAGGGTTGCGCCCGGACGGGCGTCACGAGGGGCAGTTGCGGTAGCCAAAGCAGGAACCTCAGTCGTACCGGATGCGCGGGTCGAGGGCGGCATAGGCGATGTCGGCCAGGATGTTGGACACGACGACCAACGCGGCCGAGATCGTCAGGATGGCCATGATGACCGGATAGTCGCTGCGACCCAGCGAGTCGAAGAACAGCCGTCCGATCCCCGGCCACGCGAAGATGGTCTCGGTCATGATGGCGCCCCCGAAGATACCCGGCAGGGCCAGCGCGATGATGGTCACCACGGGAACCAACGCATTACGGAAGGCATGCCGACCGATGACGCGGAATTCGTCGAGGCCCTTGGCGCGGGCGGTACGGACGTACTCCTGGCGGATGACCTCGAGCATCGAGCTGCGCATGTACCGGCTCCAGGAGGCCACGGAGACGATGGACAGCATCGTCACGGGCAGGACCAGGTGTTCGATCAGGTCGAGCAGGCCGGTCTCGCCCAGGTCGTGGACGCCTCCCGAAGGCAGCCATTTGAGCTGGGCCGCGAACAGCAGGAGCAGCATCACGCCAAACCAGAAGACCGGAAGGCTATAGCCGATGAAGGCGAAGGTCGTGACGCCGAAGTCAAAGGGCGTGTACTGCTTGACGGCGCTCATCACGCCCAGGAACACGCCAATGGCCAGCGAGACGATGAACGACGTGCCCATCAGCACCAGCGTGTTCGGCAGGAACGAAGCGATCATCTCCGTCACGGCCTGGCCCGTGAAGAGCGAGTTCCCGAGGTTGCCCGTCAGCAGGGACCGCAGCCAGTACAGGTACTGCATGTACAAGGGCTGATCCAAGCCCATGATGTGCTTGATCTTCTCGAGGTCCTCGGGGCGGACCCGAGGATTCTGGGTGTAGGCCGCAAGCGGCCCGCCCGGCATCAGGTGCATGATGCAGAACAGCAGCAGGGTGACGCCCAGCAGCAGGGGCAGGCTGGTCAGCAGCCGCCGCAGGATATAGGCACCCATGGTCTCAGCTGCCCTGCTTGATCGACCACTCGTGGCAGTTCCAGAGGTTGCCTGCCGAGGTGGGGTTGGGCTTGAAGCCCTCGATGCGCTGGTTGACGACGTTGAGTGTCGTCCAGACCAGCAGCGGCATCATCGGGGCGTCCTGGGCCAGCAGCAGCTGGATGCGCTTGTATATCTTCGCGCGCTCCGCCGTATTGACCGTCTTGTTGCCGGCCTCCGTCAGCTTGTCGACCTCGGGATTGCTGTAGCGTGTGTAGTTCTGGCCAGCGGGCGGATGCTGCTTGCTGTTCCAGAGGAAGATGTTGTTCGGATCGATGTTGCTGACCCAGGCGTAGAGGCCAAGGTCATACTGGCCGCTGTACAGCAGGCCGTCCGGCCGACCGAAGAGCTTGGGCCCGGGGACGTTGTTGATCTCGAGGTTGATGCCGACGGCCTTGAGGTAGCTCTTCATGACCTGCTCGGTCAGCTCGCGGGGCTTGCGGCCGCTGGTCGAAGCGATGCCCAGCTTGAGCTGCTTGCCATCCTTGGCGCGGAAGCCGTCCGCCCCCATCGTCCAGCCGGCTTCGTCCAGGAGCTTCTTGGCGCCTTCGGGGTCGAAGGCCGACAGCTTCTCGACGGCGGGTTCGTAGTAGGTGGTGTTGAGCGGCGACTGGTCGCTGTAGGCCGCCTTGTAGAGGCCCTTGTAGATCTTGGCCGAGATCTCCTCGCGGTTGATGGCCATCGAGATGGCACGACGGACCTTGACGTCGGCCAGGACGGGATTGGCGAGGTTGAAGTCGAGATGCTCGTAGGAGAGGGAGGGCGTCTCATGGATCACGACGCCGGACATCTGCTTGAGCTGGTCGTACTGTGTCAGCGCGGCGCTCTGGTAGATGTCGATGGCCCCGGCCTGCAACTGGGTGTAGGCATTGTTCTCGTCCGGAATGATCTTGAAGACGATGGTCTCGACCTTCGGCTTGCCGCGGTAGTAGGCCGGGTTCGCCTCGTAGGTGATGTGGTCGCCGGGCACCCACTCCTTGAACTTGAAGGCTCCGGATCCGACCGGGGCGCGGTTCCATGCCGACTGGTTGAAGTGGCTGTCGCCGGGCTTGTCCTGCTTCTTGAGGTCCGCCTCGAGCAGGTGTCGCGGGAAGATGCCGCCAAACAGCCCCAGGTAGGGGGCGTAGATTTCCTTGAAGTGGACGACGACGGTCTGGGCGTCCGGGGTATCGATGGCCTTGATCTTGTCGTAACCATCACGGCTGGTCACCTTGACCGCCGGGTCCTGATAGACCTGCCATGTGAATTTGACGTCATCCGAGGTCACGGGCCTGCCGTCGTGCCATGTGGCCTTGCGCAACTTGTAGGTCACGGCCATGCCCTTGCCCTCGAGCTTGACGCCCTTGTTCTCGAGCGTGGGCACGGTCTCCTGGCCGAGACCGTGCCCTTGTTCTCGAGCGTGGGCACGGTCTCGGCCAGGTCTGCGATGTACTCCATCTTGTCGTTGACGGTGATGAGTGCGCTCATGATCGGCGTGATGGCATCGACGGTGGCCATCATGCTCGAGATGGCCCCGTTCAGGGTCTCGGGCTCCTGCTGGTTGTGGATGACGATGGTCCGTGCCATGGCGCCGCCTTCCGGACCACCCGTCTTGGCGGGTTGGTCGCCCCCCTTGCCGGCGCAGCCGGCGAGCAGGCCGAGGGACAGGAGCGAAGGCAGGACGCGGCGCATGGCGGGGGTGGTGCTCCGGACGGTCATGGGTGGGGGAGGGACGGGCAAGGACCGCGGGTCAGGCGACCGAGCCCGGAAGGCCGGCCATCGGCAACGTCACGGCCGGGTGATGGTGGCAAGCCACCATGTGGCCGGAGCCGGTGTCGACGAAGGCAGGGTCCTCGACGCGGCAACGGTCGATGGCCACGGGGCAACGCGTGTGGAAGCGACAACCCGAGGGCGGATTCACCGGGCTGGGGATGTCGCCTTGCAGGATGACGCGTTCCCGCTTGAGCGTCGGATCCGGCTCGGGCACGGCCGAGAGCAAGGCCTGGGTGTACGGGTGCTTCGGATTGGCGTAGAGCTGGTCCGAGGTGCCGAGTTCGACCATCTTGCCCAGGTACATGACGGCGACCCGGTCGCTGATGTGCTGGACGGTGGCCAGGTTGTGGGCGATGAACAGGTACGTCAGCCCGAACTCGTCCTGCAGATCGTCCAGCAGGTTGAGGACCTGCGCCTGCACCGACACGTCAAGCGCCGAGACGGGTTCGTCGGCCACGATGAAGCGCGGCTTGATCGCGAGGGCGCGGGCAATGCCGATGCGCTGGCGTTGGCCGCCCGAGAACTCGTGGGGATAGCGGCCCGAGTAGGTCGGGGACAGGCCGACGCGTTCCAGAAGCTCCTTGACGCGCTTCTGCACGGCAGCCTCGTCGCCCACGCCGTGGACCCTCAGCGGTTCGGCGATCGAGTCGCCGATGGTCATCCGGGGGTCAAGCGAGGCGTACGGGTTCTGGAACACGATCTGCATCTGCTTGCGCATCTCGCGCATCCGGTCGGCAGGCAGTTGAAGCAGGTCCTGGCCGTCGAACGTGACCTGTCCGGCCGTGGCCTCGATCAACCTCAGGATGAGCCGGCCCGTCGTGGACTTGCCACAACCGGACTCGCCCACCAGGCCCAGCGTCTCGCCGGGCATCACATCGAAATCGAGTCCGTCGACCGCCTTGACGGCCCCTACCTGCTTCTTGAAGAGGATGCCGCGATGGATGGGGAAGTGCTTCTTGAGGTTGCGAACCTGCAGCAGGGGGGTGGTGCTCATGGAGCCATGGCCTCCTCGGCGGCGGCAGACGCGACCCAGCAGCGTACCTGGTGGTCCGCGGAGATCGACGTCAAGCGGGGCATCTGGTCACAGGTGCCCGGCTGGTAGCTGGTGCACCGCGGCGCGAACGAGCAACCGGGCGGCAGGTGGGCCAACGATGGCGGCTGGCCTTCGATGGGCACGAGGCGTTCCTTGCTGCCACCCATCCGGGGGATGGACTTGAGCAGGCCCTGCGTATAGGGGTGGGCGGGGTTGGCGAAAAGCGTCTGGACGTCGGTATATTCGACGACCTTGCCGGCGTACATCACCGCGACGTGGTCGCACATCTCGGCGACGACGCCGAGATCGTGGGTGATCAGCACGACGGCCGCTTGCCGCTCGGTGCGGATCTTGCGCATCAGGTCCAGGATTTGGGCCTGGATCGTGACGTCGAGTGCCGTCGTGGGCTCGTCGGCGATCAGTAGGTCCGGCTCGCACGCCAAGGCCATCGCGATGATGGCGCGCTGGCGCATGCCGCCCGAGAACTGGTGCGGATAGTCGTCGACCCGGTTCTCGGGAGAGGGGATCCCCACGTCGGTCAGGGCCTTGATGGCGCGTTGCCTGGCCGTTGCACGGTCGACCTGCTGGTGGAGGATGATGGCCTCCATGATCTGCTCGCCCACCGTCAGGACCGGGTTGAGACTGGTCATCGGGTCCTGGGAGATGAGGGCGATCCGGTTGCCGCGAATCTGCCGCATCTCGGGTTCGGGCAGCTTCAGCAGGTCCTGGCCCTGAAACAGGATCTGGCCACCTACCGTCCGTCCGTTGGGGCCTGAAACGAGCCGCATGATGGAAAGCGAGGTGATCGACTTGCCACAGCCGGACTCGCCGACGATACCCAGGATATTGCCGCGCTGGACCTCGAAGTCCACGCCATCAACGGCCTTGACGACCCCTTCATCCGTGAAGAAGTGGGTCTGGAGACCGGAAACCTTGAGCAATGCTTCGGCCACGTCGGGGGGGTCCTCCTGCATCGGACGATCCGAAACGATAGCACGCGGACGGCCGTGTTGCCACAATCCGTACGGACGGGGTCCGGGTGCAGCAGGTGGGCTATCATGACGGCATGTCGGGCCAATCCGCTGTCATTCGCGTCAAGGGCGCCCGCGCCCACAATCTCAAGGATGTCAGCCTCGACATTCCCCGCGACAGGCTCGTGGTGTTCACGGGCGTCTCCGGGTCGGGCAAGTCCTCGCTGGCCTTCGATACCATCTTCGCCGAGGGGCAGCGCCGTTATGTCGAGAGCCTTTCGGCCTACGCGCGGCAGTTCCTTGGCCAGATGGACAAGCCGGACGTCGATCTGATCGAGGGCCTGTCGCCGGCCATCTCCATCGACCAGAAGTCCACGTCGCACAATCCGCGGTCGACCGTCGGCACGGTCACCGAGATCTACGACTACCTGCGGTTGCTGTATGCCCGTGTCGGGGTGCCGCATTGCCCCAGGTGTGCGGTCCCCATCCGTCCGCAGAGCGTCGAGCAGATAAGCGATCGCCTGGCGGAATTGCCCGAGGGCATGCGCTTTCAGGTGCTGGCCCCGCTGGTGCGCGGTCGCAAGGGTGAGTTCAGGCAACTGCTCGAGGACGTGCGCAAGGAAGGTTTCGTCCGTGTCCGCCTCGATGGCGAGGTCATCGAGCTTGACGGGCCCTTGCCGACCCTCGACAAGAATCGCAAGCACGATCTTGCCGTCGTCATCGATAGGTTGGTCGCCCGTCCGGATCTGGGCTCACGCCTGGTGGACTCGGTCAGCCAGGCCCTGCGGCGCGGCGAGGGCCTGATGCTGGTCGAACTGCTGGGTACCCGCGAGGCCCCGAAGTCCGAGGAGATCCTGTTCAGCGAACGCCTTGCCTGTCCCAATTGCGAATTCTCGTTCGCCGAGATCGAACCACGCCTGTTCAGCTTCAACAGTCCCTTCGGCGCGTGTCCGTCGTGCCACGGCCTGGGCAGCCGGATGGAGTTCGATCCCGAGCGCATCGTGCCCGACGGCGGCAAGCGGCTGGCCGTGGCCATCGCGCCGTGGGCCGGATCGAACAATCCCTACTACGGCCAGTTGCTCGAGGCCGTGGCCCATCACCTGGGCGTGTCGGTCCAGACCCGGTGGGACGATCTGCCGACCGAGGCCCGCCGGGTCATTCTCGAGGGGACCACCGAGCGCATCCACGTCGACCGGGAGAGCTGGTTCAGGCCTGGAGAGGTCGGCTACCGTACGCGCTGGGAAGGTGTGCTGCGCCAGTTGGCCCGCCGGCATGGCGAATCGACCTCGGAACGCGTCAAGGAAGAGCTCGAGACCTACATGACCGAGCGCGACTGCGAAGCCTGCAAGGGTGCGCGCCTGAAGCCCGAGGTCCTCGCGGTGCGCGTCGATGGTCGCTCCATTGCCGAGGTCACGGCGATGGACATCCGTTCTGCCCAGGGATTCTTTGCGGACCTGGCCCTCTCGGGACGCGAGGCTCGCATCGCCCAGCAAATCCTGAAGGAAGTCCGTGCCCGGCTGACGTTCCTGCTCGACGTGGGCCTCGATTACCTGACGCTGGGGCGCAAGGCCAATACCCTGTCAGGCGGCGAGGCCCAGCGCATTCGCCTTGCCACGCAGATCGGCAGTGGCCTGACCGGGGTGATGTACGTGCTCGATGAGCCGAGCATCGGCCTGCACCAGCGGGACAACGCCCGCCTGCTGGCCACGCTTGCCCGACTGAGGGACCTGGGCAATACCGTGCTCGTCGTCGAGCACGACGAGGACACCATCCGGGCCGCGGACTGGGTGGTCGACATCGGTCCGGGCGCAGGTCGCCACGGGGGCGAGGTGGTGGTGGCCGGCACCCCGGCGGAGGTGGCTGCCCATGACGTCTCGTGGACGGGGCTCTACCTGTCGGGACGCCGGACGATCCCGGTGCCGGCCGACCGTCGCAAGGGGCACGGGGTCGCCTTGAGGCTGGCCGGGTGCCGCCGCAACAACCTCAAGGACCTCGACGTCGCGTTCCCTCTGGGTTGTTTCGTCTGCGTGACGGGTGTTTCGGGTTCGGGCAAGAGCACGCTCGTCAACGATCTTCTCCACGAGTCCTTGCGCTACCACCTGCATGGGGGTCCCCGGCCCCTGGGGCTGCGCGGCGTCGAGGGCCTCGACCACGTCGACAAGGTCATCGTGATCGACCAGGCGCCCATCGGACGGACGCCCCGATCGAATCCGGCGACCTATACGGGGTTGTTCGACCTGGTGCGGGATACCTTTGCCCAGACCCTCGATGCCCGGGCCCGCGGATATGGACCGGGGCGCTTCAGTTTCAACGTCAAGGGCGGACGCTGCGAAGCCTGCGGTGGCGAGGGCATGAACCGCATCGAGATGCACTTCCTGCCGGACGTCTACGTGCCGTGCGACGTCTGCCGGGGCTCGCGCTACAACCGCGAGACCCTGACCATTACCTTCAAGGGTCGTCATATCGCGGAAGTCCTCGACATGACCGTCGACGAGGCGCTGGGCTTCTTCCAGAACCTGCCTCGACTGAAGACGAAGCTGCAGACGCTCAGCGACGTCGGCCTCGGCTACATCAAGCTGGGCCAACCCGCCACGACCCTGTCCGGCGGCGAGGCCCAGCGCGTCAAGCTGGCCGAGCAACTGTCCCGTCGCAGCACCGGGCGTACGGTCCTGATCCTGGACGAGCCGACGACCGGCCTCTCGGCCTACGATACCGATCGCCTGCTGGGTGTCCTGCAGCGGCTCGTCGATGCAGGGAACAGCGTCGTCTGCATCGAGCACAACCTCGACGTGATCAAGAGCGCTGACCACCTCATCGATCTCGGTCCCGAAGGTGGTGCGGGCGGCGGGACACTGGTCGGTTCGGGCACGCCCGAGGAACTTGCGGCCAATCCCGCATCCCATACCGGTCGCTTCCTCGCACCTTGCCTCGAGGTGCCCCAGTCGGTCCCGGGATGATTTTCGGCGTGGGTGCCCGTCAGGCCGACAGGCGGATGCCCACGATTCCGAGCGAGGCCAGGCTGCGGTCGTCCGCGACCGTACCTGTCCACAGGCCCATCATCTCGAGCGCCGGGCCGGTGGCGGACAAACTGCCGTCATCACTTGCGGACACACCCTCCTGGCCCGCTCCGAGGGCGGCCTCCAGATATTGCCTGAGGTCAGCAGTCGACCGCAGGGCACCTTCACCCAGTGCCTCGATATCCGGAGCTTCGGCCGAACCTGCTTCCGGCAGGGCAA